>NZ_NEGG01000014.1 GCF_002135295.1 Acinetobacter sp. ANC 5054 | reverse complement strand
GCAAAGTCATAACAGTTGTGCTGGCGACAATAGCAAGAGTGAACCACCTGATCCCTTCCCGAACTCAGAAGTGAAACCTCTTAGCGCTGATGGTAGTGTGGGGTTACCCATGTGAGAGTAAGTCATCGCCAGCTCATTATTCTAAACACCCCCTGATTCAAAGAGTCAGGGGGTGTTTTTTTATGTGTGGGGAAAAGTCAAAATTAGCAAAGAGTTTTAATATTATTTATGGCTTAACTAGTATTTATTTAACTAAATTAAATTCTTGATCTGCTGAAATGATAGATTGAGTTGATGTTTTTAATAAATATAAAACTTGTCCTAATAAAATATCTTTATCGGTTAAAGCAACAATAATCATTGGATGGTTCTTTGCAGAAACAGATGTGAGTATCGCTTTGCCATTTTCCGCATCTAGGGTGATATTTTGACAACCCGTTAGTTGGATTTCTTTAATAAAAGCTGAAACCATTGCGAGTATAGAGCTACTAACAGCTGCAAGTTTACTGTTGTTATATTGACCACGTTTATGGACACTGGTGAGTTCGAAGCCATCTGTTGAACATACCATCACGAAATGTACGCCACGCGCACTATTTATAATATTGTTGATCTGCTCACGCGCATGTTGTACTAGTTCATGTGGTGCAGTTCTTTTTTTTATATTAAACATTTTAGGATCCTTATGTGCTGATATAGTGGTTGACTTCAATTGAGGTAACTAAAGCTTCTAACAGTAGCAACACATCAGATTTATTTCGGCAGTCAATAAAGAACAAAGGAGAGTATAGGTCTTGGCTTATTAACCATTCTTTATATATGTTTGTATTTTTCGAACTTGTATCTTCATCAACATGCGTAATTCCAATAGCGATGTTTTCTGTATAGTTTTGGAATGTTTCTAAATAAGACTCTAATTCACCTAAAGGGTCATCAACATTATGATCAATTAAGATAATCGCACCGATCGCGCCTTGGCAGATTACTGGCCAAATGAAATCAAATCGATTTTGACCTGGTGTACCATATAGTCCGATTTTTAAGCCATCCTCAAGTGTTACTTCTCCGTAATCTATTCCTACTGTCGTTTCTAGTTTTTCATGGCTCGTTTGGTCTGTGTTGAAGGCTTCAGTAAGCAGTACTGGAATATCTGAAAGAGAACGAATGGCTTCGGTTTTTCCAGCACCCATCGAGCCTGCAAATACAATTTTGTATTGTTGAAGAATCATGATGTTCTCCTAGATTAAAAACCAAATTTTCTACGTATTTTGCTGAAGAAACTCTGAACGAAATTTTTCTCCTGAACAGATGTAATGAGTTCCGGTGGGTTGTAATGTGTATCCCAAATATTAATTTTCTTAATATTCTGCGTTGCTGTATTTGCTGCAATAAATTGTCGTATCACATCTAAAGGAATATTACATTGTTCAGCAATTTTAGACATTTTCGCGCCTTGGATAAAACAGGCTGAAAGTTGAAATATTTGTTTATGTTCTAAATGTGAATGTGGTTTTGGCCAAGATAAAATCCTAAAGTGACCGTCCTCTGGAATGGTTTGACTGAAATATTTGGTTCCCCAGAATAAATTCCATAGCCAATCTTGCAGTATTACAGGATCTTTTCGACTGACGATTGTGAGGTGATTTATTGATGCAGACTCATACAAAAAACTTTCATTTGTATAGGTAATACTACGGTTTTTATTTAGCCAAGCAATATTTTGTGTTACATCAATAACTGCTAAGGTACCTTGATCATCGAAAAGATGTAATTTCTCTTGTTGTCCTTCTAAAAACATATTTTTAAAAAAATCTTCATCAAATTTTATAAAATTGGCATTTTCTAAATTATCTAATTCTTGTTCCTCGATTTGTTCAAATAGCTCTTGTTCTGAATGGTTGACTAAATTTTCATCAACCCATTTGTTAAGGTCTTGGGTATCATCAATAGGGAGATAAAGTGTGTTGTTACGGACACGGCCAGATTGCAATTTATCTTTGGATATCTTAAGCCATGGTAATGCACGTCTTGTTAAAATACGTTGAATACCTTCAGTTTCAAAGAAACGTTCATGAATAAATAGGCAATCTAAATTAATATCAGCTGCATTTTTCCACTGAAGATTGAAATGGTGTGGAAAAATGGCATAAAGCTGGTGTTTGAGCTGATCTGAGTCGTGAATGCTTAAACCTGCGATCCCAATATTAATATATTGCTTATTCATGCTAGCCTCATAGATAAACCTGACTGATTTAAAAACAATCAATGAAAAAAAACCCCTCTTATTTGAATAAGAGGGGCTCTGATAAAATTAAGCAAAATCTAAACTTTTTTCATAAGATTTTAATTCGTGGCGAGCCATTGCTAAATTCGCTTTACTGCGATCAAGTACTAAGTATAAGAACATCGATTCATTATTTTCCAGTGGACGAATGAGGTGATACTGCTTACCTAATGTGATTAGTATGTCTACGATATTGTCATTAAGATTTAATGATTGAGCGACACGTCTTTTTGAGCGAACAACTTCTGTGTTGCCAGCAGCCGCTAATTCTAAATCGATATCTCCTCCACCTTGAGTAGCCATTGCTAGCCCACTTTCACCGTCAACTAATGCTGCAGCATGAAAACCATCTATTGTTGTGAGTGATTCTAATGAAACTTTAGCCATCTTTTTTCCCTCGTTTTTGGTTATACATGATTGTTATTTGTAGATATCCGAGTAATTAAGTTTGTTTTTTAATCACTTTATTTAATTATAGAAAACTAATTCGGCTTTGCAATATAATTAATTTATTGCTTTAAAAGGAAAATAATTTTTTTACAGGCGGCGAAGTTTGATGATAATAAAAATGTGATTTAATTTGCTATATTTTAATTTTAGTGTGTTTTCAGGCTTAAAAAATTTACCAAAAATTCAAATGTAATTATTTGTAAGTTGATTGCAAAAATGATGAATGTTGAACGACAAAATATGATTGATTACAAAAGTAAACATAGGCTATCAAATTAAGGTGTACTTTAAAAGATTAGGCACAAAAAAACCTGCCTCGAAGCAGGTTTTTATTCACAAAAAGTCGTGCTGTTAAGCAAACATTTTTGTTGCAGCACAATAAAGTACCCATAAAATTGCAATAGCAACAACAGGCTCAATAATTTTTGACCAAGTTGGTACAGCAACTTCTGTGATTTCAGTACCTAGATCGTGTTGGCTGTGTTGATTCACCATTTGGTTAAACTCCTTCATAGACTCGTCCAATGATATCTCTTCTTGTACAGTTGGTTTAGTGCCTTTGAGTTCTAATAGGTGATTTGTTGACCAAACCCAATCGTCTGCTTGACCTGATAAATGTTCAATTTGACCATTTAATAATTCTTGAATGCTTTGTGGGGTATGTGAAGCTGTATCATGCAGTTGCTTTAATTCATTTAACTGTAGGCGGAAAACTTCAGTTGTGAGCGGTTCAAGTACGTTTTTAGGTAGAGTCGAAGCATTAGATGAGCTTGTGGTTAAATGCCTTGACACTTCTTGGATGTATAGTTCGTCAGGATTTGAAATTTCCTGATAAACTTTAGTTCCATTGGTTTTCGACTGTTGAATCAGTTCGCCAAGCGTTAAGGCATTGATTTCACGAAGATACTGGCGTTTTTCATCGCGCGGTAAGTCGCTTAAAAGCTCAGGCTTTTGCGTTTCTATTTGTTCTACGAAATATTGGACTAAATCAAAAGCCATAATTTGCTCCGTTCTTTTAATCGAGCAACCTTAACCCAGGTTTTTTCTTCGGTTGCTCTTCTTGTTCTTGATCGTTTGATTTTAAAGCATTTTGATCATTTTTGATATCGGCATATTCTTCTGGGTCGTAGAACATCCCTTGACCATTTTCTCGGGCATAAATACCAAGGACTGCGGCAAAAGGAACATAGAGGTTCTGTGAAACTCCGCCAAAGCGTGCAGAGAATGTAATGGCATCATTGCTTATGTGTAGAGCATGTGTCGCGTGTGGTGCAATGTTTAATACAATTTGACCATCTTGTACATATTGTACTGGAACCATGGTGTCTTGTTTTGTTGCATCTACAAGGAGGTATGGTGTCAATTGATTGTCACAGATCCATTCATACAATGCGCGTGTCAGGTATGGGCGGGTGGGGCTAAGTTTCAATTCTTGTTCAGACATAAGTTTGGCTCGATAAAATAATCAAATTTAATTTTTAGCTAAATGTTCGCTATAACGATTTTTTTCCTGAATTGTCAAAGATTTGATAAAAGCAGGGCGGCTAAATATGCGCTGACAATAAAGGAAGATTGGGCGGCAATGTTGCTTTGGTAATTCGATACCCATGCTTTTTAAGCGTAAAAAAATGGGTGCAAGCATACAGTCTAACATGCCAAATTGTTCAGACATAAAATATGGATAATGCTGAAACAAGGGGGTAAGTGATACGAGTGTATCACGCAGCTGTTTTTGTGCTTTTTGTTTGGCGTGCTCATCGAGTGTATCTGGATGGCGCAGCATAATATCTGCGAGTCTTAACCAGTCTTGTTCAAATCGCCACACATACTGTCGTTGTTCAGCACGTGGCATTGGTGCATCGGCATAGAGTTTATTTTGACGATATCGGTCATCTAAATATTCGGCAATAATGCTGCTTTTATACAGTTTTAAGCCGTTTTCTATCATCATGGGCAGTTGGTTATAAGGATTAAGACTGGCTACATCTTCATCATCATCTTCTACGATAATTAAGTTGTGCTTAATTTGCTTCTCTGCAAGTACATAGCGTATCCAGTGTGAGCGAAAGTCATCCGCATGACTGTAAAGCGTAATCCCTTGAAGAGGTGCATTTTCGACTGTCATAATCCGAAACAATGATAAATGAATAAGATAGGATACTAAAAATAGCCCATAAAATCACGGAAGACTTTGGATTATTGTTTTGTATCAATGCTTCATTTTGCTTCTTAGGACTGAATGGGATCTGGAACGTTATTAAATGAGTGATATCAATTATGTTTATCTTCACTGTAATATCTGATTCTAGTTGAATGTGTGCTTTGACTTGCTGTACATATCTAAATTTCAAGCAATAAGTCGCTTTTTGCATTTGTTTTAATTTTAATTTTGCAATAAAAAAAGCCTTGGTATAAACCAAGGCTTTTTTGTCCGATTCGGTAAACGAATTAACGTTTAGAGAATTGAGGACGTTTACGAGCTTTACGTAAACCAAGTTTCTTACGTTCAACTTCACGAGCATCACGAGTAACGAAACCAGCTTGACGAAGAGCAGGTTTAAGAGTTTCGTCAGAAGCGATCAATGCACGAGTAATACCGTGACGGATAGCGCCTGCTTGACCACCAATACCACCACCAGCAACAGTGATGTAAAGGTCATATTTTTCAGTAGCTTCTAAAAGCTCAAGTGGTTGGTTAACAACCATACGAGCAGTTTCACGACCGAAATATTGTTCTAAAGAACGGTTGTTAATTACGAGTTTACCAGTACCAGCTGATAGGAAAACACGTGCAGTTGCGGTCTTACGGCGACCTGTACCATAGTTAGTAGCCATGTGCTGTATCCCTTAGATGTCCAAAACTTGTGGCTGTTGAGCAGTATGAGGATGCTCAGTACCAGCGTACACTTTCATTTTCTTGATCATTGCATAACCAAGAGGACCTTTTGGCAACATGCCTTTTACAGCACGTTCGAAGATTTCTTCTGGTTTGTGAGCAACTAATTTTTCGAAATTAGTTTCACGAATACCACCAGGGAAACCAGTGTGGCGATAATATTTCTTATCAAGTGATTTTTTACCAGTCACTTGAACTTGCTCAGCATTGATAACAACGATGTAGTCACCAGTGTCAACGTGAGGAGTATAAGAAGTTTTGTGCTTACCGCGTAAACGACGAGCGATTTCAGTCGCAAGGCGACCTAAAGTTTTGCCAGAAGCATCAACAACGTACCAGTCGTGTTGAACTTCAGCAGGCTTAGCGCTGAGAGTTTTCATTAAACCACTACCTATTATAGTTGGTTTGGACTATGGAATCTGTCCAAACTAAAGGAGCGCGAATTCTACCTGAAATGTGAAGAATCCACAATCGAAATTTAGAATTTCAAGCGCGCTATTGTAGTCTATATCTTCAACAATAAACAGCGCATAATCTAGAAATGATAAAAAATATGATGAAAATATAATATGCCAGTTCAAATTGACAATAATGTAAAGCCTGTAACTTCTTTCTGGCCGCAATGGTTGAAAATCTTATCCCTATTGATTGCACTGATCGTCAGTCCGCTGTATTTGTATCTGATGTCTTTATATGGTGCTGTTGATGGTTTACTGGTCTTATTGACGGCATTCTTTTTATTATTTGTGACGTACTACATCGTTTATTTACTTCTCGGTTTTTTTGTAGTTGGTAGTGCAACATTCTGGTTGATGAGTCGTTATCCCAAGCATGTACAACGCATTAAAGTATTTCTCTTCTGCGCGCTAGCCTTGGTGTGGGGGATAGGAATTTTGGGCTTTGCTTTTGAGCTTATCCCCTACAATTCATCAACAAGGACATATTTTTAAGGTGTGACAATCAAGTTTAATTGATTTAATTTCGGCTGGAAGGTGTGTCGCACAGTATAATAAGTATATTGCATACATAGGATACACGCATGTTGCCCTTATATATCACAAGTGGTGAACCCGCAGGCATTGGCCCCGATATTTGTTTAAGTTTAGCCAATCGCGTAGATGAACGTCCGATTGTGGTTTTGATTGATAAAGGCTTATTGCAACAGCGTGCAGAATGCTTAAAGCTCAATGTTGAATTGGTCGATTATCATGGGCAGCCAAGTTCGGCAGTGGCAGGGCAACTGTATATAGAGCATGTGCCTTTGGCTGATCCTGTTATTGCAGGTCAGTTGGATGTGAATAATGCCGCTTATGTGCTGGAGCAACTGCGCCGTTCTGCTGAATATGCCATGTCTGGTAAAAGTGTAGGGGTGGCGACTGCACCAGTACAAAAATCGATTATCAATGAAGCCGGTATTCACTTTAGTGGTCATACCGAGTTTTATCAGGAATTTGCGGGTGTGCCACGTGTCGTGATGATGCTCGCAACCAAAACTTTACGTGTTGCTTTAGCGACGACGCATTTAGCTTTGCGTGATGTACCTGATGCAATTACCGCAGAGCGCTTGCATCAGGTGATTGATATTCTTATTCATGATTTAAAAACAAAATTTAAAAAAGAGCATCCACATATTTTGGTGTGTGGCTTAAACCCGCATGCGGGTGAAGATGGCTATTTGGGCATGGAAGAGATTGAAGTGATTAACCCTGTGCTGGAAACTTACCGTGCGCAAGGCGTGAATATGAGCCTGAGTTTGCCTGCCGATACCTTATTTACCCCAGAAAATTTAAAAGATGCGGATGCTGTATTGGCGATGTATCACGACCAAGGGCTTCCTGTGTTAAAATCGCAGGGCTTTGGTGAGGCCATCAATATTACTTTAGGCTTACCATTTATCCGAACTTCTGTTGATCACGGCACAGCATTGTCTCTGGCTGGAACGGGGCTTGCTAAAAGTTCGAGTTTAAATGTGGCTGTAGATTTGGCTTTAGAATTGGCCCGCCAAAATAATAATTGTACTTAATAATAAAGGTTTAAACTTTAAATGAATGATCGAAACAATTTATCAAAAATAATCATTAAAAATAATAAGATGTTGGAGTTGAAGTCGATAGCTCGCCCATTTTTGGGCATCGCGCTTGTATTCATGTTATCTGCATGTTCACTCATGACGACACAGCATAATGTTTGTGATTTACGTGTGCTGTCTTTACAAATTGAGAGACAGTCAGAAGATGCAATCACAGGGCATCTTGAGTACGTAAATACTTTGCAGGCCAGTCAAGAAAAACTGAATCAACTGGCCCCTTCAGTGGTGAAGCAAATTTCAAATCAGTACGATGCGGATAAATTTATGCATAATGTGGATGCATTGAATGCTGATATTGATGTAATCAAAAAGAATAAAAAGAATTTGAATCATATTTACGATATGCATATAGCAGTTTCAGAAACAATACCCGGAATTCAGGCTGAATATAACTTGATGGTTGATCAGATGGCCCGAAATAATTACCCTTCAGCTCAAGTTGTGCTGGCTAAAAATCAAGTTTTTATTGCTGAACGTATTTTAAGATCGACGTCTGGCTTGATAAATTCGAAGGATTATTACACTGCCAATGCTGCAGATTTTGATGCTGATGTTGAAACTTTTGCTGCCTATGTTAAGGCACAACTCGAAGGTAATCCTGAGTTAGGGGTAGTTCGAGTCAATGATCCCGAGTTACGTTCAAGTTTAGAATCTATTCAAAGTGAAGTAGAGGAAGTACTTCTTCCAGCTTCAGTGGATATTCGTAAAATCAGTCGTGAAGTCATTGAAGTAAATAAAGCGATGAAAGATATTAAAGTGAAATCAAATGAAATTTTTGATGAGCTGAATAAATTAAAATAAATGTCTTAAGCGCCTTTAACTAAAAGGTAATATGTGTAGAGCAATTAAGCATTCCAGTATCTCAGCATTCATGTTATGTCCATGGATGCTTTCCATGAAGTATTGAAGCAAAATGCGAAGAGAGAGAGGCGTGAGTGCGGATATATCACGATATGAGTTGAGCTGTGTTAAAATAATTAGTCTTCGGTGAAGTGCTTTATTTTAGTTCTGGCATATCTTGTGCGGTATTTTCAGGCCATTAAGCGCAATCTTCTTCACTGCTTGTTATCAATACTCTCATGTTGGAAATGTTTTTATGTATCAAATTAATGCCTTAAACCCAAAAGATGAAGGGCATCACACGCGTAAGCGTTTTGGTCAAAACTTCTTACATGACCAACGTGTCATTGCCAAAATTGTACGTTCAGTGAACCCGCGTGGCGGCGATAATGTTGTCGAAATTGGTCCCGGTCTTGCTGCCTTAACGTCACCTTTAATTGGTGAGTGTGATGCTTTAACCGTCGTTGAGCTTGACCGTGATTTGGCTGCTGGTTTGCCAGGTCGTGTGCCACATCCTGAACGTTTAACCATCGTTGAAACTGATGCGTTAAAATACGATTTTACTGAATTATTCCAAGAAGGCCGTCCACTGCGTGTGGTTGGTAACTTACCGTATAACATTTCGACACCACTGCTTTTCCATCTCTTAGAGTTTGGCGACAAAGTGAAAGACATGCATTTCATGTTGCAAAAAGAAGTGGTGGATCGCATTACGGCTGAGCCTAATACCAAAGAATATGGCCGTTTATCGGTGATGATTCAATATTTCTGTAAACCGACGTTCTTGTTTGAAGTACCACCGGGATCATTCAATCCGCCACCGAAAGTGACATCAGCAGTGTTCCGCTTGGAGCCTTATGCGGTTAAACCGATTATTGCGAAGAATGAGAAAGCCTTGGCACGTTTAGTATCGCATGTATTTACTCAGCGCCGCAAAACCTTGCGTAACAGCTTAAAAGGTATGTTGGTTGAAGACGGTTTTGAAAATGCAGGCGTTGATCCAATGGCGCGCCCAGAAACGTTAAGCCTCGCTCAGTTTGTTGCACTTTCAGATCAAATGGTAGATGCATAAATGTCTCGTGAAAACATTCGATATAACTACGTCATTGGTGATGTTCAAGGATGTTTTGAGGCATTAAAAGCATTATTGAAAGAAATCCAATTTGATCCCGATCAAGATTTTATTTGGTTTGCGGGTGACTTGGTCGCACGTGGTGAAAATTCCGTTGGTGCCATTCGGTTTATCAAAAAATTGGTTGATCGTAATGTTGCTGCGACGGTACTGGGTAATCATGATCTAACCTTGCTTGCAAGTGCTCGTGGCATTAAAGAAATTAACGAAAAAGACAATATTCGTGATGTGATTAATGCCTTGGAAAGTGATGATCTGATTGACTGGTTGCGTAAACAGCCACTCTGCCTATTTCCAAATGATCACACGATTTTGACGCATGCGGGAATTCCATTGAATTGGACGGCAGAGCAAACAGATGCTTTGGCTAAAGAAGTTCAAGCCGTAATAGGTCATGAAGATTTTGAAATTGTGGATGAGTTCTTAACAGAGATGTATGGCAAAAAGCCAGATCTTTGGTCGGATGATTTAGAGGGAAATGCACGTTTACGTTGTATTACCAACTATCTGACACGAATGCGTTTAACCAATGCAGAAGGGCGTTTGGAGTTTAGTTTTAAGGATAGTCTTGAAGATCCAATGCCTGAAGGTTTTAAGCCATGGTTTGAATTTGACTCACAAGCAGCTAAAACACATCAGATTTTCTTTGGTCATTGGGCTGCCTTACAAGGTAAGACCATTTCAGACAAAATCCAAAATGTGGATGGTGGTTGTGTTTGGGGCAATCAATTGATGGCTTATCGCCTAGAAGATCAAACCATGTTTGCAGTCGATAACCCTGTGGTGTAATCGTTAAATGCTCATCTAAGATATAAAAAGGCCACATTTATGTGGCCTCTTTATTGATTCGTTTGAATTAATCAAGGCGAATCCACGTTTGGTTACGACCAAGTACTGAAACACCAATACTTGCACGTAAAGTGAGACGTTTACCAGTGCTATTTAAACGAATTTTTGCATCATAAATTTTACCTGCCAATGGATCGATGACGCGGCCTTTTTCATAATTATTGGTGCCATTTACTTGTTTTAAGCCTTTAATAATCTCCATGCCGAGAATAGGCTGATTTTTATAAGGTGCTGGACAACGATTGCAAGTTTTTTGCGGTGTATAGCCTGGACGCGGGGTGATTTTAATAATTTTACCCGTATATGTGTTATTTGATTCTTTTGAAATTTCAATGATTGCTTTGGGTGCGCCAGATTTATCATCGATTTGTTGCCATGTACCTGTAATGTCATTAGCAAAGGCAAAATTCATTAAACTAAATGCACTGATGATTAATAATAATTTCTTTAACATGATCGCTTATTCCCCTCAAAGCGGTTTTAATGAGCATGTATGTTAAAAAGTTTACTGGAATAGTCAACTTAAATTTTAGATTTAATTCTAACTGATAATAAAAAACCGCCCGAAGGCGGTATTTTAATTTTAACTAAAATTAGTCTTGACGAATCCATGTTTGACTACGGCCAAGTGCTGAAACACCCATATAGCCACGTAGTGTTAAACGCTTGCCATTGGCATTGATACGGACTTTAGTATCGTAAATTTTGCCAGTTAAAGGATCAATAATACGACCTTTTTCGTAATTATTGGTTCCTTCCACATGCTTCAAACCGGTGAGTACATCTAAGCCTAAAATTGGTTTGTTTTTATATGGCGCAGGGCAGTCTACACATGTATCACGTGGAGTGTAACCAGGGCGCGGAGTAATTTTGACAATCTTACCGATGAAAGCCCCATTATTATCTTTACGAATTTCAATGACGGCTTTTTGTGAACCTGTCTTATCATCAATCTGTTGCCAAGTTCCGGAAAGGTCTTGTGCAAAAGCTGAACCACTCATTACAGCAGCTAAGAATAAGAAGCCCACTTTTAATTTTTTCATCAGATATTTCCTGTAGGTGGTTCACCTATATCAAATAATTAAACTCAATAAATTTAAAATTTACTCAGCGCGGATCCATGTCTGCGTACGGCCAATTGCGGAAATGCCTAAATAACCACGTAAATGTAAGCGTTTACCATTTGCAGAAATTTTACCTTTAAGGCTATAAATTTTACCTGCTAAAGGATCGATGATTTTTCCATCAGCATATGTATTTTCGCCCTCTAATTTTAGCCCCTTAAATACATCCATCCCTAAAATAGGTTGGTTGGTATACGGTGCAGGGCAATTTACACATTTTTCCTTTGGTGTATAACCTGGACGTGGCGTTACTTTGATGATTTTCCCTGTATAGGTGTCTTTGGCATCTTTTCGAATTTCGATCAGTGCTTTAGGTGAACCAGTTTTATCATCAATTTGTTGCCAAGTCCCAGTAAGATCTTGAGCAAAAAGTGTGGAGCTTGTAACCAAAGCACCAAGTACAGCAGCCCATTTCATATTTTTTTCAATCATATTAATAATCCTTTATCAATACACTTTATGGTGGTTTATTGAGCATACTAGGTAATATTTAAACAGAGAGCAACTACTCTAAGACCAAATATTGACATTTTTTGTGTGAAAGTTGACATGGTACGCAAAAAGCGGCTTTCCACAATAATGACGTTGTAAAACTGATAGAGAAATAATATAGAACATACTTATTTTGCCGATGATATAAAGCAATGATCGGCAAAACAATTATTCGCAAAATTTACTTTAACAGCCTTACAAAACCTATATGGGATATTAAGTGTATTTTTTATACAAAACAATCATTTAAAAGTGATTGATCAGTCACATTTTTTCTAGGAACAGTATGAACGTTGGCAACCAGATTGCAGTAAAGACGGCATTTACAGCCATGCCAAAAGCAGCATAGCGTCCAGCAACACTGCCACGTTGCCATGCCTGTGCTGTTCCAATGGCATGAGCTGCGAGTCCCAGTGCTAAGCCTGAAGCACGTTCATCATGTATATTTTTAAGAATGAGCGGTGAAAATGCTGCGCCAATTACACCAGATAAAATCACAATCAGAATAACCAAAGGAATTGGAGAATGCAGTAAGGTGGCAATATTAATCGCAATAGGTGTCGTTACTGCGCGGGTGGCAAAAGCCATAATGGTTGGATCAGACAAATGCAGTAAATAAGCCAAACTCATCGGCAAGGCTACAGCACTGATGCTGGCAAAGACCAAAATTCCACCAACGGCTTTTAAGGGTAAATCGTCATAACGCATTGCTGCTAAAGGGATTGCTAAAGCAACAGTCACGTAGCCCAATAAGTTGTTGAATAGTGGATTAACTTGCGCCATATAATTTTCATAAGAGATGCTGAATACATACAGCATGCCAATGACGAAAAACATCCCAATCACAATAACAGGAATTTGTGGTAATTTTTTATTGATCGGCTTTGCGACTAAATAGGCAATCAGGGTAATGAAGAATCCAGAAAGAATTGAAAGCATGATGATTCTCCTATAACCATTTCTTAGACATTTTGGCGTATACCCACAGCGGAATGAGGGTACTGACAAAAAGCACAATCAAAAACATTGGAATTTCATCGCCTAAATGCATCATCATGAGCAGCGAACCTGCGCTGATGGGTAAGAAAGCAAAGGCGCTTTCTTTCATGATTTTATTGTTGGTATCAACCAGACTTGCAGGGATTTTATTGAACTTGCGCCAAAGTGACAGTACGATCAAAAGGCTGATCAAACCGACTAAATTACCGAGTTCTGGATGGTTGAATTGCTTCATGACCCAGACCGAAGCTTCACGGAAAATAATAATTAATGCAATTGTGCCTACCCAGGCTTTCCAGTCGATGTGCTTGATCCAGTCCATTTTTTATCTGTCATTAAAATTTTACTAATCACGTTTTAACCGATTTAGTCTTTTATTTCAAATTCTTCTAATGGTCTTTGAAATTGTTGTGCACGTTTTCCTAAAATCTCTTCAATCGGTAAATGCGCTTGTTTAATAAGTTGTTCGAGCTTATGTGGTGCAATAATGACATGCAAAATTAAATTGCCTTGCTCATCATAATTTTCACTTTGAATGACATTTAATGCATACAGCTGTGTGCGAAGTTTCCCATAAGCGGGTTTTAGAGTAACTTCAAAACTTTGGATTTGCCCCATGAGACATTCTTGAACGGCCTGACGCAACAAGGGGAGTCCTTTGCCACTATGTGCAGAAACATAGACACGTTCAGGTTGATGTGGCTTGCCATATACAATTTTCGCATCTTCGCCACTGGCATCGATTTTGTTATAGACCCTTAAAATTGGTACATCGGCACCAATTTCTTTCAGGACTTTTTCGACCGCATCGATTTGCTCCATCATATCAGGACTACTTGAGTCGATGACATGAAGTAAGAGCGTTGCTTCAAGGGTTTCTTCTAAAGTTGCTTTAAATGATTCCACCAATGAATGTGATAAATTCCGTACAAAACCCACGGTATCGGCTAGTACGAGATTGCCAATACCATCCCAGTGTAAGCGACGAAGTGTTGGATCAAGTGTGGCAAACAGTTGGTCAGCAGCATAGACATCACTTTTTGCCAAAATATTAAATAGGGTCGATTTGCCAGCATTGGTATAACCGACCAATGACACCGTAGGCACCGCAGCTTTCTGGCGTGCCACGCGACCTTGAATACGGGTGAGTCGTACTTTTTCGAGTTTGGCCTTAAGTTGTCCCATACGTAACTTGAGTAAACGACGGTCTGTTTCGAGTAAAGTTTCACCTGGGCCACGTAGTCCGATCCCGCCTTTTTGGCTATCGAGATCACCACGGCTACGGATCAATCGCGATGCCATATGTTGTAACTGCGCAAGCTCGACTTGTAGCTTACCTTCATAAGTCCGGGCACGCTGCGCGAAAATGTCTAAAATTAATTCTGTACGGTCTACCACGCGGCATTGCATGATGCGTTCGAGGTTACGTGCTTGCGCAGGGGTCAATGAATGATCAAAAATCACCAATTCAGCGTCAAGCTGTTGAACCACCTCAGCAATTTCTTCTGCTTTTCCTGAACCGATAAATAATTTGGCATCGGGTTTAATGCGCTGCGCCTGAATATGCTCAAGGATATTGGCGCCAGCAGACTGAGCGAGTAAGTGGAATTCTTCGGCATCAAGATCTTGCAGCATTTGTACTGCAACGCTGACCAAAATAACGCGTTCACCGCTGTCTTGATGTTGATTTAAATTTTCCACTCAATACTTACTCCTGTTGAAAGAGATAGTTTAGGCGAAAATCACGCAAGAGGGTGAATTAAGGCGAGATCAATTTATTGAAAGTTGTGTAAACTCAAGGCGAATAGAAAAATGGCAGCACAATACAACATTGAAAAGCACGCAATAGATTTCAAGGCTTGCCATGCCGAAATATTTGCAGATGTTGATTTGGTTTTATTCATGATTGTTCAACTATTAAACCGATGTAAATATAATAAGTAATTCCTTAAGACGATTGAAATGGGAAAAAATTATCTCCAACTTCGGTTTTTATGATCAATGCAAAATAAATCTCTTCGGTATACTATGATGAAAAATCAAGCCAGAACTCGGCAATCTGTAAATTCAGTGAAGCTTTTATGAACCAACCTCAAATCGCAAATACCAGTCAGTTGAATGCAGTTTCGAAATTTTACCTGTATTGCAAAAAAATCGGTGCAGCTGCTGTTGCGGTTACTCAAGGATTTTATTTGGTTTATCGATATCAATTGTATAAAAACCCGAATAACCCAAAAAATACCCGTTATGTACAGTATTTTTGCCGTAAATTATGCAAAGTCTTCAATATTGATGTGAAAGTACACGGTGAAATTCCACGTCAACCTGCGCTTTGGGTGAGTAATCATATTTCTTGGTTGGATATCGCGGTATTAGGTTCAGGTGCACGTGTTTTCTTTTTGGCAAAAGCTGAAATTGAGAAATGGCCAGTGTTGGGCAATTTGGCCAAAGGCGGTGGTACCTTATTTATTAAGCGTGGATCAGGCGATTCCCTTAAAATTAAAGAGCAAATTACTGACTTTTTAAAACAAGACAGCCCAGTGCTGTTTTTCCCAGAAGCAACAACCTCTGATGGTCGTAAAATTAAAAAAGTCCATGGTCGGTTGTTGGGTGCAGCGATTAGTGCAGGTCGTCCTGTACAAATATGTTTGATTTGCTATGTGAATCAGGACGGTCAACTCGATATGGTTGCGCCTTATGTGGGGGAAATCAGTTTTGATCGACATGTGCGCAATGTATTGGAAATGCCGAACGTCACTGCGCATTTGATGACCTTGCCTGCCATTGATTCGACAGGTCATACGGTTGAATCTTTGACACAGGAAGTTCAAGAAAAAATGACGCAAGGCTTGGAAAAGTTACATGCACAAGTGCTGAATACACCTCTCGCTGATTAAGTGATAGGTGTATAGCGCGCTATTTCTTAGCCGATGAATCTCTTACATAAAGCCTTCAAGCGGTAACCACGAAATAGCTTTCAAGCCAGCTTTTTTCCACCATTTAATTTTGGGTTCATGGCTATAGGTACGTACATTTCCATTGGATAGCTTAATTTTCCAATTAATACGTTGATCTGCATTTAATACCAATTTATAAGCATATTTACTTAGATTTTCATCCATCGTGTAGTGCACAGCCTTCGCTAGGCGAGGGCTATTCAGTAAGACACCAATTTCAGTATTTAAATAAGCAGAACGTGGGTCGAAGTTAAAGGAACCGATAAACACTTGCTTTTCATCTAAGGCCATTAACTTGGCATGCAAACTTGAGCGGCTTAGACCTTTCATGCTGACTTTAGATTTTTCAGCAATTTCTTTGGTATTGGTATTTAAGTTTTCAGAATCTGGTGTAGATAAAAACTCATAAAGCTGAACATCATGTTCCAGTAAGTCTTGACGGTATTTACTGTAAAAAGCATGCACCAAAGGAACGTCATTGGCCTGGAATGAGTTGGTCAAAACGCGAACTTTTACCCCATCTTCACTGAGTTTTTTCAGGCGTTGTGCCCCTTTTTTTTCAGGGACAAAATAAGCCGAAACAATATCAACACTATGCTCAGGTTTATCTAAGTGATTGAGTAACTGAAAATTTAAATGTTCTTCTTTTTTGGCTTTGGATTTGATTTTACTTGGAGAGTCTTTAACAACTTCAGCTTTTACCCAATCAAATTGAATGTCGTTATTGAGCCAGTTTTCAAAGGCGTGTGAACGATTGGCAAGATCAAGGTAATTGACTACTGTCGCTTCTTGGTTATAGGCCTCTAGCTGTTGTTTAAGACCGTCAAAGCGTAAGGTGTAATGGCGTGGGTTGACCAATTGTCTCACTGGAAATGCATAGTCATCGTTCCAATATTCATCGAAGGAATGAATAATTTCATCTGATGCTGCACCCACTAACATGACATCCACATCAGAAAATTGGTAATTGTCACTGACATTATAATATTGGTTGCTCATATTACGACCACCAATCAAGGCGATTTGATTGTCAGCAATAAAGCTTTTATTGTGCATACGACGGTTAATACGTTTTAGATCTAGCACCATATCCATGGCACGAAAATGTCGAAAACGGTAGGGATTATATAGCTTGACCTCAATATTTGTATGTTGATCAAGTGCCATATAAATGCCTTCCATTTTCTTGGCATTGTTATCATCGACCAATAATCGAATTTTTACCCCACGATCTGCAGCTTGAATCATGGCATGCAGTGCCAATGAGCCGATTTTATCGTTATCCCAAATATAATATTGCAAGTCGAGGCTTTTTTCGGCTTTGTTGATCAGTTCGATGCGCGCTGCCAGTGCTTCTAATGGGTCATACAGTACGTGATAACCCGTCAAATTGGGGTTCTGTTCACGCAGTGGTTGCACAATTTTAGCCAGACTGGTTTGTTCTGTAGGTGTATTAAATGCGTATTCGACAGGTTGTATTTGTTGTTTAGGTAACGTTGTACATGCCGACAAACTCAAAACGAGGCTACAGCTCAGCAACACAGCTTTAGAGTGTGTCCGCATGTGAGATGTTTTGTGTTGAAAGTTTGAGGCAGGATTCATACGACAAGGTTACTAAAAAATTTGATTTGAGTATAAGTGCCAGCTGTGAAAAGATAAATATAGAGACAGAATTTCTAGTCGGACAAATTGTAGAGCAAATGTATGTGGGAATTAGATTCCGTAGTGATGTATTTTTATATTGGTTTAGCGATGCTTGGGCTATGGGCCATCTCTCAAGCATGGTTGAGCCAGTCGCGCACGGAAACCATTCATCCTTTTAAAGCCTTTGTGCATTTGCTGGCATTTTATTTGTCATACTTACTTATTCCCTTATTTTTCTTTAGTTTGTATGCAGGCTGGAGTGGTTACTACTCATTGCACGAAGCAATATTTGTTGCGTTGGTGACTGGGGTATTGTGTTATGCACGTTTCATCGAACCGCATTTTGTACGTGTGCAAAAGTTGCAATATAAGCTGCATGAAGATCGGCAATTACTAAAACCCGTGCGCATTGCCCTTATTGGTGATCTACACATCGGTTTATTTTCTGGGCATGAACGTCAATTGAAAATTATCGTTGAAAAGATTAATGCGCAGAATCCAGATCTTGTGGTTGTGGCAGGAGATTGGACTTATGAACCTGAAAATAAACTCGCAGAAGAACTCGCTGTACTGAAAGATATTGTGGCGCCTATTTATTCGGTAAATGGTAACCATGATGAACAGTATCCCGGCCCACCAATTCAGGAACTGTTAAAACACGCTTTGAGCTCGAACAATGTTATAGATATTGAAGGGCAAGTTTTGGAGTTTAATGAATTCCGTTTGCTTGGCATTGGTGACCTTTGGGCAGGTAAAGCCGATATGCGCTATTTACCTGAGCTCCCTCAAGATAAACCTTGGCTGATTCTTTCCCATAATCCAGATACTGTGGATATGGTGCCGAAATTACCGGGTCGTCCATTAATGCTGTCTGGGCATACGCATGGCGGACAAGTGGAACTACCGTGGTTGACCGACTATGTCATGAAGAAGGTGTCGATTTTAGGTCATAAAAAAGGTTTATATCAGCATGAAAATGCCGATGTGTTTGTGACAGTTGGAACCGGCATGGTCGGCGTGCCATTTCGTTTTCGTGTGCCACCAACGATTGATATTATTGAATTAATTTAGCGACAAGTGGTATTGGAAATACAAGACAACTCTTATTATATTGGTGGAGTCAAAAGCTCAATTTGATGATGTGGCAGTGTTACATTGTGGTTGATGTGATACTCAACAGAGAACAAATATAAAGCTTTCAATAGCAACATCACACTAATTATGAGTAGCTTACTATGTCAGAATTCCATAAAGAAATTGGTACATTGTTTGGCATTACAGAGGAGCAATCGGCTCAAATCGAACAAGGTTTAAAGCAGCTAGAAGTTGATTTTACATCAGCTTCTGATGTTGGGGACCAAGGTTTCTCTACAAATTTTTATGCACAGTTTGTTAAGTTAGTGACGCAAAATGGCATTGTTGAAGATGAAATTGAACGTTTAGTGAATGTGCTGTATTTCAATGAGGATCATCAGCAAGTGGTGACTTATATTGTGCCAAGCTACTACAACTCAGGTGGCGATCGTGCGCAATTTGAAGATACCTATCAGTTGATGATGGATGATCTTCAGCAAGCGATATAGTGGGTAATAGGGATATTCAATAGAATGGCCTATTCATGATCTTAAAGCATAAAAAAGCCAGCATTGTCATGCTGGCTTTTTTGTGAAGAGCAGAATTAAACCTGATTATTCACATCATCATTTTTGGTTTCACGAATCAGCAAGAATGCCAATAGTGAAAGAATTGATGCCGCTGTTAAGTAGTAACCTACAGCATATAAACCGTAACCTGTTGCAAGTTTTGTTGCGATCAGCGGTGCAAATGACGCACCGAAGATCCCTGCCAAGTTAAAGGTTAAAGCAGAGCCTGTATAACGAACTGAAGTCGGGAAAATTTCAGATAATACAGTGCCAATTGGGCCATACGTTAAACCCATGATCGCAAGACCAATACATAGGAACAGGAACACAACTGCTGTGCTGCCAGACTCGAGCATGCTTGAGAAGACTAAACCGAATAATGCCGATACTACGCAAACCGCAATGGATGTCGCTTTACGACCAAATTTCTCAGCGAATACCGCAGAAAGTGGAATGAACGCTGCAAAACAGAGTGTTGCTACAAGTTGAAGTTTTAAAAACTCTTCACGCGAGTAACCGAGCTGAGTGGTACCCCATTGTAATGCGAATACTGTAGTCAAGTAGAACACTACGAATGTACAAATGGCTGCAATCGTACCAAGAATCAACATACCCCAGTGTTTTGTGATCACTTCTTTAAATGGAATGTTAACTTCTTTTTGCTTATCCAAAACTTTTTGGAACGCAGGAGTTTCATGTAGTTTTAGACGAATCCAAAGGCCGACAATCACCAGTAATGCACTTGCAATAAATGGAATACGCCAGCCCCATTGCATAAATTCTGCTTCAGACATGAAATGACCAAGCGTCAAGAATGAGCCAGTCGCAAGAATAAATCCGATAGGTGCACCCAATTGAGGGAACATACCGTACCATGCACGTTTGCCTTCTGGAGCGTTTTCAGTTGCAAGCAGAACCGCCCCCGACCATTCACCACCTAAGCCTAAACCTTGGCCTAAGCGGCAAAGTGCGAGTAATAACGGCGCTACGATACCAATTTGTGCATAGGTTGGAAGTAAACCAATACAAACGGTCGAAATACCCATAGTGAGGAGGGCAGCAACGAGGGTTGCTTTTCGACCAATACGGTCACCGAGATGGCCGAAAAATGCTGCACCAATCGGACGGGCAATAAACGCAATCGCGAAGGTCGCTAAAGATTGAATAGTCGCAGTTGTTGGATCTGTACTTGCAGGGAAGAACAGATGCGGGAAGATAATGACAGCCGCAGTTGCATAGATATAGAAATCGAAGAACTCGATTGTCGTACCTACGAGACTTGCTGTAAGTACGCGGAATTTTGAATTTGTTGGTTGCTGTTCCGATGCAGCAGCACTTGAAGACGCCATGGTGGACCTTACACTTACTAAAAATAATTGAACTTAGTTTTAAAAGCGTAATCTTTTTAAAAAAGGCGTAATTTCTTAAAAAAATACGAAATACCTACTTACATCCTGCGGAATTAGGGTCACTAAAGAATGCAGTGTTAGCGGGTTATATCACGTATAGATAAATCGACAGGAAATGTGATCCTGCGCCTATCAATACAAAAATATGCCAGATAGCGTGTGTATATCTTACCTTTTTTAGGGCATAAAACAATGCACCGATTGTATAAGATAGCCCGCCAATGATCAGGTAGGTTAAAGCTTGATCAGATAAAAAGCGTTGCATATCATCCATTACTAGTAATGCTAGCCATCCCATAACCAAATATGCAATGAGCGAAACCTTCTGGAAACGATGGATGAATATTAACTTGAATAATGTTCCAATAACTGCGATCACCCAAAGAGCAATAAGTAAATAGTGGGCTTTTGCTGTTGGAATGGCGATAGCTAGAAAAGGGGTGTAAGTCCCCGCGATGAGATAATAAATCGCAGTATGGTCGAGTTTTTTATACATGCCGCGGCGTTCTGGCGACTCGGCAAAGTGATATAAGCTTGAGGCTGAAAACAATAAAATCATGCTGAAGGCATACACCCAAAGTGCAATCCATTGTCCAGTTGGTAAGTAAGAACCTTTAATAATCAATAAAATACCTGCGATGAATGATAATACTGCACCCAGAGCATGAGTGTAGAAATTCATTTTTTCTTCAGCAGGATCATAAGCAGCAATAGTGGGAGCGTTCATAGGCGTAGTTTTATAATAGTTTAAATATACATGTGTATAGTAATTCAATTTTGCTTTTGGTGTAAGAAGATTTAAAATTGGGATGCAAATTTATTTAGGTTTATATTATGTTATCTTTGGCTTCTCCCTCTACGCAAGAGCAGCAATTTTTAGCAGCCTTTCAGCAAGCCATTGAAACACAAAGTTTTGATCGCATGATCTTGAGTCAATATAAAGGCGAACTTGAACAGTTGGAAAAAATGACCTTAAGAGTCATTTCGCTACAAGGTGAATTCGTTTTAAGCTGTTTGTACAGATATAAGACTCAAGACATCACGAAAAATTACCCGATAGGTACGGCACTTGCCCAAGTTGAACAGCTTCTGTCATGTTGTAAACAAGCAAATTTAATAACCCTTGATGAAGAGTTACAACTTAAAAAGAATAAAAAGAAAGTCATGCTCACGGTGAGTAAAACCAAATCTACATCAGGTCAAACCAATAAGGTTGAACAGCAAGGCCATGATCGTGCTAAACATCGTTATGTCGATCAGGATAGCTATTTCTTACAGCCCTTGGGCATTACCGATGCCAATGCTCAAATTATTCCGAGCATGGCGCGTAAATGGAAACAGATCAATAAATTTGTAGAGATCTGTGCAGGCGCAGTGCAACAAATTCAGCAGGCTGATCAGCCACTACATGTGGTGGATTTTGGCTCAGGCAAGGGCTATCTGACTTTTGCGCTATATGACTATTTGGCGAAGCATTTGCAAACGCCTTTTGTTACCGGCGTTGAGCTGAATCCAAAAATGGTGGAATTTTGCCAAGGTGTTGCAGCTCAATCCAACTTCAACCAGCTCGGCTTTTTCCAAGGGGATGTGCGTACCTATGAACCAGAGCGTTTGGATGTGATGATTGCGTTGCATGCCTGTGATGTAGCGACAGATTTTGCGATTCATACTGGCATTCGTTTGAATGCGCAGATGATCATGTGTGCACCATGCTGTCATAAGGAGTTACGTCCTCAGCTTCAAGCACCGAAAGTATTGGCGCCAATGTTGCAATTTGGCATTCATGCAGGGCAACAAGCTGAAATGCTGACCGATACCATACGTGCTTTATTGCTTAAAGCATATGGCTATGAAACCAAAGTGTTTGAATTTGTGGCACTTGAACACACCAGCAAAAATAAAATGATTTTGGCGACTAAACGTCAAGATTATCAAGAGCCTGATCAGGCTGTTTTGGCACAAATACAAGCATTAAAAGAAATGTATGGCATCAAAAAGCATTCCTTAGAGTTGTTATTGAATGATCAATGGGATCAGCAAGATATAGGTTGTAAATGTTAAATTAAATTGAAAAAAGATGCTTCATGAGCATCTTTTTTTGGCAGCAAGTAAAATATTGACTTATTCGGTTAAGTCTTCTACTGCTAACTCTTCTTGGGTTGTTCCTGTAATGCTGTTGCTCACACTTGTTGGAAAATAATTATTATCATCCAATTCAGGAAGAAAAATATTGGTCGCTTTATCTGCATGAATCAAAATCTGCGTTTCAAAATCCCTTTTCGGTGATGCAATAAGTTGATCAAGCAAAAAATTCATGACTCTTGCACCGTATTGGGCGTCGCTCTCATTTTCTACTTTCTCTGGTTGTTGGATTGAATCAAAATTTGCAAAAGGAAGTCTGCAAATCAAAGGAAAGCTATAACTTGTTGGTGTTGGCTGTGAGATTTTTCCTGTAAGTTTACAGCTTGCGTATGCATCACTTTGAAACTTGAATTGTTTTTTGAATACAGGTTCAAGGAGTTTGAAATCTTCCTGACTTAACTGTTGTTTCATAGCTTGGTTAAATAACGCATAAGAATCAGGCATGATTGCATCTAGATTGTTTTTATAAAGCTCGTTTAATTCCTTTTCACTCTTATTGGCGATCAATGCACCATATTTGAGGACATTTTCTTTGGAATGCTCTGCAAATAAATCAATGGTTAGTTGCGAGAGCTTTTTCGCACGTTCAACATCGGTTGAAGCACCTTGGGAAAGGGTACTGATTGATAAAGCGATTGAGACAAAAGCATATTGTAACGGTATACGAATTTTCATATTTTTCATATTTTTCATCTTTGCGTTTTTTGTATATATGAATTTGAAAAACAGACAATTTAAGCAATTGAACAGTGAATAAAAAGTAGATTTAAGTAAAGGCTGTTTTAAACTATTTAAAATTGAATATTGGTTAGAAATGGAAGCTTTGATGTCAGATTTTAAAATACGCAATGGTTGTTGGGCTAATTTAGAGACTGATGCGAAACTGATTCGCGAGCAAGTTTTTATTCAAGAACAACATATTTCATCGGCGGATGAATGGGACGCTGAAGATGCCATCTCTTTGCATTTCATTGCCTATGATCAAGAACAGGCCATTGCCACAGCACGGTTGCTTAAAAATAACAGTATTGGTCGCGTGGCTGTGCTTCAAGCGTATCGCGGGCAGGGCGTGGGTCGTAAATTGATGCAACATATTATTCAATTAGCGCAGCAACAAGGTCGATCATTTGTGAAACTTTCTTCACAAGTCCATGCTATTGAATTTTATGCATCGCTTGGACTTGTAGTCGAAGGTGAAGAGTATTTAGATTGTGGGATTCCACATATAGATATGCGCTTATGTTTTTAAAATGTAATACAGGTTTAGCCAAATTAGATATAAAAAACGCTTAATTATATAAGCGTTTTTTATTGATGAGATCAGTGACTTTGTTCATGGCTAGGGTTATGTTCAGTACCCGTATGTTCCATTTGTGCATGTTGTTCTGAAGACATATGCATCTCTTCAGCTGTCATAGCACCACTTGCCGATTGTTCACGTGCAGCTTTATCTGCTTGCGCTTGTTGTATCGCTTCTTCTGACATGACAGGAGCTTTTTTAAAGGCATGTTGTTGGGTTGCATCTTTCTTTTGCTGACTTGGCATATAATCTGGTTCATTGTTCACAGCTAGCCAAAATATACCTAAAAATAATGCACCTAGAATGCAAAAAATAATGAGCGCTTTCCAGCCCCAAGGCGATTTTTCAGGAGAAGAATGATCTGTCATAACAGCATACCTAATCGAATAAAAAGAATTCAAAAACTTGTTACTTTATAACATAGAAACTGCATATAAGTTTCAATTTCTCTGAATGGCATGTTTTATTAAGGCTTTTATAAAAGTGTTTAATGCCACATGAGCATGGGCTGTATTTTGTGGAAAATCATGCTAAACGCAAAAGCGATCATAATGAGGGCAGTGCCTTTTAATAGAATATGCTGAAAGAAAGGGTGATGTGTACAGCGCTGCATTTGCGCTGCGCCTGCAATATAGAGACTCCCAGCGATCAATAACGTCAGCAGGGTAATGAATACGATCAATAGCAAGAGATGCAGCTCAAGTGGAGCAGTACCTAAAATAGCAGGCAGCAGCGCTAAATAAAATGAAATCGTTTTGGGATTGCTCAGCGTCAGTAGTAAGCCATCAACATAGTCGGAATCAGCCTTGAGCGAGGTATTATCCTGCGCTTGCAACGCTGGTATGCGCCAAAATGTGTATGCTAAATATAGAAGATATATATTGCAAATGACGATCAGCACTTGGTTGAAAACGCCATTTAAAATTGTCCCAATCCAGTTCAATCCCAAAAGTGCAATACCGAGAAATATTAAATCTCCTGTGATTAAACCTGCCAGCATTATAAAACCTTTAAGGCTATTTTGATTGAGGGTTTTAAACATTAATCCTGTCATTCCAGGCCCTGGGATCAGCGCTGCTGCGCCTAAAGCTAAGGCATAGCTGCTGAGTAAAGCGAATTCATTCATCTTTCTTGTCCAAACGTATATTGCAAATATTGTTGAACATTGCAGAAGGGTGATTTGCTCTATTTATTCCCTATATTTTATAAAATAGGGTATAAATTAACGTAGTATAGTTATAAATGGGATAAATATACCCAATGATCAAAATAGACCGCAGCGATGAAAAAATCCTGAACAGGCTGCAGCAAGATTCACGTACCACCAACCAGCAGCTTGCAGAACAAATTGGCATGTCTGCGTCTCCCTGCTGGCGTAGAGTAAAGCGGCTGGAAGATACAGGCGTCATCCGTGGCTATGGTGTGCTGCTCGACCGCAAGAAATTGGGTTTGGGAGTAATGGTATTTATCCGTGTCAGCATTGACAGCCACAGCGAAGCCGAGGCGCGTAAATTTGAAGAGAAAGTGGCAGAGCTGGATAATGTGGTGGCTTGCTATAGTGTAGGTGGGGATGCTGACTTTTTACTGCAAGTGGTGTCGCCAGATTTGGATACTTATGCAGAGTTTTCAATGTCGGTAATTCGGCGCTTACCGGGTATTAAAGAAATGCAAAGCATGTTTATTTTAAAAGAACTCAAAACATTTACAGGCTTTCCTGTCAGGCAAAATGGCTAAGGTCCATTTACGCTGTATTTGTTGAATGGATGATTCTTCCAACTCAGTTGCAATTAGACGAGATTGAAAAACAAAAAGGAGCACGAGGCTCCTTTTTGACGTCTCATAAAATGATTAGATCAATTGGCCTTTGTCCGCTTTATCTTTCAGCAATTGCGGTGCTTTAAAGCGTTCGCCGTATTTTGCTTCTAACGTATTAGCGCGTACCAATGCTTTTTCTAAGCCATATTGATTTAAGAATTGCAGTGCGCCACCCGTCCATGGGGCAAAGCCAATGCCGAAGATTGAACCGACATTGCCATCGACGGTTGATTCTAAAACACCTTCCTCTAAGCAGCGTAGGGTATCGAGTGACTGTACAAACAGGAAGCGGTCTATCATTTCCTGTTCAGAAATGTGGATATCTTTTTGCCATTTGCTTAAGCCTGCCCATAAATGCTTTTTACCGCCTTCAGGATAGTCATAGAAACCTGCGCCTGCGGCTTTTCCTTTACGTTCAAACTCATGAATCATGCTGTGAATGACCTCATCTGCGCCTGAGTGGGGCAAGTCTTTGCCTTCGGCCTGCAGCGCTTTACGAGTTTCGCTTGCGACATGTTCAGAAAGGGTCAGCGAGACTTCATCTTGAATCGCCAGTGGACCAACGGGCATGCCAGCTTTCAGCGCTGCCATTTCAATTCGTGCTGGATGCACACCTTCCGATAGCAGACGCAAGCCTTCCTGTACAAAAGTACCAAAGACACGGCTGGTAAAGAAGCCGCGGCTGTCATTCACCACAATTGGCGTTTTGCCAATTTGCTGTACATAGTCAAAGGCTTTGGCCAAAGTTTCTGCCGAGGTGTTTTTGCCTTTAATAATTTCGACTAGCTGCATTTTGTCGACAGGACTAAAAAAGTGCAGGCCAATAAAATGCGCTTGATCTTTGGATGCTGTTGCCAAACCTGAGATGGGTAAAGTAGAAGTATTCGATGCAAACACACCGCCATCCGCCAAATAGGCTTCAGCTTCTTGGGTAACTTTGGCTTTTAATTCTTGATTTTCAAATACGGCTTCAATAATTAGGTCACAGCCTTGTAAATCGGCAGCTTCAGAAGTGGCGTGAATTAACCCTAAAACCTGATCGCGTTTTTCTGCACTGAGGCGGCCTTGCGACACTTTTTTATCCAGCAATTTTTGGCTATAAGCTTTGCCTTTTTCCGCAGCTTCGACTGACACATCCTTTAACACCACAGCGATGCCTTTGCTGGCCGTGGCATAGGCAATGCCTGCACCCATCATACCTGCACCTAAAATACCAACTTTAGTGGCTTTCCATTTGGCTGCATCTTTTGGTCGGCTGGCACCAGATTTAATGGCATTGAGTCCATGCCAAAAGGTGCCAATCATGTTTTTAGAGATTTGGCCTGTTGCTAGGTAGGTGAAATAGCGGGATTCAATAGTGAGCGCGGTATCTACATCGACCTGCGCGCCTTCTACGGCAGCTGCCATAATCGCTTCAGGTGCAGGGTAACAGCCTTTGGTTTTATCACGAAGCATAGCAGGCGCAATGGCGAGCATTTGCGCCACAGCCGGTGTAGAGGGCGTGCCCCCCGGAATTTTGTAGCCTTTGACATCAAAAGGTTGCTGCGATTTTGGATTGGCTTTGACCCAAGCTATCGATTTATCTAGTAATTCTTGTTCTGAATCTGCTGTGTCATGAATCAGCCCCAGCGATTTAGCCCTATCTACACCAAATTGCTTGCCTTCCATCAAAAATGGAAACGCATTTTGTAGACCCAGTAAGCGCGTCATACGCACCACACCGCCACCGCCTGGCAGTAAGCCCAAAGTTACTTCGGGCAAGCCAAATTTTGCTTTGGCATCATTTAACGCTACACGGTAATGACAGCCTAAAGCCAGTTCCCAGCCACCACCAAGCGCCGTACCATTAAGTGCTGCTACCACAGGAACACCACGAGTTTCGATGTAACGCAGTTTGGCTTTCATCTCTTCAATCATATTGAAGAACTCAGTGGCATGCTCTGGTGTGGCTAGAATCAGTTCATCTAAATCACCGCCAGCAAAGAAGGTCTTTTTTGCTGAACGGAAAATAATGCCAGCAATATTTTCATCAGCTTGCAGTTTTTCTACGGTTTCGCTTAGGGCAGTACGGAAGTCTGCATTCATGGTGTTGGCAGACTGGTTTGGAGAATCCAGTGTGAGGATGACGATGTTGTCGGCATTTTTTTCAAATTGAATTGCGCTCATTTTTATTCTCCTTATACCAGCTCAATAATGGTGGCAATGCCCATACCACCGCCCACACACAAAGTTGCTAAACCGCGTTTTTTACTTTGGCGCTCTAGCTCATCGAGCAGCGTGCCTAAAATCATGGCGCCTGTTGCACCTAAAGGATGGCCCATGGCAATTGCGCCACCATTCACATTCACTTTGGCAGGGTCAACGTTGAGTTCGGTGATAAAACGCATCACCACCGCAGCAAAGGCTTCATTCACCTCAAACAGGTCAATATCTTCAATGGTGAGGCCTGCTTTGGCTAAAGCTTTACGTGCTGCAGGTGCAGGGCCTGTCAGCATAATGGTTGGGTCAGCGCCCACCAGTGCGGTCGCTAAAACTTTAGCACGTGGTTTTAAACTTTGTTCTTTGACTGCTTTTTCAGATGCCAGCAAAACCACAGCTGCACCATCAACAATGCCAGATGAGTTACCGGCATGGTGTACGTGATTGACTGCACCAACTTCAGGGTATTTTTGCAGTGCAATGGCGTCAAAACCCATTTGCCCCATCATGGCAAAACTTGGATTGAGTTTGCCTAAGCCTTCAGCGGTGGTCGTTGGTTTAATAAATTCGTCTTTGGCTAAAATGGTCACGCCAGCTTTATCTTTTACGGGCACGACAGACTTGTCAAAATAGCCTTGCGCCTGTGCGGCAGCTGCTTTTTTCTGTGAGTCTGCGGCAAAGGCATCGACATCTGAGCGCGTATAACCATCAATGGTGGCAATCAAATCTGCGCCAATACCTTGCGGAATAAAGTCACAGGCCATATTGGTTTCAGGGTCCAGCGCCCAAGGTCCGCCGTCACTGCCCATCGGCACGCGTGACATAGACTCGACACCGCCAGCAACCACCAGATCTTCCCAGCCAGAACGCACTTTTTGCGCCGCCATATTAACCGCTTCTAAACCCGATGCGCAGAAACGGTTAATCTGAACACCTGCCACATCATTGTCCCAACCCGCGGCAATGGCTGCTGTTTTTGCAATATCTGCACCTTGATCGCCAATCGGGGTCACACAGCCTAAAACAATGTCATCTACTGCAGAGGTATCAAACTGATGACGGTCTTTCAATTCATTTAATAAACCTGTCAGTAGGCTGATCGGTTTGACTGCATGAAGTGAACCGTCTTTTTTCCCTTTGCCGCGCGGTGTGCGAATGGCATCAATGATGTAAGCCTCGCTCATAATCCTGTCCCTTTTTTAAGCATTAAATTTTTTATATGTTTTTTGAGTGTACGGATAAATTGGGCGAGTGCAATGACGAGAACGAGTCAGATCATTTGAGCTTTTTGGTCAACGGCTTAAGCTAAACAATGACAGTCCATCATAAAAACTGAGATAAGTAAGTAGGCTAAGATGAGTTGAACTTTGTTAGCACAGAATGATGAATAGCCTATGCATAAAAACATGAAGAAAATTTTTAAAGGCTTGGTTTGGCTTTTACTGATTGCCTGTTTTGGTTTTGTCTTATTGATCTGTTTTTATATTTATATGATTTACGGCATTCACGCTTCGGATGAAGGATCTGGTGGCTTGGCTTGTGAATATGATCGGGATTATCGTGTAACCAAAGCTGAACTGTATCTGATTCAGGATGGCAAACGAGTAATCACACCAGCTGATCCAAAGCTTTGTCAAAGAAGTCTTGCTGATTTTCCAAAATACTAAAACCTGATCGAAATCAGGTTTTAGTATTCAATATGTTTTTAGTGATAACCGTGCAACTGACGGTAAAGGCCTGGCGTTACACCTGTCCACTTCTTAAAGGCGCGGTGGAAAGTACTGGTTTCACTGAAGCCCACTTGCTGCGCCACATCTTCAAGGGTTAAATCTGGATTTAACAGCAAGTGAATAGCAGCGTCACGACGTAATGCATCTTTCACACCTTGATAACTCTTACCTTCAGCAGCAAGGCGACGACGCAAAGTTTGTGGAGAAAGATAGAGCATTGAAGCGACATCATTCAGCGTTGGCATTTCCTCACCAATTTGACTCTTCAGAACATCACGAATACGTGAAGTCAGGGAGTTGGTGTTTTTGAATTTCACCAGTAGCTGTGCAGGGGCAGCTTTTAAGAACTCTTCTAAAGTATCTTCATTTTGACGAATTGGAAGATCCAAATAGTCCGCAGCAAAGGTAATTTCGGTACGTGGCATATCGAATTGCATGACCGGAGCGAAGAATAGCGCATCGTATTCATCCGCATGGTCAGGGCGTGTATAACCAAAATGGACACGTTCAAGTGGTAGGCGACGTTCAATCAGCCAAGAAGCCAAACCATGCCAAATCATCAACATACTTTCAGTGATGAAGTGATCTGGGTCCATGCTTTTAGGAATTTGTGGGACTAAGCGTGCTTCGTGCTTATCACGTTCAAGGGTCACAGCCCATTCATCACCAAACAATTTATAGAATTGAGAAGAGAGTTCAAGCGCATCACCCAAGGTTTTCGCATGAATAATCAATTGGCACATAATGGCAAAGGTGCCCAAACGGCGTGGTTGAATATCGAAACCAACGTGTTCGTCTTGGGTCACCATCCACAACATTTTAATAAAACGTGTGTATTGTTCAGGAGAAATACGTGCTTTGGGTTGACGTAAAAGTTCAGCCTCAATGCCAACATGAGACAATAAAGTTTCGACGTCCATGCCGAGACGTTTCACGCCAGTTAAGGCTGCGTTGACGAAATGGATACTGATCGTATCACGACTCATGTTTAATCCTTCAGTCTCTTTAATGTTCACAAATGTTTGACCTAAATGACGCTAAAAAAAGAAATCATGGCAATTTACAACAGTTACTTTACCATTTTTACATGGTAAATTGCCGAAACTATCAAGGTAAATGGCTGAACATGACATTGTTTTAATCATTTTATATTTTTAACATGGATGAAAAACCAACACAATTAGAGAAAAATAGCGATGGATGCAGCATTAAAGGGATTGAAAGTTCTCGATTTTTCGACATTATTACCAGGTCCATTTGCCACTTTATACTTGGCAGACTTGGGCGCGGAGGTTGTGCATATTGAGTCACCAACACGACCGGATCTTGTGAGATTGATGCCACCCTATGCCAATGGACAAGCGACTTCGCATAGTTATCTAAATAGAAATAAGCAATCCATTGCTTTAGATTTAAAAGATCCCAAAAATATTGAACTGATTAAAGAAAAAATTTCCGACTTTGATATCGTGGTGGAACAGTTTCGTCCAGATGTGATGCGCCGACTAGGTCTGGACTACGCAACTTTGGCAGAAATTAACCCTCGCCTAATTTATTGCTCCATTACCGGTTATGGGCAAACTGGAACATATATGAGTCGTGCTGGGCATGACATTAATTATCTTGCGCTCTCTGGCATTGCAGGGCATAGCGGTCGAATTCAAAGCGGGCCACCACCTTTAGGCATTCAAATTGCCGATGTAGCTGGTGGATCGATGCATGCCGTCATGGGGATTTTGAGTGCGGTGATTGAACGCTATAGAAGTGGCATGGGGCAATATATTGATATTTCCATGACCGATTGTGCAGTTGTTTTAAACAATATGGCGGCTTCAGGGGTATTGGCAGCGCACAAGTCCACACAGGCTGAATCGGCACATTTAAATGGCGGCAGTTTTTATGATTATTATCAAACTCAAGATGGTCGTTATTTATCAATAGGTAGTCTTGAACCGCAATTTATGATGGGCTTGGCACAAATTCTTGAATTACCCATTTTAGCGGAGAAAGGTGCATCCTTTCAGTTAGAAGATCAGTCCGAAGTAAAACAGGCGATAACAGAAAAGATATTGACTAAAAATTATACAGAGTGGAGTCTGATATTTGCAGCGCACGATGTGTGCGTAGAACCGGTCCTAAGTTTAGATGAAGCTTTAAATTCTGAACTATCGCAACACAGGGAGTGGACTGTGGAGGTTCCTCTAAATGATTCATCCGAAAATGCAACAGAACGTCAGTTGAGTTGTCCAATCAAATTTTCTCGTTCAAAGCCAACTTATCGCCATGTGGGTAAAGTTTTAGGAGCGGATGGATGGTGAGTTTAGTTATAAAAAAATCTGTTTAAAATCTCTTCATTAGATAAAATAGTATAAATAAATATACATTTTTAACAAAAAAGTTAAAAAATTATACAAATACGAGAGTATTATATCTATTTTTAACATAATTGATATATAGGTCTCCAAATGAAAATAGCCGTAAGTAAACTTGGATCTTTATATCTTAGCCTTGGAATTTTGCTTGCGGGTTCAGTAACGCAAGCAGCCACTGCGGCAGAAGCATTTAGCAAAGAAAGTCAGTGGATGCTTGGTGATTGGAATGGTCAACGTACAGCACTACAACAGCAAGGTTATGATTTTAGTTTTGGTTATGGAGGGGAATTAGCCACTCTATTAGATGCTAAACACTCCTCAAGTCATGGCACTGAATATGCAGATCAATTTGCAATTGGTGCACACTTAGACTTAGAAAAAATTGCGGGCTGGAAAGATACAGAAGCGCAAATCAATATTACTGAACGTAATGGTCGTTCATTGTCGCAAACATCAGATGCGTTAAATGGTCATTTAAGTTCTACACAAGAAGTGTGGGGACGTGGTCAAACATGGCGTTTAACTGATTTTTGGATCAAGAAAAAATTCTTAGACCAAAAATTAGACCTTAAAGTTGGTCGTTTTGGTGAAGGCGAAGATTTCAACAGCTTTGATTGTGATTTTCAAAACTTGGCACTTTGTGGCTCACAAGTGGGTAACTGGGTCGGTGACCAATGGTACAACTGGCCAGTGAGTCAATGGGCAGCACGAGTGAAATACAACATTAACCCTGAAGTGTACGCACAGGTTGGTGTTTATGAATATAACCCTGAAAACTTAAAACGCAGTAAAGGCTTTAACCTCAGCACTGATGGTTCACATGGTGCAATCATTCCTGCCGAAGTAGTTTGGACTCCTAAACTAGGTGCACAAAAACTTCCTGGTGAATACCGTGCTGGTTACTACTACAGCACTGCCGATGCGGATGTGATTGATAGCACTGTGAATGAAACAGATCATCATCAAGGTGGTTGGATTGTTGCGAAACAACAACTCACTGCACATAAAGATGACGCATCACGTGGTTTAAGTGGTTTTGTGAATGTCACTGTGCATGATTCTGATACTAACAATGTTAGTAATATGCAAAATATCGGTTTGGTTTACAAAGGTGCTTTCGACGCACGTCCACAGGATGAAATTGCAATTGGTCTTGGACGCATCAGCATCAATGACGATGTGAATGAGGCCAATATTGCCAATGATTCAGTCGATCCACGTGGTCTTCAAAGTGAAGAATACGATGCTGAAATTTACTATGGTATCCATGCAACCAATTGGTTAACTGTACGTCCAAATATTCAATATATCCGTCACGTAGGCGCTTACAAAAATGGTGAGAATGCTTGGGTCGGCGGTATCAAATTTCAAACAGCATTTTAATTGATGTTCAATTAGAGTTCTTATAAAAGCAATTCGGTAATTCTGAGAAGAATTATGTATCTCTCCTTGGAATTGCTTTTGTAACAACTTCTCTTTGCGACATAAAAACGGTGATGCGTTGAACTTGAATTCACGCATCAAATACAACATTCGACAATAGAGGTGGTCAACATGAGCAACCCATCTACTGGAACTGGGATGCGAACATTTACCGTCGTTGTGATGGCAGTTTTCGCTGTAGTTCTATTGATTGGTGGTATCTGGCTGGCAGTCCTTGGCGGTTCTTGGTACTACATAATCGCCGGTCTGTTAATGCTGGCTTCAGCAATTTACTTAAGAAAAATTCAAAATAGTTCTTTATACATTTATGCAGCATTAATGCTGGGTACAGTGATTTGGGGACTATGGGAAGCAGGTTCAGATTTCTGGGCGCTTGCACCACGTTTTGATATTTTAGGTTTATTAGGACTTTGGTTACTTATTCCAGCCGTAACACGCGGTATGGAAAATGGTAAAACAGCTAAAATTGCATTATCTGGCACTTTGGTTATCGCCATTTTAGTGATGTTCTATTCGATTTTTAATGATCCGCAAGAAATTAACGGTGAAATAAAAAATCCACAACCTCAAACTGCAAAAGCGGTTGAAGGTATTGCTCCTGAAGATTGGCCTGCCTATGGTCGTACACAAGGTGGTGTACGTTATTCACCATTGGCCCAAATTAACAGCGACAACGTTAAAGATTTAGAAGTTGCGTGGACTTACAAAACAGGTGAGCTTCCTACTTCTAATGACTCTGGTGAAACAACCAACGAAGTTACACCAATCAAGGTTGGCAACAATATGTTTATGTGTACGACACATCAACGTTTAATTGCACTTGATCCTGCGACTGGTAAGGAAAAATGGAGCTTTGATCCAAAACTCAAAGCCGATAATACCTATCAACATTTAACTTGTCGTGGTGTGTCATATTTTGATGCGGCAAACACAACTCAATTTGCTAAAAGTTTAGAAAGCAAACGTTCAACTTCAACAGAATGCCCAACTAAAGTTATCTTACCTGTGAATGATGGTCGTTTAGTTGCGGTAAATGCTGAAACTGGTAAAGCTTGTAGCGACTTTGGACATAATGGACAAGTCGATCTACAAAAAGATATGCCTTATCCGTATCCAGGCGGTTATATCCCAACTTCGCCTCCAGTGATTACTGGGACTACGATTATTATTGGCGGTTCAACTACCGATAACTTCTCGACTAAAGAGCCATCTGGTGTCATCCGTGGTTATGATGTAAATACGGGTGAGTTATTGTGGATCTTTGATACTGGTGCGAAAAACCCGAATGCAATGCCGGGCGAAGGTCAATCCTTCTCAGTTGCTTCTCCGAACGCATGGGCACCTTTAGCTTATGATGAAAAATTAGATATCGTCTATGTTCCAACAGGTGTCGGTACGCCAGATATCTTTGGTGGTCATCGTACAGAACTCGATGAACGTTATGCAAACTCAATGCTTGCGATTAATGCATCGACTGGTAAATTGATCTGGAACTTCCAAACGACCCATCATGATTTGTGGGATATGGATGTACCATCACAACCTTCATTGGCAGATATCAAAGATAAATCAGGTAATACTGTTCCTGCGATCTATGTCTTAACCAAAACAGGTAATGCATTCGTCCTTGACCGTCGTACAGGTAAAGCGATTGTTCCAATCACTGAAAAAGCGGTTCCACAAACTGTAAAACGTGGTCCGCAAACCAAAGGTGAGCATTATTCAGCGACTCAACCATTCTCAGATTTTGATTTAGCACCTAAAGATAAATTGACCGATAAACAAATGTGGGGTGCCACAATGTTTGATCAGTTAATGTGTCGTGTTTACTTCAAGTCATTGAACTACGATGGTATTTATACACCACCTTCTGAAAATGGTACTTTGGTCTTCCCAGGGAACTTAGGGGTATTTGAATGGGGCGGCATGTCTGTCAACCAAGACCGTCAAGTGGCTGTGATGAATCCAATTGGCTTGCCATTTGTGACTAAGTTGATTCCAACAGATCCTAATCGTGAGCAAACTGCGAAAGGTGCAGGTACTGAACAAGGTGTTCAACCGATGTATGGCGTACCTTACGGTGTTGAAATCAAAGCCTTCTTGTCACCACTTGGTTTGCCGTGTAAACAACCATCATGGGGTTTCACAGCAGGTGTAGATCTAAATACACATGAAGTGGTTTGGAAAAAACGTATTGGTACTATTCGCGACAGTTTACCGAAATTGTTCCAATTGCCAGCCGTTAAAATTGGTGTTCCTGGTTTAGGTGGCTCAATTTCTACAGCAGGTAATGTCATGTTTGTAGGCGGTACTCAAGATAACTATATTCGTGCGATCAATGTAACGAATGGTGATACTTTGTGGGAAGGTCGTCTACCAGCAGGTGGTCAAGCAACCCCAATGACTTATGAAGCCAATGGTAAACAATACATCGTTATTATGGCGGGTGGTCATGGTTCGTTCGGTACAAAACTGGGCGATACTCTTGTTGCATATGCATTACCAGATAAAAAATAACTGAATTTAATAATTTAAATAAATAAGTCCGATCCGTCGGGCTTTTTTATTATCTGAATAAATGCTAAAGAATTTATAAAATAATCAATATCAATAAATATAGAATGAAAAAGGGTGAAAGACGCTAGATCAGTGAAATGCAGATAGTCTTATCAATAAAACCGCTATGAAATATGTAAAAAACGCATTTTCTTGATAGTAGAAATCTCGTTATGCTGTGCACCGTTATAATAGAAATTACTAGCTGTACGCCATGTATTTATATACTGATTTTGACCAGCAACTGGTTAATGAACGTGTTGCACAGTTCCGCGATCAAACGGAACGTTATTTAGCAGGTAAATTGACGGAAGATGAATACCGTCCACTGCGTCTTCAAAACGGCCTTTATGTACAACGTTATGCGCCTATGTTGCGTATTGCTGTGCCTTATGGTCTGATGAACTCAAAACAATTACGTAAAATTGCGGACTTAGCCAAAGATTATGACCGTGGTTATGCTCACGTCTCTACACGTCAAAACATTCAGTTTAACTGGCCTGCGCTAGAAAATGTACCTGACATGCTGCAAGAGCTTGCATCTGTTCAAATGCATGCGATTCAAACATCAGGTAACTGTATTCGTAATACCACAACTGACCAATATGCAGGTGTGGTTGCAGGTGAAATAGCTGACCCACGCCCGACTTGTGAATTGATTCGTCAATGGTCAACTTTCCACCCAGAATTTGCATTCTTGCCACGTAAGTTCAAAATTGCAGTGTCTGCACTGGAAGAAACTGACCGTGCTGCAACATCTTTCCATGATATCGGTGTGTATATCGTGAAAAATGAAGCAGGCGAAATTGGCTATAAAATCAAAGTGGGCGGTGGTTTAGGTCGTACGCCTGTGATTGGTAGCTTTATTCGTGACTTCTTGCCGCGTGAAGATTTAATTGCTTATTTAGAAGCGGTGCTTCGTGTATATAACCTGCACGGCCGTCGTGACAATAAATACAAAGCACGTATTAAAATTTTAGTGAAAGCACTGACTCCAGCTGTATTTGCTGAAAAAGTGGAAGCTGAATTTGCACATACCATCAAAACGTTAAAAATTGATGCTGATACCTTGAAGAAAATGGATGAAAACTTCACGCCATTTGATTATCAAGATTATGCAGATGAAGATTTTGCTGAACAATTTGCTGCTGAACCGAAGTTTAAACAATGGTTCAACATCAATACCAATGCACATAAAGTACAAGGTTATCGTATCGTTACGATTTCATTGAAACGTGCAGGTATTGCACCGGGTGACATGACTGTTGAAGAAATGCAATTGATTGCAGATCTTGCAGACAAATACACCTTCGGTGAATTCCGTACAACGCATGAGCAAAATATTGCGCTTGTCGATGTACCGCAAAAAGATTTGTTTGAATTGTGGAAGATCCTTGATCAACACAATTTGGCGCGTGCGCATATCGGTTTCTTAACTGACATTATCTGCTGCCCAGGTGGTGATTTCTGTTCATTGGCAAATGCGAAATCTATTCCAATTTCTGAAGCCATTTCACGCCGTTTCGATGACCTAGATACTATTTACAACTTAGGTAAATTGGATCTAAACATTTCAGGTTGTATGAATGCTTGTGGTCACCATCATGTAGGTAATATTGGTATTTTAGGTGTCGACAAAAAAGGCGCAGAATTCTACCAAATTACTTTGGGTGGTAATGCTGACCATGATGCTTCAATTGGTGACATCTTAGGCCCATCATTTGCAGCTGACGTTGTACCAGACATCATTGAAGAAATTTTAAATACTTATCTTGACCTACGTGCTGAAGGTGAAGAGTTTATTGATACATACCGCCGTGTTGGTATTCAACCATTTAAGGAGCGTGCATATGCTTAATACCGCACTTCAAGTCCTCTCTAAAGATGGCACTGTTGCTGACAACACTTTTCAAGTGATTGGTGAAGATGGCGCGTTACCGCAAGGTGATGTGGTATTAACAGTTGAGCAATTGGATCAATTGGCGAATGTGTCTGGTAAAAAAGGCTTGTTTGTCACTGTAGATGCTTCTCCTGAAGATCATCAGTTCCCGCTAGATCAGTTGGATACGATTTTTATCGACTTCGCTGGCTTCAATGATGGTCGTGGCTATTCATTTGCTGCTTTGCTTCGTCGTCAAGGTTTCCAAGGTGAACTTCGCGCAACAGGTGATGTATTCAAAGATGTTTTGAATTATATGAAGCGTTCTGGTTTTGATACTTTTGTGGTGAAAGAAGGTAAAGATATTCAGGAAGCAGCATTGGGTCTGGGTGATTTTACTAATCCATACCAAGCGTCGACTGCTGTTGCACAAGCACATTATCAAACAGGTGCTTAAGCTACCTTTTGAATAAAAAAAATCCTCCCAAGTGGAGGATTTTTTCATCATAGTTTATTAATGGTCAAGCTCGCAATTTACCATCCATTGAATGCCAAATTGATCGGTAAGTGCGCCATATAAAGCACCCCAAAAGGTCTTCTCAAGCGGCATTTCGATCGTGCCATCTTGAGAAAGCGCATCAAATAAATGGTGTGCCTTGTCTTGTTCCGATGGATCTAAGTTAATCGAAATATAGTGATTGTTGCCGATCGCAAAAGGGCGATTGGTCTGTGCGCAAAACTGTTCATTTACATCTGAGGCCATGAGAATTGTAAATTCATTAATGGGCAAAGAAATATGCATAATTTTTTGCCTGTCTGTCTCGGATAAGTTAACACCATCTTCAGCGGGTAAATCTCCATAACGCGTGAGTGTTAAAAATTCGCCGCCAAAGACAGATTGGTAAAAACGAAAAGCAGCTTCGGTCGTACCTTGAAAATTCAGATAGTGGTTCAGTTGCATTTTTGATTGTCCGTTGTTTTTATAGGTTCACTTCAATTCTAAATCGCTTTTCTTAACTTTAAATGATGCAATGATTAAAAAATGTAAGCATAAAAAATCCTCCACTGAGGGAGGATTTTAATACGCTTTTTTTGACAAGAAGGGCTGAAATAACCCCTCTCAATCTCCCTTTAACAAGGGAGGCTATGAAGCATTAAATTAGTTCAATTGCTACAGCAGTTGCTTCACCGCCGCCAATACAGAGGGCTGCAATACCACGTTTACCGTCAGTACGTTTCAATGCGTGAATCAGCGTCAAAATAATACGAGAGCCTGTAGAGCCAACAGGGTGTCCCAGTGCACATGCACCACCATTGATATTCACTTTCTCAGCATCTAAGTTGAATTCATCGATTGGGCACATCGTCACCATGGCAAAGGCTTCATTGATTTCCCAAAGGTCAACCTCTTGTGCATCCCAACCCGTAGCATTTAATACTTTTTGAATCGCACCGACTGGCGCAATGGTAAACTCAGAAGGGTGTTGAGAGTTAGACGCATAAGCTACAATTTTCGCTAAAGGCGCTAAACCTTTTGCCGCAGCATTTTCAACTGAGGTTAAAACCAAAGCCGACGCACCGTCGGAAATTGAACTGGCATTGGCAGCTGTGATCGTACCGTCTTTGGCAAATGCAGGGCGCAGGGTCGGAATTTTGTCGATGTTGGCATTGAATGGCTGTTCATCTTTATCGACAATCACATCACCATTGCGGCTTGAAACAGTGACAGGTACAATTTCATCAGCAAAATAGCCTTCTGTAATCGCTGTTTGTGCACGCTTAAGTGAACGAATTGCAAAATCATCCATTTGTTCACGGCTATAGCCTTTGGTATTTGCCATATCTTGTGCAAAAGAACCCATGAGGCGGCCAGTTTCAGCATCTTCAAGACCATCCAAGAACATATGATCTTTTACATCGCCATGACCCATACGGTAGCCTGCACGTGCTTTCGTCAAGATGTAAGGTGCATTGGTCATAGATTCCATACCGCCTGCAACTGCAATCTGGGCAGAACCGGCTTTGATCATGTCCGCAGCTTGCATCACGGCTTTCATTCCAGAACCACATAGTTTGTTAATGGTCACCGCACCAGTTGAGTCGGGAAGACCCGCCTGACGCATTGCTTGACGTGCAGGACCTTGTTTTAAGCCAGCTGGTAATACACAGCCCATAATGACTTCTTCAACATCGGTAGGCTGCAGACCTGAGCGCGAAATGGCTTCTTTAATCGCTGCTGCGCCCAATTGTGGTGCGGTTAAGCCTGCTAGGCTACCTTGAAATCCACCCATTGCAGTACGGGCACCATTAACGATGACGATATCAGTCATTATGAATCTCCAATTCCATAGATTAATTTTTAAAATGCACTAGCAGTATATGTAAAACAAGGGAGGAATAAAGACTAATTGATGCTTCCTTGTAGACGCATGGGTTTCCACTTTTAAAGTTTTAACAACTCGCAGGATGTTCTACTCGCATATGTCCCATATTACTCAGCACGATACGAAGGTGCTGGACTGCTGTTTTAGAGCAATAATAAAAGCTTCCATTTGAACCATTGGGTAAGCCATAGCTCGCTTGATAGGTGAGGCTCGGGATTCTAAGCGTACCTTTCCATGCTAAATCACCATACTTTAAATTGAGCTGCTCAAAATGCAGTATTTTTTCATTATTATCTATACGTCTGTTTTTATTGGTGTCGGCAAATACAATTAAACCTGTATTCCACATGTTTGCGAGACATTGCTGCTGATCTATGGTTGGGCAAATTACTATATTTGATCGATATAAGCTTGCGCTGTTACGGGCTAATTGATTGATATTAAATAAAGTGAACTGTAAATTTTTTCGCTCACGCTCGGCCATAAAGTTGTTGAAATGTGGTAGTGCAATAGTTACAACGATTGCGATAATACCAATCACCACCATGAGTTCAATCAAAGTGAACCCTTTCTTTTTTGTATAAAGCATTGATTTAATCCAAATTTTAATATTATTTTTATATTTTTCAGGTAGTATCGAAATTTAATAGCATTATGCAAATTGAGTATAGAATTTTATTACTCAATTTTTGATAAAGCTGTTAAAATAAAAAATAGCAAGTCACAATAAGCGATTCACTGCATAGAATTGAGTAAAAAATTACCGAATTACAACGGAAATTGTAAGTAATTTTGTCAATAATTTACTTGATTAGATTAATCAAGCACTTGGAAAAATAATAAAGTGTTTGTATGATTCAGCGTGAATAGCTTAAAAAAAAAACTGGGGTATTTAGAAAGCCTATCTCAGGATAGCCAAATTTTCGGCTTGAGCTTGAACAACAATTGTTATCTCTGGAGGATAAATCCATGAAAATGAGTCGTATTGCATTAGCAATGCTCGTAGCTGCTCCTTTAGCTGCTGCAAACGCAGGCGTAACTGTTACTCCATTAATGCTTGGTTACACTTTCCAAGACTCTCAACACAATAACGGTCGTGGTAACTTGACTGATAGCCCTGAGCTACAAGACGACTTATTTGTTGGTGCAGCACTTGGTGTTGAATTAACTCCATGGTTAGGTTTCGAAGCTGAATATAACCAAGTGAAAGGTGATGTAGACGTTGATTTTGGCGAATACAAACAAACTCAAATCAATGGTAACTTCTATGCTACTTCTGATTTAATCACTAAAAACTATGACAGCAAAGTTAAACCATATGTATTACTAGGTGCTGGTCACTATAAATACAAATTTGACGAAGCAGCTGCTCGTGGTTTAAATGGTCCTGATCGTGGTACTACTGAAGAAGGTACTTTAGGTAACGCAGGTCTAGGTGCTTTCTGGCGCTTAAACGATGCTTTATCTCTACGTACTGAAGCTCGTGCTACTTACAACATCGACGAAGATTTCTGGAACTACACAGCTTTAGCTGGTCTTAACGTAGTTCTTGGTGGTCACTTGAAACCAGCTGCTCCTGTAGTTGAAGTTGCTCCTGTAGCTCCAGTTGCTCCAGTTGCTCCAGCTCCACAAGAGTTGACTGAAGACCTTAACATGGAACTTCGTGTATTCTTTGATACAAACAAATCAAACATCAAAGATCAATACAAACCAGAAATCGCGAAAGTTGCTGAAAAGTTAGTTGAATACCCTAACGCAACTGCTCGTATTGAAGGTCACACAGATAACACTGGTCCACGTGCGCTAAACGAACGTTTATCACTTGCTCGTGCTAACTCTGTTAAATCTTCATTGGTTAACGAATACAACGTAGATGCTTCACGTTTATCTACTCAAGGTTTCGCTTGGGATCAACCAATTGCAGACAACAACACTAAAGAAGGTCGTGCTATGAACCGTCGTGTATTCGCGACTATTTCTGGTAGCCGTACTGTAGTGGCTCAATAATCTAAACTTGCTTTAGTTTATTGTAGTGAAAAAAAGCGACTCTTCTGAGTCGCTTTTTTTACGTCTAAAATTTTTAAAATATTAAAATTCTTATATTTATAAGTATTGATTCAATATGATTACAAAGTCTTTAAAGTACAGAAACATATAAATTAAAGTGGATATAATACAGTTAAAAATTTAAGAGCGACTTCACGCTAAGTAAAAACATATAGAAATAAGCAGGGCATCAAGGCTATAGCCTTATATGATTACAACATTGTTTTTAATCCTACAGTGTTACTGTGAAGAGTATGATTTTTTTGAGAAATACTAGAGATTAATTAATTGGACTTTTGGAAAGTGGCGATTGTAGATTTTTGAAGTAATGATTGAAGTGCTTAATTTAAACGACAAAGTTGGTGTAAACCTATACGTAGGTTATGATGCGTCATACTCAAGATTTCGGAAAACGACCAATAAGTATATGGATACCAAATAAAAAATAATGAGTAAATTATTTTAGGCGTAAAAAAGCAGTCTGTAGACTGCTTTTTATTTGAACATTTTATATGGGGATTAGTCTTGATCAACTTTCATAGGTTTTACATCCATATCTTGATATGAAATCAACTTGGTTTTGTATTTCAACTTATAACCCAACCAAATGGCAAGGAATAAGAAAATACCAATATAAGTAGAGACAACTGCTAACCATTCACCATCTAAAACGGCTTGATAGTTCTGTCCGAGTACCACGATGGCACACAGAATAAAGGCAAACCACGGTGCAAATGGGAAAAATTTTGCACGGTAAGCAAGGTTTTCCAATTTATTGCCTTGAGCCAAGTAGCCTTTACGGAAGCGATAATGTGAAACAGCAATACCGAGCCACACAATAAAGCCACACATACCCGACATGTTCAGTAGCCAGTTAAATACCGCTTGTTCACCGATAAATGTGGTTAAGAAGCACAGTGCCGCGATCGCTGTCGTAGCATAAAGCGCATTCATCGGTACACCACGTGCATCTAAGTGACCAAAGACTTTAGGTGCACTGCCTTTACGTGCCATATCAAACAGCATACGGGTAGAGGAGTACATGCCAGAGTTACCTGCTGATAAAATCGCAGTTAGGATCACAGCATTCATCACCGATGCAGCAAAGGCAAAACCTGCTTTTTCATACAGTAAGGTAAATGGTGATAGCGCAATATTTTCAGAAGATGCAGCTTGTAATAAGCGTGGGTCATCATAGGCAATCAGTGTGCCGATAATAAAAATACACACGATGTAAAATAACAAGATACGCCAGAAAATTTGCTTGATGGCAATAGGAATGGTCTTTTCAGGATCTTTTGATTCACCTGCAGCCACACCGACCATTTCAGTCCCTTGGAAAGAGAAACCAGCAATCATGGCAACACCAATCAAGGCAGATAAACCACCTACAAATGGAGCTTCACCTCTGCTCCAATTGGCAAATGTTTCTACACCCGGTGTTAGCATGATTTTGCCAATCATAAACAGACCGATAATGATAAAGGCAACAATTGCGAGCACTTTAACAAGCGAGAAGAAGAATTCTGACTCACCAAAGCCTTTTACGGTCAGTGCATTAATGGCAAAGACGATTGCGAGGAAAATCGCACTCCAGTAGAAGCCCGGAATATCTGGAAACCAGAATTTCATAATGAATTGGACTGCAACCAATTCAAATGCCACGGTAATCGCCCAGTTGTACCAATAGTTCCAACCCAAAGCGAAGCCGAAACCACCCTCGACATATTTTGTACCGTAGGTAAAGAATGCACCCGAAGTTGGGTTATGTGTTGCAAGCTCACCTAAGCTGGTCATCAAGAAGTAAATCATGATACCAATTAAACAGTAGGCGAGAAGTGCGCCGCCTGGGCCTGCATTGGCAATGGTTGCACCAGAAGCAAGGAATAAACCTGTACCAATTGAGCCACCGATTGCAATCATGTTGAGATGGCGAGCACCCAACTTACGCTGAAGCTGAGCTGGTTTTTGAGTTTCGCTCATCATTATTCCTTAAGATTTTTTTGCGTGCTCGCGAACAGCACTTTAAAGCCTTGTTGGTCAGCTTTTACTGTGCATTGACCGTAATGTTGCTCAATTAAAGTTGGATAATTGAGGAAGCGGTTTGCAACAATCCAAAGCTCACCCCCAGACTTTAAGTGTCTGCGCGATGTTTTGCATAGATTTTCACTGGCATTGTAGTCGGTTTGAATCCCTTGATGGAAGGGTGGGTTGCTGACAATAGCGTGCAAAAATAGTGGAGCATCTTCAATACCCGATACAGCTTTAATCTCAAGTTGTTCAGGTTGAAGTAAATTTTGTTCAAATGTCATTTGAGTTGAAGCTAAAGCAAAAGCATCAACATCCATCGCGAAAATACGATTTTTAGGATTAAGTTTGGCTAAATAGGCACTAATCACACCTGCACCACAGCCAAAATCCGCAATTTTTCCGGAAGTGACTTGGGACAAATATGGCAATAAAGTTGCGGTTCCAACATCGAGTCGATTCTGACTAAAGACACCTGGCAAGGCACAAATCGTCAGATCACCATTTGGTGTTGCAACGGTATATTGTTGTACCCAGTCTTTTAATGCTTTGGTATTGACTGTTTTTTCTAACTGGGTTTGCCACATTTGGCAATGTCGTGCGCTATCGAGTTTTAATGTTTTACCATAAGGCAGCATTTGTTTCGCAGCACGTTCAACCCCAGCTTTTTTCTCACCGACCAAGAATATTGAAGCACCTTGAGCCAGATGGCTTGCGACATTATGTAGAAGATAATTGAGTAATTCTTTTGATTTAGGCACAAAAATCACGGCTTGGTCAAATTGAGCTTCTGGAAACTCGACACCAAAATGCACGTCGGATTGCTGCGACTGGAAATACTGAAAATCATTATAATTCCAGCACCAAATAGCGGGCTGGACGGATTCGTTGAATTGATTGAGTAAATCATCTGTCGGTGCATTGACGAATAACACACGGCCTTTCAATAAATCGATCTGTCGACAAACGACTTCACTTGTTAGATCCATAGATCTCTCCATCACAAAAAACACTGCCTAGGGCGAACCTAGGCAGTGTCTTTAGACAAATGAACTTACTTCTTCACTTCAGGAAGAACAATATTCAAAATAAGGGCAGCGATACCACCAGTGGCAACACCTGAGCTAAAGATATTACGGAACAATTCAGGAAGATGTTCAAGGATTTGTGGTACTTGTGCAACACCTAAACCCAATGCCAATGAAATCGCAATGATTAATAATGCGCGGCGATCGAGATGAATGCCTGACAAGATATTAATACCCGAGGCAGCCACAGCACCGAACATCACCATTACAGCACCACCTAGAACCGCTTGCGGTACCGCTTGAATCACACCTGCTACAGCAGGAAGTAAGCCTAAAATAACCAATAGAGCAGCAATCCAAATCCCTACATAACGACTTGCAACACCAGTTAATTGAATCACACCATTATTTTGTGCGAAAACAGAACTTGGGAAAGTATTGAAAATACCTGCTAAGAAAGAGTTTGCACCATTGACCAGCACACCACCTTTAATACGCTTCATCCATTCAGGACCATCTACAGCTTGATTTGAAAGCTTAGAAGTCGCAGTAATATCGCCAATCGCTTCTAAAGATGTCACAAGGTAGATAAATGCCATTGGGATGAATAAGCTCCAAGAGAAGCTTAAACCAAAGTGCATTGGTGTAGGGATCTGAACTAATGGTGCATCTTTTAAACCATCAAAGTTTAAATGCCCCATAAAGCCTGCAAGGATATAACCCACTACAAGAGCGATTAAAATTGCAGAACTTTTCACCCATGTAATACGTACGCGGTTGAGTAAAATAATAAGTGCCAAAACTGTACATGACATGATGAGGTTGTCTGCATTGGCAAAGGTTTTATCGCCCATGGCTTGATAACCACCACCCATGCTGATTAAACCCTCTTTAATGAGGGTCAAACCAATCAACAACACCACAATACCAGTGACCAATGGCGTAATCAGTTTTTTCACCCAAGGCAAAATACGTGACACACCCATTTCAATAAATGAACCCGCGATCACCACACCAAAAATGGAAGCCATGACTGCTTCTACAGGCGTACCTGCTGCAACCATCGCTGAACCAATACCGATAATAGGACCAATAAAGTTAAAGCTTGTGCCTTGTACAATTAAAAGACCAGCACCGAAAGGGCCAACTTTTTTACATTGTAGAAAAGTAGCAATACCAGAGATCACCAAAGACATGGAAAGAATCATGTTGGTGTCTTCTTGTGACACGCCAAGCGCCAAACAGATTAACAATCCTGGCGTCACGATTGGAACGATGATAGCCAATAAATGCTGAAAAGCTGCTAAGAAAGCGATAAATGGTTTTGGTCGATCGTTGAGTCCATAGACCAAATCGAGCTGATTTTGTGAGTTGGGAGATTGATTGAGATCAGACATGCGGCACTGAAAATTAAGGCTAGGTGGCGCTATTCTAATCTGTTTACACAGCTTTACAAAACCTAAAGCGTGCCAGTCGTCAAAAAAAATGCCATTGTCAATAAACTGTCACTACTAAAATCTATATTTTTTCTGTATAATTTGCCCTCAAACTTTAGGCGTATCGAATTCACATGTCAGATATTAAAACTCTCCGTAACATTGCCATCATCGCGCACGTCGACCATGGTAAAACTACTCTTGTAGATAAACTTTTACAGCAATCAGGTGCTCTTGGCGATCGCGCAGGCGAGATCGAACGTGTAATGGATTCTGGCGCTATCGAAAGCGAACGTGGTATTACCATTCTTGCAAAAAACACTGCAATCAAATGGTTAGACAAACGTACTGATACTGAATACCGTATCAACATCGTGGACACCCCGGGACACGCCGATTTCGGTGGTGAAGTAGAACGTGTTATGTCGATGGTTGACTGCGTACTTCTTCTTGTAGATTCTCAAGAAGGTCCAATGCCACAAACTCGTTTCGTAACGCAAAAAGCGTTCGCACGTGGTTTGAAACCAATCGTAATTATCAACAAAGTTGATAAACCAAGTGCACGTCCTGACTGGGTAATTGACCAAGTATTCGATTTGTTCGACAACCTTGGCGGTACTGATGAACAGTTAGATTTCCCTGTTGTCTATGCTTCAGGTCTTCGCGGTGTGGCTGGTCCATCTCCAGAAGAACTTGCTGAAGACATGACTCCATTGTTCGAAACAATTGTAGACATCGTTGAACCACCAGCAGTTGACGTTGATGGTCCATTCCAAATGCAAGTATCTTCACTTGACTATAACAGCTTCGTAGGTGTTATCGGTGTTGGTCGTATTCAACGCGGTTCAGTGAAATTAAACACTCCTGTAACCGTAATCGACAAAGAAGGTAAAACTCGTAACGGTCGTATCTTAAAAATCATGGGTTACCATGGTTTAGAACGTATCGATGTTGAATCAGCTCAAGCAGGTGACATCGTTTGTGTAACAGGTATTGATGAACTTCATATCTCTGACACAATCTGTGATCAAAAAGCAGTTGAAGCACTTCCAGCGCTTTCTGTAGATGAGCCTACAGTGTCTATGACTTTCCAAGTAAACAACTCACCGTTTGCTGGTAAAGAAGGTAAATTCGTTACTTCACGTAATATCCGTGAACGTCTTGACCGCGAATTGATTCACAACGTAGCGCTTCGTGTTGAAGATACTGACAGTCCAGACCGTTTCAAAGTATCTGGTCGTGGTGAACTTCACCTTTCAGTTCTTATTGAAAACATGCGTCGTGAAGGCTTCGAAATGGGCGTATCACGTCCACAAGTAATCTTGAAAGAAGTTGATGGTGAAAAACAAGAACCTTACGAAAACGTAACGTTTGACGTTGAAGAACAACACCAAGGTTCTGTAATGGAACAAATGGGTCACCGTAAAGGTGAAATGACCAATATGGAAGTTGATGGCAAAGGCCGTATCCGTATTGAAGCAACTGTTCCTTCACGTGGTTTGATTGGTTTCCGTTCTGAATTCTTAACGATGACTTCAGGTACAGGTATCATGACATCAAGCTTCTCGCATTACGGTCCGATGAAACAAGGTACTGTTGCGAAACGTCAAAACGGTGTGTTGATTTCTATGGTTCAAGGCGTTTGCTTGGGCTACGCATTGTTTACACTTCAAGACCGTGGTCGTCTATTTGCTAAACCACAGTTAGAAGTTTATGAAGGTATGATCGTTGGTATCAACTCACGTTCAGACGACATGACTGTAAACCCAACTAAAGCAAAACAGTTAACAAACGTACGTGCTTCTGGTACTGATGATGCATTAACACTTGTTCCAAACATTGAGTTTACGCTTGAACAAGCGCTTGAATTCATTGAAGACGACGAATTAGTTGAAGTAACACCTAAGTCAATCCGTATCCGTAAACGTTGGTTGACTGAAAACGAACGTAAACGTAACCGTAATAACTAATTTTTAATTAGTCTAAACGGATAAAACCGCAATCTTTTCGAAGATTGCGGTTTTTTTATGTGACTTTTTCTATAGATGAATAAATATGATATTTGGTGGCTGTATTCAACTTTTTAGATATACATAATAAAGTTGAAGCTCGGGACAAAGAAGCTAAATAATTTGTGTGTATTTTTATACATGACATTTAGAAATTGATAAAAACCAAGTAAATTAGGTGGAAATGAAGAAGTATTAATAATGTATACTTCATCACAAAATTAAATCAGAAAAATTTCTGGAGTTCGCATGAGTATTATTCAAGAATTTAGAGAATTTGCCGTAAAAGGTAATGTGATGGATTTGGCTGTCGGTGTGATCATTGGCGGCGCTTTCGGTAAAATTATCGACTCAATGGTTAAAGATATCGTAATGCCATTGATCTCATGGATTTTGGGCGGTGATGTTGATTATTCAAACTGGTTCTTAGTACTAGGTGATAATCCAAACAACCTTACAACCTTAAAAGCAGCTCAGGATGCAGGTTTAAACGTTTTTGCATATGGTAACTTTCTGACCATCTTAATCAACTTCTTGCTATTGGCATGGGTTGTGTTCTGGTTAGTCAAAATAATGAACAAAATGCGCCGCAAACAAGAAGCGGAAGCACCAGCAGAAGAGCCAACTCCAGAAGAAATCGCATTGTTACGTGAAATTCGTGATGAATTGAAACGCAAAGGTTAATTTAACATTTGAATTAAAAACGGCACATTAAGTGCCGTTTTTTTTAAGAATTTCTCACTTTAACAAAGCGAGGAAAAGTTCCCTTTTTTAGAGTGGGCTTTCTTCCCTTTAAATAAGTTGATATGCACAGCACATCGGAAAGGGATTAATGTGATTAATCCATCCGGAATTTAATTTCCAGTAAATGCCAACCAAATTGGCTTTTGATTGGGCCATGCAGTTCACGTTCTGGCAAAGTGAATACGGCTTTATCAATAGGCCCGACCAGCTGACCTTTTTTTATATCACCCAGTTCACCGCCTTTTTTTCCAGAAGGACAGGTTGAATGTTGTTTGGCAATTTTGGCAAAATCAGCACCGCCTTTGATTTTCTTTTTCAGTTGTTCGCACAGCTCTTTATCTTTGACTAAGATATGACGGACGATGGCAGACTTCATGCTTTACTTCCTTTCGGGGATTTCTTGCTGGCTATTTTAACCTTTTTTAAAGGCTGGCACTCTGGGCAAAACACACTTGCGCGCTGTCCAAGTTTCAAATTCTGTAAAGTCGTTTCACAGTTGATGCACATTTCGCCCGCGCGTCCATAGGCCAGTAAGGTTTGTTGGAAATAACCATTTTCACCCATCGCATTGGTGTAGTCGCGTAAAGTTGAGCCCCCCAAATCAATCGCCTGTTTAAGAATACGTTTAATCTCAACGACCATTTTTTCAACTTGTGTAAAGCTTAGACTAGACGCAGGCTGTGCAGGATGAATGCCTAAGTTGAATAAGCTTTCTGTAGCGTAAATATTGCCGACACCCACCACGACATGGTTATCCATAATCGCAACTTTGATACCCGTTTGTTTATTTTTAAATTTATTGAACAGGTATTCTGCATTAAAGGCATCACTTAAGGGTTCAGGCCCTAAAGTATCAATCAATTTGCTTTGTGAATAATCATCTAGCCATAAAATGCAGCCAAAGCGACGCGGATCATGGTAGCGCAATTGCATGTCTTCAAATTGAATCACCAAATGATCATGTTTGCGTAATTCTTCATGACCCTCACAAATACGGAAACTCCCCGACATGCCTAAATGCCACAGCATGGTATCGTGTTCAAACTCTGCCAAAATATACTTAGAACGTCGGCTCAGTTTCAGTAACTTTTGCCCCACTAACTTTTGGATATCGTCTGGAATGGGCCAACGCAGGCTCGACTGATAGACATCCACCTTCAACACTTTTTCATTCAGTAAAGGCAATAGACTGGTTTTAGTGGTTTCAACTTCTGGTAATTCAGGCATACAAGTGATGAAAAGAGAGGTTAAGGATCTTGCAGATAATATTGGGTTTTAGGAGCTGGATTGCAAGGTGTATTCAACTGCATAAAGAGGTTGAAGCTCAAAACATATTGAAAGTAAGACAAAAAAGTAAACCAATCAGTCAATCACATGAGTTTATGTTATTTCATCTAATGTTAAAGTTGTTTGTTTTTATAATGTAATAGATTGAAAACTATAAAATTATTTTCATATTAATAGAGTTGGTTTGATATTTAGCTAATTTTTATAAAAAAAAGTTTAATAAATGATAAAAATTATGCTGAGATAGAATGTGAAAAGTTATGTAATTTTTACGGCATTAATTTCAAGCCATTAGGCTCATATCTGTAGGTTTTACAGATCTAGGTTTTCACATGAAAAAATTCAGTCTCGCATTTTTACCTATTCTTGTTTTGGCAGTCATGACTCAAGCTGATGCAGCAGATGTGTTCGATACCAAAGGTCAGTACATGTTAGGGGATTGGGATGGTAAACGTACCGAACTTGCACAGCAAGGTGTGAAATTTGAAGCAAATATTGCTGCAGATGCCGCTTATCTTGCAGATGGTGGGCGTAATGCAGGGCATTCAGCGACTGTTGCCAGCCAATTGTGGTTGGGTACGCAGCTCGATATGGAAAAATTAGCGGGTTGGAATGGTGTGACTGTTCGTGCGGTGATGACGGCACGTCAAGGTCAAAGTACATCTGTTCGAGATTTACAAGACCCCTCTGCACCACAGTTGGCCAATGTACAAGCTAATTTTGGTCGTGGTAACCAAGACAGTCGTTTAACTGAGCTCTCAATTGAAAAGAATTTCAAAGAACAAGGCATTAGCGTAAAAGCTGGGCGTTTGGGTCTAGGGACGGACTTTAACGTGATGGCATGTGACTTTGAAAGTAATGCCTTCTGTGCTGCACAAATGGGTAAATGGCAAGGTAGCATGTGGATGAACACACCTGTAGCACAATGGGGTGGACGCGTTAAATATCAGGCAACACCAGAGCTTGCTGCACAGGTTGGTGTATACGAATTTAACCCAGACAATGGCAATGCCAAAGCCGAAGGTCAGGGGTGGAGCTTAGATACAGAAAATGCAGATGGTCTAACGATTCCTGTTGAACTCGTTTGGACACCTAAACAATTGGTGAATGGACTACCAGGTAGTTACCGTGTTGGTGCGATGTACAACACCGCAGATGAAGTCAAGAACCAAAAAGATATTGCCAACCCTAGCGATGCCAAAAACCGTACATTTGGTGGATGGGTTGCCGTTGAGCAACAGTTAACGTCTACAGGTGAAGGCCGTCGTGGTTTGCATAGTTTTGCGAACTTTACTTGGCATGATCGTGTCACAACCAAAGTGGATAATTCACAACAATTGGGTCTGAAATATATTGGTTTAGCAGATCGCTTACCGAATGACATGATTGGCTTAGGTGTAAACCGTGCCCATATAAATAGCCGTCTATCGGCAGAAAAATTTGATGCCAGTGCAGAATATAATGTCGAGTTGAACTATAGCCATAACCCTACGAAATGGTTGATGATTCGTCCAAGTTTACAATATGTGATTAACCCAGGCTCAACAAATCGAGTTGGTGATGCTTTCCTAATTGGTTTAAGCTCTAAGGTAACATTCTAATGACCTGATAGGTATGCACATGCAAAGTAAATTTAACGTCAAAACACTATCGACACATTTACTTTGCCTGACGACATGTATCAGTCAGCAACTGTATGCAGAAACAGGTTCTACGGAACCTGTTTTGCTTCCTGAGATTACCATTGAAGCGCCACGAACCAATACCACGTGGTTGAAAACACCTGCTTCTGTATATCGAGTGCAGCAAGCTGAAAATAACAATAATGTTGGGGTCAATCTATCTGAAACGCTAAAAGGTGTACCCGGCTTACAGCTCAATAACCGTGAAAATTATGCGCAGGATTTACAGCTGTCTATGCGTGGATATGGTGCGCGTTCTACCTTTGGTGTTCGTGGTATTCGCTTATATGTTGATGGTATCCCTGCAACCATGCCAGATGGTCAGGGTCAAACTTCAAATATTGATATGAGTAGCTTGAGCCATGCTGAGGTGTTGGGTGGGCCATTTTCATCTCTATATGGTAACTCTTCAGGCGGTGCGATCTTAACGACAACCAAAGAGGGTACAGGCAAAGACTCAATTGAATTGGGTTATTCAGGCGGCAGCCACAATAAAAGCCGTGCCGATGTAGTGTTGCAAGGTGGATCTGAAAAAGCCAGTGAGCCGAGTTATGTGGTGAGTTCCTCATATTTTGAAACTGATGGCTACCGTGATCATAGTGCGGCTAAAAAGGTTTTGAGTAATGCCAAACTCACTTGGGATTTGGATGACGGTTCTAAAGTGAACTGGATTGTGAACCATGTCGATATCAATGCCGATGATCCGCAAGGTTTAACCCGTGTACAGTGGCAGAAAAATCCGAAACAACAAGTGCCATTTTTAAAGCAGTTTGATGTGCGTAAGGAAATTACTCAAACTCAAACGGGCCTTACGTGGAAAAAGCCGATCAATGATCAAAACGAATTGAATGCCATGGTGTATTTGGGACAGCGAGATGTGGTGCAGTATCAGTCTATTCCAAGTAATACACAGTTAAATCCTCGCCATGCTGGTGGAGTGATTGACTTTTCTCGTGATTATTACGGCACGGACTTTCGCTGGACAGGCAAAGACCTATTGCCAAATACACGCTTAACCGCAGGTTTTGCCTTTGACTTTATGGATGAAGATCGGAAAGGCTATGAAAACTTCGATGCCAATGGGCAATATGGAGTAAAAGGCGATATTCGCCGTGATGAAAACAATACTCTGTGGAATTTAGACCCCTATGTGCAAGCCTCATGGAACTTTCTGCCTGCTTGGACACTCGATGCTGGCCTACGTTATAGCAATGTGCATTATGAGTCTAAAGATCATTACATCGTAACGGGTAATGGTGATGACAGTGGCAAAACAGACTATGACAAAGTTTTGCCATCTGCGGCACTTAGCTGGAGCATCAATCCGCAGTTGAATGCATATATGAGTTATGCCAAAGGTTTTGAAACCCCAACCTTTACTGAAATGGCATATTCAAAAGATGATGGAATGAACTTTGCTTTAAAACCCGCTTCAAGTGATAACTATGAGCTGGGTCTTAAAGCACAAAATGCATGGGGTAATTTCACCGCAGCAATCTTCCAAAGTAAAACCCAAGATGACATTGTTTCGGCTGGAACAGAAGATGGACGTGCAACATATCGAAATGCAGACCAAACCTTGCGTGAAGGGGTTGAGTTGTCTTGGAATAAACAACTTTGGCGTGATCTAAGTGCACAAGCGAGCTACAGTTATATTGATGCAAAATTCGATGCATATGTTCCAGAAATTCCAAATCCGAATGATCCGTTAAAACCGAAAGCATCTGCAATAGCATCGGGGAATAAGATTCCCGGTATTGCGAAAAATCAAGCATTTGCAGCATTGAGCTGGCAACCTGACACAGGCTTTAATGCAGGCGTAGACCTACGCTATATAGACAAAATTTATGTCGATGATGCCAATAGCGATGCTGCACCAAGTTATACCCTCGTTTCGGCAAATGCAGGATATGTTTGGAAGCAAGATGATTGGAAAGTAAAAACCTATATACGTGCTGACAATTTATTCGATGAAAAGTATATTGGTTCAGTCATTGTAAATGATGGTAATGGCCGCTTCTTTGAACCTGCTGATGGCTTGAATTGGAGTACGGGCTTGAGTGTGACGAAAGCATTTTAAAATAAGGAGAGTTTTGTGGCGTTGTTATTTCAACCAATTCAGTTTGGCAGTTTGACTTTAAGCAATCGAATTGTGATTGCGCCAATGTGTCAGTACTCAGCCAATGAACAAGGCGAATTAACCTATTGGCATGAACAACAATGGGCGAATTATGCCTTGTCAGGTGCAGGATTATGTATCGTCGAGGCAACGGCTGTGCAGGCTGAAGGTCGCATTAGCTACGCTGATCTGGGGTTGTGGAATGATGTGCAACGGGCTCAAATCAAGGCTTTACTGGCAAATGTTAAGTCCCTTTCACCGATGCCATTTGCGATCCAGCTGGCACATGCTGGTCGTAAGGCTTCAACAGATAAGCCATGGGATGGTAAAGGTCAATTTGCACCCGAACATGCCAAGGGTTGGCAAACCGTGTCCGCAAGTGAATTGCCTTTCAACGTTGATGACCATGTACCACATGCTTTAAGCAAAGCCGAAATTGAAAAAATTATTGATGATTTTGCTGAGTCTGCAAAGCGTGCAGTGGATGCAGGCTTTGATTTGATTGAAGTTCATGCTGCGCATGGTTATCTCTTACATCAGTTTATGTCTCCACTGTCTAATCAGCGAACGGATGAATATGGTGGTAGTTTTGAAAACCGTATTCGTTTAACACTCGAAGTTTTTCAGGCCATGAAAAATGTGGTTCCTGAAGCTTATCCAATTGGTGTACGTATTTCGGCAACGGATTGGATGGAATATACAGGCGAAGACAGTTGGGATGTTGAATCTGCTGTCGGACTATCTAAAGCGCTAGAGCAACTCGGTGCTGCGTATATTCACGTATCGAGCGGTGGTTTACATGCAGCACAAAAAATCGAGTTGCAAGCGAACTATCAAGTTCCCTTTGCAGAAGCGGTCAAAAAGGCGGTAAATATTCCTGTGATTGCAGTAGGCTTAATTACAGAAGCTATGCAAGCCGAAGGTATACTTCAATATGGCATGGCAGATGCGATTGGCCTTGCTCGTGGTATTTTGTATGACCCACGTTGGCCATGGCATGCTGCTGCTGAATTAGGCGAAAATATTCAAATTGCACCGCAATATCTACGTTGCCAACCCCACGCCCAGCGCAGTCAATTTTCGTCATTCTAAAATTTTCAAATCGTTATCGATTTCATACAAAAGCTTCTGTACTAAGCCTGCTTGAGTCGCGGGCTTAGTACTATTTCAATTCACAGCATAGGATATTTCAATATGGTCTTTGAAGTCATTGCGCCAATTTTTCTTCTCTTGGCATTGGGATATCTTTCAGTGAAGATGAATTTGCTCAATAAAGAACAAGTTGGCACGATTGGCGGCTTTGTCATTAAAATTGCTTTACCTGCTTTGTTCTTTCAATCCTTAGCGTCTAAAAACTTACATCAAATTTGGTATCCCGGTTATTTCTTTGTTTATACCAGTGTGACGTTTTTATTATTTGGTTTCGCCTATTGGCTCATGAGGACACATTTTAGTAATAAAATGTCGCATGCCGCTGTGTTATCCCTTGGCGCGGGTATGTCAAATACTGGACTGATTGGTACGGCGGTACTGAGTCTACTGGTTGGGCAAAATGCGATGACCTATACATCCTTAGTGGTCATTATTGAAAGTGTACTCCTGGTCCCAACCGTATTGATTCTTATGCAATTGGGTACACAACAAAAAGCCAATTTCGCTGAAATTATTAAAAGTACCAGTTTAACCCTATTAACAAATCCTCTATTTGCAGGGGTGATGCTTGGCATCATTTTTGCCATTTTCCAAATACGATTACCACACCAAATCAATGATGTGCTGCTGATGTTGGGACAAACAGCTTCACCACTGGCTTTATTTGCTATCGGTGGGGGCATCGTGGGAATGAGCTTGAAATATGTCAATGCACAAAGTTGTTATTTGGTCTTTTCCAGCAATATTATCATGCCGCTTTTGATGTATCTGGGCCTGCGCTATTTCACCGATGTCAGCCAAGAAATGTTGTATGCGGGAACCATTATTGCCGCGCTGCCAATGCCGACGATATTTGCTATGTTAGGACAATCAATTGGCCTAAATGAAAAAACCTTAACCCCACTGTTAATGAGTACTATTTTAGGTTTTGTCGTGTCGGGTATTTTGATCAGTATGTGGTGGTCTTAAGCTTTCATTAAAAGCTTGAGTTTGAAGATTGGGGTCATAAAAAAGCCCTGAAATGACAGGGCTTTCTAAGATCAAAAGATTAACTTTTTTTCGCACTCGTTTGTTTAGGCGATTTTGCTTGTTCAACAAGCATTTTATCCACAGTCGCTAAAGATTCTTTGGCTTGCGGCACATTTTCCTTCGCTAAAGCGGTAAAGATTTTTTTCGCTTCAGCTAAGTTTTGCGGAATGATATTGCCATTTACAAACATATTGCCGACAGCCATTAAAGCAGGAACATAGCCTTTTTTCGCTAAGTCTTGGATGCTGTTTAAGCCTTGTTGAATCGGCTTTTCATTTTTTGCCTTAAACCCTGCACTAATGTCATATAGAGCTTTGGCATGAATAGCAGGGTAGTTGCCTTTTTTAATCAGTGGATCAAGTTTGATCAGAGCAAGTTTATCTGAAGCAGCACTATTTTCAGCAAACAACAAAATTGCATAATCAATGGTGGCATCATCAAAACCTGCTGAAGATGCACGTTCTAAATATTGTTTCGCTTTGGTCGTATCCTGTTTTAAACCGAGTGTACCCGTCGCATAATTTTTACCGAGTACATAGTTTGCCACTGGATAACCTTTTGCACCCGCTTGTTCATAGAGCTGAATGGCTTTCTTTTCGTCTTTGGCTGTGCCTTGTCCCGTTTGGGTCAAGTAACCGAGATTGTAAATGGCCTGAGCATTGCCTGTTGCAGCCAATTTGCTGAGAGCTTGATAGGCACCGTTCATGTCTTTGGCTTGAACTAAGGCTTCAATCTTGGCAAATTCAGGATCTACAGCAGCGGGTTTTGTTTCAGCAGCAGCGAATTGAGCAGACATAGCTAAAATGCTTGCGAGGAGGATTTTTTTCATTTTAAAACCTTTTATAAATCATTCACATAATTCCATTTATGTGATTTTGGGGATTATTTTTCTGTTCTAACATCATAGGTCGATTTATGTAAATGTAAAGTATGGATTTGTGATTTTAATGATCAAAATTAAAAAAATTGTATATGGATTATTTTAAACGGAAGCTAAATATTAAAAATTAAGCCTTTAGACTTTGCAAAGGTTGTTTACTCTGTTCTAATCGCGCTTTATTTATTTGCAGAGGCTCCGTGATGTTTATAAAGGGCATTAAACGTAACTACGATAAAATTAATGCAGATGAGTCGATTGCTGATGAAGACAAAATTGATGCACTTCTGATGAAACTCGGTGCAGAATTTTTAGTGAGTAAAGATGACCGTGTGTACGTCTTTAAAAAGGATGATGTCGAAGCGAAATTTGATGCTAAACATGCACGCGCTTATCACTTTAAAGAATATGTTTGTAAAGATATGAATAAGTTGTTTCATGGCTTTTAAACTAAAGCAAAAATTATAAAAAAGCACGGTATGAGAAGGAGGTAAATTTTACCTCCTTACTTTTACTATTTTTAATAATCTAGGGCTTGAATTAATTTAAAAATCTTCATTATCAAATAGATAAATATTTTAAAAATAAAAAACGAATAAAATATATGCAGCCCATTTATGATGAATAATAATTTACATGATTTATTGAGATGTATTTACGATGATAAAAATAATGTCCATCTTATTCATAAGTTTAGTCTATTCAATGACAGGTATGGCGCAGCAGCCCAAGCTTGTTCCTCACCCAATCACCTTAAAAAATGGCAAGCAATTTAGCTTAAATCTGCCCGCAGAGTACGAAATCGTCCCTGCCGCTGAAGGTTTAAAACGGGTGCGCTTTTTTGCGCAAGCCCCAGATGGCAGAATGTTTGTCACAGATATGTTTGATTTGTCGGACAATAAAAAGGGCACAGTTTATATTTTGGATGATTGGAATGCTGAAACAGGTAAATTCGGCAAAATCATTCCGTATCTGACCGGTTTAAGAAATCCAAATTCAGTTCAATTTTATACCGATGCTCAAGGACAAGATTGGTTGTATGTGGCGGAAACGCACCAACTGACACGGCAAAAATACAGCAAAGGAGAAACCAAGCCATCAAATAAAGCAGACGTGTTGGCGACATTTCCCGATTATGGCTTAAGTTATAAATATGGCGGTTGGCATTTAACACGAACCATTGCGATTGCTGGAAATAGGAAAATTTATGTGTCTGTAGGTTCAAGTTGCAATGCCTGTGCAGAGAAGGAAAAAGTACGGGCCTCAGTCATAGAGATGAATCCAGATGGTTCAGATCAAAAGATTTATGCATCTGGTTTACGTAATGCAGTCGGTTTGAAATGGATTGGAAAGTTTTTATTTGCGACCAATCAAGGCGTAGATCATTTGGGTAAAGCTAAACCTGATGAAACCTTTTATGCGCTCAAATCGAATACAGATTATGGCTGGCCATCGTGTTATTCAGTAAAGGGAAAGGTGATGACTGATCCTAAATTTAAAGGTCTGTCAGACTGCAAAAAAGCACCAGCACCCTATGCTTATTTCCCTTCACATTCCTCCGCTTTAGGTTTTGATTATTTTGATGATCCGAACAGCAATGACATCATCAAAAATTCATTTTTAGTGGCTTTGCACGGTTCTACGGACGAAGCCATTGGTCATGGTTATAAAATTGCGATAATGCGCAAAGGTCAAAAACTTGAAACCTTTATGGATGGCTTTTTAGTCGGTAAAACAGTGCATGGGAGACCTGCTGATATTTATAAGATTGATGAAAAGTCTTTTTATTTTTCGGATGATCGAGTAGGGGTGGTTTATTATGTGAGGGAAAAAGAATAGTTAAAAAAGCCAAAGTTTTTAGGCTTTGGCTTTAAATAGCTATTACTTTTATTTATTACACTTTTCAATATGTTCGAAAATACGTTCGCAAAGTTCTTTTGCTTTAGGTGTAAGTTTCCAATAAGGATTTTCATCAAAATCCTTAATGATTTCACGGCAAAAATCCAGTTTATACTTAATAGTGCCGACACCTTGGCCATCCGCAAAAGCAGTTTTCTTCGTTGTAGATGTGGGCTTTTTGATTGCTTGGTCAAGGAGTTTACCGATTCCGAACTCATTATGATCAAAGTAATTATCACCAGTAATTTTATCGATTAATGATATGTCATAGCTTTTTTTAGTTTCAGATTGCAATCGAGTAAACTTCGATTTAGCTACATTAATAATCGAATTTTTAGGTAGAGTATTTTCGGTTTCTTTACACTTAAGAATATAGTAATTCTCTTTTTTGAGTTCTTTTTGTAAAGCCTTGACACGTTCAGGTTTTGTTTGAATATCTCCATCTGCAATGAGGAGCATTTCACTGGCAATAGCTTTTGCACTTAGTCCTTTGTCATCTAAATGATTTGCATAATCATCATTAAATGACCAATGTGTCAAATTATTTCCCGCATACTCTACGAATGTATAGTGATAATTTGGCATAAAACGACGATATTTTTTATACAGTTTGGTATCAGTTTCTTCTAACTCAGCTAAATATTTTTCCATATATTTAGTGATATACAAACGGTCTGTTATTCCTTCGACCCAAATTGTGCAATTGGCTAAGTAGACAGAAGATGGTTTTACACCCAATGAGGCGAGTAGGTCACGATCTCGGTCACAGCGATAAATTTTAAAAACAAATTCTTTTGAATTTTTTTTAGGCTCTTTAACAAATTTTTGAATAATAACTTGATCAGACTCATCTGCCATATCTAAAAGATGGTTTGAGTGAGTGGTAAAGAAATAATAATGGTTGGTTTCATTCAAATAAAAGTTCATTAACTGACGAATCATACCTGCATGCATGTGAAGTTCAGGTTCTTCAATAAAGAAGGCATGAATATTTTTTTTACTAACAAATGCTTCATAAGTCAAAATAATGACTTGTTGTAAACCATCGCCAAGTTGCGAAATAGGAAATTGTGGTTCATTGCCAATTTTGATGTGTGGAATATTGTCATCATGAATTGGAATAATGACAACTCGTTCATTGTTAAAAAAATAACTGGATAAAGCATTTTGATAATCTTCTATGATTTGCCATTGATGTTCTTGCCCATTTCTAAATTTAGTCAAATTTTCATAAAAATTCTCACCTGAGATGATGAAGTTAGCTAAGTTTTGACGATCTTTTTCTTCTCCATCTGTAAAATAGTCAATCATAGTGCGCCAAATATATGGCCGCTTTGTATTATCGATTTTTTTATCTAAATGAAAATATCTTAACCCTCTTAATGTTGGTATATAATATTTTTCATTAAAAATTTGTTTTATTGAATTTGGATTTTCAATTAAATTTTTAACTTTAATTATTTCTGGAGTTTTAAAATTCACAAGTGAATTAAGAGTCTTATCAATTTGGAGAAGTTTTGTTGCTATTTCAGTGCTATTATTATTTTCTTTTAAAAATAATGATTTATAGTATGTTGAAAATTGGTTACTAAGTTTACTTAATTCGAAAGACATATCTGAGAAATTATCTTTTTCTAAGCTTTCTAAATCATCAAGTTTTTTCCTAGCCTTTTTTTCATAGATTTTTAGAATAAATTTTGTGAATAGCGCTATATGCTGTTGTTCAGTATATAGATTTCTTAAAAATCGACTTTTCCCTGCATTATTTTTACCAATAAAAAAGTTTAAGCGTTTTATTTCTACAACTTGATCATAATCCTGTTCATTGTCAGAACTATAGCCTTCTAAATTTTCCGCCCAATAATATAATTTTTCAGTCATAAAAAAGCCCCTAAACTTAGAGGCTAATGTACCACAACATTCTAAAAATTATAGACTTAAGCCGGTCTCGCCACATCACCATTCAAAGCTTCAGGTAATGCTAAAACAGTCACATCTAACTCTTCCAATGCTTCTGGACGAGCAACAACCAGTGCCACATAACCATTTTCTACAGCCGCGCTATTCACGACTTGTACGCCTTTATTAAGCTGTTCGCCTTGTGCAGGAGCAGTGCCTGTAGCAGAGATTGCGTGTAGCCATGCTTTCGGCTTAGCTTTAAACCATAGACGAGCAATGACTTCCTGACCAAGGTAGCAACCCTTGTCATAGTGCACGCCTTCACGTTGATGTAAACGTAATTCTTGCGGTTGGAATACATGCTCAATGGCTTGATCAATATAAGCTTGACCCGCTTGAATGGCTTGAACTTCCCACGCAGAAATATCGGTCACTTCAGCGGCAAAAGTCGTTTGTTCACCCGTGAGTGATGGATATACTTGACCTGCTTCTTCCAATTTCATTTTAGAGAACGCACCAAATTTTTTAATGTGTTTGGCAAATTCTTCAGCTTGATCTTGTGTAGTCACAATTACAAAACTTTCAGCATTAAGTTTCGTTAACCATAGACCAAAATGGATACGGCCTTTCAGGTCGCAGATTGCTGTATAACGCGTTACATTTTCTTCCAGACGCTCTACATGTAAAGTGACTTGCCCTTGAAGAAATTTTTGTGCATCGACACCATTTAAAGTGAAAGATGTAAATGCCATAGACGTTGTCATGACCAGCCTCTGTGTAAAATTTACATATAATTAATCTTGATATTTTGCAGCAAGCGCAGCCGATAGGCAAACAAAAAGCCCATATTGCTATGGGCTAGTGTTGTGCAGGATTAAATATTGCTGACCAATATCAGCGACAAGTATTAATGATCATGTGCAGACATGTCGCTTGCACTCATATCCATCGTAGAGTGGTGTGACGGCGGTTCGCTATTACAGTCATATTTGTCACCACAAATCCGTACGGTTTCCATCATGCCTTGATCTTCATGATCTAAGATATGACAATGCAATACAAAGTCACCTTCAAATTTTTCATACTTGCTGCGTACAATGAGTTTATAGCCTTGTTTAACAAATAAAGTATCTTTCCATACACCTTTCATGCCGTGATATTGCGAGTCTATATTGCCCGCTGTGTCTTTGTCTGAGCTGCCAATGGCACTGACATCAACACCATCTTCATCCAAAATTTTTACCACTTGAAATGGATTGACATGAATATGGAAAGGGTGACTTGCGACGTTACTGCTTAACTCCCATTCTTGAGTTTTCCCAATTGGTAGCTTGCGAACATAGCTGTGGTGGGTATGATCATCACCATGGTAGGCATCGCCAAAGCTAATTAATGTTCCATTTTCTTCATGGCGCAAACCAAACTTAAAGCTGCCATCTGGATTGAACAGAATGTCAAAATTGGTAATTTGTTTTGCCATATCTTTGATCATTTCATCGACTTCGGTTGTCATCAAACTTGCATGTGAAATAAATGCAGAAAGATCACCTTTCGCGACTTGGCTGATCACTTCTGGCGCAAGACCAATATTTGTTGCCTGAGCTTTTAAATAATCATAAGGGCTTTGTGCAGGAAGCTGTGTGGCTTGAACATTCACCCAACCGAGCAATTGTGTATTCAGTTTTTCTTCTGGCACACGGCGTAGCAATGGATTTTCTTCTGGCGCATTAATTTCATCTTCTAGATTCAATTTTGCATCATAAACACAATATTTATTGGTACTTGGGAAAGACAGCATGGCATCAAAACGGTAGCCTGGTTGGAAGATTGCAATGCCTTGCTTTTGCACCTGTCCCATGGTCAGACCATCTTGTGCAATGGTATACAGCGGCAATGTTTTCAATTTTTTAAATTGAGATGACATTGAGGTTGTTTGATATTTTTTACATTCATCAATGGTTTGTTCAGCGGTGTATGCCGTTGAATCCGGAAGTTCTTTAATGGTCAAACCAATGGTGTCACGAATACCGCCATGAATCATACGCCAGCGGTGATATTGGTTTTGATCGACTTTGATTTCACCGAACATTTTGCCATTAATACTGGTAAAACGGTTTTCTTCTGCCCATGAAGTCGGGATATCCAATTTTGAATAATCTTCCAATGAATAGATGCACGGTGATCCAATCTCTTGGCTCAACTTACTGTCGCAATCTTCATTGTATTGAATTTGCTGGAACAGCATGATTTTTTCATGATCATATTTTTGGGATTTCTGATTTTTCCATAAAATGTCCAAATCACCTGTTTGCTGAATCTGCCCATTGGCAACAACCGGTTTACGATCTCCCTCAATAATCAAAGGACCCGCCATACCGCTGGAAACTTGAATTGCCGTTGAACCATGAACATGCGAGTGATACCAAAACGTACCCGCAGGATGATTGGGTTCAATCTTAAATTCATAATGAAAATCTTGATTTGGTTTTAAGGTGAGAAATACGTTATCGCTATTGCCTTGTGGACTCACCCAAAGACCATGTGTATGTATATTCGTGGTATTAAAACAATTCCCTTGGTTAATGTTTGGTACGGGGTCTGGGCAAGTTTCTGTTGACTCTGCGGGTAGATTATTCACCAAATGAATTTTTAAACTTTCACCTTGTTTAGCGCGTATTTGCGGGCCGACAAGCACATCACTTACGCTACCATCTGCATTTTTACTGCTCCAAAGTTCAGGCTTAGTGAGATACCCACGCACATGAAGTGTGTCATTTTCACCCGTTTCAGGATCAAACAAAGCTTGGCGTTTATAGGCAATGATGAGTTCGTGCTCACCTTGCGTATTGGCTTTTAAGCGCGGTGGATTAGATACCACCGTAGGTGAATCAATTTCTTCCTCTTGCTCAGGTACTTCATTGTTCGATGTTGATTTGTCGTTGTCACCACAGGCAATGAAGGTGAGACAACTTAAGAGGCATCCAGCCCCGATAACTGTTTTAATTTTTGTCATGATCTTTCCCCAAAGCTTGATGACGGGATAACAGTAGTCAAGGTGTATCGAGGCTAACTTATTGTAAATTTGCAATTTATTTGGCAGATACAACAAACTACTATCTTATAAACTATGCGTTTATTATCAGAGAGTAGGAAACTTAGAAGCTATCCCTGTAAATGGGGATTAATTGAGAATTAAGATAAGGTTAACAATAAAAATGTGTATAAGGTCACATAAAAGCCCTATAGATTTCACATATTTATAATGGTATTTAATTTATTGATAATTAAGGTAAAAATAAATAGAGATTAATTTTTACTCAAATCTGAAGATGAATCGATGAATTATTACGCAGTGAATTTATCCTTAGACTAAAGAATGATGCCGAATATCCACTTTTTCCCTCAAAAAAGTCCATTTAGAGCAAATATTTCAAAGTTAATGTAACAAAACGTTTCTAAAAACCCTGTTTTTATATATAAACATTTGAAATTTATAAGATTTGGGAAATGGGTTTTTGGCAGTGTAGTATGCCTAACGAACAAAGATGAATTGTCTATTTAAAGACAACGCATAAAAAATGAAAGACCGAGGGCAGGAACGCTATGAACAACAACTACCGTAAACCGCTGCAAGGCACCCAGCTAGAATTTTTTGATGTGCGTGAAGCCGTTGAAAGCATTCAGCCAGGCGCATATGCCAAACTTCCATATACATCAAAAGTACTTGCAGAACAGTTGGTGCGTAAATGCGACCCTGCAATCTTAGAGCAATCGTTAAAAGAACTTATTTTCCGTAAACAAGATCATGACTTTCCATGGTATCCAGCGCGTGTGGTGTGTCACGACATTCTAGGGCAAACGGCATTGGTTGACCTTGCAGGTCTACGTGATGCGATTGCAGACCAAGGTGGTGATCCATCTAAAGTCAATCCAGTTGTGCCAACACAGCTCATCGTTGACCATTCATTGGCTGTGGAATTTGGTGGTTTTGATCCAGATGCTTTTGAGAAAAACCGTGCGATTGAAGACCGTCGTAACGAAGACCGTTTCCACTTTATTGAATGGACCAAAACAGCCTTTGAAAATGTCGATGTGATTCCTGCGGGTAACGGCATCATGCACCAAATTAACTTGGAGAAAATGTCTCCAGTGGTGCAAAACCGTGAAGGCGTGGCTTTCCCAGACACTTGCGTGGGTACAGACTCACATACGCCACATACTGATGCATTGGGTGTGATTTCAATTGGTGTTGGTGGCTTAGAAGCTGAAAACGTAATGCTCGGTCGTGCATCTTGGATGCGTCTGCCTGACATTATTGGTGTAGAGCTGGTAGGTCAACGTCAAGCAGGCATTACCGCAACAGATATCGTGTTGGCTTTAACTGAGTTCTTACGTAAAGAGCGTGTTGTTGGTGCGTACCTTGAGTTCTTCGGTGAAGGCGCAGACAGCATGTCTGTGGGCGACCGTGCAACCATTTCGAACATGACTCCTGAATATGGCGCAACGGCTGCAATGTTCTACATCGATCAAAACACCATTGATTATCTCACCCTGACAGGCCGTGAAGCAGACCAAGTGAAATTGGTTGAAGCCTATGCCAAAGAAATTGGTCTTTGGGCGTCTGATATGACAGCGGCAGAATATCCACGTGTACTTCGTTTTGACCTTTCAACGGTAACTCGTAACATTGCTGGCCCATCAAACCCACATGCACGTGTTTCAACGGCTGATCTGAAAGAAAAAGGCATTGCAGGCAACTTAGAAGCAGCGCGTGCACAAGAAGCAGAAGGTTTAATGCCAGATGGCGCGGTGATTATTGCAGCCATTACGTCTTGTACCAATACATCAAACCCACGAAATACAGTAGCAGCAGGTTTGCTTGCACGTAAAGCCAATGAGCTAGGACTCGTGCGTAAACCTTGGGTGAAATCATCATTTGCACCGGGTTCTAAAGCAGCAGCGTTATACCTAGAAGAAGCAGGCGTGTTGGGTGATTTAGAAAAACTTGGTTTTGGTATCGTGGCCTATGCGTGTACGACCTGTAATGGTATGTCTGGTGCGTTAGATCCAGTGATTCAGCAAGAAATTATTGACCGTGACTTGTACGCAACTGCGGTACTTTCAGGTAACCGTAACTTTGACGGCCGTATCCATCCTTATGCAAAACAAGCATTCTTGGCATCTCCACCATTAGTTGTGGCGTATGCGATTGCAGGGACGATTCGTTTTGACATCGAAACTGATTCATTGGGCAATGACAAAGACGGTAATCCAATTTACCTTAAAGACATTTGGCCGTCTGATGAAGAAATTGATGCACTGGTAAAAGTGGCTGTAAAACCTGAGCAATTTAAGAAAGTCTACATTCCAATGTTTGATTTGGGCGAGCGTGTACAAGCGGCAAGTCCACTTTATGATTGGCGTCCGCAAAGTACATACATCCGCCGTCCGCCGTATTGGGAAGGCGCTTTGGCTGCACCGCGTACACTTGCCAATATGCGTCCGCTTGCAATCTTGCCAGATAACATCACCACGGATCATTTGTCTCCATCGAATGCGATTATGATGGATTCGGCTGCAGGTGAGTATTTGCATAAAATGGGCGTACCTGAAGAAGACTTCAACTCATACGCAACCCACCGCGGTGACCATTTAACGGCGCAGCGTGCAACATTTGCCAATCCAAAATTGTTCAATGAAATGGTGGTACGTTCTGACGGTACGATCAAGCAAGGTTCAAAAGCGCGTGTAGAGCCTGAAGGCGAAGTGATGCGTATGTGGGAAGCGATTGAAACTTACATGAACCGTAAGCAACCGCTGATCATTATTGCGGGTAAGGACTATGGTCAGGGGTCGAGCCGTGACTGGGCTGCTAAAGGTGTGCGCCTTGCTGGTGTAGAAGTGATTGTTGCGGAAGGTTTTGAGCGTATTCACCGTACTAACCTTGTAGGTATGGGCGTGTTACCGCTTGAGTTTAAAGCGGGTACAGACCGTAAAACGTTAAAGCTTGATGGTACAGAGTTGTATAGCGTGATAGGTAATATTGCGCCGCGTTCTGACTTAACTTTAGTGGTTGAGCGTTCTACGGCAGATGGCAAAAATGAAATTGTTAAAGTGCCTGTAACCTGTCGTTTGGATACTGAAGAAGAAGTGCATGTGTATGAAGCGGGTGGTGTATTGCAGCGCTTTGCACAGGATTTCTTGGAAGGGAATGTTTAATTAAATCTACCCCAACCCTCCTTTGAAAAAGGAGGGAGTTCTCCTCTTTTATAAAGAGGGGTTAGGGGAGATTAAAGTTATTGATATTGTTGTAAAAAGACCCTACATTTATGTAGGGTTTTTATGTAAGTTTAGAAATGGATAACCGTATTTTAAATGGTGATTTTGAATTTTTGTCAGAAGTTTTTGAGAATTTTTTTAAGCAAAAATATATAAGAGAACGCCTAAACGCCATTGAGCAGAATAACATTACAGGATGGGAAATTTGGTTACAAGTTGAGTTTTCTTTCTTTTTGGAAGAACAAGAAAATGTAATGGAATGGCAAAGGGAAGTAGCTTGTAATTTGGATAAAAGAATAGTGAAATTAAAAGATAAAGGCATTATTGACTTTTGGATTCGAGAAAAAAATAAATCAAAGGAAACTATGATTGCTGTTGAATTAAAACAAGCTAGTTCTGCCCAAAGTTGTATTACAGCAATGGTGAAAGATTTGAATAAGTTTAATTCTTTAAAACCAAGTGAACATAGTTTTATTAGAAGCTTTTGGTGCGTTGGTGTTCATAGAACAGTGGAAGAAAGTACTTGTATTGCATACATTAATCAAAATAAGCAAGGCTATGAATTTAATCAAAATCATCTTTTTAGTAAACCCATTAAAGGGACAAAATTTAGTTTTACAATTCTATAAATAAGATTTGCAATGTAACGCTTTGCACAGGATTTGTTGGAAGGGAATGTGGCTTGATGATTTAAGTCGAAAGTAATTGATATTGTTTTAAAAAGACCTATTTATTCAAATAGGACTTTTGATTATGGATTATAATATTTAAAAATTTCATATGGCGTAGGAATTAATTTAATGACTGAATTGAATGAAGCACAAAAACTTGAATTAGCAAAATATTTAATGAATTTTTTAAATGCAGGGGATTGGCAAGAGTTAGCTATTTTGACGAAACTAGAGACTTCATATAATTGGCAATCATTATATAAAGATGTTAAATGGGCTAATGACTCTCTAAAGAAAAATTGTATTGATGCTGTTAGAGTAATTTTAGGGAAAGATCCTGCTAATCTCCAGTTCATATGGAATATAAATGGAGTACAGAATTCATTAAAAAGAAAGAACCTAGAGCTATATAAATTTATTGAAAGTATTATTAATAAGCAAGAATTTAAAACAGTAGAATCACCAAATTTGGCAAATGCTAGTAAGAATGTATTTGAAGCATTAGTCGAGGCTGAGTTACTTATTGGTCAGATGGGAGCTACAAGTGCTTATGACCGTACACACACTGCTTTACATGGTTTTTTGCAAACAGTTTGCGATAAAAATCAGATTGCATATGGTCAGCTAGACTCTATTACTGCTTTATTACCAAAAGTAAATCTACTCATAAAATCAAAAGTAGTTGATGATGGTAGAAATGACAAAGTTTTTGAAATGCTTCGTTCAGCAAATGCTATCTTAGAGAAGATTAATTATTTACGAAACAATCATAGTATGTCACATCCAACAGAAGAATTGTTGAATGAAGATGATGCTCATTTTGCTATTAATCTTACTCGATCAATTATGTCTTATATAGATAATATAATAGAAAAAATTTAATTTATGAAATTCATCTTTCACACGTAGTTATTTGTGGAAGATGAAACGCAGGTTAAAGAATTTTTTTGATTTTGATATGCTCTTTATGAGAAATTATATATTTCAAGTAATTAAAATATTTTTACTTATAAAAAGTCTATTTTTACACATAGGATAGATACGACAACAAGAACGTGAAGATTTGTTAGATATTAATAATTAGAAAGGTATAAAGAGTAACCATGCCCAAAAAATCCCCTGAACAAAAAGCCGAAGAACAACGCCGCTATATCGCTGCAAGTGGTGCAGCAAATAGCGAAGAACTCGAGCCCTTTCTAACAGATCCCAATCAAGCGATCCGAGTCACTGCTGCCATGAACCCCGATGCAGATGCCGAAATACTCGACCGCTTTGCCAACGACAAATTTTGGGGCGTACGCATAGAAGTCGTAAACCATCCAAATGTCAGTGACGCAACATTAGTTAGATTATTAGAAGCTAAAGTCAGTAAAAGAGGAGTCGTTCATCATGCAGCATATAAAAAATTGATGGAGCGAGGCGTCAAAATAGATGAAGATATGAAGCTAGATTTAAATAAATAGAAATAAGACATTGAATTATAAAATTTATTTAATTTAAGGCATTTCTAAAACTAAAAAGCAGCAAAATTTCCAATCGAAATTATGCTTTGCCTAAATGCCATTATCAATTGTCGAAATGACCAATAGACAATCATCACGATAGGGGTATACTGGTTCTACCATTTCTAAAACACATGGAGAACAAAAATGGTTACTGCTGGATCTAAACCCGGAACAGGCTTCTATTTTTGTGTCAAATGCGGACACCGCACCTACTTAGAAATTGGTACTGATCGTTTACCACCGTGTACCAAATGCCAAGGCAATCAATTTAACAATAAGAATGCCTAAGCTGCAAAACACTAACAGTTACCCGCTGTTAAGAAAGAAAAGCCCTATCACTCGATAGGGCTTTTTTGTTAATTTATCCTTAGGCATAAAATATAACAACATTTCAGCGGTGAGGTCAGAGCATGGAAACAATATTAGGCTTATGTATCGGTGTTGGGCTCAGTGCAGCGTGCGGCTTCCGTGTGTTTGTACCATTGCTAGTGATGAGCGTGGCATCATTACTCGGTTGGTTTGAGCCCATGCAAGGCTTTGAATGGCTAGCTATGCCAGCAGTATGTATCGGTTTAGCCGTGGCAACAATCTCTGAAATTGGCGCTTACTATATACCCTGGGTAGACAACGCACTCGACACCATTTCCACCCCCGCAGCCATGATTGCAGGAACACTCGCAACAATGGCAGTAAGCAGTGGGGAAATGTCGCAGTTTGCCAGTTGGGCAGCGGCAATTATTGTCGGTGGTGGTACTGCAACCGCTGTACAAATGAGCACGGTTGCTGCTCGTGGTGTATCAACAGCGACTACAGGTGGTATCGCAAATCCTGTCCTTTCAACAGGTGAATGGGTAGGGGCATTGGTACTTTCAGTACTGAGTTTCTTAATTCCTGTTTTCGTGGTGATCTTGGTGATTGCTATTGTCATTTGGTTGGTTCGACGCATCCGTCAGAAAAACCAAATACATGTCGATACGCCACTATAAATGCAGGTCATTTAAAGGCGTGCTTCAATTTTAAAAATTAAATCAATAGCCCTACAATCTCATTGGTTTGTAGGTTTTTTTTATGCTGTCAAAGTTGAATTAGATTGAATAATCAAAGTGAACTGAATACCATCGGCACATTAAAAATAGCGATAGCAAAACAGTAACGTAATGAATAATCAGCAAGAATTAAAAGGATTGGGTGGATGGCTCATCGTCATGGGGATTGGCGTGATTCTTTCACCTATCGTCCTATTATATGAGGGCTTTAGCTTATTAGAATTTTTTAAACAAGATGGTGTGAGCCAACTCAACAACCCCGCTTCAGATATTTATTACCCTGCATTACTCTGGTTTATTTTGGGTGAATGTGTGGTTAATTTGGTTTTGCTGCTTTTGTCGCTATATGCAGCCTATCTATTTTTTAGTAAGCATTACCGTTTCCCGAAATTTTATATTGGACTCATGATTGGTTATCTACTGGTTTTATTTGCCGACTGTGTCATTTCCGAGCTACTCATTCCACAAGAATCTGCCTTTGATTCTGAAACCATCACCGAATTGGCAAAGAGTGCCTTACGCTGTGTAATTTGGGTGCCGTATTTACTCATGTCAGTTCGCGTAAAAAATACCTTCATTGAACATCGCAAAATGTATCAAGATGCAAAATAGAAGCCGCGTCAACTCAAGCTGCTAAGTTTGAGTTGAACACAGTCAAAAATTCACATTAAAGCTCAAGTATCAAACAAGCAGGGCGGTTAAAAAATAAATTAAAATAATGATTGATTTTTAAACAATAAACACATAATTTTAGTAGGTGGTTAATAAACACATACTTTTTTTATGGATTTAATTTGTATGTTGAATTTGAAGAATAAATGACTTGGGGACATGTGAATGATTAAGTTTATTGTGGATGAAAATGCGCTTAGCGATGGCTCACACCTAATACACAATGGTAGTCGTAGCTGCGAAGATATGCCCATATTTGATGACCAAATACTGATAGGTTATTTTGCCAATTATGAACTGGCGTATAAGCGTGCACGCATGAGTTGGCCAACGGAAAAGATCAAAGGGTGTAGCAAATGCTGTGAGGCTTAAGCGACCTTAAAATGCATAAAATATGTTTAAAACCCATTAAATTAGATTTTATTTAAAGCCTAAACACATGTGAAAACTCTGCCAGCAGGTGGAGTTTTTTATTGAGCTATGAATCGGTTATGTGGAAGATTTTATTGGGAGAATACGACTTGATAAAACTCATCTTTATACTGAACAAAGATGCGTACATCAAAAATGCATCGTTCTACATGAATAATCTTGGCTGATGCTTTATAAAGTAGAACAAGACAGTGAAAAAACAATAAGGATGACGTTCATAATGAAGAGCAAAAATAAAAAGATATGTCGATTGATCACGGCGTTCATTGTGGCAGCATGCTTAAACACCATAACCTATGCAGCCGAACCTTTGTCTGCCGAGCAAATTCAACTGCAAAAAGATCAGGAAAAATACCAAGCCTATATACCTAAAAATTATGAGCTGTTTGAAGCACTGCAAGGTGATCTCAACCAAGACGCAAAAAACGATGTGGTACTTATCGTTAAAGCCACGGACCCTAAAGCGTGGGTGCATGATGAATATCGGGGTGATTTAGACCGTAATCGCCGTGGCATCCTCGTGTTAGTCAATAAAAATGGCGCATACCAAAAGGTGTTACAGAACCTGTCGCTTTTTTCCTCAGAAAACGAAGATGGTGGCGTTTATTTTGCGCCTGAACTTGCCCCATCTGTAGAGAAGGGAAATTTAAAAATTCATTATGCACATGGGCGCTATGGTTATTGGACATACACCTTCCGCCTTGAAGGCAATGATATGCGTTTGATTGGTTACGATGATTCTTCGAATCATGGGCCTTATATAGATAATGAAACCAGTATCAATTTTTTAACTCAGAAAAACTTGTGCGGGATAACCTCAACAAAAATTATGAAGATGATACAACGCGTTTTAAAGAAACGTGGAGCCGTGTAAAAGTTGCCCCCATTTACCTGTCAAAAATAAAAGATATTGAAGACTTAGATAGCTCAACATGGTAATGATTTAATCTGATCTTCAGTTGCTGAGTATAAAATTATCATTAAATGTTTAATTGGAGATCTGCCATGAACATGATGCAATTCAGTGATTTTTTGTTGTATAGCGCATTGATCAACTACGCGATTTTGATCATTTGGTTCCTGCTGTTTATTTTTGCCAAAGATTGGATGAAAAGCCTGCATGGACAATGGTTTAAGTTAACAGATCAACAGTTTGATGTTGTCCATTATAGTGGCATGGCGATCTATAAAATTGGTATTTTGCTGCTCAATCTCGTGCCATTTATTGCATTAAAATTATTGAGTTAATGCCTGCTAGATCGTCTTTTGAAACAAGAGATATCAGCTAAATATCAGTTGCGTATAAATTCTACGCAGTATTAAGCTTAAACCGACAAAGAAAAAAATTGGAGCGGGCTGAATGAATGGGAAAACAGAGTGTCGGGCGTGTTTGGTCTGTAAAAAAAATTATCCGCTAAAAAATATGATTCCTATGGGAACCGTACGTAAAGTTATTACTGAAGTCATTGCTCAAGATTATCCAGACTGGTCGGTGCAAGACTATATCTGTCAGACCGATTTAACCCAATACCGCATGCAGTATGTGCAGTCGATTCTACGTTCAGAGCAGGGTGAAGTATCCAACTTAGAATATGAAGTACTAAACAGTATGCAGCAGCATGACTTAATCAGTAAAAATGTTGAAGATAAACTCGAACAGCAATGGACTTTTGGTGAACGCCTTGCCGATAAAATTGCAACCTTTGGCGGTAGTTGGGCATTTCTGATCTGTTTTTCTGCATTCTTGGCGGTCTGGATTTTGGTCAATACTGTAGTGATGGTGAAGCATCCCGCCGATCCGTATCCTTTTATTTTACTCAACCTCATGCTGTCATGTTTGGCTGCAATACAAGCACCAATTATTATGATGAGCCAGAACCGTCAGGAAGCCAAAGACCGAATGCGTTCGGAAAATGATTATCAGGTAAATTTAAAGGCTGAACTGGAAATTCGCCATTTACATGAAAAAATTGATCACCTCTTGATGCATCAATGGGACAGATTGGCGAAAATTCAGGAAATACAGTTAGATTTACTTTCAGAAATGAGCAAGAAGAAACAATAGTGAGGATGCTTCGGTGAAAGTTGTCTTTTTTTAGGGCTTATTTAGTGAAATTATTTCTTCTTAAAACGTTATTTTGTGCGATAAAAATAGCGAATTTACGTCCTAAAGGGAAAAAATACTTGGTTTGATGATGCCTGCGAAAAATATTCCTTAATTTGCTAAAAATTGCGCAATCTTCGGGAATTAATCCCTAAGGGCTTTGGCTAATATAAGTCTCAAGGGTGTGATAGAGATTGGAAAGAGTAGCATGCTGTCAGTGGTGCAAAACACGCGTACAGTACTCACCCAAAAGGTCTCGATTCAGCTTAGGACGCTATAAACCAGAAGTTTATAGGCTAAAGATCATGACTTACAAAGTGATGATAGTTGAAGTAAACAATATGTTTTCTCTTATACCACCCAAAAAATTTCAAACTGAATAAAAATTTTAGAACAATAATAAGCCTATTAAAAAAGAGTCATTGAAGGTTAAGTTTTGAATTCATTTGTCTATATTCTAAATATCTCATCAAATTTTCTATCTATCCAATTCATCGCCGATTTTTTATGTCCCGCTTTTAATTAGTGCTTTTTCTTATTGAAATAAAGTTGTCTTGCTCTTTAGCTCAAATAAGGTGGGTCAGGGCAATAAAATATTTCAATAATACGCAGACATTGAATGCTAATAATCGAAAAATGGCCTGATTTGGGAAAAAATTTGTATATCATTAAATTTAGTGGGAAATATTTTTATAAACAGCTCAAATGGGTGGAATTGGGGGAAACAATCCCTCGGTCATTTGTCTACTATATATCTCAAGGGTGTTACAGAGATTGAAAAGAGTAGCATGCTGTCAGTGGTGCAAAACACGTGTACAGTACTCACCCAAAAGGTCTCGATTCAGCTTAGGACGCTATAAATCAGAAGTTTATAGGCTATAAGATCATGACTTACAAAGTGATGATAGTTGAAGTAAACAACACTGTTTTCTCTTACACCCTAAAAAATTTTTAAGAATTCAATCTAATCATAAAAACTCCATGCAACTTTAAACTTTTCCAAAGACTTATGTTCTAAAAACTCTCAAATTGTTATCCTGCACTGGTTATTCAAATCACAGGCTGAGTTGTTCGTGCGCTATCTAGATAAAATCATTCAATATTGTGAGCAAGCCAAGCAGACTCAACCTGAGCGCATCTTTGTATATTCAAAAGCTGAACCGCTGGATTTGTGTGCACATTATATTTATGTCATTGAACAAGTGGGTGGGGATATTCAGCAAAGCTATGATGACTTCGCAGCATTTAAAGCGCGGAAAACCCATGCCTGTGCCAAGTTAAATCAACCCAATACAATCCTCTATGTTGGTTCATCGCGTACAGGGGTTCACAAGCGTTTGAAACAGCATTTAGGCTTTGGGCCAAAAGGAACCTATGCATTGCACATGAATGAGTGGTTTCAGGGGGAATATCAAATCAGCTTAAGACAATATCCAGCGACGATTGCCCCTCAAGTATTGCAATTGCTGGAAGATGACTTGGCACAAAGTTTAAAACCGGCGTTTGGCAAATTAGGTGCAAATCATCAATAGTATTTTGGGGATTATAGACATACTTAAGCACAACGTAGGTTTTACTATAAACTGAAGATTGACAGCAAATCATGCACTTGTTATTTTGCCGACTTTCTCCCGCAACGCAGTTTCTCATGCCTTTAGATCCAAATTTTGTCTATACGCCGCCTCAAGACCCACTTCGAATTTTGTATGAAGATGCTGACTTGGTAGTGATTGAGAAACCTGCGGAATTATTGTCTGTTCCTGGTCGTTTACCTGAGCATTTTGACAGTGCTTATTATCGAGTTTTAGAAAAATTTCCCGAAGCGAAGATTACTCATCGTTTAGATATGGCAACGTCAGGTATTTTGATGTTCGCAAAACATCGGGATGCAGAAGTTGCTGTGAGTAAGATGTTCCAAGCTCGGACGGTAAAGAAAAAATATATTGCTTTAGTACAAGGCAAGCTTGAAGGTGAGGGCAGTGTGGATGTGCCTTTAATCACTGACTGGGAAAACCGACCAAGACAAATTGTGCATTTTGAATTGGGTAAACCATCAAAAACGCTATATCAAGCGGTGAGTTATGATTCAGTATTTGATATTACGCGAGTAGAGTTGACCCCTGTTACTGGGCGATCACATCAGTTACGTGTACACATGCAGCATATCGGTCATCCCATTACGGGCGATCAACTTTATCACCCGAATGCCAAACAAAGTACCTTAGGACGTATGGCTCTGCATGCTTGTGACTTAGCTTTTACTCAGCCGTTGTCGCAGCAAGCCATTCATATCCACTGTGCCCCGGAATTTTAATCACATACGATGGATAGATTGCTTTCACGGGCTGAATGAAAATGGAATTTATGTTAATCAGCTGAGTTGAATGCAGATGACTTTTTTACTTATTTTAAAATTTAATTTATAACTAAAAATCCCCACTTTTGGGGATAGAACTGAAAGTTAAATTCATATATTGATAATAGATTAAAGTGCAATCTCTATAATAAAAAATAATTTATATAATATTATTTTTGACTTTAATGTTTTTTAAAATTAAATTTTTTAAAAAACAATGTATTGTTTCACTATTTATGTTTATTTTGATCGGAAATGATTATCTTATTTATATAATTCTGCTAATATAAATCTAATATTGTTTATTATTAACTTTTGTGGTTTTTTAGTTTCATTTTAAATGACTATTAATTATAAGAGTTCGATTTTTAGGATAGGCAAATGCTAAATATTGCTTTCATCTCCCTGATTGTACTGCTAGTCATTATTATTATGATTCTGTTGCAACGTAAGTCTAAAACAGATCAACATTTTCGTTCATTACAAGAAAACTTAGACCATACACGGGTTAAGCTGGCAGAAACTGAAGCGCAACATGATGATTTAAATTTTGAGATTAGCCAACTCCGTATCCAAAATAGTGGGTTAAAAATTCAGGTTGATAAAGTTAAGAAGTATCAAGATATTGTTGATATTGAAAATTATGTTGAACATCGTACTTTGCAAGCCAATGGCTTACTTGAAGTGACGAAAATTAATGCCGACATTATGCTGCAAGATATTAAGTCACACATTGAGCAGGTTCGCCAATTTTTACAACAGGTACAGAAAAAAGCACAGCAACAGGCGGAGGCTGGCACACGAGCGCATCTGAAAAGTGTGTATAACCAAGTGATGGATCAGCAGGAACTTGAACAAATTTCACAAGCCTTACAGCATAAAATTCAGAGCAATAAAGATCAGTTCTTTTTGCCTGTGCCGAATTTAATTAGCCAGCTGATAGATGGTTTTGATGAGCATGCCGCAGCACAAAATTTATTGGCGGTCCGTTGCAAAATTATTGATGCGATGGAGCAGCAGGCCAGCGCTGCTTGTAATTATGTGGATGAAGATCGTCGTTTAGCCTCTATTCAATTGTTTAGTTTGGTTTTTAATAGCCGCGCAGATTTGTATTTGGCTCAATTGAATCTAAATAATTTAGGGGAATTGATTCAAGCATTAAAAGATGACTTTAGCTTGCTTAATATGCATGGCATACATTTTAGTCAATCTCAACTATTTGAAAGTTATCGTGATTTACGTGTTGAAGAGCTAAAAATGGCGGCAATTTTGCTGCAACTTAAGCAAACTGAAAATGCCATAAGAGAATCTGTTTAAAGTCTATTAGACAACAAAAAAGACTGCACATGCTGCAGTCTTTTTTTATGATGAAAATGCAGATTAGTGCTGCAAATTGCAACAATTATCCGTTAATCTATGATCAACAGAATAAAATTGATAAACGATAAGGAAAGTAAAATGTCGCGTGATTTTAAACAATTTCCAGACGATGATAACGGTAATGTGCTGTGGCAAATGCAAGAAGATGGCGATGATCTAAGCGTGCCGCACGAAATTGAATATTCGATTGCATTTTCTACCGAAGAGCTTGCCGAAAAGTGTGCTTTATATCTGTTAAAAGAAGAGCAAAAAATCTCGCTCTTTCAAGATGAAGAATCTGACAGTGTGGAATGGATCATAACCATTTATGTCTATATGGAACCTGACTACGAAGATATTGTCGATCTCGAACAATGGTTTACCAAAATAGCTGAACAGCACTCAGGTCAATATGATGGTTGGGGCTGCATGGCATATATCTATGAAGATGATGATTTAGATGAAGAAGGTCAATTAAGCTAAATCTTAAATTTTTTGTATCTATTCAATTCACCCAGTTAGCGACTGGGTGAATTGTTTTTTATCTTTAAAATATTTTGATTTAGGGATCTATCACAGATACCAATCTCCTTTATCGCTATGAATTTGACACATATAACAATAAAATCTTTATTTTTTAAATTATTGATAATAAAAAAATTTTTTGATTCACAAAAATATACAGGGTGTCACCATGCTGAAATAGGATTTGTCAGCAAATTTGAATACCATAAAAGAGATTCTATGTGCATTGCAGTTTGGACGAATTGATTTCAATCAATCCAATCCAATGTTATACGGGATAGTCCCAAACAATTAAAAAAGGAAGGCATAAAATGAGTAATACAGTCCGCTTACATCGCGTTTTTAGTGCACCACCTGAACGGGTATTTCGGGCATTTGTTGATCATGATGCCTTAGTTAAATGGATGCCACCTCATGGCTTCACAGCGCATGTTGAACACTCGGATGTGCGAAAAGGTGGTTCTTATCGTATGTCATTTACAAACTTTTCTACAGGTATGAAGCATTCATTTCATGGTGACTATCATGAAGTGGTTGAAAACAAATTACTGCGTTATACCGATCAGTTTGATATGCCAGAATTGGCAGGTGAAATTGAAGTGACAATTGAACTAAAAGAAGTCTCGGTTGGGACGGATGTGACGATTGTTCAAGCAGGTCTACCGAGTGTAATTCCAGCCGATGCATGTTATTTGGGTTGGCAGGAATCTTTGCAACTCTTATCTTTTTTAGTTAATCCTGCTATTCCAGATGAATAAAGAGATAGATCGTCTGATTTTTCATGAGGATCGATGAATCATGACTATAGAGATTAAGCGCATATATGACGATATTGCCCCGACAGATGGTGCACGTATTTTGGTGGATCGTTTATGGCCGCGCGGTATGAGTAAAGAAAAAGCGCAGATAAGCTTATGGCCGAAGGAACTCACGCCTTCGACAGAATTGCGGCGTTGGTATCATCAAGATGAGGCAATGGAGCTTAGATGGCCAGAGTTTCAACAACGCTATGCACAAGAACTCGATGCACAACAAGAAAGTTTGCATCAATTACAGGCGTTGGCACAGCATAGAGATTTAACCTTGTTGACTGCAGCGAAAAATATGCAAAATAATCACGCGCACATTTTAAAAGCAGTTTTATTGAAAGCACATAAAAGGAAACAAAAGGAGAGTGCGCCCAAAGAATAAAGAACAATGGGTTTTAGACGAGCAATAAGTGAATGATAAAAAACCTTATTTAAAATAGGGTTTTTAAGTCGATGAAATCAAGAACAATGGTATATTGAGACCTTTATAGCATTGATACGCTATATCTTTTTTTTTGAGGTTTTTTATGTCTTTACCGAATTGTCCCCAATGTAACTCAGAATATACTTATAACGATGGCGATTTACTTATTTGTCCAGAATGCTCACATGAATGGCGTGAGGGTGAAAGTACAAGCGAAGAACAGGCCGTTATTAAGGATGCCAACGGCAATCTATTGACCGATGGTGATACTGTGACTGTCGTGAAAGATTTAAAAATTAAAGGTTCTTCATCAGTTGTGAAAGTGGGAACCAAAGTTAAAAATATTCGGTTATTGACGGATGCAGCAGATGGTCACGATATCGATTGCAAGATTGATGGTATTGGCGCGATGAAATTAAAATCTGAATATGTGAAAAAAGTTTAAGCCAAATTTAATCTTTTAGATCGCGAAACACCGATTAGCCTAAACAGCATTTCGTGTTGTTTAGGACGCTTTGCAAATAAAGCACACTCTGCCTTTAATTTAAACTCAGCTTTCAGTCGAATCACGGCATAATAAAGCACTAATTTTTCAATGGTGTTCACCATGCCGCATATTCATTTGGAATATTCAGACAATCTTGACATTCAAGCCCGTCCTTTATTAAAAGCGCTGAACAATGCTTTATTTGCAACAGGGCATGTGAATGCAATCAATGACATTAAAAGTCGTGCCGTAGTCCAACATGAGTACGTTGTGGGCTTGGATGATCAATCAAATCTGGCTTATGTCCATGCCAAGGTGTCACTATTGACTGGCCGTAGCATCGAAGTACAACAACAAATTTCCGAAAGCTTACTTGATGTGTTGAAAAAGCATGTTTCAACGACGCATGAATTACAGCTTTGCGTTGAAATGTTAGAAATGAATAAAGCAACCTATTCGAAATTGGTACTTAGTGCTAAAGCATAGAATATAAGCTCATTGGACTGACTCAGTTTAGATAGCTTGATGATTGCTGCAAAAACCCAATACAACCGGCGCTGTCCGGTTTTTTTATGGGTTGAAAATGAGTAGCTTTAAATATGAAAAAAGCCTTTAAATTGTTTCATAAATAAACAGACATGCTGTAAAAAAAAAGCATTGAAAAGTGTGATGGAGTTCATTTATATTCGAAGTATCAAGTGCAATTTTATAAACAATAAATCTTGATGAAATAAGCGTTAAAACAATTATTAATAAGGGGATACGTATGTCTGGTTGGTATGAAATTAGTCAATCAAGTGATCAGCAATACCGTTTTGTACTTAAAGCAGGGAACGGTGAAATCATCTTGACCAGTGAACTCTATAAAGCCAAAGCTTCTGCTCACAATGGCATTGAGTCGGTACAAAAAAATAGTGCAGATGATAGTCGTTATGATCGACTTACTGCAAAAAATGGTAAGCCCTATTTCAATTTGAAAGCAGTAAACCATCAAATCATTGGATCAAGTCAATTTTATGCTTCTGAACAATCACGTGACAAAGGTATTGAATCTGTGAAAACCAATGGGCCGAGTACCCAAATTAAAGATTTAACAAACTAATATTGAAGTTTCGACTGATTTATAAGTTAAAGCTTAAAACTGTTTTTTAAAATATTAGCTTATAACCATCAGTTGTTCTGCATAGGTTTAAAAGTGGTTCTTGAATATTGTATATCTATGAAAAATTCTCATTGAATTTATTGTAAATATCACACTATTCCACGGTACAAGGATGTACCATAATTGCACTAGGATGTGTGGTGAATCATGAAAAAACAGAATCGTATTTGGTTATACGGGCTGTTTGCCCTCTGTATATTTCTTTTAGGTGGCTTTATTGCATCACCTTACTGGGTGCTGTATCAAATTCGGCAAGCTTTTGAACAAAATCAGCCAGAGAAGATTTCTCAATATATTGATTTTCCAGCAGTGAAGGCCAGTCTCAAGCCCCAAATTCAGCAGTTGATTGATGATCGTTCTGGCTTAAGTCAGATGCCTGATATTTTACAATCTTGGGGAGGAAAACTTAGTGCTTTAGCGAGTGATGCTGTTGTGGACGCGACCGTCAATCCCACAACATTGATGTTGTTAATGCAAGGCAAAGCCTTAAAAGATTCAATTCAAATTTCAAATCAACCGCATTTGAAAACTTTAGATCATTTAGCACGTTCAATCAGCCAGATTTCAAATCGTGCAGATCAAAATCAGCCAACTGCTCAGGCAAATTCGACCTTGGGTCAGTCAGCCAAACCTAATCCAAAGACTTTAAAACGTGCTTCCGCAGGCTATAGCGCGTGGAATCGTTTTGATATTCATATTCCTGTAGAAACGGAGAACGCTGTAGACATAGATAAAACCACATTTAGCATGCAGCGAAATGGAGTGAGCTGGAAAATTGTTTCAATTCAGCTCGCTACAGATTAAGCAAAGAAAAATGTTATTATAAAATGCACATGAATGGTGGCAAGAATGCAAGACAAAATTAAGATTTTAGGTGATCAACACATTGGACAAGAAATTAAGCAATTTTTAGCGCGTTGGGATGAAGTGGTATGCCAGTTAAAAATACAAAATATTGCTGAACTTTGTGCGGCAGATGTATGTTTTTTCGATGCCAGCGGAGAAATGTACGGTTTCATGGCCTATCAAAAAATGTGGGAAGCCTACCGAGAATATTTTAGAGATGGATTGAAAGTATTTCGTCGTGATGTGGTGATCCAAGCCGATACGACACAAGCTTTTGTTCATTGTTACTCTAAAATTGACAATGAAAATGGTGTGGCAACGCCTGGCATTACATGGTGTCGTTCAACCATTGGTTTACGTAAATCAGATACAAAATGGAAAATTATACATCAGCATATTTCCGTTCCAGTTGATATATTGACCCATCGCAGTAAGCCAATTACGTTCTCATCTTAAAATGAGCAAATTCTAAAATTTATAACAGGGCATTGAAAGCCCTGTTTTTTTTGCAAATCATTACATGAAAAATATATTCATCACGGGGACAGAAGCCTAAATTAAAAGAACGATTCATGGCTAAGGACAATAACAATGGATCATAAAAATAATAAAGAGCAGCAGGATGCAAATGCACTGCAAGATGAAAATTCACCAAGTTTACAAAAGTTAAAAACTGAGTCGGAAGCACCAACGGCAGATTTTCAAAAGTTAATTCGAATGACTGCTGGGTTTGTGATTTGTACCATCCTGATTGCAGCCTTATATCTTGGAAAAGATATTTTAATTCCATTGGCATTGGCGATTTTATTGGCCTTTTTAGTTGATCCTTTGGTGATGCGCCTACGCAAATGGGGGCTGCCACAATTAGCTTCGATTATTTTAGTTGTGGCTTTGGTACTGGCAATTTTATCTGGAGCAGCGTCCTATTTAGGTTTTCAATTGGGTCAGTTAAGCCAAGAATTACCACAATATCATGGCACCATTCAGAAAAAGATGAATTCCTTGCGGCAATATGCGCGCGGACCAAGCGTGTGGGATGGCGCAAAAAACACCTTAGATACAGTTGAAAACTCGATTGAAAATGTAGTGCCTGAAAAGAAAGACCCAAATGTACAAGAAGTCAAAATCGTTGGTCAGGAGCAAACCACTGCTGAAGCTGCGATGGAGTGGAGTGATAAAGTGCTTAATCCGCTGGCAACAGCGGGTATCGTTTTTCTATTTGTCATCTTAATTTTAGTGAATCGCAAAGATTTGCATGATCGCTTTTTAAAACTATTGGGTGGAAACCTGAACATTGGGACTGAGGCCTTAGATGAAGCTGCTAATCGCATTGGAACTTACTTGCGGATGCAATTAACGGTGAATGTCACCTATGGCATTCCAATGGCATTCGGTCTTTGGTTTATTGGGGTTCCTGCCGCCATTATGTGGGGCATGGTCGCCATTGTGATGCGTTTTGTTCCCTATGTTGGTCCCATGATTTCCGCTATCTTCCCCATTGTATTGGCCTTTGCCGTAGATCCAACATGGCATATGGTCCTGTGGACAGTCGGGCTAATATTATTACTGGAGTTAATCAGTAATAACATTGTCGAACCGTGGCTCTATGGGGAAAGTACGGGCTTATCAACATTGGCAATTATTCTCTCTGCAACATTTTGGGCATCTATTTGGGGACCGATTGGACTGATTTTATCTACACCTTTGACCGCTTGTTTATTGGTATTATCCAATTATGTACCATCGCTGGGCTTTGTTAAAACCCTCATCGGCAGTGCTCCTGCACTTGAACCACATGAACGTTTTTATCAGCGCTTGGTGGCGGATGATGTAAACGATGCAATGGATGTAGCGAATAGTTTTATTGCGGCAAAATTACCGAAAAAGCCGACACCTGAAATGAAAGTACGCCGAGTCAATGTGTTCTATGAGCAAGTGGCAATACCTGCAATTCGGATTTTTTCTCGTGGACACAATACCGATGCTAGTGCAGAACATCGCTTGCGCTTACATCAAGGACTAAAACTATTTAATCATACTTTTCAGCAAGCCTATCCCGTAGATACAAAAGAGATTTCACCTGAAGTATGGTGTGCGGGTGCCCGTTGGGAAATTGACGTCCAAGTTTCAACGATGGTCGCACATAGCCTGAATTTAGGAGGTATTCCAGCGCAGTCTTCCAAAGACATCTTGATTCAACATCAGCACCAAGATTTTACTCAGCTAGCAGAATCAATCGAAATCATCTGTATTTCTATCTTTCATACGGCGCCAGAAGCGCAGATTCGATTGCTCAGTCATAGCTTTCGTGCGCAATTCCCAGCAAAAAAACTGATTTTTGCTTTGTGGAGTTGTGACGATATTCAACGTTTAGATCTCATCAAAGAAAATTTTTCTCTCGATGCGGTGGTAAATAATCTCAATGATTTATGTTTAAGTATTGAAGCACTACGTTTAAGGCAGGGGGAATCTTGGTTAGAGGAACCTGATACTGAGTTAGAAGAAGAGCGGCTAAAAGCTTTGGACGAGCTCAATGTACTAGATGAACGTAATCAAACCATTTATGAACAATATGTTGAGGAAGCACGACAAGCATTTGATGTGAAATATGCGCAGATTTCTTGGGTTAAACAAGATTGGGTCTATACTCCATGTAGTCCGCTGGGTAATCCAGCTACCGAGCCAATGCACATGCGGCAATCTAAGCAAGATGCCGTGTGCAGTCATTTGGTCTATCAAAATGAAAATATCATCATAGAAGACTTGCAGCGCGACCCACGCTTTGCCCATTTACCCGAGTTAATGCATAACCGTATTCGGTTTTATGCAGGCGTGGTATTACGTAATAGTAAAGGCATGTCCTTAGGTAGCTTTTGCATATTAGATCGTCAGCCCAAAGAATTAACCGAAAATGATATGAGCCTCTTAAAAGCACTTGCTGAGGATTTGATGCACACCATTGGCGATGAAAATATTCGACGCAGAAAGTTAGAAGAAATTCAGCAACTGAGTGATTCATCGTCATGAATGTATTGTAATAAATGCATGTGACTAGTATTTGATCTTTCATGGAACTATGATGGATACAATATAATCTTTAAGAGCCATAGACATGAAAAATAGCAATGTCATCTGGCCGTCTATAATCAGCCTTGCTGCTGTCCTGTATAGTGTATTGGGTCATGCTCAGATTCAAGGAACTTATTTTTCCCATAAGGATTGGGAGATTGCTTGTGACAATACTGGAACGTGTCGTGTTGCAGGCTATCAAGCAGATGAAGAAAACCAAGCCATTTCTGTTTTGTTACAACGTGCTGCGGGGCCACAGGCTCAAGTCAATGCGCGGGTAAAAATTAATAATAAGCATGTGGGAACTGAACTTACACAACTACAATTGTTGATCGCAGGACAAAATCAGGGCAGTATCCAGATTGATGCCAAAACAGCAGAAGGGCAGTTGAGTGCCATTCAAACACAGAAATTGGTTCAAGCCTTACAAGGCACGCAGCCGATTATCTGGACATGGAAAAATCAAGAATGGAAGCTTTCTGTACAAGGTGCAACGGCAGCATTGCTACGTATGGATGATTTTCAAAAACGCATAGGTACAAACTCTGCATTGCTGAGAAAAACCACAGTATCTTCCGCACAAGTCTTAAAGCCGCAAAGCATTCCAAAAGTTAATATTAGAAACTATGTTATTGGGATGCAAAGTCGGTATACGGTCCAGTCGCAGGCCGCACAACAACTTTTCGAAAAAATTAAAAAACAAACTAACGCAGAGCTTTGCCCACAGCTTTATGACGGCAATTTTTTAACAGATGATCGTCTTATAATTTTTCCTCTAAATAGCCAAAATGTTTTGGCTGAGGTGCCGTGTTGGCGTGGTGCTTATAATGTCGGACATAGCTATTGGGTTATGGATCGAGGTCTAAAACAGATTAAGCAAAGCGTTACATTTATAGATAACAGTTTTAGTGAAGGACAGATTTTTTCAAATCAACGAGGTCGTGGTATAGGGGATTGTTTAAGCGTTGAGGAATGGGCTTGGAACGGGCAACGATTTATCAAAACCTATAAAGCGCAAACCACCATGTGTAAAGGTTTTAGTGGTGGTGCATGGGATATTCCAAGTTTGATCAGTCGAGTACAAATCGGCTCTTGAATAAAACTTTGTTCTAATAAAAAGCCCTGATGAACAGGGCTTTTTAGGGAAAGTATTTATGTCACATTAAAATCGTTTCGGGATTTTTTGGCCACCTGCAACGGGTGATTCAGCAATTTGCAAAACCCCAAATAACCATGCTTCAGCATGTTGCACAGCGACTTTTAATTCGTCACCTAAGGCTAAACGACCTGCAATAAAGCTTGCCAATGAACAGCCTGAACCATGATATTCACCTTCCAGACGCGGGCAGCGTGTTTGTGAAACCAGCTCACCATTGATATAGAGTGAGTTCTGAATGTAGTCTGGGGTATCTTCATGACCACCTTTGACTAAAACTGCTTGAGCACCCATTTCAAATAACTTGGATGTGGCTTGAGTAATGTCTTCGACACCTGTAAGCGCACGAAGTTCAACAGTATTTGGTGTTAGCACGGTTGCGAGTGGAATCAATTGCATAAAGGATTTGACTAAGGTTGCTTGATCTCCAAGTGAGCCGCCACTATTGGCAACTAAAACAGGGTCAAGCACATAGCGATATTCAGGATGCTCTAATAAAAATTCGGCCAATGCGGCAATATTTTCTGTCGTGCCTAACATACCCGATTTTACACAGCGAATCGGTAAATCACCGACCACAGCATGTGCTTGAGCAAGCAATAATTCACGTGAAGTTGCGCTAAATGAAAAGACTTGCTGAGAGTTTTGTACAGTTAATGCGGTACAGGCAATTGCGGCATGTGCACCACTTTGGCCGATAGCTTCAATATCAGCCTGTAGACCTGCACCACCTGATGGATCGAGACCAGAAAAGCAAAGTACAGTCGGGCGCACGGTGATGTCCTTATTACACAAAATTTGCGATAGTATAGGCAACTTTGAACGAACACTCGATAGTATTTTTGCTGAATTGAAGGGATATGGGATAGTCTGTGATTAAGAATATATTGATCGACCTTGATGGCACATTAACAGACCCGAAAGTAGGGATTACCACCTCAGCACGTTATGGCCTGGAGAAAATTGGGCATCCAATTTCAGAAGATACCAATATTGATTGGATCATTGGTCCGCCATTAAAAGCATCTTTGGCAAAAATCTTAAATGTAGATGTGCATGATGTTTTGGCGGAAAAAGCGCTAATGGGTTACCGTGAGCGTTTTGCGGTGACGGGTTTATTTGAAAATAAGGTCTATGCGGGCGTTGCGGAAACTTTGGCGCAATTACAAAAAATGGGTTTTAAACTCTTTGTCGCAACGGCGAAGCCAACGGTCTATGCACGTCAAATTTTAGATCATTTTGATTTAGCACAATATTTTACGGTCATTTATGGTAGCGAGCTGAATGGTGAGCGGACCAATAAGGGCGACTTAATTGAATATATTTTGCAGCAAGAACAGTTGATCGCAGCTGAATGCATCATGGTTGGTGACCGTGAGTATGACATTTTAGGTGCACGCCGTAATGGCATTCAAGGCATTGGCGTGAGTTATGGTTATGGCAGTCCCGAAGAGTTAAAAAATGCTGAACCTGCATACCAAATTGCAGCATTTTCAGAGTTAATTGCGTGTCTTGAAAATATTTAATAAGCGAATTGAGCTTTAATCCTCTTCCGCCATGCTATGACGGCTCGAGTCCATGACTGAGTAAAACGACAGCCACCACAAAGACAAGAGTGAGGCACAATAATTTGAGAAAGCGAGAATGATCATTCTTGAGCGTATCAGGTTCGAGTGCTTCGCCATCTTTGTCATAGACATTGACCAAATGAGCGTTGTTGCCTAAAGCCATTTCTTTGATGGCTTGTAGTTCGAGCGCGGTCACTTGTTGATCTGAACGGTTAATCAATTGAATGAAAACCATTGGCTGCCCAAACTCGTACCATTTGCAATCTATGCCTTGCATCAGTTGATTGAAACAGCGTTCGGCAATATTAAAGTCACGAGCAAAACTTCCCAAGTCCATAAATGAAACAGGGCAGTCTTCTTGCGCAACTACATCATGTTCTCGGTTGAGGACTTGCATACGATGATCGCTGATTTGTACCCAAATGGCGTCAGGAAATGACGCTAAATTTTCTTTTAACATAGCCAACAGATTTAATTATTTTTTTAGTCTGCCTAAGTATGTCACTGATTTTTTATTAAAAAAAGTACGTTCATCGAAATCTTAAGTAAATGAAGTCACAAGATTGTCCCTGATATAGAAAAGAGTATCTCAATAAATTTTTGTAAGGTGGCTTGTCTTCATATTTTAGATTTGAAAAAATTAAAGAAATAAAATAATACAGCTGATTGTTCATGCCTAATTCTTTTCTTATTCCACGTGAATGGCTTAAACCGTTGTTACCACGGGACCCGCATGAAAAGCACCGTGTTGCCACCTCGTTAGAACTACTCTTTGACCTGATCTTTGTGGTGGCGATTGCCACAGCAGGGCAACAATTGCATCACGCAATGATTCACAATCATGTTGCACAAGGTTTGACGCTCTATGGCATGGTGTTCTTTGCCTTATGGTGGGCATGGATGAATTTTAGCTGGTTTGCTTCGGCTTATGACAATGATGATGCCTTATATCGGATTTTGACCTTTGTGCAGATTATCGGTTCCTTAGTGATTGCTGCCGGTATTCCATATGCATTTCAACAGCAAGATTTTGATGTGATTATCATTGGTTATGCCATTATGCGGCTAGGTTTAGTCACCCAGTGGTTTCGGGTGGCGAAAAATGATCTTGCTCGACGTAAAACTGCTCTTCGTTATGCTTTTGGCATTATTATCGTGCAATGTGGCTGGTTGCTTTTTCACTTTACACCGATACATTTTAGTGTGTATTTGTTTGTGCTTTTGGCAATTGCAGAGCTATGTGTGCCAATTTTTGCTGAGGCGGCCAACCGAACCCCATGGCATGCACATCATATTGCTGAGCGTTATTCATTGTTAACTATCATTGTATTGGGTGAATCCATCGTTGGTTGTTCAATTGCAATTAGTGATGCACTGAGCAATCAACGATTTAGCACTGAACTGCTGTTTCTTATGATTGGTGGATTAATCATGATGTTCACCATGTGGTGGTCGTATTTTGATACCAGTATTGCGGAGCGCTTGAATAGCCGAAAAATGGCATTTACATGGGGCTATGGGCATTTCTTTGTTTTTATCAGTATTGCTGCCATTGGCGCAGGTCTGGCGGCTGCCGTTGATGTTGTGTCACATGAAGCTTTAATCAGCTCAGAGAAAGAAAGTTATTTTGTCGCAATTAGCTTGATCATTTACACCACCAGTTTATACGTCTTGCATGAACTGCATCATCAGCATGGATTGAAAAAATTATTGTATCCACTGACTGTGGTGATTGTACTGTGCATTCCATTGCTGATCACGCCAGCAGGTTATGCCATTTTTGCGATGGCTGTGGTCTATGCACTGCGTTTGATGTTTTCGAAGTGTTACTTATCGCAATAAGTTAATTATTTGATTTATCAAATAAATCGTTATATAAGTTGTGTGTTATACGATATTAACAAGTATAAAAATTATTGAAAAAGAGGGTGTAATGAAAGGTCAAATTTTAGATTTTTCTGTGCAGACCAATACAGGTGTCATTAGTGGCGATGATCAAAATCGTTACCAATTTTCTGGACGTGATTGGATGGGGCAATCTTCACCTGCACGTGGTCAATTTATTGATTTTGAAATTAAGGGCGTTGGTCATGCAACCAATATTTACTTAATTTCAGTGCCGAATGCTTTGGGTACTCAATATGGTCAAAAGAGTCGTATTGTTGCCGCAATTTTGGCATTTTTTCTGGGTGGTTTCGGTATCCATAAGTTTTACTTAGGCCGTATTGGGTGGGGGATTGTCTATTTACTCTTCTGTTGGACCTTTATCCCATCGATCGTGGCATTTATTGAATTTATTATATATTTATGTACGTCAGATGAAGACTTTGCGCGTAAATATGGCTAATAACTTTTGACAAAAGATAAGGCGCATAGTGCGCCTTATTTTATTGTTGCAGATCGCGAGCGGGTTGGCCCCATTGATTTGTCTCGGCTTTAGTATCTGTCGCCCACCATATAATCAGTGGAATAATTCCAATGATTGTGAGCATTAATAGCTGCCACCAGCCTGAACGTCCAGTGTCGTGTAGTCGACGTGCACCAACAGCTAAACTTGGAATAAGTAAGACCACACTGGAAATATTTTCTAACCAAGGTTCACTGCCTATGACTAAATCGCAAACAGAGGCAAGTATGCTGACCAATATACAAAATAGCCAAAAGAACCAAAATTCTTTACGTCGAGCGCGACCTTCAAATTCAGCAAATTTCTTCAGTGGTTTGAATGACCACGCGAAAAAATCATAGTTTTCCTCTTCTTCACTGTAGTTAGTTCGCGTATTCGTAGCAAAACTGTGTTGGTGTAATGCAATATAGACTTGAATCGCTTGTCCACTTTCATCCAAAGCAAAATCAACCTGATCCCCACGTGCAGGCGGTCTTTGGCCACGCCATTCGTGACCAGCAAATTGATAATGTTTTCCATCTTCAGCACTGATCACACCCGTATTGGTTTGGATCGAAAAATCTAAAATTTGTCCTTTCATATTTTTCCCAAGTTGACTTATTTTTAATAATCTAGTGAACCAATCATCTAGCCTTATCTATGGGTTATTTTGCAGGTTGTCCCCATTGGTTTACTTCAGGTTTGGTTTCCGTTGCAAGCCAAATTAGAACCAGAATTGGTCCAACGAGTGGAATCATTTGCATTAACCAATACCAACCAGATTTATTAATATCATGCAAACGACGTACTGCCACAGAAATTGATGGAATAACCATTGCTAAGATGAATATAACCGTAAATATGCCATTGGTTCCAAGTACCGAATCGACTATAAGTGTAATAATGATTGCGATAATATAGACCAATACAAAAAACCAATATTCTTTACGACGTGCACGTCCAGTAAAGTTTGCATAATTTTTTAGACATTTTACAAACCAGTCAATCATGTTGAATTGTGATTCTGATTGATCTTGATTTGAAATTTTATCGAGTTGCTGTGAAATTTGTTGAATAGGATTGCTGCTGCCAAGAGCATTGAATACTTGAATGACTTGACCTTCTGGACTGATATCGAAATCTACATGATCGCCACGTTTAGGTGAATTTTGGCCACGCCATTCGGCACCTGTAAATTCATAGCGATTTTGATCATCAGCACTTATGATGCCTGAATTGGTTTGTACTGAATAATCTAATATCTGACCTTTCATTATGTCCTCTATTATTATGTGATTTTTATTAATTGATGTATTTTTATACTGTTTTATATTAGCAGAATACGAATTAAATTAAATGCATAGATATGCTTGGGCAAATAAATTTCTTCATAAAAAAAGCGGAACACTTTAGTTCCGCTTTTTTTATGCTGACGTCATGCGACACATTGTTTGTCATTGTGAGAATTTAAATTCAATAACTTAGGAAGTATTGCGACACATGATGACAAGAAGTAACGACACAACCTCTGTCAATTTCCGAAAACATATTTTCAAGTCATTATTGAAGAGTAGTCTATTAGTCAGAAAAAAGATATTCAATTGTTTCTTCCGAAATAATTTTGTTTTCTTCTTCCGAAAGGGAAAGTCTATCAGTTAGTTCATTTAAGCCTTCGAACTGTTGTGTCATAAATATTTCAAGAGGTGAGTAATTGTCTAACACAATTTTTTTATCACTCTTAATATAGCAGTTTGCGAAAACTTTAAGAGTTCCATAATTACCATCTAGTTTTGTAAAGAAAAATAAATATGGGAAAGCTTCTGATAAATTGATTACATAATTTCTTACCTCTTCTATTTCATATAATTCCCTGATATCGTGATTGTAGCCATCAAACGAAAACTCAATTTTTCTACGCATTTTAAGTGCAAGATTGTCGCTCATTATCAGATATTCTAATTTGGATAAAACTCTAGTTAAATCATTAGTTTCAACTTCTTCACGTGAAATTTTTATGACTAAGACGTCAGGCAAACAGTGTTCAAAGAAGGAGCCATTATCTCTAATGCCTATTTCCGCCATAATTTCATTAATTAATTTAGTACTTGAATTTAGGTAATTCTGAAAATTATTTAATAGGTTAGGTGGCTCGCAATTTCGCCATCTGCCATCATTCATAACAAAAAAAATAGTTTTTTCTGATTCAATATCACACCTGTAATTTTTATAAATCAATCCTAAGTTTTCTAAAATATCAACATCTCTATTGTCGTATCCTCCCCAAGTGGTTGAGCTAACTAATTCGCTAATACCATATGGATAGTATTTATTAATAATATCATTGAATTTTAATGGTGGTCTGAATATATCCAATGCGCCAAAATAAATTCTTTTTTTATTGTCCGAGGAAGCTTTCATAAAATAATTTGGCATGTACTCAAAATTGGAGCCTTTTGATAGGGTATTGTAAATGGTAAATATACCTGTGGATGGATTGAATAAATGAAAATCTAAAGAGCTATTTGGGAATTCATGTTGTAAGTTGTCGATATTTCTTATTATTCTTTCGCACCATATATTGTTGTCTTTGAGTAAAATTTCTATTTCTTTCTTAAGTGCTGTAATGTGAGAAATATCTGATAAAGATATGTTTTTTTTGATATGTCCACTGCCTGAAAGAGAGCCATTAAATCCTTTTAACTCTTCTATTAAAATATCTTTTGTAAGGAGTTTGTTTCTTTCAAAAGCACCAAATTTAATTATTTCAGTTAATATGAAATTTTCGTTGTTGAAATAATCATGAAATTTAGCTGGATAACCAATTTCACCATCATCACTGTATGGAAGCGGTTCAAGACCTGAGACTGCCTCATGCAAAATACATAGTTTTTCTACTTCATCTATATCTTCAATTATAGATATAGTTTCTTCATATATATCATTACAACTTTCTAATAAGTCTGTATATTGTTGTACTGTTCTTATTTGTGATGCACAAAATATAACATATGAATATAATTCTAATTTTGAATTTTTACTTGGACCAAAAATTGCTTCTAATGCACTCTTACGTTTTTCATGAGGTATTGATGGTATTGAATTTTTAAGTTCAAAAATAGCTATAATATAGTCATTGATTTTCTTTTCTATATAGCTTTCTTTAATGGTTTTAATGCCTTTGGAAAGATTGTCAAAGTTTTTATACCAAAATATTTCGTACCATGGGGCTATAAATCTTCCTTCATTAATTTTTAAAGGTACTACTTTCTCAGCAGTAATAGAATTTGATGTATCATCAATATTTAACTTCATTCCTGTGATTGATATATTAGCCATGCTCAGAAATCTAGAGTAGGGTACTATTAGCTCAGACCACTCGGTTGAAGCAATTATTACTCTAACTTCATCTTCTCTGGCACCAAAATGTAATTTAACCCCTTCCACATACTTTAATATTTCGTGTAAAGTTTCTCTCGTAGCAGGCTTACTTCTCTTCAATTCTATAAGTACATGATTTCCCTTTGTGTCTTGGGCATAAATATCAATAAAACCTTTAGTTCCAAGATCATTTGGAATGTATTGTTCTTTTTCTTGTAATATTAAACCGTCTTCTATTACATGAAGATTAACTGCTAAAATATCTCTAATTTCTGATTCTTTCATTGATAGTTCTACTATATCAGTGGCTATTTAAAAATGTTTTCGGCATCAATAGCTTATATGCTCTTGCTCTCAAGAGGAAGTGAGGATTAACTTGGTTTAGTAATTGATTTGCCGTGCAAATAGTATAATTTTCTAAGTTTCCTAGCCATTCTAAAAGACTAGATTTTCCCATTCCCGCTTCACCTACAATAATCAATGAATTAGTTATTTCAAGTATTTCATATTGAATACAGGATATGCAGCACCTTGGATATTTAATTTATTAAAAAATTTTAAGAAAAAGAAAATTTCTTTATATTTTATAATATGGCTTTAAATCATTGGGAAAAAACAGCACCTCCGAGAGCCAATAAGTTAAGGAAATCTATGGATTTCTTTTTTATTGATAGTCAAGTTAAATTACAAGTTGAAAATTTACCTAAATGGAAAATTGATACGCATTGTAAGGATTTAGCTAATAAAGGAATGCAAAGAGGTTTCTTTAGTTCTGAAGTTGTTAAGAAGACTTAAATCTAAAAAAATTTAGTTTAAGTAACCTTCGCATATTATATATTATTGATACTTTCAATATGTGTCAGTTTTACTCCATGAAACTGCATGTAATGTTTAATAAAAAACCGCCAATAATGGCGGTTTTTTTT
>NZ_NEGG01000013.1 GCF_002135295.1 Acinetobacter sp. ANC 5054 | reverse complement strand
CAACGGATGCCGAGATCAAAACCCGGTGCCTTACCACTTGGCGACGCCCCTAAAACTTTACAGCAATTACATCTACAGGTGAAAAATGATGGCAGGGGCGGCTGGATTCGAACCAACGGATGCCGAGATCAAAACCCGGTGCCTTACCACTTGGCGACGCCCCTATCAAACTTCAAAATGACGTAATGGTGATTGTTTTAAGCTATGAACCAAGTAAGATTTACATGGTGCATTTTTTAAAATGTCATCAATATTCATATTTTCAGTTACTTCAGTAAAAACACAAGCACCTGTACCTGTAAGCTTTGCTGTACCGAACTGGTCTAAATACTGCATTGCTTCATCGACTTCAGGGTATAAACTTCTTGCCACTGGCTCAAAGTTATTTCCAAAATCAGATGGTGATTCCTGATAGCCGCAAAATTTAGTAGGCTTCGTGTCTCTTGTCAACGTTTTTTGTGAAAAAAGCAGTTGAGTGCTGATAAAACAGTCAGGTTTAAGCACAATGTACTGTTTTTGAGCTAAATCTATGAATGTTAAGTATTCACCGATACCCTCAGCCCATGCATTTAGACCATGAACAAATACTGGAACATCGGCGCCAAGTTGCAGTCCGAATTCGGCTAATTGTTCAGTACTTCGTCCACATTGCCAAATTTTATTCAGCACAATGAGCGTGGTTGCGGCATCGGATGAGCCGCCGCCGAGACCAGCACCCATTGGAATATTTTTTTCAATGCGGATTTTTTGCGCAGTTAGATTTTTTGCAAAGGGTTCGAGTAATTTTGCAGCACGATAAATTAGATTTTGTTCTAGTTGAACATCTTCTAAGCCATCAATTTGAATCAATGCAGCACCAGTTTGATCAATCGTTGGACTAAATTCGAGCCAATCACATAAATCGATGAGCTGAAAAATGGTTTGTAATTCGTGATAGCCATTTTCACGGCGGCCGGTGATATGCAAAAACAAATTAAGTTTTGCAGGAGAAGGGACACGAATTACATTAGTCATAAGTCAACTTAATCAAAAAAATTAACGATTTTGAATCACCATTGTAATACGGTTTTCTGCACCATTTTCAAGCGCTTGTTTCAAAATTAATTTATTGGGTAGGTTTGCAGCATCGTTATAACTTAAATCGACACTCCAGCCATCTTCAATGATTTGAGATGGTCGTTGTGCTGTATCGCGTTGAATTTTCGCTTGTGTGGTTGCAGGGCGAGCTTGCACCCAATCGACTAAATGGGTGATCGGCGCTTGCCAACCTGTTGCACGTTCTAATAATTCTTCAGGTGTCGCTGCTTCGATTAGACCTGTTTTTGCGCTGTTCAACTGTACATCACCTGGTTTACCCGTAATTTGGGTTTTTCCTACACCCAAAATGCCACTTAACTCGATATCAAATTCGTCGCGGTCTTGTGCCCAAGTAAAAAATGCACTGCCGGTTTGTTGTGGTGTGCGTACACCAATTTTACCTTGCAGATTGAATTGATTGGCTGCAATTTCTTCAGGTGTAGGTTGAGCAGTAGGTTGCTGTTTGATGTAAGGCTGACAACCCGTAAAAAATAATGCGCAACAGGTGAGGGTAGACAACCCCAGTTTAGAAGTCATATGCATAAATAGGTTTTAACTCTTTTTCATTTGTAGGGGTAACAATAGCGAATTTAGCTGTTCTAATTGCGGATCATTCGGATATTTTTGTTGGAGTTGTTGTAACAGAGCGTCAAATTTTTCCATATCGCCTTGCATAAATACAGAGCGAGCATAACGAATGCCAATTTTGATGCTATTGCTGAGCTCATAGGCTTTTTCCAGCACAGAGGCTGAAGTGTTGAAGTCATTTTGTAGATAACAAATATAGCCCAAAGTATCTAAAATAGAGGCTTGTTCAGGCGCAAATTCCAATGCATGTTCAACATATTTACGTGCTTCATCAAGCCGTCGGTTTTGAACTGCTAGGGTGTAGGCATAGGCATTGAGGTAGGTCGGACTATTCGGTTCTATTTCAAGTAATTGTTTTAATAAACGATCTAACTTATCTTTGTCTTGATGTGCATCGAGTAATAGCACCTCAGCGTAAATCAGCTCAGGGTCTTCAGGTAAATTACGCACAGCTTCATCAAGTAAGCGTACTGCCGCTTTTTTATTATTCATTCGCTTTAAAATATCAGCTTGTGCAAGGTATAAAAAACTCGCATGTTGCGGATAATTTACCCGTTCTTGGGTTAAAAAGCGTAAGGCATCATGCAATTTATTTTGCTGCGCAAAAATATTAATCATATTACGGCGTGATACGGTATATAAACTGCCATCCACCAAACGATAATAAGCTTTTGCTGTTTCATAATGTTCTTTACGTTCAGCATTGACCGCTAAATAGTAATACGCTTCGTTTTGATATTGTGATGAATAGCGTAATTCAACCAAATATTTTTCAGCTTTTTCATAAAGTTCAAGGTCAATACTGGTTAAGCCAGCCATAAACAGGGGTTCTTCTGCTTTAGGCCATTTCTTTAAAATATCTTCAAGTTTTTTTAAACCCAATTCTGACTGGTTGATTTTGATTAAATATTTAGCTTGAGCCAACCGAACTTCCATATTGTTACGGTGTTTATGACTGGATTTTTCAAACCATTTTAAAGTCTCTTCTTCATCCCCTAAAGCCATGAGTAAATTGGCTTTCATGAGGATATAGCCAGTCACTTTGGGGCGTTTTTTTAATGCTAAATTAATGGTGTTGAGAGCATCTGCCATTTCAGCATTTTGCGCTTGTAGACCTGCCACCAAAACTAAAATAGAGGGATTGGTTTTCTCTTTGCTGGTCGTTAAGGTCTGAATCAAATACGCTCGATCATCAGGAGATTCTGGTGAAATGCCAGCCAAAATTTGTTCGAGGTCGGCATTGGGGTCAATGGTTAATATTTTATCGAGTGTTTCTGCAGCCAATTCATATTCATGGGCTTTTAGCGCAATATGTGATAAATAAAATAATGCAGGAACATCTTCAGGTTCTTGGACAACCCAATGTGTGGCGATGTCTAGGGCTGCGCGTAAATCATTTTGTTCGATGGCAACGTTTAAAGCACGTTGCTTAACCATACTGGATTTACTCTTAATCGCAAGTACGGTGTAGTTATGCAAAGCGGTCGGAATGTCGTTATAAGCTAAGGCAAACTCGGCAATCATACTTTGTTTAATTGCATCATATCCTGAATTTGCATGGTAAACTTCTCCCACGGCCCGAATAGGGACAGTAGAAGCCATGCTACCGACAAGTAAGAATGTGGTAGAATACTGCTTTATTGTCTGGCCGTTCAATCGGCTATTTGTTAGACGCAATTTTTCTTGATCCAAGTAATGCTTTTTATGACACCGATGTTGCACAATAGCATAAATTTAGCGAAATGATGATCTGATATGTCTTTCTTTGCATTGGGTGTCAACCATCAAACCGCTTCTGTAGAGCTGCGTGAGCAGATTGCATTTAACCCTGAAAAGTTAACTGCATTGCTTGAACAGCAAAGCCATATACCTGAACTCAATGACATGGTTGTGGTGTCTACATGTAATCGTACCGAAGTCTATGCGATGTCTGAAAATGCAGACATGGTATTGAATTGGCTCGCCCAGTCAAATGGTATTGATGTAAAGCAATTGTCAAATCATGTGTATCGTTATGAAAATGCACAAGCTGTAACGCATCTCATGCGCGTTGCTAGCGGTTTGGATTCACTGATGTTGGGTGAGCCGCAGATATTGGGTCAAGTAAAATCAGCTTTATCCCTTGCTAAAGATGCGGAAATTGTTTCTGCCAATTTAAACCGAATTTTTGAATATGCCTTTTATGCAGCCAAACGGGTACGTTCGGAAACTGCAGTAGGTAGTCATGCCGTTTCAATGGGCTATGCCGTTGCACAGCTCGCGTTGCAAGTTTTTAGTAAGCCTGAGCAACTCACTGTAATGGTGGTTGCTGCGGGTGAAATGAATAGCTTGGTGGCAAAGCATTTGGCTGAAATGGGTGTGGGTAAAATTATTATTTGCAATCGCACACGTGCTCGCGCAGAAGCTTTGGCACAAGAAATTGCACATCGTGTTGAAGTCGAAATCATTGATTTTTCTGCATTGGCTGAAAACTTACATCGTGCAGATGTGATTTCCAGTTGTACAGGTAGTCTGCACCAAGTCATCCATTTTGCTGATGTTAAAGTAGCACTGAAAAAGCGTCGTTATAAACAAATGTTAATGGTTGATTTGGCTGTACCACGTGATATTGATGCTAAAGTTGAAAGTTTAGATGGTGTGTATTTGTATGGGGTCGATGACCTACAAACCGTCATTGAGGAAAATTTAGCACAGCGACGCCAAGCTGCCGTTGAAGCGGAAGTGATGGTTAATCAGCTTGCGACTGATTTAATCACGCAGCAAAAAGTGAATCTTGCAGGTTCAACCATTCATGCTTACCGTGAACATGGTGAAACTTTACGGCAGGAAGAACTGACATTAGCAATGAATCGTTTGCAAAAAGGTGAAGATGCTGCACAAGTCATGCAGGAATTATCTCATCGTTTAACGCAAAAATTACTTCACCCAACTTCAATAGTGCTACGCCATGCCGCGACCGCAGAAGACCCTGCTTATTTTGAAATGTTGGAACAAGAATTGGTGAACGTGGCGGAAAATCGTCGTAAGCCGAAGAAATAAATAAACTTATTCATTAAATTAGAAGGTCGTTCACAGCTTGAACTTGAAGTTACGCAGTTAACATAAGAAGCGCAATTTTATTCAAATAAAAGAACGATATGTGCTAAGGTCATCCGCAATTGTTTGAGGCAGGACTTCTTCTAATCAAAAATGTTTTTGCAATACTTTTGAATAATTTGACGCTAATGAGCGAGTTTTGCGGATGACAATGGTTTTTCTTGCGGAGCATTGCTCCTCATTTTGCCTAATGAGAAGCGTGGCTTCGTAAGAGTACCTCCAGCCGAAGGCTAATACCTTTATTCGATCCCTAGATGTAGGACTCCGTCGAATAGAATTAAAAATCATTTTAAAATGCGAAATTACTTTTACGGGCGTAACATTAGTTAAAACTTAATCTTCAAGTAAGGTAAGCGATCTTTTTTTATCAATATCATAAATACGCTGTTTTAAATTACGCATTTCGGCAAGGCTCGAAAACTTATTGGACTTAATTTTCAGTTGCAAGAATTGATATTGCAGTTTAATTGACAGATCGCCTGCTAGTTTATCCGCTTGTTCAGGTGAAGATGTATAATCACTAATATTGGCGTGTTCTAAAATATGTTGTAATTCATGATGATGTGCTGCACAGGCACCCAGTACATAATATGTAGAAAGCTCAGGATCATCTGGCAGTTCATCAAAAATCACATTGAAAATGCTTAAAATATGATAAAGCAGTAAGTCTTGTGAAACCAAAGCGCGCAATGGTTCAAAATGAATATATAGATATGGGTGGTTGATCAGAATTGCGATTACATATTCTTCTGCATCAATTTTCGTACTAAAGCTGAGTGAGGCATCATTATTGACTTGAGGTTGCCATTTACGGCTAAAACCTAGCTTTTCACGGAAATATTGCTGTAGTAGATAACGATATGATCCGCCTTTTGGCAGTAATTCAGTCAGTTGTCTGAGTTCGCCCATCACCTGACTTTTACCTTCAGGTGAGCTGACATTGTGATTTTGCGTTAAATGCGCAAATACAAATTCAGATAATAGGGGCGAGGTATCAAGTAAACGACGGAAATTCTCAATACCTTCACGACGAATCAGAGAGTCGGGATCATGATCATTGGGTAGAACAAAGAACTTTAGCTCACGGCCATCGTTTAACAGTGGCAGTGCAATTTCCAAAGTTCGACGTGCTGCTTTTTGACCAGCGGCATCACCATCGAATGCAATGGTAATTCGACTATTCTGCTTAAATAGAATGTTCAGATGTTCAGTATTACTGGCAGTACCTAAGGTTGCTACAGCACCATGAATGCCATATTGCTGTAAGGCAATGACATCCATATAACCTTCAACCATCAGCCAATCTTGGGCTTTTTGCTTACGGCCTTCATATAAGCCATACAGCAATTGGTTTTTATGGAAAACTTCTGAATCGGGTGAGTTGATATATTTGGGTTTTATCTCGTCATTTAAAGCACGACCACCAAAACCGACCACACGACCTTTGGCATCACGAATTGGAAAAATAACCCGTTCACGTAATAAGTCAAAGTCACGACCACTGTCACTGGTACGAATTAAACCCAGAAGTTTCAAACCTTCAATATCTTGTGGAAAAGCTTTTTCTAGGTGTTGCCAATCTTCAGGGGCATAACCTAAACGCCAATACGCGATGGTCTCGGCACTGAGTCCGCGTTGTTTAAAGTAGGCTTGACCAATTTGGCTCAGCGGCAATTGCTGCTCATAATATTGCGCGACATTTTCCAGTAGATCATACAAGTTGCCATCTTGCGGTACATCTTCAAAAGCATCATTGATTTGATCGAAATGCGCAAAAGGATCGTTACCATAAAAGGCTTCTTCGCTATTTTGAAATTCAGCGAAAGGGTCGTGTTCAAAGGTATTTCCCTGAGCAGGTGTACTTTCAGTTTTTACGAGTTGTACGGCTTCAGGTTTTGGCGTGGTTTGAACAACGGCTTTGGGTTTTGATTCGCGTTTATATTTGAGTTTATTGGAATCGTTATTGTCTTTAGGGAGTTCAATGCCTGTTTGGCTCGACAAATCCTTCATTACTTCGATGAAGTTTCTGCTGCCAATATCCATCAAAAAACGAATGGCATTACCATTGGCCTGACAACCAAAGCAGTGAAAATATTGTTTATCGCGATAGACGTGAAAAGACGGCGATTTTTCCTGATGAAAAGGGCAGCAACCTGAATAGGTGCGTCCCGTCTTTTTCAATTTCACAAATTGACCAATCACATCGACAATATCGGTGCGATCTAAGATTTGATCAATTGTATGCTGAGGAATGGCCATGCTGTATGTTCTGTCTATCTCTGGGTCAGTTAGTGCAGTTCGTTTTTTAAAAACGAATTCAGATGCTGTTGTTGCTATTTTCACGCCGATTAGTCTAACTAATGAGCGCATTGAATACCTTTTAATCTATCTGATTAAGTAGTTCATGAAAAGACAAAAGGGCAAGTATTCTAACTTGCCCTTTGGGAAAAATCGACTCAATCTGGAGTGATATTATTCAGCTGGTTGAGTTGACTCGGTATTTTCAGTTTTTGGACGGTCAAGCAAGCCAAAGCTTAAGCGATTAGTCAAACTGCGTTTTTCTTCAGGTGCTTCGATATCTTCGACATTCTGTTCGCTCATGGTTTGAGCTTCTTTACCAAAAATACCTAAGGTTGCACGGTTAATGAAGCTGCCTTCACTACGTGCTGCACGCATATTGACTGTGCCATCAGATTTCACGAGTTTTGGATAGTTCAGTTTCAACACATCAATATATTGTTGTGATGTTGCTTTATCACCTAACTTTTCATAGCTATAAGCAACTGTTGCTAAAGCTTCAGGTACTTGAGGTGCTTGTGGGTAATGTTCAACCACCCAAAGTGAACGCTCAACCGCAGCGAGCCATGCTTTACGTTTTACATTAAAACGAGCGGCATTCATTTCGCTTTCAGCCAATTCTTGACTGATAAATTTCATACGCTGTGCTGCATCAACTGCATATTCACTTGATGGGTAACGACGAATGAAATCGACAAAGTTTTGATACGCCACTTTTAAATAGCTCACGTCACGGTGAGACTGTTTTAAAGAGGTATAACGAAGCAAACCATTATAGTTTTGCTCCATGTTTGATACACCGCGAACATAATACGCATAATCAACTTGCGGGTGCTGCGGGTTCATACGAATAAAACGGTCTGCAAGTGCAATTGCACCTTCATAGTCTTTTTGCTGAAACTTTACATACAATAGTTCAAGTTGTGCTTGCTGTGCATAGTTACCTGTAGGGTAATAGGTTTCTAATGCTTCAAGGTGTTTTGCCGCGTCTGTATATTGGTGACGATCAAGCGCTTTTTTTGCTTTTTCGATATAAACCAGTTCGCTTGACTGTGGACCTGTGTCGACCACTTCTTTTTTTGGATTACTGCTACAGCCTACCATTGCCGATGCAATGCCGATCGTTAGAGCAAGCATTGTCATTTTATATTTTGGTAGCGACATAAAAATTCCTCTGTTAATACGGGCAATGAGCTACAATTGAACTATTAAACCACTTTTGTCTGAATGAGCAAATGAGTCAAGCACAATCTTCCAATTCTAATTTCCCTGAAACTGATTTCAATTTACTTGAAGATTCTGAGGATGCAGATAACCATACTTCAGACTCAACTGCAACACGTTTATCGTTGCAATTTCAATTGGATGAAAGCTATTTAGGACAACGTATCGATCAGGTTTCTGCACTGGTTTGGACTGATTTTTCTCGGGAAAAGCTAAAACAGTGGCTCAAAGAAGGCCATTTGTTGGTCAATGGTAACACTGTGAAACCAAAGTACAAATGTGAAGGTACTGAACTGTTGACCCTAGAAGTTGAGCTCGAAGCGCAAACCCGTAGCTTACCTGAAGATATTCCACTTAATATTGTCTATGAAGATGACGATATTATGGTGATTAATAAACCTGTGGGTATGGTTGTACATCCGGGTGCTGGAAATAGCACAGGGACTTTGGTCAACGCAATTTTACACCATTATCCTAAATCTGCAGAACTGACACGTGCAGGTCTGGTCCATCGTATCGATAAAGATACATCTGGCTTATTGGTTGTGGCGAAAAACTTAGAATCACAATTTTCTTTAAGCAAGCAATTGGCGAAAAAATCGGTTTACCGTATTTACGATCTCGTCGTATATGGCAACATTATTGCCGGCGGTACGATTGATGAGCCAATTAAACGCCATCCTGTAGACCGTATAAAAATGGCAGTTTTGCCAGGCGGTAAAGACGCGGTTACACATTATAATGTGAAAGAGCGCTTCCAACACTTTACGCGTGTGCAAGCACGATTGGAAACGGGTCGTACACATCAAATTCGTGTGCATCTGACTTATATTGGTCATGGTCTTGTGGGTGACTCTGTTTATATGCCACGTGTACGTATGCCAGCAGGTGCGTCTCAGTTACTTGATGACACTTTACGTAGTTTTAAACGTCAGGCTTTACATGCTGCAAAACTAGGTCTTGTTCATCCACGTACTGGTGAAGATATGATGTTTGAAGCGCCGTGGCCAGAAGACTTCAATAATTTAGTTGAAGTTCTGCGTACTGAAAATAAAGCTTATTAATCAGTTGCCACAGTTCAACTGATTTATCCGCCATATTTAGAAAAGGACAGCATGATGCAATTTGTACAAGGACTCCCACAAGGTGTATGTGTGGGGCAAACTCAGATTCAACATGACCATACTCAGGCAACAAAGCAGCCTGAGTTAGCAGGTTTTAACCTTGCTCTACATGTTGGTGATGATGCTGCGCGAGTTCAAAAGCATCGTATGCGCTTATTGCAAGACTTTGCTGAATATGGCGTGAATAAAATCAGTTGGATGAACCAAACCCATAGCACGATTTGCCATACCCTCAATGATCAAATGATTTTTGATGCGCTTGAAGGTGATGGCATGGTGACGCAAACGCCACATCATGCCTTAATGATGATGACCGCAGATTGCTTGCCCGTGGTTTTGGGTAATGCAGATGGTACGGAAGTTGCGAACCTACATGCGGGTTGGAAAGGTTTAGCGAATGGTATTGTTGAAAACACCATTGCAGCGATGCATAGCCAACCTACATGGGCATGGTTAGGTGCGGCAATTTGTCAAGACAGCTTTGAAATTGGTGCAGAAGTAAAAGCTGCGTTCTGTGATAAATATCCTGAACTGGATAGCGCATTTAAAGCAGGCATAAAGGAAGGTAAATATTATGCCGACCTGTATGCAATTGCGCGTTATATTCTTGCATTACATGGGGTTAAAAATGTGTTAGGTGGCGATCAATGTACTTTCCGCCAACCTGAAGATTTTTATTCATATCGCCGTGAAGCAAAAACAGGACGTATGGCTACATTCGTCTTTATGCTTTGAAAATGTTAAACTTGACTGAATCTATCGACTTTTTATTGATATGTCTTTGACTGCTAAATCTCTCGCTGTTGTATATCACAGTCCCTATGGACACACTGCCAAGGTGGCAAATTATATTGTCCAAGGTGCGGAAAAAGCTGGCGCAAACGTTCATCTCATGAATGTTGAAAATGTCGATTGGGATGTGCTTGATCATGCCGATGCGATTGTTTTTGGTTGTCCAACCTACATGGGCAGTATGAGTGCAGCCATGAAGTTGTTTATGGAACAATCTTCCAAACGTTGGTTAGCGCGGACTTGGCAGGGTAAATTAGCTGCTGGTTTTACCAATGGCGGCGGTTTGAGTGGGGATAAATTGGCAGTTTTGCAGCAAATAAATTTGTTTGCCATGCAACATGGGATGGTCTGGAGTGGGTTGCCATTAATGCCAACAGGGCGTAGTAGCACTGATCTTAACCGTATGTCGAGCTTCTTGGGACTGATGACCCAGTCAGACAATGCACCCGTTGAAGTGACTCCACCGACTGGTGATTTAGAAACTGCGATTTGGTTCGGTGAATATTTAGCATTATTGCTTAATAAAATTAATTAATTTGTAAATTTATCGATTGAATAGTCATTTATAAATGATTGAAAACCTTAGTGAATGAAAATTTTCTAAGGTTTTTATTTGCCTGAAAATGAACTAAATTGGCATTTTATTTAACAAACTTGTGACGCATGTCACAATGCGCCATTCATTTACGCCAATCAGATTGATTTAATCTTCTCACAAATATCACTCGGGATGAGTGAATAAAATTAAGATGGATTAAACAATCATGAAAAAAACAATGGTCGCTACGGCATTGACCCTATGTGTATCCCCCTTTGTTTTTGCTGCAGATGGATTGGTTGGTTTAGATGATCAAGAGTTATCAAAAATCAACGGTGCGGCGTTAATGAATATGTCCTATACCGATCCTGTTTTAGTCAACCAGCAAATGACCAATGAAAACATTGGTTTCTATAAGCTCAGTTTAGATGCCATTATGGATCTGAATGTAAATATCAAAAGTTTGCAATTGGGCTGTGGTGGTGTGAATGGAACAGGTGGATGTGATATTGATATTGGTCATTTAGCACTTAGCGGAAATGCCAGTTCAACTGATGCAAATGGTAATCCTGTGTTTAATGGTGATCGTGCATCTACCAGTGCTGAAATTAAAAATCCATTTATTGAATTTGCAATTAAAAATCCAAAGCAAGCAGCCTTACGTGAAGTAAAAGGATTTCGTGTTAGTGCTGAGTCTATTACGGGGTTGTTAACAGCAGGTGTGCAAAACTTAGCAAATCCAACAGATGGAATCAAATCACTGAGTGGTTATATGAAAATTGCCCCAACCACAGGTACGGCGAAGACCCAGTCGGCAATTTTTGGTAATGACAGTAGTGAAATTTTATCGGGAAATTTGGTCATTAACACCATTTGGAATAATGATCGTAGCTTTGTCAGTCAACCTGAAAATAGCAAAGGTTTAACCATTCCGTCGATGAATGTGCCATTTACCGTACCCGAAATTACAATTAATGGAAAACGTCAAACCCAAGCGGTCGCCAAAAATATCATGGCGAATGTTCCTTCGATTCAGCTAAATCGGGACAGCGGAAGCTTACAAGTCAAATTAGACCGTAATTTATTGTGGGTTCAAGGTGCACAGTTCTATATGGATTCAGGTTCATCTATAGATGGTTTGAAAATGAATATTACTTTTGAGCAAGCCTTAAATATGATTCATAACATTCCGTTGAATGGGACAGCAGGGTATTTATCATTGCAGTCACAAGATCTGAGTTGGCCAGATGCCAACCCTGATGATATTGCGCGAACCGGTTGGTGGATGTCATTCAAAGACCCCATTAATATTGGTAAATTAAATCCAACATCAGAAGTAGATATTTCAGGCGTTTTGCCGCAAGTGGCACAAAAAGTGTCACAAATCCTCACAAATGACGCGATTTATATTCCCTTGGGTTCTGCTGTCGGAGCTGCTTTTGGTTTACCGATTTATAAAAATGTAGGCTCAATCAATTTAAGCAATGCAGGTTCTGCAAACTTAACCCTAAAAAATCAGGTACTAGGCAATCAGGAAATTCGCACTAACTGTTTTGGTGGTTTGAAGTTTTGTTAATACATATATTGAAAAAACCTCCAATTCGGAGGTTTTTTATTTTGCATTGGTCTAATCACAAAATTATTTATGCATAATTCGTGCTTTATCACGCTGCCAGTCACGGTCTTTTTCAGTGGCACGTTTATCGTGTAACTGCTTACCTTTAACCAAAGCAATTTCAAGCTTAGCGTTCGGACCTTTCCAATAACACGCTAAAGGTACACATGAATAACCTTTTTGGTTAATCGCGCCCATGAGTTTTTCAATTTCACGGCGGTTCAGTAAAAGCTTACGTGTACGTGTTGCCTCAGGTACAACATGCGTTGAGGCACTCAGTAATGGTTGAACCTGTGCGCCAAAGAGGAAAGCTTCGCCATTTTTGAAAGTAATATAGCTTTCTACAATCGTCATGCGACCTGCGCGCATCGACTTGACTTCCCAACCTTGTAAAGACAGACCAGCTTCAAATTTTTCTTCAATAAAATAATCATGACGAGCACGCTTGTTCAGTGCAATCGTTCCGCCGTTATTCTTTTTAACTACAATATTTGCTTTCGCCATAATCTGATACTTCCAAACTTAAGACTATTGTACCCGAACTTTTAGAGAGATGAAGTCTTTAAATTACTCGAGTTACTTCACCTATAAATCAAGATTTTGCTAAAATACCCATCTACAAAATAACAGAGTACAACTGGATGTCTAAAACTCGTGTAATTTATCCGGGCACATTCGATCCAATTACCAATGGTCACATTGATTTAGTCACTCGTGCATCACGTATGTTTGATGAAGTTGTAGTGGCAATTGCAATTGGTCATCACAAAAATCCAGTGTTTAGTCTGGAAGAACGTGTCGCACTTGCACAAAAGTCATTAAGTCATCTGTCCAATGTTGAGTTTGTAGGTTTTGATGGGTTGCTGGTGAACTTCTTTAATGAACAGAAGGCTACAGCAGTACTGCGTGGTCTACGTGCAGTTTCAGATTTTGAATATGAATTTCAATTGGCAAATATGAATCGCCGTTTGGACAGTAAATTTGAAGCAGTGTTCTTAACCCCATCAGAGCAATATTCTTTTATTTCATCCACTTTAGTGCGTGAAATTGCACGTTTAAATGGTGATGTGACACAGTTTGTTCCTCAAGCTGTGGTTGAAGCCTTTAAACGGAAACAACAACAAGGCTGGTAGAGTGTCTTTATATATTACTGATGAATGCATCAACTGCGATGTCTGTGAACCTGTATGCCCTAACGAGGCAATCTTTATGGGCGAGGTGATTTATGAAATTAACCCCGACCTGTGCACCGAATGTGTAGGGCATCACGACAAACCGCAGTGTCAGCTTTTTTGTCCAGTGGATTGTATTCCACTCGATCCTTCTCATGCTGAAACTCAGGAAGAGTTGCAGCAAAAGTACGAAAAACTGACTGCTCAAAAAACATCAAGCAATTAATTGCTAAATTTGTTAGAATGCGCTCCGAAGTGAACCAGACGATCGCTGCTGTGTATAGGTCTTCGTGACTAAAGCAGGGGAGGAAAGTCCGGGCTTCATAGGGCAAGGTGCCAGGTAACGCCTGGGCGGCGTGAGCCGACGGAAAGTGCAGCAGAGAGTAGACCGCCTTCATTATGGTTCTAAGCAATTAGAATCGGAGGTAAGGGTGAAAGGGTGCGGTAAGAGCGCACCGCGTGTCTGGTAACAGTTCACGGCATGGTAAACCCCACCGGAAGCAAGACCAAATAGGGATCCTTTAGGCATGGCCCATGCTGGATCCGGGTAGGTCGCTTGAGCGTATGAGTGATTGTACGCCTAGAGGAATGATCGTCCTCGACAGAACCCGGCTTATCGGTTCACTTCAACAAATTTTGATCAAATACGCGCATTATGGACTTGACGATATTTAAATATCACTCCATAATGCGCGCACAGTTTAAGGCTATGTAGCTCAGTTGGTTAGAGCACCGCACTCATAATGCGGGGGTCACAAGTTCAAGTCTCGTCATAGCCACCATATTCAAAAAAAGACCACTCCGTTTGAGTGGTCTTTTTTTATGTCTAAATTTTTTATATTTTAATAATTAACGATAAACAAAACGTCGCATGCCAGCTCGAAGTGCAAAAGCACCATGCATATAGACACCACCTAACCAATACGGCACATTAAAAATCTCTGTATAGCGATATTTGACTAAACCAAATTCAGCTAATAGTCCTTCAAAGAACATACCGCCTATCGCAAGCATGATGGCTAATATGAGCAACCAAGTACGTTCGTAACTAAAGCACCAGCGGATAAAGAAACTCATATAGAAAATCCAACACAATGCTTCTGGGTGGAAGTTACCAAAGCCACTTAGTATGTAGACAATCGCAAAGAGCACCAAAGCCTCAACCAATGGAGTTGTGCCATCGTGATGGCAGCTTAACTGCGTCATTACATAGTGTTTAAGGAGTTGAGTCACTTGAATATAGCTAAACGCCATAAATGCAAAGGCAATAAAAAATCCAGGGAAGACCCACCAAGCTTGATTAAAAAATATTGGATCTGGATAGCTTAGTGTTTGGGTGTAAACATGTATTGCATCGCAAAATGTTGCGACAATGGCTGCAAGTAGGGCAAGTATAAATATGCCTGAGAATTTAGTGGTTCTCGTCATCATTGATCCTGAAAAGTAGTGATCTTTTTATTTTGTGAGTTCTTTATATTCTGAATTTAGGGAAAAGGCTATGACAAGTTGCGAGATTCTCATGTGTTAAATGTTAATTCATATAGCTACTGCTATACTCAATGAATAGTTAACTTGATGAATATAAATAGAAATGATGAATAACCAATTAAACTGGGCTAAAGATAATTTTGAAAATATTGAAACTGCATGGGAGGGCGATCTTTGGGATCGTCGTCGCTTGGGAGAGCAACTTACAAGCTATGTTGATCGTTTAAATTGCGGAGCTGTTCTTGCCTTGGATGCCCATTGGGGAGAAGGTAAAACGTGGTTTGTACGTCATTGGGCAAAGCATTTAGATAATACACAGCATAACGTGATTTATTTGGATGCATTTGCTAATGATTATTTAGATGATCCTTTTTTAACTATTGCCGCTGAAATAAGTCAAACTTTTAAAGAATCAGAAGAAATTGGTGATGATGAAATTAAGGATTTTAATGCTAAGACTGCTTCAGTATTAATATCATTGGCTGCTGTAATTCCAATGATTGTGGCTAAAGCTGGGATGCATTGGATTGGCTTGGGCGGAGCTGGAGAAGCTTTTAAAGAGGTCTATCAAGAAGGAAAAGAATTGTATGACACAGCAAGTGAGGAAATAGCTGCGAAAGTTAAGGAGAAAATTGAAAAGAAAATAGAGAATCATCAAGTTGAGAAGCAAACTATTCATGACTTTAAGAAAGAACTTGCTGAATTAGCAGAAAAATTAGATAAGCCTTTAGTCTTTATTATTGATGAATTGGATAGATGTCGCCCTGATTTTGCTATACGTTTGATTGAGCGGATTAAACATTTTTTTGATATTCCTAAAATTGTTTTTATATTGGTCATGGATAAAACTCAATTTTCGAAAGTGATATGCCATAACTATGGTTATGATGAAAGTCTTGGTGAGGAGTATTTAACAAAGTTTATTGATTTTACGATTGAACTAAAGCATGCAAAAGATAGTGAAAACTTTGAACTTATTATAAAAGAACAGCTATTTAAAATTGGAGAACTTAAGTCAATAGATGAGCTAACAGAACTTTATTATTGTTTACTGTATTTACAATTGCATTTCAAATTAAATAGTCGAGAATTAATAAAACGTATTAATCAATATGCGTTACTTCGAACTGAAAGTGATTCAAAGAATTTAATTTTAATAATGTTTTTGATTGGCTCAATCAAAGAAAATAATTTTAAAACCTTCTTGAAAAAAATCTCTGATAAATTAATCAATGATTTAAGAGGAGATGTCTATGTATTTGCACGTAAGCATGGTCTTTCTACATGGAGTGGTCGTTATGATGAAATAACAAACAGTGAGTGGTACAAGTTGATTTTGATCAGAGAACTTAAAGTTGATAACCCATTATTAAATAAAGTGATTGCTGCTTATAATGATTCAGAGAAATCACAAGATAAAACTACAAAAGAGCATTACCTGAGAGAAGGTTTGGAAAACTTCTCTATTATTAATTTTACGCACTCTAGTGAATTTGCTTCGGATTGGGAAAATTATATTAAGCGGGGCATCTAACTTTTGTTTCTAAAATGATTTAATAATCCTTGCAAATCATCCGTCTGCAACTTTTCGCGCATTTTTAAAAACTGCTTTTCATCTAAGTCATAGAGCTTAAGGGAAAGCAGTTTTTTTATATCTTCATCAGGAAAGCGGTATTTAATAATTTTTGCAGGTATACCGCCAACAACAGCATATGGGGGCACATCCTTGGTGACGACTGCACCTGTAGCCACCACAGCACCTTCGCCAAGCGTTACACCTTGCATAATCATGGCGCGTGAACCAATCCAGCAGCCATCACCAATGATTGTGTCACCAGCAGGCACGAAACTGCGTGTATCAAACGGAAAAGCGGAAATCCAGTCTGTACGGTGCAATTGGTTGCCACCCATCATAATCACGCACTCAGCGCCAAAACAGACGAAATTGCCAATATGGAGCTGATCAATCGGTTTCTCTGAAGTTGCAGGTTTATCATGCAAATAACGCACGACGCAACGTTCAAAGCCCTGATCCCAATATGCCGAATAATAAGAATAATTTCCCTTAATGTGAATATTCGGGTTCTTCACCGTTTTAGAGATGAACTCAAATTCACACCAGTGATTCACAGGAGAATTAATCAACTTTTCAGACATAGAACATAATTCGTTTAACGATGCACTGCGCTATTTTATCTGACTGACTGTAAATGTCGACTTGAAAAAGCCTAAGTAATCTTTAGATGGAGTAGGTGTGTGGCTTGCGTATGACGAATACCATCTGCACGATTTGTAAAATAACGCTTTGTAATGTCATGACCTGATAAATCTTCAACGACACTAAAACCCAATGTTGAAACGATATGATGCAATCTAGTTGGGTTAAAAGACCCAATGATTGGCTCGCTTAAATACTGCGTGAATTTTGACACAGCGAATGTACCTATTCTCTCTATCCCTCTCAAATTCTGATAGGAAATAGAATAATCCAAAACCAGTTCACTTCTTTTGGCTGCAAAGTTAGAAATGGTTTTTAAAGTTGCAATTGTGGTTTCAGGCTTTAAATAATGCGTTGTTCCAAGCCATGAAAAAAATGCAGGTTGTTCAAGTTGATAAGTGCTGCGTTGCAAAGCAGTCATTAAGTTTTCTTTTTCAAAATCAATGCTGACAAATTCTACATTGCTTGGAATTTGCCCTAATTGCTTTAGGGTTTTAATTTTCAATGTTTGAGTATCAGGATGATCAAGCTCTAAAAAATTTATCTGGTGGTATTTTTCAGCCAAACGTAAAACAAAGGAATCAAGTCCCGCACCAACTAAAATATATTGCTGTAAGCCATTTTTGATTGCTTGTTCAAGCATGTCTTCAGCAAAGCGAGAACGCGCAACAACCTGTGCAGTAAGTAAACCAAAAGTCTGATTGGGAATGCTGGAGTTTAACGCCTTTATGAATTTACGACTCGAAAGTATTTTTCGCCAAAGAGCACTTGTCATGTGAAATGCATAGGGGTCTACAAAGACAGGATCATTTGCATATAAATAATGATTCGCACGTATGGCAGCCGCCGCTTGCGCTGTTCGACTGACTCGTCCTGCTTTCATAATATATCCACTTAAAATTTTATTTTCTTACACTTTAAAAGAAAAAAGCATTTAAACAATGGCGATTTGATACGCAAGAGATGGACTATATTGTGAGTTAAATTTTTTTGTGAAATGAGCGATAAGTTTTAGTTAATCAAGTTGATCATCCCAAATTCCATATTTAGGACCATAAAGTTTTTTATATTTAGTTTCATACATACTTTCCTGTGAGGAGTCGCAGTAATACACAATATCTGAGGCGGGTACACTTTTACAAACCTTGTTTTCACATTTAGATACCGTATATTTATATCTTTTGTTGGTGCTTTCACATTGATGTTGTTCTAAGTATGTTTCAAAATTTCGACTGGTTAGTGATGTCATTTGAGCCCATATTCCTAAGAACAAAATTGGAGCAACAAAGGCAAAAGAAGATATGATACTGCCTGACAAATCATCTGGATTTTTCTTATTTTGTTTATAGAAAAAGATGCTATAACAAACAAAACATAGAAATAGCCCGATGCTGAAAGTGAGAATACCTTCCTTTACGAGGGTGAAATAGATCGCCAAGGGAAGTAGTAAAATGGTTAATAATGTCGTATTGAAAAAAGATTTAATTATCATATTATTAAAATAAAAAAAGGGCTGATTAATCAGCCCTTAGTGTATTAAATGTATGCAACTTTCACAATTTCGTACTCAACTTCACCTTGTGGTGTTGTGATTTTTGCTTCGTCGCCTTCGTTTTTACCTAAAAGGCCACGAGCAATCGGAGAGTTCACAGAGATCTTGTTGATCTTAAAGTCTGCTTCGTCATCGCCCACGATTTTATAAGTTTTTTGCTCTTCAGTGTCCAAGTTTTCAATGGTTACAGTGACACCAAATACAACACGGCCATTTTGCTCAAGTGTAGCAACATCAACAACTTGGCAAGCACCCAATTTACCTTCGATATCTTGGATACGACCTTCACAGAAACCTTGTTGCTCACGGGCAGCATGGTATTCCGCGTTTTCTTTCAAATCCCCATGTTCACGTGCTTCTGCAATCGCAGCCGTAATACGCGGACGGTCAATACTTTTTAATTGATGTAATTCTTTCTCTAAGGCAACCTTGCCTTCGGGAGTCATAGGATAACGTTGCATTGTTGTCCCTCATAAATTGGTTTGTAAAAATACAGGTTTAGAAAATAAAAAAGCCCGCCACCGATAAGGTGGCGGGTCTTATCTGTAACTTAATTAACCTTTAGTTAGGTCTTGCAGACGGTATACGTCCATCGGCAATTTAATTGCTAAAGCTTGGCATACTGCATCAGCACCATTCAAGGTAGTTGTGTAATACACTTTACCTTGTAGCGCAGAGCGACGGATCGAGAATGAATCTTCTTGAGCCTGTTTGCCTTCAGTTGTATTGATAATGAGCTGAACTTCGCCATTTTTCAAGCGGTCCACGATATTAGGACGGCCTTCAGTCACTTTATTCACACGCTCACATTCAATACCTGCTTCTTTAATTACATCATAAGTACCGCCAGTAGCGATCACTTTGAAGCCAAGGTCAGTTAACTGTTTCGCAATACCCACGGCACGAGGCTTGTCAGAATGACGAACAGATAAGAATGCGTGTTTCACTTCGCCTTCTGTTGGTAGGCCTGGTAAACGGTCATTTGAGCCAAGTACAGCTTTATAGAACGCTTCACCAAATGTTTTACCAACGCCCATCACTTCGCCTGTAGATTTCATCTCAGGGCCAAGAATTGGGTCAACGCCAGGGAATTTGTTGAATGGGAACACAGCTTCTTTCACAGAGAAGTGCTCAGGAATAATCTCTGAAGTGAAACCTTGTGACACTAGAGATTGACCCGCCATACAACGCGCAGCCACTTTCGCTAAAGACTCACCGATGCATTTAGAAACAAACGGAACTGTACGTGATGCACGTGGGTTCACTTCTAAGATGTATACGTCAGTGCCTTTAACCGCAAACTGTACATTCATCAAACCGATTACGCCAAGCTCTTTTGCCATAGCGACAGTTTGACGGCGCATTTCGTCCTGAACATCTTTAGATAAAGAGTAAGGAGGAATAGAACATGCAGAGTCACCTGAGTGAATACCTGCTTGTTCGATGTGCTGCATGATACCGCCAATCACAACGTCTTTACCGTCAGATACGCAGTCCACGTCAACTTCAATCGCGTCGTCTAGGAAGTGGTCAAGAAGAACAGGTGCTTCGTTCGATGCTTGAACTGCATCACGTAGGTAGCGTTTCAATTCGTCATCGTTGTATACGATTTCCATCGCACGACCACCAAGTACATAAGAAGGACGTACTACAAGTGGGTAGCCAACTTTTGCCGCTTCTGCCATACCTTCTTCAGCAGATTTTACGATGCTGTTGTTTGGTTGACGAAGTTGCAGACGTTGAATCATTTGTTGGAAACGTTCACGGTCTTCTGCACGGTCAATCGCGTCAGGTGATGTACCGATAATTGGCGCACCAGCTTCTTCCAAAGCACGAGCCAATTTAAGCGGAGTTTGACCACCGTACTGAACGATAATGCCTTTAGGCTTCTCGATACGCACGATTTCAAGTACGTCTTCAAGCGTAATTGGTTCGAAGTACAAACGATCTGAAGTGTCGTAATCTGTAGAAACTGTTTCAGGGTTACAGTTCACCATGATGGTTTCATAACCGTCATCACGCATTGCAAGGGCAGCGTGTACACAGCAGTAATCGAATTCGATACCTTGACCAATACGGTTAGGACCGCCACCAATCACCATGATTTTGTCACGGTTCGATGGATTCGCTTCACATTCTTCATCGTAAGTTGAGTACATGTAAGCTGTATCAGATTCAAACTCTGCAGCACATGTATCAACGCGTTTGTAAACAGGGGTTACGCCCAAGTTCCAACGGTGTTTACGGAATTGTTTTTGTGAAATACCCATCAAGCCCGCAATGCGAAGATCTGATAAACCTTTACGTTTGAATGAACGGATGTTGTCCGCATTCAAATCACCAAAACCTAAAGTTTTGATTTGGTTTTCAGTTTTGATGATGTCTTCGATTTGAATTAAGAACCAACGGTCGATGTTAGTCGCAGCAAATACTTCATCTAAAGTAAAGCCGTGACGGAATGCATCGCCCACGTACCAAATACGCTCTGGACCTGGAACTTTCAATTCAACAAGAATTTTCTCACGTGCGCCTTCAGTGCCCACAGCGATTTTTTCATCAAAACCGCATGCGCCAACTTCAAGACCACGAAGTGCTTTTTGTACAGACTCTTGGAAGTTACGGCCAATAGCCATCACTTCACCCACAGATTTCATCTGAGTCGTTAAAGTTGCGTCAGCTTGCGGGAATTTCTCGAAGTTAAAACGAGGAATCTTCGTTACAACATAGTCAATTGCTGGTTCGAAAGATGCAGGTGTTGTACCGCCAGTGATGTCGTTTTTCAACTCATCAAGGGTATAACCAACAGCTAATTTCGCAGCGATTTTCGCAATTGGGAAACCTGTTGCTTTAGATGCAAGTGCAGATGAACGAGAAACACGTGGGTTCATCTCGATCACAACCATACGGCCGTCTTTCGGGTTAATACCGAACTGAACGTTAGAACCGCCAGTTTCAACACCAATTTCACGAAGTACAGCTAAAGATGCATTACGTAAAAGCTGGAATTCTTTGTCTGTCAATGTTTGCGCAGGAGCAACAGTGATTGAGTCACCAGTGTGCACGCCCATTGGGTCAAAGTTTTCAATGGTACATACAATGATACAGTTGTCGTTTTTGTCACGAACAACTTCCATTTCGTACTCTTTCCAACCAATTAAAGATTCATCGATCAATAATTGTTTGGTTGGAGAAAGATCGAAACCGCGTTCACAGATTTCAATGAATTCCTCGCGGTTGTAAGCAATACCACCACCTGAACCACCCATCGTGAATGATGGACGGATAATCACAGGGAAGCCAAAACGTGCTTGAATTTCAAGTGCGTGTTCCATGCTTTCTGCAACATCAGCACGAGGGCATTCCAAACCGATTTTACGCATTGCGATATCGAAAAGTTTACGGTCTTCCGCTTTTTCGATTGCTTCTTTCGTCGCGCCAATCAATTCAACATTGTATTTTTCTAAAATACCGTTGGCATCAAGTGCAAGCGCACAGTTCAATGCTGTTTGACCACCCATTGTAGGAAGAACTGCGTCTGGGCGTTCTTTCTCAATGATTGCAGCTACAGTTTGCCAAGTAATCGGCTCGATGTACGTTGCGTCTGCCATAGCAGGGTCAGTCATAATGGTCGCTGGGTTAGAGTTCACCAAAATAACGCGGTAGCCTTCTTCACGAAGGGCTTTACATGCTTGAGCACCTGAGTAGTCAAACTCACATGCCTGACCGATCACAATCGGACCAGCACCAATAATTAAGATGCTTTTAATGTCTGTACGTTTAGCCATGATGCTTCCTTAATTACTTCTTAGATGCTTCGATAAGTTCGATGAAATGATCGAACAATGGTGCGCAGTCATGTGGACCAGGGCTTGCTTCTGGGTGACCTTGGAAACTGAACGCCGGTTTATCAGTGCGATGCATACCTTGTAAGGTTTGATCGAACAATGATTTGTGCGTAGCTTTCAAGTTAGCTGGTAGCGTGTCTGTATCTACTGCGAAGCCGTGGTTTTGAGAAGTAATCATCACTGTACCATCTTCAAGATTTTGTACAGGATGGTTGGCACCATGGTGACCATGAGGCATTTTCATAGTTTTTGCACCTGATGCAAGTGCAAGAATTTGGTGACCTAAACAAATACCAAATACCGGAATCTCTGTGGTTTCTACAATTGTTTTTACAGCTTTAATTGCGTAGTCACATGCAGCTGGATCGCCGGCGCCGTTCGAAAGGAACACGCCATCTGGATTAAGTGCAAGCACGTCAGCAGCAGGAGTTTGTGCAGGTACTACAGTTAATTTACAACCGCGGTCTGCGAGCATACGTAAGATGTTGGTTTTGACACCGTAATCGTATGCAACAACATGGAATTTAAGTTCTGGTTGAGAGAAACCTTTACCAAGAGCCCAAGAGCCTTCAGTCCACTCATAACCTTCAGGGTCACAGCATTCTTTCGCAAGATCTAAACCATTCAAACCGCCGAATGCGCGCGCTTTAGCTAGAGCTTCTTCTTCTGTGATGTTTTCGCCTGCAAGGATGCAGCCGTTTTGCGCACCTTTTGATCGCAGAATACGCGTTAATTTACGAGTATCAATATCTGCAATAGCAACAACATTGTGTTGTTCAAGGTAATCACCAAGTGATTGCTCAGCACGGAAGTTGCTATGCAATAAAGGTAGGTCACGAATGATCAATCCGTTTGCCCATACCTTATGAATTCGACCTGACTCAGCGTCTTCATCATTACAACCTGTATTACCAATATGTGGGTAAGTTAGGGTCACAAGTTGTTGTGCATAACTAGGGTCAGTCAAAATTTCTTGATAGCCAGTCATGGCAGTGTTGAAAACGACTTCACCAGTCGTACTACCCGATGCGCCAATTGAAGTACCTTTAAAAATAGTACCATCGGCAAGGGCTAAAATTGCTGGGGTGCTCAAACCAAAGCTCCTGAAATTTAGGCTGTAAAAAAGCGAGTAGACGAAAAAAAAGGAAGGCTGCTTTAAAACCTACCCTCCCTATGTCTGCTCGCTTGAACTTAACACGGCATTATACGCAGAAAACCTTTAAAAGTCCATCGTAATAATTGTTAATATCGCAGATAAAGCACTTGCATTTCAGCGCAAAGTTTGGTTTTGCTTTTGCGTTAAAAAATGTAAGCATTTAATTATTGTCAGACAAATCATAAATTAAAATTTATCAAATCAGGCTAAGGTAGTGGCTGTCATCCAAAAACTATAGGTATACAGTCATGGCTACACAACAAAAACAAGCGGCGACTAAATCTACCCTGAAAGAAGTCGTTGTCGAAGGTGCTGAAAAGCTTGAACAAGTTGCAAAAGAAGCAACGACTCAGGCAACAGAAGCAGTGTCAGAAAGCAAAGATAAGCTCGAAGCAGAAGCAAAACAATTGAATGCCAGTGTGCAAGATCAGCTGCGACAGTTGAAGCAAGATGTATTGCAAAAATTGGATCAAATCAAAGCGCAGTTTGGTAATTCGCAGAAAGATTTAGGTGAGTTGAAAGAATTTGTAAAAACTGAATTCAATAACGTCATTGAGGATCTCTCTAAGCTTGGCAAAGAACTGAAAGAAGATGTAACACAAATTTCAGGCAAGCATAAAGAACAACTAAGCGAAACCTTTAAACGCTCTAAAGAACATACCTTAGAAGCGTGGAAAAAAGTGGTTCCTGTTAAAGCTGACATTACGGATAAAACAACTGATCTTAAGAGCTAATTGATATCGCTCTATGTAAGCTTTTCTATTTTAGCTTAATTAATAGTCAAAAAGGTGAGGATGCAATATCCTCATTTTTTTATGTTTTTTTATGTTTTTTTATGTTATTCCTATAACTGATTTTATATTCAATGAAAGCATGAAAATCAGTTTTATTAGCGAAAGCAACATTTGCTCATTTTTTAAAAAATAAAAACAATACATAAAGAGAAATATAAATGGAAAGACTGGGTGGAATTACTATGTTTTGGACCATAGCGATGTTCTTTTTATTTGATACATGGTTAGGTCGATTCTGTACTGTGTTTATGTCAGACTTTGTCTGTGGGTTTTTGAGCAATGAGCAGCATGTATTATTATTTTAATTAGTAATTTGTTTTTACCTTTTTATTCAAGGGTAAGTTCAGTAACGCGTGCAAAAAAATAAAGCAAAAGGTTGAACCTTTTGCTTTAGATCATGATTAGAACGTATGTAGCCAATCACGCTTGTTATGGAAATCAGCATTTGGGCTACTGTGTTGCATGGCATAGTACTGTTCACCTTGTGGCGTTTTCAGTACAGCAGTCAAACCAATAAACAGGTCTTCCCATTTTAATTTATGTTTCAACATAAATTCAGTCAGATCGAGACTAACATTGATACCATAGTGCGTCCGTTTCAACTGGTTCAGTTTAATATCGTAAGCAGCTTGTGGCGGCATATCTTCTGGATAGCGATATTCTTCAAATTGGTAAGCCTGCCATGCTTGTGAAGGGGAGAGGTTTACTTCACGATAAAAGTCCTCATCACGCACACCAATGAAAACTTCAAGACAGGTTTGTTCCCATAAAAAATCTACACGAGGATGCGCAGAGACCAATTCGGGCCACTGAATCAATTGATTGGGATCTCTTATCCAAAAACCCACATTTAATGTATATGGGCTTTGTTGTTCAATCGCGCCAACCAATGAAATGGCTTGAAAGCGGCGATCAAAAGCACTCAGTTCGAAACTTGCCATGCGTACGCTTAGTTAGATAAATGAGCGTAACGAACAAGATTTGATAATTTTGCATTTTGTTTCGCAGCTTTTCTGTAAAGCAATGCAATTTTACCAATGGTTTGCACCACTTCTGATTCAGATGTTGTCGCAATTTCTGTAATAAGTGCTGCACGAGCTTCGCGATCTTCAGCAACCACTTTAACTTTGATCAGTTCATGGTCGTTTAACGCACGGTTTAATTCTTCAACAACGCTTTCAGATAAGCCTTTATCACCAACCATAACTACTGGGTTTAAAGTGTGACCAATTTGACGTAAGCGTTTACGCTCTTGAATAGATAAAGCCGCCATAAATATAACCTAATTTTAAAAACGACCTAGTATAGCAAAAGCAAAGTTGAAGCGCTGTAATTAATCCGAATTTTCTCGATGAAGATAATTGAAAAAAACATGATTTAAGATGCTTTTTAGATACACATGTCTACTGCAAATGGATGTAATTTAACGTACAATCAGGATTGAGAAGTTATTTTTATTTAGAGAGTTATGGCTACCCGCATTACCAATCAGAAATTATCCAAAAGTAGTCGTGACTGGATGCGTGAGCATCTTGATGACCCCTTTGTGAAAAAAGCACAAAAGGAAGGATATCGTGCGCGTGCTGCTTATAAACTTCTTGAAATTCAAGAAAAATACAAATTGATTAAACCTGGTATGACTGTGGTTGACTTAGGGGCAGCACCTGGAAGTTGGTCACAAATCGCTGGTAAGCTCGTAGGCGATAAAGGTTTGGTCATTGCATCTGATATTTTACCAATGGACGCTTTACCCGATGTAACCTTCTTGCAAGGTGACTTTCGTGAACAAGAAGTGTTCGATAAATTGTTAAATATTTTAGATGGAAGGACTGTAGACGTTGTAATTTCAGATATGGCCCCCAATACATCAGGTAATAAGGCTGTAGATCAACCACGTCAAATCTATCTTTGTGAATTGGCAATCGACTTTGCTCAAAAGGTTTTAGGACCAAATGGCCAGTTTGTTGTGAAAGTGTTCCAAGGTATTGGATTTGATGAGTACCGTAAGCAGGTTGTAGATACATTTGATGTACTAAAAACAGCAAAACCGGCGGCTTCACGTGCTCGTTCAAAAGAAGTGTTTTTGATTGGGCAGGGACGTAAGAAAGCTTTCAAGTAAAGTTTACTTGCCAACTCGTTAAAAATTGTGCATTTTGTACGTTTTTAATTTATTGCGAAGCTACTCTGCAGCGTAAGTATTAGAGTCACCCACCTAGTGGGAATGAACGAATTAGATAGAAATGGGAATAAAGCTTTGAGCGATCTTTTTAAGAATGCCGTGTTGTGGCTGGTTATCCTAGGCGTGCTGGTTTTAATCTTCAGCAACGTCAGTGACCGCAATCAACCGACCGCGATGAACTATTCTGAGTTCGTGGCAGCCGTAAATGCGGGTCAGATTAAACAAGTCACCATTGATGGCGAAAGAATTCGTGGCGAAAAATCAAACGGTTCTGAGTTTGAGAGTATCCGTCCTGCGGTTCAAGATCCTGAACTTATGCCGAACCTGATCAAGAACAATGTTGTTGTTGAAGGTACTGCACCGCAACGTCAAAGTATTTTGATGCAACTTCTGATTGCAAGTTTCCCTGTTCTTTTAATCATTCTGTTATTCATGTTCTTTATGCGTAACATGGGTGGTGGAGCTGGTGGTAAGAACGGCCCAATGAGTTTTGGTAAGTCAAAAGCAAAAATGCTGTCTGAAGACCAAATCAAAGTAACATTTACAGATGTTGCGGGCTGCGATGAAGCAAAACAAGAAGTCGTTGAAATTGTAGATTTCTTAAAAGATCCATCTAAGTTCAAACGACTTGGTGCTAGCATTCCGAAAGGCGTGTTAATGGTTGGTCCTCCAGGTACAGGTAAAACTTTACTTGCGAAAGCCATTGCTGGTGAAGCGAAAGTTCCATTCTTTAGTATTTCTGGTTCTGACTTTGTTGAAATGTTCGTGGGTGTGGGTGCGTCTCGTGTCCGTGACATGTTTGAACAAGCAAAACGTCATGCACCATGTATCATCTTCATTGACGAGATTGATGCTGTAGGTCGCCATCGTGGTTCAGGTACTGGTGGTGGTAATGATGAGCGTGAGCAAACATTAAACCAAATGTTGGTTGAAATGGATGGTTTTGAAGGCAATGAAGGGATTATCGTTATTGCGGCAACAAACCGTGCTGACGTATTAGATAAAGCGTTACTTCGTCCAGGTCGTTTTGACCGTCAAGTAATGGTTTCATTACCAGACATTAAAGGCCGTGAGCAAATTCTGAATGTGCATTTGAAAAAATTACCTTCAGTGACAGGTGTTGATGTAAAAGTATTGGCGCGTGGTACACCGGGCTTCTCTGGTGCACAATTGGCGAACCTTGTAAACGAAGCGGCATTGTTTGCTGCACGTCGTAACAAAAACACTGTCGATATGCATGATTTTGAAGATGCTAAAGACAAGTTGTATATGGGTCCTGAACGTAAATCGATGGTGATTCGTGAAGAAGAACGTCGTGCTACAGCTTACCATGAAGCGGGTCATGCGATCGTTGCTGAAATCTTGCCGGGCACAGATCCAGTGCATAAAGTTACGATTATGCCACGTGGTTGGGCGTTGGGTGTGACATGGCAGTTGCCTGAACACGACCAAACTAGCCATTATAAAGACAAAATGTTGAATGAACTTTCGATCTTGTTTGGTGGTCGTATCGCTGAAGAAGTGTTCATTAACCAAATGTCAACGGGTGCTTCAAACGACTTTGAACGTGCAACTAAAATGGCACGTGCCATGGTGACTAAATACGGTATGTCCGACAAAATGGGCGTAATGGTTTACGAAGATGATCAACAGCAATCATTCATGGGTGGATTAGGAAGTCGCGTGATTTCTGAAACAACTCAGCTTGAAGTTGATCGTGAAGTTCGCCGTATTTTAGATGAGCAGTATAAAGTTGCTCGCGATATTCTTGAAAATAACAAAGACATCGCACATGCCATGGTAAAAGCGTTGCTTGAATGGGAAACTATTGATCGTGATCAAATTCGCGACATTATGGAAGGTCGTGAACCTCAACCTCCAAAAGTGTACATTGCTGAAAATCCAGTAATCGATGTTACACCAACTGATGGTCCTGATGTTCCACCACCATTACCATCGTTACCTAAAGCTTAAGAACTTTAAAACCACCTTCGGGTGGTTTTTTATGTGTATTGGAAATTTTGCTGAATTCAATAATTAAAAATTTGTATGAACGGTTAAGATAGTGTGGATGTAATGCAGGACGTGTTGATATGAAATTAATGGCTTTACCCAATAAGATTCTTAACTGTGGACAGATACAGCTTGATTTGTCACAGCCTCAGATTATGGGAATTTTAAATGTGACCCCAGATTCATTTAGTGATGGTGGTCAACACAACGGTAAAGACCAAGCTGTAAAACATGCATTACAAATGATCGCAGATGGAGCAACTGTAATTGATGTCGGTGGGGAATCTACACGTCCAGGTGCTACGGCGGTCAGTGTAGAAGAAGAAATTCGTCGTGTGGTGCCAGTGGTTAAGGCGCTCGCTGAACATGATGTAGTGATTTCTATTGATACCTCGCAGCCAGAAGTCATTTGGGCGGCTGTAAAGGCGGGTGCACATATTTGGAATGATGTGAGAGCACTCACCAAGCCTAAAGCGTTAGAAACTGCTGCTGAGTTAGACATACCCATTATCATTATGCATATGCGCGGTGAACCAACCACCATGAACAATTTAGATCAGTATGATGATGTGGTCGAAGATGTGATCACAGAGCTACAGGCACGAATAGATGATGCTCTTGATGCAGGTGTGCGTAGTGAAAATATTATGATTGATCCTGGTTTTGGTTTTGCCAAAAATGCACAGCAAAATTTCAAACTTTTACAGCAATTTCACCAGCTAAATCGCATGGGCTATCCAATTCTCTCAGCTTTGTCGCGGAAGCGTTTTATTGGTGAAGCTTTGGATGGTGTAGATGCAAAAAACCGTGCAGTAGGTTCTGTCGCAGCTCATATGTTTAGTATTCAGCAAGGTGCAAGCATGGTGCGTGCACATGATGTGAAAGCAATGTCCGATGCCATCAAAGTTTGGAAAGCGATGCAACTCGCCTAAATATGTTATGGAATCATATTTATTGAAATCTTTGAAATTAGTTTCAAACATAGTTTTGTCGTATCCAGCTTTGCATTGCTGAATTTTATTCAACCCTAGGCATTAGCTATAAAAAAGGTAATGTGATCGTGATAAATTTGGCGAATTGTTGTGTTTGTGTTATATAGGCGAACCAAATTAATTATGTTGTAGAGTTTCGTATGTTTGCAGATTTACTGCTACCAATGTTTGATGATGAATATTACCCAGATATTTTGGTTGCAGAGGTAAAGTTGATGGTCATTCAGTTTGCAAAAAAAGTCGCGAAAACGGACTTAAGCACAACTGATATCTATCATTTTGCTAATGAAACTGTAGCTCTACTGAATAAGATGAAGCCTCAATTTGAGGACCTTGATTCATCACTGGATGACACTGCTGCCGATTATATTGCTGAAGCAATGATGATGATTTTGCAAGATGAAGGTTATATGGATATAGAAATGGAAGAATTGGTCGCAAATCGCGAGTGGTAAATTCTAATACTTAAAGCCCTGATGATTCAGGGCTTTTTTATGCTTGAACTTTCATTTGGCATGGTTATTCTTCTGACTGAAAAAAATCTGAAACTGAGTTATAGCGTATTCGTTGAACCAGTTTTTGTTCTTCTTGCATTGCTTGCAAATGCAATTGATTAAAATAGTAGGCTTGCTGCGCATCTAATGCTTTTTTCTGAGATTGTTTTAATGCCCAATAAGATAATTGCCGAATTTTTTGAAGGCGTACACGATCTACAGCACGGCTATCTAATTTAAATAGGCCTTCCGTGAACAAGATGCAAAACATGCTGATATACAGAATAAATAGACAAGTAAAATTGATTAGATCTGAAACATAGAATTTTAGATTCCATGCGAGTACAAAACTTAGCCCTAATAAAAGATATAACAAATACTGTAAACGCTTGGTTAGGCTTTGCGCACTATATTTCGCTTGATAATAGGCAAATATAACGAAAAGATAGATAAGAGGAATACTGGCTAAAATACCTGCATCAATAATATGTGTAGGAGTTGAGAGTGCAATAAAATGAGACAGTAAAATACCCAGTAAAGTGCAAAACAGTGCATACAGACAGATCGCAAGCATACTTTGTAGAAGTAAACTGGTCGTTGGGCTTAGGCCTGTAACTTTAAAAAAACTATAGTTTAAGCGCTGAAAAAAAGCTTCAGGATGTTTGAGCTGTATATGCTGTAAATCAAATTTAGGAAATTCTGACATGTATAGACGGTATATTTATTAAATTTTAGGCATAAAAAAACCAGCAAATTGCTGGGTTCTTTTATACACCATCTTACATAAAATAAGAATGGTGCCCGAGGCCAGACTCGAACTGGCACGCTTTGTGGGCGGGGGATTTTAAATCCCCTGTGTCTACCGATTTCACCACTCGGGCATGAGCGCAATAATAGAGGACAGTTTGAAACTTGGCAAGTCTATTTGATTGTATTTGTTTTAATTTCAATCAATTCATGCGTATATGTTTAAGATTTAGATCATTTGATGACTTAGAACAGAACTTAAGAAATAATTGCAGTCATTAAAATTAAAGAAATTAAAATTAAAAAGCGTCTTAGAGTAACTCATCGAGGTAATTTTCAATATTGTGATGCTTTAATTTTTTACATAATTGATGCTCTTGGTTGAGCATTTGAATATGTAAATTTTGAAAATGCGTCAATTGTTCAGAAAGAGACTTATATTCGAGACTATGTGCGTTGCAAACTTTAAGCTGAAGTTTGGCTTTTAGCATTTGTTTATATGACCAATAACAGATCCGTCGCGTTTCCTGTAAAAAATAATACTGCTCACTGTTACTATCGCTTTTAAATAAATTTTCTTTATAGAAACGAACAAAACCAAAGCTTAAAGCGAAGAAAAATAATACCGATTGCACAAAGGTACTTTGTAAAAATGCAATGTTCAGAAGTTGTAAGAGAATAACAATGGCTAATTTAAAAGGGGTGTTCTTTAAGCTTTGATACAGTGAGATCGAACTATGTTTAATTTGTTTGATCACGAGGGGAACAATTAACATAAAAAAAAGCATGATGCTTAATACAGCAATACCATGTGCCCGAAAGTCACTCATATTGGGAAAGTAAGTTTCAATTGCCTGACCAATCATCATACTGAACGATACAAAGATCATCGCTGCTAATATCCATGGCAATAGCTCTTTTAATTCATCTAAGATGCCTTTGGTTTTGAGTTGGCTATAGAATAGATAATTGCGTTTAAAAGCAGCAGGATATTGCTGTTTTAACTGTTGAAGATAAAGCGCAGCCTGTTTATTTTGAGCCATATGCTGATCAGTGTATTTGAGCGTCAACGTAATATAGTGGATTTGAACCAAAATGGCAGAAAAAATTTAAAAAATAATGTTGGAAATCTGATCATTAGCCATGCTTTATATAATTCTGATGAAGCAATAGCAGTTTTCGTCTCGCATTTATGCGAAAATATATGACTAAATTATTCCCCATTTATAGGCAGTTTATGACTGATCAATCTCCTGCAGATTTAAGCGATATCGAAATTTTAGACATTCTTCAGTCAATGAAATCTGATGAATTAAATACAGAAGCACAAGAAGTGATTCGTAGCGGGGGAAAAGCAGGTCGTCAAGAATCGCATAAACAAGCCTTAGTCTGCTTAAATCATGCATTTGAAGAAAAATTTGTAGAAGCAGTCACTTTGGCTTTAGGTTTGAATGAAGGTCAGAGTAAAAAAATTCGTTATAAAAAAGACCGTATTCGTATTCTTAAAGTACGCGGAATTGATTATCTTGCAATTGATGGTGCTGAAACGGCACAAGTGTTGGCTCAAGTTTCACAAGCGATTACGCGTGAAGATGCAACTGTTACGCATGATCTGCATAATATTTTCCCATTTTGGAAAGAAGGTTGGCCAATGGTTCAGTTTGATAATGTTTACAAAATTTTAGAAGATGACATCCGTATTCATTATGAAGCAGTGTTAGATGCCTTAATTTCAAAACATTAAAATCATCAATAAAAAAGCACCGAATGGTGCTTTTTTTTAATCGCGGTAAAAATAAGAAAGGAGCCAGCGAACTGGGTAGATAAACATACGCCAATAGGTCCATAACGGCCATGTAAAATAGGTTTCAAAGTTTAGCGTATCATTAAAACTCCTACGCCGACGCTCATGCTGAGGATTAGGAACGATATAGACAGTTAGAATGAGTAAAGCGACTGCTGCCAGTAACAATAAAGGATTTTTTTGTTCAGCAAAAAAGAAATAGATTAAATATAAGGCTGAATAAAAACTTAAACAGCCGAGTAGCGCAGATATATTCATGTTTTGACTCTATTTTTTTATTATAAATTTTAATGTAGTGAGAAGAATGGAATTATTCCGATTCTTCTTCAGTCTTTTCTTCAGGCGAGGCTTCTTGTAAACGTGTTACCAATAATTGGTCAATTTTAAAGTGATCAACATCCACGACTTCGAACTTATAGCCATTAAAAGTGACAAAGTCAGCAGGACGAGGGATTTTACGTAATTTGAACATCATGAAACCTGCTAGGGTTTCATAATTTTCCTCATCAGGCATTTCATCCAACGCTAAAGCATGTTTAAGGTCCTCGATTGGCGTACTGCCGTCGATGAGCCATGAATCGGCATCACGTTTAATAATTTGCTGGTCGGCTTCGATCGGTGTTACCCAATCACCCATCACAGTAATCATAATGTCAGACAGGGTGATCACACCAACCACTAAAGCATATTCGTTAATAACCACAGCAAATTTTTCTTTAGTTGAACGAAAGCGGTCGAGCAATTCAGAAAGCGTCAGAGTGTCAGGAATGGTGAGTACGTTACGAATGGTATTTTCATTCAACTGCAATAGGGACTGATTATTTAAAATCCGTACCAAAATATCTTTAGCGTCGACATAACCAATCACATCGTCAATATTTTCACTACAGACCAAGAACTTAGAATAAGGATACTCGGCTAATTTCTGACGAATACTGGCTTCGGATTCTTTTAAAGTGAAATACACTACATTTTCACGTGTGGTCATACTGGAAGGAACATTACGTTCTTCGAGTTCAAATACATTTTCAATAAAGTGATGTTCTTGCTTTTGTAAAACACCTGCTTGTGCACCTGCATCCATCACCGCTGAAATATCATCAAACGTAATGTTATCGTCGCGTGTGGTATTGACCTTAAAGAGGCGGAAGAGCAAGTTTGCAATCGCATTGATGACCCACGCCATAGGCTTACAAATCTTGATAAAGATCTGAATCGGGTCAATCACAGCGACAGCAATTTTTTCTGGTGCAATCATTGCCAAGCGCTTAGGCATCAGGTCGGCAAATAAAATAAAGAGTGAAGTGACTAATGTAAATGAAAGAGTAAAGCCAATCGTTTCAGTCCAAGGACCTTGATAGAAGCGATTTACCAATGCGAGAAAGTATGGACGAAAAGCCCCTTCACCCAAAATACCACCAAGAATTGCAACGGCATTTAAACCAATTTGCGATGCTGCAAAGAAATCAGCAGAGTTGGCTTGGAGGTCTAAAACACGTTGTGCACGGGTATCACCCGATTCAGCAAGAATTTTTAATTTAACTTTACGTGCCCCTGCCAAGGCAATTTCAGTTAAGGATAAAAATCCTGCTCCAATGATCAGGAGAATAATAATGACAATATTTTGGAAAAGGCTCACGAATACACCTGTTTGTGATTCATTCTATTTTTCTGTATTTCTAACACAAAAAAGGGCAAGGTAGTAGTCTTAACTACTACCTATATAATGACAGTATACGCTTGAAAAAATAAGGAATTAAAGAATTAATTACTGATACTGAGAAAACTGAGAATTATTCATTAAGTATTCACGGTTTTCTTCTTCAATCATTTGGCGTGCCACATAAAGAATAAGCTGACGTAACCAACGATGTGCAGGATGATGATGTAGTAAAGGACACCATGCCATTTTTAATTCAAATTCTGGAATGTAAAAAGGCGGATCACGAAGCAACAATTGCTGGCTTTTTGCTTGTAGGCGTGCAATACGAGTCGGGAGTGTTGCAACAAGATCTACATTGGCAGCGAGTAAACCAGGCATTTGATAATGACGCGTAAATACAGAAATTTTACGCTTTTGGCCAATACGTTCTAAAGCTTGATCAATCCAACCTAAACCTGCTTGTTTTTCAGGATTGACACCAAAACCAACACCCATACCTGTTTTAGAGACCCAAATATGTTGAGCATCTAAATAGCTTTTTAGGTTCAGGTTACTGGCAGCAGGGTGTTTGCTGTTGAGTAGGCATGAAAAACTATCACGCCAAACCAAAACTTGGTGGAAACTTTGTGGAATTTCATTGAAGCGGTTAATGGCTAAATCAACTTTACCTTGTTCCATGTCGCGGTAAGACACGTCACTCGGCGTTAAAAAGTCGAGAACAACATTTGGAGCTTCGGAGCGTAGTGCTTTGACTAAGCGTGGCACCAATGTTGCTTCAGCATAGTCAGAGGTCATGATACGGAATACGCGGTTCGATGTATAAGGTCGAAACTCAGTACGTGGTTCCAAAATCATTGAAAGGTCAGAAAGAGCATCACGAATACGCGGTTGTAATTCAAGCGCACGTTCTGTTGGTGTCATGCCTTCAGAAGAACGAATCAGTAAAGGGTCGTTAAATAAATTACGTAGTCGTCGCAAAATATTACTCATTGCTGGTTGGGTAACGCCCAATTGTTCAGCTGCTCGAGTCACATTTTTTTCACGTAGAAGTACATCAAGATAAATTAATAGATTGAGGTCGACCCGCTCCAGATTCATAAAATAAATACCGACAATAAAATCATGAAATTTATCTGATTATGCCATAACTACTAAGGCTTGTGTAAAAAATGGATGAAATAAATAGGTGTAGTTTTGTGTTTAACACACGGTTAAATCCATCATTTTTAGAGCTAAATTCATCAACAATAAAAACGATTTTTGAGGTATTTGATGAAAGAAATTATGAATAAAATATAAGCGATTTTTTTATGGGTTTTTCTTTCATTGATATTTTAGGAAAAAGTATCATTAGAACGTGAAAAGTCATATTTACATATGATTTAAGATGTCTAAATCCGATCAATTTAATCGGTAAATTATTCGAAAATTGGCGTAAAAAATGCTGTTTTTTGTGAAAGAAAAGCTCAGATCGACTTAAGTCTAATGAAGAATAAAACAGCGTGATGCGTGAAAAATATACGAAAAATTTGTGTTTTGGAATTGAAAAATATATTTAAAAATAATGACTTATTTATATTGATCAATAATTATAATACGACTTTAATCTACATATTTTTTAAATAAATACCGAAAATTAATGCAGGATATTGGATTAATTTTTTTAGTCAATCTACTCTGTATCTATCGCAACGAAGCGTTCTAAATCTGAACAATCATTAGAGGGTATGATTTTAGCCTTACGTTGCAGAAAAATCCTAATATTATTACAGGAACATATCATGACTACATACCAAACAGCGATTGATGCAATCCGCGAATTAAAAGCAAAATTCGGCAACACTTGGGCGGACATCTCTCCTGAAGATGCTGCACGTATGCAAATGCAAAACCGTTTCAAAACTGGTTTAGACATTGCTAAATACACAGCTGCGATTATGCGTCGTGATATGGCAGCTTATGATGCTGACTCTAGCCAATACACTCAGTCTTTGGGTTGCTGGCACGGTTTCATCGCACAACAAAAAATGATTGCGAACAAAAAATACTTCGGTACTACTGACCGTCGTTACATCTACCTTTCAGGTTGGATGGTTGCTGCACTTCGTTCAGAATTCGGTCCACTTCCTGACCAATCTATGCACGAAAAAACTTCAGTACCTGCATTGATCGAAGAAATTTACACTTTCCTTCGCCAAGCTGATGCGAAAGAATTAAACGATTTGTTCCGTGCGCTTAAAAAAGCAAACGAAGCTGGTGATACTGCTAAAGCAGCTGAAATCACTGCTCAAATCGACGGTTTCCAAACTCACGTTGTGCCAATTATTGCTGACATCGACGCTGGTTTCGGTAACGAAGAAGCGACTTACTTACTTGCTAAGAAAATGATTGAAGCTGGTGCTTGTGCACTACAAATCGAAAACCAAGTATCTGATGCTAAACAATGTGGTCACCAAGCTGGTAAAGTTACAGTTCCACACGAAGATTTCATCTCTAAAATCCATGCACTTCGTTATGCATTCTTAGAAATGGGTCTTGACGACGGTATCATCGTTGCGCGTACTGACTCTGAAGGCGCTGACTTGACTCAAAAAATCCCAGTGGTTAAAGAGCCAGGCGACATCGCTTCTCAATACATCGGTTTCTTAGACACAGTTGAAATTGACATCGCTGATGCTCAAGAAGACGAAATCCTAATCAAACGTGATGGTAAACTTCACCGTCCAAAACGTCTTGCTTCTGGCTTGTACCAATTCCGTCCAGACACTCAAATTGACCGTGTTGTACTTGACTGTGTATCTAGCCTTCAAAACGGCGCTGACCTTCTTTGGATCGAAACTGCGACTCCAAACGTAGAAGAAATCGCTCACATGGTTAACCGTGTTAAAGAAACAGTTCCAAATGCGAAGCTTGTTTATAACAACTCTCCATCTTTCAACTGGACTTTAAACTTCCGTCAACAGTCTTACGACCGTTGGGTTGCTGAAGGTAAAGACGTTTCTGCTTACGACCGCGCTAAACTAATGAGCGCTGAGTACGATGCAACTGAATTAGCTGCTGATGCTGACGAAAAAGTACGTACATTCCAAGCAGATGCTTCTCGTGAAGCGGGCGTGTTCCATCACTTGATTACACTTCCGACTTACCACACAGCTGCGCTTTCTACTCACGAGCTTGCTCAAGGTTACTTCGGCGACCAAGGTATGCTTGCTTATGTAGCTGGCGTTCAACGTAAAGAGATCCGCGGTACAATCTCTTGTGTTAAACACCAAGCAATGGCTGGTTCTGACATCGGTGATGATCACAAAGAAATCTTCTCTGGTGACAACGCTCTTAAAGCGCATGATGATGCTAAAAACACAATGAACCAATTTGCTGCTCACTAAGCACTGAACTGATTCGAAAAACCCAGCGAAAGCTGGGTTTTTTTATGGGAAAATTTAGGCAATAAAAAATGCATCAATATTGATGCTTTTAAAATTTGTGAAGATTTAAAGTGAAGGGGAATTAAAACTATTAAATCAAGTTAACGCACTAAAATAATGAGCCAAACAAAGAAAATAATACTCAGCGAAACAAATTGTGCTGCGCTGCCCATATCTTTGGCATTTTTTGAAAGTTCATGACGTTCTAGTGAAATACGATCGACCACTGCTTCAATTGCGGAATTAAATAATTCCACAATTAACGCAAGTAAACACACCGCAACCATGAGCGCTTGCTCAAATGCAGTGACATTGAGGAAAAAACTGGTAGGAATCAACACCACATTAATTAATACAATTTGTCGAAATGCAGCTTCATTTACAAATGCAGATTTAAAACCTGCAATCGAATATTGAGTAGCATTTAGAATTCGTTTAATTCCAGATTTACCTTTAAATGGGGAAATATCACTCATAACACTGTACAGACGTATAGATTTAAAAACTGGCGAAAATATAGCATGGCTACCTTAAAGTTTTCTTGCACAGTCCGAGTTTATTTAAAATTCATCCTTAAATGATCATTGAGACTAGTAATAGCTGACGCATTCTAATTCACACTTGGTATATTTGTATTTGTGCTTAAAATTTGGATGGATTTCAGGCACAATGCGAAGGTTTCACATTTTAGTTATTTGAAGTACTCGCTTCATTGCTGTTACAGAATAAGAGTCATATAGGTCGACCATGAAAAATATAAGTTTTGCCGTATTTGCGGCAGGTATTTTCTCTAGCCATTTATTATTTGCAGAACCTGTAAGTGTTCAGACGGAAGTTAAAATCAATGCTGCTCAACCTCTTGGTTATTTTGATTTTCAAGTAGGGCAATATAAAGTTGTGGCACTTCGAGATGGATCGCTTGAGCTAAGCCCATCTTTATTTAGTAAAAATATAAGTCCAGAAGAGCGTAGTGCTTTATTTACTCAGCTATCTGTAGACCAAACTAAAGGTATTCAAACTAGTGTAAATGCGTATTTAATTGATGATGGTCAAGGTGGAATTAGCTTAATTGACAGTGGTGCTGCAAGCTGTTTTGGTGCTAATTTAGGCTCGATTGCACAGAATATTGAAGCTGCAGGCTATAAGTTAAATCGTATACGCACAGTATTCTTAACCCATTTACATCCTGATCATGCATGTGGAATGAGTAAAGACGGGAAAGCAGTTTTTCCAAATGCAACGGTGTATGTGAATGAACTTGAAAATGCCTATTGGTTAGGTGATACAACTGTCACAAGCTTGCCAGAAGAAAAACGCCAAGGCTTTCTCGATACCGTGAATAAAATTAAAGCCGCTGTTGCACCTTATCAAACTTTAAGAAGTTTTAAGACGTTTAGTCAGGGTTCGGTCATTAATGGTATTGAAGTTCTTGCAAGTGTAGGGCACACGCCAGGTCATTATTCATATCTCATCAAATCACAAGGCAAAAGTTTTGCAATTTTAGGGGATGTCGTACATTCACATCATTTGCAATTTGAACAGCCAAAGCTTTCTGTTGATTTTGATGTTGATCCAATTCAAGCGAGTGAAACACGCATCGCAATTTTCAAACGCTTTGCTCAGGAACAAAGTTTTGTTGCATTTGCTCATTTGGCATTCCCTGGTATTGGCAAAATTAGTGAAATGAGTGAGGGACACTTCCGTTGGAATCCAATCAACTTGGCGCCAAGCGTTATTCCAGCAGTCGCTCAAGCCCCAGTTGTACCCGTTTTAGCAACCGCTACAGTGACATCTCATACTCCAGTAATCGCTATTACGCCTGCTATCAATGTTGTTCAACCAGCAACAGCGATACAAACTCCTGTAACTGCTCCAGTTCAAACACCTGTAATAGTTTCAGTTCCAATGACGATGGCTGCATCTGTTATTGAGCAAGTTGTTAAGCCAGTAAGTGAGCCATTAAACAACACCCCAACCACCACAGCTGCTCCATCAAGCGTTGTAGTACCAGTTGCTCCAGCTCTACCAACACCAGTTGGAACAGTAGCAACGAATATTGCACAAAATGTAGGCGTTGTTTCAGCAACTTCAGTTGTGCCGACTTTAACCAATGCTACAACATCGACTTCGACATCTGTGGTAGCAGAAGTTTCAAATGTGAGTGTTGATCCAGCCCAGACAATACATTCAACGCCAACAATTTCGGCACCAAACAATGCTCAAAATCCTCTTTCAGTACCTGCAAAAGTTCCCACCACCGCAGAATATTTAGCACAACCGCTATAATCGAAAATGAAATTATGTTCGCTAAAAAAGACGCCTTGGCGTCTTTTTTATGAAGTTGAATTTATGGTTTTTTGATTTGATCCAACGTACTTCTCGCAAGTGAGGGATCATCCGCAAAGATGTCATTTACACAAGTTTTATAAAAAATTTGAAATTCTTGAATTGCACCACTATCACAACGTTCGGTTGAGACTGATGTACATTTTAAATAATTGGGTAAAAAGCCATTTTCAGGACGTAGCGTATAAGGGTGGACTTTAACCCTGCTGCATGTGCGTCTTGAACGAAATTGGTCTACTTAAACTTCGTGTTAGAAAAAATATAAGTTTTGCTTGGACCCAAACCATCTGCATAACTTGCTACATTTTTTAGACCTTCAGCAGTCGCTAAACTGGCAAAAGTTTTGGGTTCTGGTTGTGCTTATAGATCGTTGGGAATGGCAGTTGGATTATCTAATAGTTGAATAATTTAAGCGTGCTTTAAGCTCTTCTTGGAATGCGTTCTTGTGTTTTCACATTTTAGGTGAGTTTATTTAAGTTAAAGTCTTCGGTAAACCGATCTGTATATTCAATTCCATCAATTTTCTTTGTGGTTTTGCGGTTAGCGAATTGCGTTAAAGTGCTGATGTTAGATGTAGCACTAATTTCGCTTTCATATCACGCAACTAAATAGCAATCTTTGGTTGGGACGAGGTCGGGCTCAATAAAGTCAGCACCATCATCCATCGTTTTTGGGTACGATGCCAAGGTGTGTTCAGGTCTTAATGCACTCGCACCAGGGTGCCCAATAATGATAAAAATGCTATCTGGTAGAGTCGGCGGTTAACTTATTTGAATGTGATCATCATCTGAATTACAACCTGTTAGCACAATGCCTGTGAGTCGAAAGCGGGCCATGACGGCACAATGATGATGACCCAATTTTTTATTTTTGTGGAAAGCTTTGTTTGTACTTTCATTTAAAATGTCTTGTACTCATTGTTTGTGTATGTTTGCCTCGATACTTGTTATTTAAATGTCTGAGTAGCACGGCATACACTGCATTTGTGTCACTAAAAATTAATGACAGAATCCGTTTTGTCACATAAATTTACTAAAATAATGCCAAGAAAAAAGCCTACATATTTTCTCCATATTTATGGAGATCGAGCGTTTTTATGTAGTATGGGCTTGTGTTCATCGATATTGTGATCAATCATCAAAAAATGATTTTTTGATCTCTACGAGATATCATTTTTTTAATTTATTTAACTGATAAGTGACACGGACTGATGCTGTCTAAGTTTTTTATTCATCGACCTATTTTTGCAGGCGTACTGGCCATTATTGTGATGGCGGTCGGTCTTTTTGCGGTCTTAAATTTACCTGTTGAACGTTATCCGGATATTGCACCTCCGAGGATTACCGTAAGCGCAAGTTACAGTGGCGCATCTGCGGAGACAGTAGAAGAAAGTGTTACGCAAGTGCTCGAACAGCAAATTAAGGGTATTGATCATTTGCTGTATTTTAGTTCGAGTAGTGATTCTTCTGGACGTAGCCGAATCAGTATCAGTTTTGAAAATGGTACTGACCCTGATACAGCACAGGTACAAGTTCAAAATGCCATTAATGGTGTAATCAATCGTTTACCTGAAGATGTACAGCGTCAAGGTGTTAATGTCTTTAAGTCTCTTGGCGATACCCACATGGTCATCGGTCTGTATGATGAAACAGGCAAAAGTTCAAATATTGAACTTGGCGACTATATGATGACGCATCTAGAACAAGACATTGCGCGGATTGAGGGGATTGGTGAAGTCGATGTCTTTGGTTCACAATTTGCCATGCGTATTTGGCTGAATCCATTAAAACTTAAACAATATAGCTTAATGCCAAGCGATATTCGTAGCGCAATTGAATCACAAAATACCCAAGTTGCAGCAGGCGCAGTGGGCGATTTACCTGTGGTTAAAGATCAGTATCTAAATGCCAAAGTCACGTCTGGTTCTCGCTTAAAAACGGTTGAAGAATTTCAAAACATTATTGTGAAATCAACTCGAGATGGCAGTTTTGTCTATTTAAAAGATGTAGCGAGGATTGAACTCGGGGCTGAAAATTATTCTGGGGTAAACACCATCAATGGATATCCATCATCTGGGATGGGGATTTCCTTGGCATCAGGTGCAAATGCTTTAGCCACTTCAGCGCTGATTAAGCAAGAAGTTGAACTGTTATCGAAACAATTACCTGCGGGCTATAAAATTGTTTATCCCCGAGATAACACCCCATTTGTCCAAGAATCCATTAAAGAAGTTGTGAAAACGCTGTTTGAGGCGGTACTTCTAGTTGTCTTGGTCATGTTTATTTTCTTGCAAAACTGGCGGGCCACCTTAATTCCTGCAATTACAGTCCCTGTGGTGATTCTAGGAACTTTAGCCATTTTATATGCCTTAGGCATGACCATTAATACATTGACCTTGTTTGCTTTGGTTTTGGCGATTGGTTTATTGGTTGACGATGCCATCGTGGTGGTTGAAAACGTCGAACGTTTGATGCATGAGCAAAAACTCACAGCCAAACAAGCTGCGATTGATTCCATGCAAGAGATCAGTGGAGCATTGGTCGGTATTACCTTGGTCTTAACTGCGGTGTTTATTCCAATGGCTTTCTTTGGTGGATCGACTGGTGTGATTTACCGCCAATTTTCCATTACTTTAGTGGCAGCCATGGGCTTGTCACTAATGGTTGCATTGATATTAACGCCTGCCTTATGTGCCTTAATTTTAAAACCTAATCCACAGCCTGCAAAATGGGCCAATTGGTTTAATGCCAAACTTGATCGTTTAAAACACCACTATCTGAAATTAACCCAAATGACGGTGCATCATCGTTTATGGACTTTGCTGCTGTTTGCTGGGTTAATCATGGTTTTTGCATTGTTCTACCGCGCATTGCCAACGAGTTTTATTCCGAGTGAAGATCAGGGTATTTTAAGTGTGCAGTTGAAATTGCAAGAAGGCGCACCGATGTCGAAAAGCCGTGAAGTTGGTGAGCAGGTTCGACAATACTTCTTGACTGAAGAAAAAGACAATGTTGATTTGGTGATGCTGCGCTATGGTCGTAATTTTTCAGGCAGAGGTCAGAATTTAGGACAAGGCTTTATTGCACTCAAACATTGGGATGAGCGCAAAGGCAAAGAAAATTCTGCACAAGCGATACGTGAACGTGCCTTGAAGCATTTTAAGAGCATGAATAATGCACAAATCAATGTCAGCATGCCTTCATCTGTCAATGGTTTAGGGCAAACCGATGGTCTCGAGTTTTGGCTACGGGATATGAATGGTGAAGGGCGCAGCTATTTAGATGAGCAATTTAAAGTCTTAAAAGAGAAGTCATCACAATATAGTAGTTTTGAAAATCTCGATAAACGCTCTAACCCAGATAAAGCAGAACTTAAAGTTGATATTAATCAAAAGCAAGCCATGGCAATGGGACTGAATCAAAACGCAATCAATAGCACTTTAGGAAGTGCATGGGGCGGCAGTTATATCAATGACTTCATTGATCGTGGTCGCATTAAGCGTGTCATGATGCAAGGGGATGCTGAATTCCGTTCTAAACCTGAAGATTTGGCGTATTGGCATGTGCGTAATGACCAAAATGAAATGATTCCTTTTAGTAACTTTGCCACCATTGGTTGGAGTGGTGGTCCAGAAGTTGTTAACCGTTTCATGGGCTATACCGCACTCCAAATGGAAGCTGATACCGCTAAAAATGTCAGTACTGGACAGGCGATGCGCGATGTTAAATCATTGGTATCACAGGTGCCGGGTGTGGATGTGGCATGGAGTGGCTTGTCATTTGAAGAGCAAAAATCCAGCAATCAAGCGATTTGGCTCTACCTCGTATCGATAGGTTTTATTTTTCTGTGTTTGGCTGCATTGTATGAAAGCTGGAGTATTCCTACTGCGGTAATGAGTGCGATTCCATTAGGCATTGGCGGGAACATTATTTTCAGTTATTTGACTGGTTTTCCAAATGACATATATTTCCAAATTGCTTTGCTGACCACGATTGGTTTGTCATGTAAGAATGCGATTTTGATTGTCGAATTAGCAGCCTTGGCACAAGAGAAAGGCAAGTCAATTATTGATGCGGCTATGGAAGGGGCAGCACTTCGCTTACGTCCAATTTTAATGACCTCATTGGCCTTCGGTGCCGGGGTAATTCCACTCGTGGTTGCCTTTGGTGCAGGTGCTGCCAGTCGTCAAGAAATTGGGGTCAGTGTGTTGGGCGGCGTAATCTTTGGTACGGTTTTGGTGCTGATCTTTATTCCGTTTATGTATGTGATGATTCGCTCTATTTTTAAATCACAAGCTAAAACAGAATAACGATACCGAGTTCATCTTGCTCAAATTTACAATGAAAGACCCTCCAAGTGAGGGTCTTTTTTGCGCGGGCCTTGGTAAAGTGAATGGGGTGTAATGCGCTTGAGCACATAGTTTGAAAATACCCTTAAAATCAGCCAAGATGGCAGATGAATTATGAAATACAAATAACAAGTAATAAGCGTGGGTGATATGGCTGATTTAGAACATTTGAAAACTGCAATCAGTTTAAAATTACAAGACCAGCATGTTGATGAGGCTATCGCACTTATTCAGCATTTAAACTACGCAAATCAAGCGCATTTGATTCAGCAACTGACGATTCCTCAGCAAGTTGAATTACTCAGTCGTTTAGAACATCAGGGTTTGGTCTTTGAATTTTATCCCTTTCAACTTCAAAAAGAACTCATTGAGTATTTTCCAAAGCAGCAGCAAATAGAGCTGTTGCAAGATATGCATTCAGATGATGCAACTGACTTGTATAAAAGCCTGAGTCAGTCAGAACAAACTTTACTCTATCCACAACTTGATCATGATACACAGCAGCATTTAACTCACTTAGCTGCTTATGCAGAGGAGTCTGCAGGTGCCATTATGAGTTCGGATTATGTGAACTTGGCACCAGAACTCACCATGCAACAAGCGCTTGATGCTTTACGTCTACAACCACATGACCGTGAAACCTTGTATTTGATTTATATCACTAATCAAATGCAAAAATTGATCGGTGTCATTTCTCTTAGACAAATGTTGCAAGCACCATTGGATGCAACCATTCAGCAAGTCATGACGCAAGATTTGGTCGTGGGTGATGTCAATGAAGATCAGGAAAGTATTGCCAGAAAACTCAGTGAATATGATTTCATCGCACTACCTATTGTTGATGATGTGGGTACATTGAAGGGCATTGTCACCTATGATGATGCAATGGATGTTGTACAAGCCGAAACCACCGAAGACTTTTTAAAAGCCAGTGCGGTACAAACCGAAGCGGGCATGAGTTTGAAAAATGCGCCAATATTAAGACTCTACCAAAAGCGGGTGTTTTGGTTGGTAGTTTTAGTCTTTGGTAGCTTATTGTCAGGACTGGGCATTTCCTATTATGAGGACATTATTTCCACACATATTGTATTGGTATTTTTCTTACCTTTATTGGTCGGTAGCGGTGGGAATGCAGGTTCACAATCTGCGACCCTGATGGTACGGGCTATGGCGATTGGTGATGTGACTGCGCAAGATTGGCTTAAATTAATGGGGCGGGAAAGTTTGGTGGCACTTTGCCTAGGGGGAACCATGGCCGTTGCAGTGTCAATATTAGGTTATTTCCGTGGCGATGCTATGGTGGCATTGGTTTTAGCCTTGAGTATGCTAGGTATTGTCTTAATGGGGTGCTTAATTGGCATGAGTTTGCCCTTTATTTTAAATAAATTAAAACTTGATCCTGCCAGTGCTTCAGCGCCTTTAGTGACCTCAATTTGTGATGCAACAGGAGTAGTAGTTTATCTGATGATTGCTTCTCAGATATTGCATCTCTAATTCTTAGCATATTGCTACAGATCGAAGCGTTTTAATATGTTTTAATCTCAGTGATTTACGAGATATCTCTTGGATAAAATATGGCTGAACCAATAAAACAAAAAATGTCGAAACAAGAAGTCATACGTCTTGAGCGTGACCTTGCAAAATTTGCCAATATGATGGACTCCGTAGTGCGTATCCCATTTACCCGACAAGGGGTTGGTGCGGATGCAGCACTCAGTACCATTCCTGTGGCAGGTGATATCGCAGGCTTCGTACTGACGTGTTATGCCATTTATAAAGCCAAGCAAATTGGTGTCCCACAATCCAAACTCAATGGTGTGATGAAACTGGCTGTCATGGATGCTGTGGTTGGTTTTGTTCCTGTTGTTGGTACGATTTTTGATGTGTTTATCCGTCCAAGCCGAAAGGCGCTAGATGTCGTGCATACACATATCCGTGATGAATACCAAATACATACTGATGAACATGTGGTACATCCGTTTCTGCATGAAAAATTAGAGCAGAAACAACAGCAATCCGCAGTGTGGCGTAATCCAGTCGTGGCTTGGATTTGGATTCATCTCCCTGATATTTTAGGACTTATTTTCCTGATTATCTTTATTTTTGCCATTTGGATGGGGGGAACACTGGTCTGGGAATGGTATCAATCTATGTCAGCAGGATAAAAGTATGCAATTTGATGGGCAAATCACTGCCAACTTACCTGCCATAGATTTTTCAGAAACCGCGCAGTTTTACCAGTATTTAGGGTTCAGTGTACAGTATCAATCTTCTGAATGGATGATCATGTGCTTAGGCCAGAGCATGCAGTTGGAGTTTTTTCATCATCCCAGTTTGAACCCTAAAGATTCATGGCATAGCGCCTGTATTCGAGTGCAAGATCTGCATCGCTATTATCAGTATTGGTCAACGATGAATTGGCAGGATTGGCCTACAGCTCGAATCACCGAGATACAGCATTTTGAGGAAATCTCCCAATTTTGTATCATTGATATCAACGGTAGCCTATTGCGTTGCATACAGGTCAGTGAAAATAGATAAAATCTGAATTTGCGTAAAATATTCAGCAGTACAGATCAAAAAAGCCTCCATTTAGGAGGCTTTTTCGATATAACGATTTAGTTGCAAATTAAGGGCAATCTAATTGTTGTAGCGCAGCTACACGTTGTTCAATTGTTGGGTGAGTTTGGAACAAAGCAGCCAAGCTGAAACCTTGTTCTTTACCTTCCGCAATTGCAAATGCTTTCATCTCTTTTGGCATTTGATCTGGCATTTCAGATTCTGCTTGCAAACGTAATAGTGCGTTAATCATTGCTTGTTTACCGGCTAAACGTGCACCTGCTTCATCGGCACGATATTCACGGTAACGCGAGAACCACATCACAATGGCAGACGCTGCGATACCAAATACGATATCTAAGACAATGGTAATCACAAAATATGCGATACCGGGTGCTTCGCCATCTTCACGACCAAAGACATTACGGTCAATAAAGTCACCTGCAACACGTGCAAAGAACATGACAAAGGCGTTGACTACACCTTGAACGAGTGCAAGCGTGACCATGTCGCCATTGGCAACGTGACCGATTTCATGCGCAAGTACCGCACGAAGTTCATCTTTATTCATACGCTCGAGTAAGCCTGTAGAAACGGCCACTAAAGCATCATTTTTGTTCCAGCCTGTTGCAAATGCATTTGACTGGTACGATGGGAAAATACCCACTTCTGGCATGTTAATACCAGAACGTTGTGCCAGTTGCGCAACTTCGTTGAGTAACCATGCTTCTGCTTGGTTACGTGGTGCATTAGGGTCAATCAGCTCTGTACCCGTGGTTTTCTTCGCCATCCATTTCGACATGAACAGTGAGATCATTGAACCCACCATACCGAACACAAAACAGATTACGAGCAAGTTGCCTAGATTTAAGCCGCCTGCACCATGGTAACTACCGACACCGAAGAGTGACAAAATTATGCCAGCTACAACCAGTACCGCGAGGTTGGTTAGCAAGAACAAACCAATCCGCATCATTGGGGAAATCCTCTTATTATAAAAAAATGATCTGATTTATAAATGAAAATCATTAGAGTCAATATGAGGTGAAAGTTTTAAAATTTCAAGGAAAAATTAATATTTCAGATACAGATTTACATATTGAGTGAAATTATTCATTCAAATAAATATGGGCTGAAGCCGTGGCGTTTGCTGTGGCAAAAGAGCCAGCAGGTGCATCGGTAAAGCTGCCGTTAGAACTTTGAATAATCTGACGCTGTGATTTTGTAGAGGTAGGCACAGCAGTATGATAATTGTCAGAGCTAGCAATGATTCGCCCACTGGATGAGTCAGCAGAATTATTAGATGATGCAACACTTAAACTACCGGAATAGAGATTGCTATAACGACTGGTGACGCGACGTACATAATCCTGTGTTTCACGAAATGGAGGAATGCCACCATATTTCTGCACATTGCCTTCACCAGCATTGTAGCCGGCAAGTGCTAAAGAGGTATTACCATTAAAGCGTTTGAGCAACCAGGATAAATAACGTGCTCCTGCCATAATGTTTTGGTGCGGATCATAAGCATTTGAAACATTAAAGCGGCGGGCCGTAGCAGGCATAAGTTGCATTAAGCCTTGTGCGCCGACCGGAGAGCGAGCATTGGTATTAAAACCTGATTCGGTATGCATGACAGCTTTAATCAGGCCTTCAGACACACCATGTTGTGCAGCAGCCTGCTTAATAATAGTGTCGAAGGCATTTTTATTACGGCTATAACTTGGTAACACAGAGGCTTCATTTGAACCCCAGTTACTATAGCTATGAATATTACTGTCGGGATAATAGGTTTTTTTCTCAACCTTTAAATTGCTATAGCGACCTTGCTTATTGGTCAATAATGTCGTGCCATTACTTTCACGAAGTTGGTAGATGGTTTGACCGGCAAAACTCGACGGTACAGCTAAACATGCAGCTGCACTTCCAAGAATATAAAGCCCCAAAGTCCAAATATTGTTTTTCATTTTATTAATAAGAAAAAATTCTGTCCCCAAACAGTTAAAGAGAGTTTAGCAAAAAAAAATCAGATGAAAAGGCTTCAAGCCCTGATTTCTTCTTTACTTTGTAAAAATCAAGTCATTTTGATGATTCAATAATCAAAAAAAATATTTATTTTTTTTTAACGAGCATAACTTGACACATTTAAACCATTGATAATTAACAAATAATAAATTGATCAAAAAATGATCAATTTAAATAGAAGCCTTAAAATAAGGGCAGCAGACCCTGTCAAGCCTTTTAGAATCCACAAAGTTATCCACAGCTTTTGTGGACAACTGTGGAAAAGTCCAAAAGATAAGCGTTTCGCTTAAAAAATGAACTCGACCGTATAAAATAATGGGGCTGTGATTACGTGATGATGACCGTAATTTTACTTTTTAGTTAAATTACATTCTTTTGATGCGAGAAGGCTGCGAATCAGCTAAAATTGCGCGGTATTTTTTTTTAGGTTTAACTCGTCTATGTTCTCGCCTGTTGAGTCCGAGCAAGGATTTAATTTCAAACCAGAACTACCAACTAGCTCTGCGTACTATCGTCTATTGAAAAAACTACGCCGTCAGGTCGGTCATGCTATTCGTGATTTTAAAATGATCGAAGAGGGCGACAAAGTGATGGTGTGTATTTCAGGTGGTAAAGACAGTTATACTTTGCTGGATATTTTGTTGCAGTTTAAACGCATTGCACCGATCAATTTTGATGTGGTCGCGGTCAACCTTGACCAAAAGCAACCGGGTTTCCCTGAAGACGTGTTACCACGTTATTTAGAAGAAAATAAAATCCCGTATTACATCTTAGAAAAAGATACCTACAGCATTACGAAACGTTTAACCCCAGAAGGGAAAACCTACTGCGCAGTGTGTTCACGTTTACGTCGTGGTTCTTTATATGGTTTTGCTCAAGAAATTGGTGCAACCAAAGTAGCGCTCGGTCATCACCGTGACGATATTTTGGCAACTTTTTTCTTAAACTTGTTCCATGGCGGTAGCTTAAAAGCGATGCCACCAAAATTGTTGTCTTCGGACAAAAAGAATATCTTGATTCGTCCATTGGCTTATGTGGAAGAGAAAGACATTATCAAATATGCAGAAATGCGTAAGTTCCCAATCATTCCATGTAACCTATGTGGTTCACAGGAAAACTTACAACGTGCAATGTTAAACGACATGCTACGTGGTTGGGACAAAGAATTTCCAAAACGCTTACACAGTATTTTTGGTGCATTACAGAATGTGTCTCCATCTCAATTGGCGGACCGTGACTTATTCGATTTTGAAGCATTGGATGAGCAACGCGAATTTGACTTTAAAAATAGCGAAAGTTGTTCAACTGAAGATGGTGAGCCAGAAAGTAAACGTATTAATATGGTGAACTTAGGTTTTGCAGCAGATTAAGCTTAAAAGCTCTTCACTCAAAAGGCATTCTATGGAATGCCTTTTTTTATATAATATTTTAATTGAGTAATCATCTAGATAAATATTGAACGGTGCGTACAAAAAACTTTAGCCTTTTCACAATTGATCATGCTATAACAAGCGACAAGCAAGATTAGCTTGCACTGATGTTGTCTGGAACGGCAACACAAACGAACAAAATAAATTGAGGAAAGATCATGCCTGCTTTTTTAACTGATGATTGGTTTTCTACTGTAGAAAGTTTGACAGCTCAAGCTGGTGACCTAAATTTACCACCTGCACTCGCAAATCTTGCGATTAACCTTGTTGTTGCAGATGCAGCAGGCAATACTGAATTGTCATTAGATGGCGGTGCAATTAAAAAAGGTTTGTCTTCAAATGCGAAAACCACATTGAATATGGATGCTGAAACTTTACGTAAAGTGTTCCTTGAATTTGATATGGCTGCTGCGATGCAAGCATTTATGACAGGCAAAATCAAAGTGCAAGGTGATATGTCACAATTGATGGCATTACAAACGGCTAAGCCAAGTACTGAACAAAAAGATTTATTCAAGAAAGTGCTTGAGCAAACAGCTTAAGTCTTCTGAATAAAAAAAAGCTTACCCGAAGGTAAGCTTTTTTTGTGCTTAAGTTATAAAACCTAAGCCATTTAATAAGCGCTGTACGATTGAATGAATTAGATATTCACCAATTGCGGCGTAGTTTTAATATGCTCTAAATAGGCACGAATACGTGTTACATATTGTACCGCTTGACGGTAACGTCCATTGCTGGCTTTGTTACGATCTAAATAAGCATACAAGTTGACCCATTTGTCTGGGTTTTTACCTTGCGCCTTAATCTGCTTTTGAATCTGAGATACTGCACCCGGTCCCATGTTATATGCAACTAATCCATACCAATTACGATCTGGGGCAGGGATGTGGTTATATCGATTCAACATCTGGTCATAGTATTTTGCACCGCCTTGAATGCTTTGTGTGGCATTGGTACGGTTACTTACGCCCATGGCTTTTGCAGTACTGTTAGTCAACATCATAATGCCGCGTACACCTGTCGGTGAAACTGAGTCGGGCTTTAAATATGATTCTTGATAACCAATGGCTGCAAGTAAATGCCAGTCGATATCATATTGCTGTGCAGTACGTTTAAAGCTTGCTTTATAAATCGGCAGTCGGTTAGTTAAATCACGCTGAATCGTATTCCACGAATCTTGTTTCACCACATTACGATTATAGAATGAAGCGAGCTGACCGATAGCACCACTTTGTTTGGCACGACAGACAAAGCCACTTGCCGTTTGGCTGAGTGGATCATCGGCGTGTTTGAACACCCAGTTTAAATTACTGTTTAGACCATTTTTTGACAAAGAAACGGTATCACCACAGCTTGCAGAAAAAACGGTGAGTTTTTTAGCTTCAATACTGTTTAAACTTGCAGTGGTCATTGCCATATTGGCTTGACCTTTAGCGACCATTTTTAATGCAGTCGCGTTGTCATTTACCGTTTTAAAGTCGAGTTGGACATTTAAACTTTCGGCATAGTTACGTGCTAAATCATAACCAAAACCGTGTAAGTAGTTACCATCCTGAAAGACGATGTCTGGATTGGCAACGGATACAACAGTGAGTTTACTGCTGTTGACCACAGCTTCATATTGCTGTGTAGTTTTGCTTGCATTGATACTGTGAAATGGAATCAGAACAGTACAAAGTGCAAGGGCTTTAAATGGGAGAGTGTTAAAAGAGTTAAGGCAAAGCCTCGACCCAGAAGTTGAACTACTGTGCATGTTGTCTCCGCTACAAGTAATTTATGCCCAAAAAATGCAAAGGCAAACATGCCTCAGACTTTCTCAAGTTTGATAAATTCAATAAGGGTTGGGCAGTCATGACGTCATTCAAAAATGACTAGGGTTTGACAGGGAAATATGTAGAAAAATCTACGCTGGATAAAAATTAAACAATCTTAAAAGATGTGCGCATAATAAAGAGCAAAAAAATGCTTGTCAAATTTTGTACGAAAAAATATTAAAATATGTAACATAAATATATGATTTTGTTTGGAAATAAATTTTATATACTTTGTCTGTGTAGAAATCGGGGACAAAATAGGCTTTTATTGTAGGCAAAACGTCATCGAATTAGCCTCAAAATCATCATGAAATCAAACTTAATCACCCGTGGTGGACATGATTTATTGGTCGCCGAATTAAAACATTTATGGCATGAAGAACGACCTGAAATTACCAAAAAAGTGAACTGGGCCGCGAGTCTTGGCGATCGTTCGGAGAACGCGGATTACCAATACAATAAACAAATCTTACGCAAGATTGATCGACGCGTACGCTATTTGGGGAAACGGCTTGAAGAGCTTAGAATTATTGATTATTCACCAGAGCAAGATGGCAAAGTGTATTTTGGCGCATGGGTAGAAATTGAAAATGATGAAGGGGATGCGAAGACTTTGAGAATCGTTGGCGTGGATGAAATTTATGATCATCATCCACAGCATATTTCGATTGATTCACCAATGGCTCGAGCATTACTTTCCAAGCAAGTGGATGATGAAGTTGAAGTCGTGACGCCATTGGGTAAAAAATCTTGGTATATCAATTCAATTCGTTATGATTTGCCGCAATCATCGGAAAAATAATATTTTGCTTTTATTTTGTTCAATTGAAACTTAATTTCACAAAATAATTTGCCATTATTGAATTTTATTTATATGATGGCGCCCATGGAAGCGTGGCAGAGCGGTTTAATGCACCGGTCTTGAAAACCGACGAGGGCGCGAGTCCTCCGTGAGTTCGAATCTCACCGCTTCCGCCAAATTCAAAAAGCCCCTGTAGTGATACAGGGGCTTTTTTTATGCCACTATTTTAGCCTGCCTTAAATTTAGGTTTTGTTGAAATGTATCAGGAATTGTTAGGATAGGAAGGCTTTCACTATATAAAGATATCTATATAGCTTTTTAATTGACATTTTAAAAAGTTAAGAAGCTTAGGTGCTAATGTAGTACAGCCCCATTATTTATAATACTTATTCAACTAATAACTGCGCAGTAGCGTTGTTTGGTGATTACTAAGATCCAACTAAAATAAAAAACAGCGCTGGAAAACAAATTTTAAAAACAAGGAGTAGTGGAGTGAGAGTTTTACATCAAGTAGCAGCTAGTGAGATTGCGGTGATACCTTATTATTTAAAAAGGTATCAACAACATGGGTTGCAATACAGAATTAACGAATATGAAAGAGCGGAACCATTGGGTGCACAGTGTGCAAATTGCCATACTATTGTATGGATTACAGGACGGAATGACCCTATTTTAAATGAAGATCATTCAAATATTCCAAATAGTGGACCTATTTATCGGGAATATTATCAAAATAAATTGAAGCGCTTTCTACGTTCCTTACCTATATGCCCGCAATGCCTTCATCAGGCATTTGATCTTTTCGTTAATAATGTAACATTCAGTAGATTTGAGGATGGTAGCCCATTTCCAAAAGAATTTTATGGTATTGATGAAGAAATGTCATTTCAAGTCAAAGATAAGGCGGTTTGGTGGTATGGTGATGAAGTAGAAGTAAAACGGCTTGATTTACATTTTTTATGATTTTATTATGTGAAACATAAATTTTCATTATTTGATGAATTTAAAAAAATTAGACCTAATAAATGATTAAAATAAAATGAGAATTATTCATGAAAATAGAACTAATAATTATAATTTTAGCTACAATCTTGCTCTATTTTTTAGCTCAATCATCAGTTGAAAAGCAGCTGAAAGAAACGAAAAAAAAGAATTATCTTATTAATAGAAAAAAATAAAATTAACCATTTTTTTAATCAATGCAACAATTTTCCAAAAGATTGATATTTAAAAACAGATTCAGGCTATTATTTAAATTCATAAATTTTATAAAAGAAAAAGAACCTAACTTTGAGAATGAAGCAAAAAAAATCCATATCAAGTATTTTATCGATATTTTTCATTTAAGCTAGGTGAGAAAGATGAATGTGTTTTGATCAGTTTTGGAAAGAATTTATATTGGAAAAAAGGAGAGGGATTTAAAAATGTAACTGAAGTATTTGAAAAAAACCTAATTAATGAAAGTGATTTTTTAAAGTATGATGCTATTAACTTTACAAAAACACTTAAAAATCATAAGATATTATTGAATAGGATTGGGGTTTCATTTGATTTAAGTTCAGTAAAAAAACCTGAAGATTTAACAAAAACAAGAAATTTGACATGGGGGGAGTTGTCTAGTGATGGAGTAGAAGAAAGAGGAAAATTTATTCTTCAGCCATTAATTAATTACCCTACTATTAATGTAGAATTAAAAGATAAAGAATTTGAAAATGGATTTATTAATACAGATACTCTCCAACCAAGAAGAACTTTTGTTTTTGAAAATATAAATAATTTTGGTGTGAATTACACATTTTGAATGTAATCAAATGATTTGGACCCTTCCACAAGTAGAAAAATTGCCTCTAAAACAATTTTTAAATATTAAATCACCCATAAATAAACGGTGTACAGCATCTAATGGTAGTATTAATGATGGACTTTATATAAGTTATGGAAAAATAAGTTTATCTATTAATACAGATGATTTTAATAATCTGAAAAATCTTCTTGAAGAATCAATAATTTTTATTGATCAATTTGTGGTTAAGGAAAAAATAAGATGAGCTATAAATTTAATGAAATAGAAAAGGAAAAATTATTCAAGCATTACAAATAAATTTTATAATAAACAGATTACAGAAACAGGACGCTTTTAAGTTAGGGGGCTAACAGTTGATAAGGGTTCAATTTTATTTGATCCACCTTATCGTATGCGATTCTTAATCGCAGCAAAAATATGCAAAGTCAGGCAGCCGTTGTTCAGCTTGAAAATCTTTATTTTGTAATTAAGTGTCCATTTGATTTTCATTTAAGATTTGATCGAGATATAACATGTAAGCCTGATTTTGCGAAGATATTGGGTGATGCTTGCCCAGTACGTGCCAATAAGTTGCGTGAACTGCTAAACTTGTAAATGAGAACGAATGGTGAATCCTAAGTGTTCCAATCCTAGAGCTCAAACTACCTTATTGTTTTATTGCGGATGAGGTGGTATACATCACTTAGCTCGATGCTTTCAGACATTACCGTAAGAAACCTTTACTTGGCACAATCTTTCGTGGACGTTTTCCGATTCACATTTGGCCTAGACCATTGATGTGGGCATTAGAATGGCATGACACATCAAAAAATCTCATTCTAAAACAGGGGAAACCTTTATTTTATTGCCAGTTTGATGGGTTTGATCCAACACGCACAGTAAAATTGATTAAAGCAGAGAGAACGACAGAGTTGATGAACTACATGGAACAAATAACTGGTGTAGTGAACTATGTAAATCAGACTTTTTCATTGTTTAGTGATATTGAAAAAGTAAGACCTATATAGTTACTTAAAATTGGGTGACATAATGAGGAAATTGATAATAATTGCATTTATAAGCTTTACATCAGGAACCTTTTTTTTTATTTCTAAATCACTTGAAAAAAAGATTGGAATATTTAGAGTTAAATAGAAAAACTAATTTAGAGAAAAGGAAAGACGCAGAAGAATTCTTTAGGAAATTTAATTTTTTCCCAAAAGATGGCTATTTAAAAACGGAATCCGGATATTATTTTTATTTATTTATTTATTTATTTATTTATTTAAATTTATAAATTTTATTGAAAAAGAGCAACCTAATTTTGAAAAAGATGCAAGAAATAAGCCGTATGAAAATTTGATTAACTATTTTGGATTTACACTAAATAAAAATGATGAGTTTGTGATTAATGGACTTACTAAGGCTTTTTCATGGGATAATAAAAATAAAAAAATAATAAGTGTAAAAGAGCAGTTTCAAGATTTTGATTTACAGGATGGTGGAGCTTTAGGCAGTCCGCGTTCTCCAAGAAAAACTACCTCCACATAAAAATTCATTAATTCTTAGTATTTCATTAAGAGAATAAGGTGCATTGTATAAAGGAAAATTATATAGATACCGTGATGGATGGGCGCGATTGTTTAAATCAGAGTATACAACTGGAAAATATATTATTTTACCTTTGATAAAATATCCAGAGATAAAGGTTGTATTTAAAGATATAGATATAAAAAATAGTTTTTTTAATATGGACGTATTAGAGCAGATATAACATTTGTTTATGAAAATTATGATGGATTTGGAAAAGATTATAGTTTTCAATGTCAAGACCTTGTTTGGTATAACTTACCTAAAAATAAAGAAACGCCCATTCAAACCATAATAAATATTTCTATACCGAATGAAGAAATGGTTTGCCTAGCGCAAGCCACAAGAAATTATCGCTTACATCGAGAGTATGGTGCGATAACCCTTTTATTTGGGACGTATGTTTTCATTGATATCAAACCAATTTTAAACAATTCAATTTATTTTGCAGATCAATTTATAACAAAGGAAAAAATAAGATGAGTTATGTATTTAATGATGTAGAAATACAACAAATAATTTTGGCTATTCAGCAATCGTCAGGGTTAATTTATAATCCTAATAGGCTTTGTTGCATAAACCTATTCTTAAAGCCTTCTTTAGCGATATAATTTTCATATAAAGAAGCGTATACCTAAGATCTACCTCACAACGAATTGGTCCGATTATAATCGAGCATTAATAAATTGAGGAAATGTCTCGACTTGGTTTGATCCTACGACTCAATGGTATGCTCACCAACAAGGCAAATAGGGACGAAATCAAACTTATTCTGACGTAGCCATCTAATGTTGTTTAATGATTAAGTCCCTATTTAAATTATCTTTGCGAATGGTCACCGGCTTTGTCCAAAGTCTGATTAAGCTTTGCGGATGAGATTGGGTAGTGCCAGATTACACGACTCTTTGTTGAAGACAAAAGCATATTGATATTGCAATTAGCTATCAAAAAAGTAGCAATGAATTGCATCTACTCGTGGATTCTACTGGTTTGAAGTTTCTAGGTGAAGGTGAGTGGAAAATGCCGTCAAGCCATTGCAGATCGACAAGCACATGCAGTGATTCCTCCCAGAAAAAATGCAAGATCTTGGAAAGATACAAATGCACATTCTCAGGAGAGGAATGAATTACTTCGAACAGTTAAACATTTAGGCAGAACACAATGGAGAAAAGGGTCAGGCTATCGTCGCCGAGGCTTGGCTGAGACCAAGATGCACTGTATTAAGTTACTAAGCGATAAGCTTTGCTCAAGGAATTTTGACAGCCAAGTCAATGATGTTCATGCAGGTGTGGCCGTCTTAAATAAGTTTACGGAGCTAGGTCGCCCACATACCCAAGTTGACACTTAAATTTGAGTTGCTTAAGGGAGTTCAACTTTTTAAATCTTTGTGCAACAAAGCCCAAGTTATGACTAAAAAAAAGCAGTAAGATCATGTCTTACTTCTTTTTTTTACGTTATAACTATTCGTTCAATTTTTAAAATGAAAGCTTTACAGCCTAAATAAATTTAATTCCAAATAAAATGTATAAGCTAACTCGTTATTTTACTCAGTAAGAATTAAAAAAATTGATGAATTATGCCCGATTATAAAATATTGAATCGTTTAAAAAAAATACAATATAGACAAATTTAATAATCTATTGTTTTTGTTTGCAGATCCTTCAGCAAGAGAATCGAAACCTCCACCAACTAAAGGATCATTTTTTCCAATGATATATTCACTAACGAAACTGAAATTTTTATAATCGAAAGATGAACCAATTACGCTTCGAGTTGAATTATTGGCATCACTATATCCTTTAGAATAGGTGCTATACATCGCATACGGCAATATATTTAGACCTTTATACACATCTTTGAAGGTATAGCTTAAGTCTATAGTATAAAAATTACCTTCATTTGCGACCATATATTTATCATCAAAAGAACCATAGGTTGATTGATTTGGATAAACCGTATCTTTAGAGTTAATGTCGTTTTTGCCAGCTGTAATCATAAGCTTCAAATCATCGTAGCTAACTTGGCTAAATAAACTCCATGCTTTACGATTTCCATCGAGATTTAAATTTTTATTTTCAATTGTAGAATACCAATATGACCCACCAAATGACGTTTTAAGATGATCAGAATTAAATAGGTCAACTTCTTGGTTAATCCGTGATACCCACATATCTTTTTCTTGCAGATTTGTATGTTCAGCTTGATTAGATTTAATTAGATTAGCCGTGTATCGTGCAGCTTCGCCATTTGATCCATGATATTTACCACCATCTTTTGGAAAGTAAGCTAATTCTATGCTTGTAGATTGACTTGGTTTAAATTGATAATTGACACCTAAATTATGAATGTCTTCAATACCAACTTGGGTATTAATACCACCGAAATAATTACTCTCCCAAAATCGTGAAGGACCAAATGGAAGGCTTTGTACCCCGACTTTAATTTCATATTTTTCATTGAAATCATAACTAAGCCAACCATCTACTAATGTCGAAAAATCACAGATTTTATCGAACTGATAACAGCGATATTCCATATGTCCTTTGATCAACTGATTTTCATAATCGAGGTTAATTTTAGCAGTATCAAATTTTAAGCTATGGTCATTTTTTGAGTAATCTTTATCTTGAATTTTTGCACGTAAAAATCCCGATAATTTAATTGAACCCGCTGTCGTTTCTTTGTCACCAAATTCAAAATTAGAGGCATGAGTTTGGGACACCATGACACCGAATGATATCAGGGTAATTTTCATTAATTTCATAGTAAACAATCCATTGCGCGTAAAAAGGCCATTTCAAATGAAATGGCCGTGTGAAATGTAAAATTAATTATTTGAGATAGTATTTGACGTTTGTGGCTGTGAAATTTTCACTTGTTTTGGAAATAATTTAACGCAGATAAAATAAAGAATTGCGGTGAAAATAAGACCTGCTATCCATGATAGATCTACATTACCTAGCATTTTCGCAATACTTCCCGTATAGAGTTTTGAGTCAATGAAAGGAAGTTGGAAAACAATACCTGCAACATAGCAACCAATTCCGACCATATTCCAGCGACCGTACTTTCCATCAGGGTCAGAAAGGTCCTTAATATCGCATTTCTCATGCGAAATAAAATAATAATCAATAAGGTTGATTGCGCTCCAAGGAATGAAGAACGTTAAAAGAAATAAAATAAATGATTTGAATGCACTAAGAAAAGAATGTTCACCTAAAATAGCGATAATTGTAGAAACAGCCACAATTCCGATAACGGCAAGAAGTCTTTGCGTTTTAGTGATGTTTAGTGTGCCTTTAAAACTACTATAAATAGTTGCAATGCACATAAAGCAACCATATGAATTTAAAGTAGAAATTGTAAGTTTTCCAAAGGCAATACAAAAGTATAAAATTGCTGCTATCGTGCCAACACTGCCTAAGCCAATCACATAAGCAACTTCATTTCCAACAAAATTACCTTGAGCAATTTGAGCAATAAATACACCTAGTGTCATCGAAATTTGTGAACCAATAAACGAACCTGCAGCAACAGCCCAAAAAACTTTGGAAGAAGAGGTTGAACTTGGTAAATATCTAGAATAATCGGCAACATATGGCCCGAAAGCAATTTGCCATGATGCAGAAAGTGAAATTGCTAATAAAAAAGAAGACCAGTTGAAGTGTTTAACAGTAAATAGGTTGGCGATGTCAGCCATTAACATGATTTTTGCAAAAATAATGATGAATGTAATAATGCCTAACACACTGGCAAGTTTACCGATCCAGTGAATAACCTTATAACCGACGGTAGCCAACACGATAATAATTGCAGCGAAAATCAAAATACCGACAAGATTGCTGGTGTTCAACAGTTTGGCAATGGCTTGCCCAGAAAGAACAGTTCCTGTGGCTGTGAAACCGATATACATTAAACAGACCAGAATAATGGGTATACATGCCCCATATACTCCAAACTGAACTCGGCTTGAAATCATTTGAGGTAAGCCTAATTTAGGGCCTTGGGCCGCATGTAAGGCCATAATCGTTGCACCAAAAGCTTGGCCGATAATTAATCCAATAATGGACCAAAATACATCTCCCCCAAGCACAACAGCTAAAGCACCCGTGACGATAGCTGTAATTTGAAGATTTGCACCAAACCATAATGTAAATTGGCTAAAAACGCTGCCATGCCTTTCATTTTCAGGAATAAAATCAATTGAACGGTTTTCAATAAAGTTATTGCCTTGTTGTTTTTCCGTTTCTACATTTTGCGTCATACGAATTTCCTTTCGTCGTAGAGATTTATCCCGCGGTCTTATTTAGTGACCAATCTCAGTGATCTAATACAATTCACAAAAAATGATAACGAGTAACTAATATATTTATGTGATATGGACTAGCATTTTTCAAGCAATAAGTTGTTAAACATGAGTAAACATGTATATACAATTAACTTGTTTATAAAATAACCTGAGCAAAAAACCAAAAGCAATAGTTAAAACTACAATAATATAAAAATAAAAATAAAGTATTGAAAAATAATATAAATAAAAATTTAAGAACTTTATGTTTTATTAAAAGATAAAATGTTTAAAAATATTTTTAAAAAATAAATCTACGTTAAACAAGGTGTTATGTTTTTTTTAGAAAAATGAGTTTACATTAATAATTTAATTGTATATACAAGTATATATATGTATTTATGTCATAAGATTTAAGGAAGAAATAATGCCTAATAGTTTTAACCCGCCACTTGCGGGTATCAAAATTTTGGATTTGAGTCGAGTATTGGCTGGTCCACACTGTACAGCACTACTTGGGGATATTGGTGCGCATGTCCTAAAAGTCGAGACACCAATGCATGGTGATGATAGTCGTCATCTTGGTCCTTTCAAAAATGGGGAGAGTGTTTACTTTGATTTGATTAATCGAGGTAAAGACAGCTTAGAACTTGATCTAAAAAATGAAAATGATTTACAAATTTTTTATGAACTCGTTGCTCAAAGCGATGTAATTGTTGAGAACTACAGACCAGGCGTAGCTAAACGTCTTAAAGTTGATTTTGATACTGCGAAAGCGATTAATCCTAAAATTATTTACGCAAGTATTTCCGGATTTGGTCAACAAGGACCTTTATCACAGTTTCCGGCTTACGATATTACTGTGCAAGCAATGTCTGGATTAATGAGTGTGACTGGTTTCCCCGAAACTGGACCGACTAGAGTGGGTGAATCTATTGGCGATATATTTGCGGGTACATATGCTGCTTGGGCAATTAGCAGTGCGTTATTTGCAAGAGAGCGTGGCGCTCAGGCCCAACACATAGATGTTGCGATGTTTGACGTTATGCTCAGCATGCAAATGACAGGACTGGCAAATTTATTTGCCAATAAAAAAGCGCCTACGATTGTGGGTAATCGACACCCTGTATCGACACCTTTTGATACTTATAAAGCCAAAGATGGATTAATGGTCATTGCAGTGGCGAATGATAAATTATTTGCAAAATTATGCAGTGCAATGTCACGAGACGATTTGATCAATAGTGAACTATTTAAAACTGATCCACTACGTACAAAAAATGAGTCGAAACTTAAACAAGAAATGGAAAATTGGCTTAGTGAATACTCTGTTGATGATGCATGTGAACTATTGCTAAATCAAGGTATTCCAGCGGCACCAGTGTGGAACTTAGAAAGTTCAGTGAATAGTGAGCAGTCGAAAGCGCGTGAACTATTTGTTGCAGTTGAGGGTTCGGATATCCCAATAGTTCCTCAACCTGTATTTTTCAATGGCGTCAAACCACACGTTACCCAGCCATCACCTAAGTTAGGTGTATCAAACAATAAATATAGAACCAATTAATATCATAAGGAGATGAAAATGAATTTTTCAATGAATGAAACAGAACAAGCCATTGTTGATATTGCGACAGATGTATCTCGTAATGTACTCAAGGAAAATGCGCAAAAATATGATGAGGCTGAAAACTTTTGCGTAGATAGTCTAAAAGCACTTGGTGATTTAGGGTTTATGGGCATCAATTTACCTGAAGAATATGGTGGTTTAGGTATTTCAAGTATTGCAATGAGTAATGTCGTAGCCCAAGTGACAGCAGGATGTGCTTCTACAGCCTCAACGTTAACAGCTCATTTTCTTGCGACAGACTCAATTTTAATTGGTGCTACCGAAGCGCAAAAGCAAGAATATTTACCACGTTGTGCCGATGGAACCTTACTTGGTGCATTTGGTTTAACAGAGCCTGCCGCAGGTTCGAATCCAGCTGGAATGCTTACAAAAGCTAAAAGAGAAAATAATGGATGGAAAATTAAAGGAACCAAACATTATATTACCAATGCAGCAGAAGCTGATTTTATCGTGCTATATGCCAAAACCAATGAAGAATTAAAGCATAAAGGGATAAGTGCTTTTATTATTCCGAAGGGTACAGAAGGGGTTAGTTTTTCAAATCCTGAAAAAACCATGGGACTTAAAGGCAGCCATATTTATGAGGTTTCATTTGACTGTTGGGTACCAGAGTCAGCTTTGATGGGGCTGGAGGGCAACGGATTTAATACCGCAATGGAAGTATTAGATCGTGGTCGTGTAGAAGTAGCTGCAATGGCGTTAGGTATTAGCCAAGCTGCAATCGAGTATTCTCTACTATGGGTAAAAGAGCGCATGATTGGTGGCAAACCGTTGTCGTCATATCAGAATACCCAATGGAAAATTGCTGAAATGTATACGCAATATGAAGCCGCAGAGCTATTAACGTTAAAGGCTGCATATGCACGCGATTTTCGTGAACGATATAGTTTGGAGTCAGCTACAGCAAAACTATTTGCTTCGGAAGCGTGTGCATTCATAACGGACAACGCTTTGCAATTACATGGAGGTTATGGCTTTATCCGAGACTTACCTTTAGAGAGATTTGTAAGGGATGCGCGTATTTTAAGAATATTTGAGGGAACTTCAGAGATTCAAAAACTGATTATTTCACGAGCAGTTATATTGGGTTAATAGTATTTCAGTCTATACATCTATTGTTATTTAAAGAGGCATATATTGCCTCTTTTTTTTTGTTCTAAATTTAATTTAAATAATATAAACAATATCTTAGGTTTAATTTTTTAATATTTTTAAAATTAACTATTGCATAAGGCAAAATGATTGGTATATAAATGTATATACAAGTACATACATTAAAGATAATTATTTATAGTCAATAGAAAGGAGTCGATTCAATGACTAATTCAGCAAATGCTACTAAGTTTCGTGATGTCGAAATTCGTGCGCCACGTGGTACAGAACTCAATGCTAAAAGTTGGTTAACGGAAGCACCTTTACGCATGTTAATGAACAATTTAGACCCAGATGTTGCTGAGAATCCAAAAGAATTAGTGGTCTACGGTGGTATTGGTCGTGCCGCACGAAACTGGGAATGCTTTGACAAAATTGTTGAAACACTTAAAGAATTAGAAAATGATGAAACATTGCTTGTTCAATCAGGTAAACCAGTCGGTGTGTTTAAAACGCACAAAGATGCACCTCGTGTTTTAATTGCCAATTCGAATATTGTTCCTCACTGGGCAAATTGGGAACACTTTAATGAATTAGATGCGAAAGGATTGGCGATGTATGGTCAAATGACCGCTGGTTCTTGGATTTATATTGGTAGTCAAGGCATTGTACAGGGAACTTTTGAAACCTTCGTTGAAGCAGGTCGTCAGCATTATAATGGCAGTCTAAAAGGCCGTTGGGTTGTTACAGCAGGTCTGGGTGGTATGGGTGGAGCTCAACCACTTGCGGCAACTTTAGCTGGGGCATGTTCTTTAAATATTGAATGCCAGCAGTCACGTATTGATTTCCGTTTACGTACGCGTTATGTAGACGAACAAGCCACTGATCTCGACGATGCTTTGGCTCGTATTGAAAAATACACGGCAGAAGGTAAAGCAATTTCAATTGCACTTTGCGGAAATGCTGCGGAAATTTTACCTGAAATGGTACGCCGTGGTGTTCGTCCAGACATGGTTACAGACCAAACAAGTGCACACGATCCATTGAATGGATATTTACCTGTGGGTTGGACATGGGATGAATACCGTGAAAAAGCTAAATCACAACCTGCAGATGTAGTGAAAGCCGCTAAACAATCTATGGCTGAACATGTAAAAGCCATGCTTGCTTTCCAACAACAAGGTGTCCCTACATTTGACTATGGTAATAATATTCGTCAAATGGCAAAAGAAGAAGGCGTAGCAAACGCTTTTGATTTCCCAGGCTTTGTTCCCGCTTATGTACGTCCATTATTCTGTCGTGGTATTGGTCCATTCCGCTGGGTTGCGCTATCGGGCGATGCAGAAGATATTTACCGTACTGATGAAAAAGTGAAAGAACTCATTCCTGATGATGATCATTTACACCATTGGTTAGATATGGCTAAAGAGCGTATTAGCTTCCAAGGTTTACCGGCACGTATTTGTTGGGTAGGTTTAGGTCAGCGTGCAAAACTTGGTTTAGCTTTTAACGAAATGGTGCGTCAAGGTGTGGTAAAAGCACCGATTGTTATCGGTCGAGATCACTTAGATTCAGGCTCTGTAGCTAGCCCTAACCGTGAAACTGAAGCCATGCAGGACGGTTCAGATACAGTGTCAGATTGGCCATTACTGAATGCTCTGTTAAATACTGCTAGTGGTGCAACATGGGTATCATTACATCATGGTGGTGGTGTGGGTATGGGCTTCTCTCAACACTCAGGCGTAGTTATTGTATGTGATGGTTCAGCAGAAGCAGATGAGCGTATTTTGCGCGTACTCACCAATGATCCGGCGACTGGTGTAATGCGTCATGCAGATGCAGGTTATCAAATTGCGATTGATTGTGCGAAAGAGCAAAACTTAAATCTACCTATGGTTTAAGAACAAATTAAGAGGTTATTCATGCAAGTGAATAACCTCTTTTTAATTCAATTAATCTTTAATCTTTATAAATCAGGATGATTTGAATGAAAACGGTCTGGCAAAATTGTCACATTGCAACAATGGTAGATGCTCAATATTCAGTCATTGAAGATGCTGCTATTGTGACTCATCTGGGTAAAATTGAGTGGATCGGATCAGTTGCAGATTTACCTAAAAATTTAAATGCCATCAACGTGGATTTAGATGGATTTTGGGTCACACCGGGCTTAATAGATTGTCATACGCATAGTGTGTTTGGCGGTAATCGTAGTGTCGAATTTGAGCAACGGTTGAAAGGTGTATCTTATGAGATGATTGCTGCACAAGGTGGCGGAATCGCAAGTACAGTTAAAGCTACACGTGAGACTTCAGAAATTCAATTGCGTGAACTGGCGATCAAACGCATAAGTAACTTGCTTAGAGAAGGCGTGACCACATTAGAAATTAAGTCTGGTTATGGATTGGATTTAGAAAATGAAAGAAAAATGCTACGTGTTATACGGCAAATTTCAGCCATTTTGCCTGTAACTATTAAGAGTACATGTTTAGCTGCACATGCTTTACCGAATCAATATAAGAATGATAGTGATGCATATATAGAATTTATTTGTGAGACTTTACTTCCTCAACTGATATCTGAGGGATTGGTTGATGCGGTAGATGCATTTTGTGAACATTTGGCATTTTCACCAGCTCAAGTTGAAAAAGTATTTCAGGTAGCTCAGAAACTAAATATTCCTGTCAAAATTCATGCAGAACAATTATCAGAATTGCACGGCTCAACATTAGCTGCACAATACAAAGCGTTATCCGCAGATCATTTGGAATATTTGACTGAAAGTGATGCCGAAGCAATGGCTAAATCTGGCACTGTAGCTGTGCTATTGCCAGGTGCATTTTATTTTTTGAGAGAAACCAAACACCCCAATATTGCAGCATTGCAAAAGCATAATGTTCGAATTGCCTTATCTACAGATTTAAATCCCGGAACTTCACCAGCTTTGTCACTTCGCTTAATCATGAATATGGGCAGTACATTATTTAAACTGAATCCTGAACAGGCTTTAGCAGGTGTAACTATTCATGCTGCACATGCATTAGGGCTCGGTCAAACTCACGGTAGTCTTGAAGTTGGTAAAGTTGCAGATTTTGTAGCATGGGATATTCAACATCCATCTGAAATTACCTATTGGCTCGGCGGTGATCTTGATAAACGCACGATCTATCAAGGCCAAGAGCGCAAATTCTAATGAAATAAAGTTTCGAATCATTTTTTAAAATTACAGTTTATTCGAGCATATAAGTTATGGAAAACAACTTTATTTGGACTGGAAGATGTGATGGCAGTGATCCATCACAATTAAGAATTCATCAAATTATGAATCAAAGCAATTGCTTTGACATGGTCGTACCCACCTATACACTCGTCGGCTTTTGTTCAGATGAGGGGGTTAATCGAAATTTTGGACGTGTGGGTGCGGCTGAAGCTCCTGATTTAATACGAAAGCAATTGGCAAGTTTGCCTATAGTGCATGAAGTTGCTTTGCACGATCGAGGTAATATTTTTTGTCTCAACGGCGATTTAGAACAAGCACAAACACTTTTATCTGCTGAGTTAGTCGATCTACTAGAAAGTGGTCATGCGCCGATTGTTTTAGGCGGAGGGCATGAAGTTGCTTATGGCAGTTTTAAAGGTCTTTTTGATTTTGTTCAAAAAAATGAACCTCATAAAACAATCGGGATTATAAATTTTGATGCACATTTTGATTTGCGTAATCACAGTGTTGCAACATCAGGCACGCCGTTTTTACAAGCAGCAAAACTGAGTCAAGAATTTAATCAAAACTTTAATTATTTGTGCTTGGGCGTAGCACGACATTCCAATACCAAAGAGTTATTTTCAACTGCAGATCGATTAAATTGCACATACATTTACGATAACGAATTAAGACAACCTTCTAGTTCACAAGTATTGAGCACAATAAAGAATTTTATAGATCGAGTAGACATTTTATATGTGACAGTCGATTTAGATGTTTTTTCTGCTGCAATTGCACCCGGTGTGAGCGCTCCTGCTGTCAGGGGAATAGATGTAGCGTGTTTCGATGAACTTTTTAGTTTTATCCACTCATCTGGGAAAATTCGATTACTGGATATTGCTGAATGTAATCCACGTTATGACATAGATCAACATACTGCGAAATTAGCAGCTTACATCATTTTTAACTACATTTTTAAATAAGAAATAAATCTTAGGGAGTCATACTCAATGAATGAATTGAGTTATTTAAATGGAAGTTCAGGTGCTTGGCAGACATATTTAGCGCAAGTTGATCGAGTTGCACCTTATTTGGAGCATCTAAAAGATTATATCAACACGCTAAAACGACCAAAACGCGCTTTGATTGTTGATGTGCCGATTGTGATGGATGATGGATCAATTCGTCATTTTGAAGGATTTCGTGTGCAACATAATCTTTCGCGTGGTCCGGGTAAAGGAGGAATTCGTTTTCATCCAGATGTAGATTTAAATGAAGTTATGGGGCTGTCTGCCTGGATGACGATTAAATCTGCAGTATTAAACTTGCCATTTGGTGGTGCAAAAGGTGGGGTACGTGTAGATCCATCAAGTTTATCTCCTAGAGAATTAGAACGACTTACCCGGCGATATACCAGTGAAATTGGACATATCATTGGCCCGCAAAAAGATATACCTGCACCAGATGTTGGGACCAATCAGCATGTTATGGGCTGGATTATGGATACGTATTCATCAAGTCAGGGGTATACGGTTACAGGTGTTGTCACAGGTAAACCTGTACATTTAGGTGGATCTTTGGGCCGAATTAAAGCAACAGGTCGTGGGGTATATATCTGTGGTGTAGAGGCAGCAAAAAAAATAGGGTTGGAATTAAAAAATTCAAAAGTTTCAATTCAAGGCTATGGCAATGTTGGTAGCGAAGCGGCATTACTTTTTTATATGTCACAAGCTAAGATAGTATCAATACAAGATCATACTGGAACTATTTTTAATGATCAGGGTATTGATATTCCTCAATTAAATGAATATATTAAAAAGTTTGGTGGTGTATCGGGCTTTCAGTATTCTACAGAATTGAGCAATGAAGAGTTTTGGGATGTAGAAACTGACATCGTCATTCCAGCAGCACTTGAAGGTCAAATCACATCAGATCGAGCTAAAAGAATTACGGCTTCTATTATTTTAGAGGGAGCGAATGGTCCAACTTATCCAGAAGCAGATGACATATTAATTGAGCGTGGCAAAACTATTGTTCCTGATGTGATTTGCAATGCTGGAGGTATAACTGTGAGTTATTTTGAGTGGGTTCAAGATATTTCAAGTTTCTTTTGGTCCGAAGAAGAAATTAACCAAAAACTGGATACATTGATGGTTAATGCAATGAATGAAGTGTGGAACACTGCTACATTAAACCATTGCACCTTGCGTACAGCAGCTTATATTTTGGCTTGTGAACGGATTTTGACTGCAAGAAAAGAGCGAGGGATTTTCCCTGGATAAACCTAATAATTGTTTAGGCTTTGAAATAGATTCAGCAAAGTGCATTCATTTATGCACTTTGTATCCTTAATACATCGAGTGAATTTGAATAATGTAATACGAAAGGTAATCTCCTGAAATTTGAAAATTAATCTGAGATAAATCTTCGGTTTCAACTTTTAATAGTTCATATTCCTTTAAGCAAAAATCGGTCAGATTTACTTTAATTATCAAATCAGATTTGTCTGCATTGAAAATAAAAATTATTTTTAAGTTATCTTTTACACTAATATTCAAGTCCTTTGAATGATAGTTCATGGTCGCATTGAATAGGGTAGGATTATAGATCAGGTTAAAGTCACGAATAGGACCATCTATCAATTCAGAGGCAATGAATGCGTCACCTGAAAAATGATAAATTTCATTCTTCTTTAAATTGACTTTATCTTGAGTCAACTGGTTATCTAAAATAAATCCTTTACCTTCTAATAAGCTAATTAATCTATACTTATTGTCAAATTTGGAAAAAGCGCTATTTTGATTTACATCCGCAATGGATATACGCCAATCAAAGTTTTCCAGCGAGGAATGGCTAGACGCCAGTTGTAATGTATAACCTTGTTTATTTTTCCAAGGCATCCGCAAATATTCAGAAGTGTTGAAGACTTTTATCTTCATGAAGTGAATTTTCCTTCAAGTTGATAACGACTACCTGGATAGATCAATCGAGCACTTGAAATAACATTATTTTTCGCCCAAGTTCGGCGTTGAATAAATAAACAAGGTTCAGTTTTAGTGATTTTTAACCATTTGCATTCTTGAGCTGACGCTAAGATAGCTTTAACGGTATGTTCACCTTCAGTCATTGGAGCAAGTGACATAAGATAAGCATTTGGTGTAAGTTCAGTAAAATCTTGCTCAAGATAATCTGGAATAATTGCTGCGTTTACCAAGCGTTCTTCAATTTGCACAGGAATTTCATTTTCAAAATGAACAATAATGGAGTGAAATAGTGTTTCGCCTTCACGTATTTGCATAGTCTGTGCTTGAGTGAAATCGGCTTTTAAACTTTCCAATACTAGAACTTGGGCGCGATGTTTATGTTTACGCGCTTTTATTTCATCAGCAATATTATTAATTTCAAAAAGCGCAGTATGACGCTTTTCTTCGGCTACAAAAGAACCAATTCCTTGTACACGAACTAAAACACCTTCAGCTGTTAATTCTCTTAGGGCTCGATTTACAGTCATTCGGCTACAGCCAAGTAACTTGACCAGCTCACTTTCCGAAGGAATTTTTGTGTTTACCGTCCAGGTCCCATTGCTAATATTGTTGTTAATTAAATGTTTAACTTGCATATAAATGGGGATCGGAGAATTTTCATCAAATGTCAAATCAGCATTTTTATTATTTTGATTAATTTGAACCATTGTTCACTCGGGTAATTAAGACTAATTATACAATTTTACTTTTAATTTTTTAACTTGTATATACATCTGGATATTCTTTTAATAAAATTAAAAAATTTAAATAAAATATATAGTTAATTAAATATTTAGATTCTCTATATGAATGTTGGCAGAAAATTTGAATCTGATCTCTTAGCGAAATTAAAATTTAAAATGTGAATTGGTTCTAGTTTTTATAGATAATATTTTAACTGTTATGTTGGCATGTGAGAGTGGGAACACGAATTAATATTTAGAATTGCGTAAAATTTGTATGAACGATGCGTGAATTGAATAAAAACAGGGAAAAATATTTGCCATTCAAAGTTTTTATTTATATGATAGCGGCCATGGAAGCGTGGCAGAGCGGTTTAATGCACCGGTCTTGAAAACCGACGAGGGCGCGAGTCCTCCGTGAGTTCGAATCTCACCGCTTCCGCCAAATTCAAAAAACCCCAATTTAACAATTGGGGTTTTTTATTGCCCGTAAATTTTATTACTACTTTCTTCATTTATGTTTCTGAATATACAGCACAGCTGCAACTTGCTATAAAAGATCTGTAAATAAAAATAAATTTAACCAAGATTATAAAAAGGATTTTTATGATGCTTAGACCAGACGGCATGCATGAACAGGAATGGCAGGCTCGCTGTGAACTCGCAGCTCTCTATCGCTTGATTGCCTATTATAAAATGACGGATCTTATTGATACGCATATCAGTTTACGTTTGACGCATGAACCACAGCATTTTCTGATCAATCGTTATGGGATTACATTTGATAAAATGAAAGCTTCAGATCTGGTGAAAATCGATCATGAAGGAAAAATTATTGAAACTTATGATGCGGGAAAAATGGTGAATGTGGCGGGATTTGTGATTCATTCAGCTTTGCATCATGCACGCGAAGACATTAATTGTGTGATTCATACACACACGGCTGATGGTGTTGCAGTTTCAGCCCAATCACAAGGCTTATTACCACTTTCACAACATGCGTTGAAGTTTTATAACAACATTGCCTACCATGAATATGAAGGAATTGCATTTTCAGTGGATGAGCGTGAGCGTTTAGTCCAAGACATGGGGCAATTTCGCTGCATGATTTTACGTAATCATGGTTTGTTGGCGACGGGAAATAGCGTGGCACGTGCATTTCATGAGATTTATTTTTTAGAACGCGCATGTCAAATTCAAGTGAAAGCGCTTTCGAGTCGTGATTTACATTATCCGAATCCCCAAGTGTGTGAACACACCGTTCAACAATTTGAAAGTCCGATGGCAGAGCCGATCATACAGGCGGCTTGGCAAGCTGCACTGAGTTTAATTGAAGATCAACTAGCCGATTATTGCCAATAAAAGTTACGCTTTAGCCCAGTGCAGGCTTATTCATCTAAATCGTTCAATAATAGTCATGTCACATGTAACGCGTTATCATGTTCACAGTGGAATAAAGAGATGAACTATGAAAATCGTTGCAGATGAAAATCTCGCATTTACCGACTATTTTTTTGCTGAGTTTGGAGAAATTCAACATGCAGCAGGGCGGACATTAACGCATGCAGATGTTGCTGATGCTGAGGCATTATTAGTGCGTTCCGTCACTAAAGTGAACTCCGCACTAATTGAAAATACCGCATTGAAATTTGTTGGCAGTGCAACGATCGGCACAGACCATTTGGATATTTCAGCGCTGGAACAACAGGATATCGCATGGTCGAACGCTGCAGGTTGTAATGCACAGGCTGTAGCTGAATATGTGATTACGGCTCTATTGCATTTAAAACCCGAACTAATTGATGCTAATTCAACATTTACACTTGGTATTATCGGCCTAGGAAATGTCGGTTCGCGTTTGGCGACTATGGCGCGGTTTTTAGGCTGGAATGTCATTGGTTTTGATCCTTTCGTTCAACGTGAACATATAGTGAAAGTAGAATTTGAACAATTGCTTGCGCAAGCCGATGCAATCAGTTGCCATGTGCCTTTAACTAAAACTGGCGCACATCCGACTTATCATTTGATTGATTCACAAGCTTTGACAGCTATGAAACCATCTGCAATTTTGATCAATTCAGCGCGTGGGCCTGTTGTCAAAGAAGCTGCTTTAATGTTGGATATTCAAAATACACAGCGCCAAGTGGTTTTAGATGTATTTGAACATGAGCCTGAAATATCAGAAGCCTTATTAAAGTTAATCACACTCGTAACACCGCATATTGCTGGTTATAGCTTGGAAGGCAAAGCACGGGGTACGCAAATGATCTACGATGCTTTTTGCAAAACATTCAATCACACCGCGACAAAACGTTTTGAAACGCAACTACCAGTTTGTGATGCCTTATTTGCCAGTCAGCCATTAATGGCTGTATTGAAACTGCATCTAGCAGAAATTTATGACATCGCCCGTGATGATGCTAATTTAAGAGCAACATTAAAGGACGGAAAGGTTGATCAGAAAGCCTTTGATTATTTGCGTAAAACCTATCCACTACGCCGTGAATGGGCAGCACATGGAGGCCCTGCGGCATGAGCGATATTAACTTTCAGCCAACATGTGATTTAAAAGCCATTCGTGCACGTGCACAAATGTACGCACAAATTCGGCACTTTTTTGCAGATCGTGAAGTATTAGAAGTTGAAACACCAGTTTTATCGCAAGCAGGTGTGACGGATGTACATTTGGCTTCGGTGCAGGCACAGCGTCATGTGAATGGTCAAAAACAGACGCATTACTTGCAGACCTCGCCTGAATTTGCCATGAAACGTTTGTTGGCAAGTGGTAGTGGTCCGATCTATCAAATCTGCAAAGTCTTTCGAGATGATGAACATGGGCGTAAGCACAACAGCGAATTTACCATGTTGGAATGGTATCGACCCGGTTTTAGCTTAAAAGACTTGATGTTTGAAGTGACAGATCTACTCAATGTGACCTTAAAGCAGCGCTTTGGAGAGCTTAGACCGACCATTTTGAGTTATAAACATGCCTTTATGGATCGACTTGATTTGAATCCCTTACAAGCCAATCTGCAAGATTTGAAAGATTGCTGTCGTCGTGTGGGCTTGAGTTTAGATTTAGGCGATGATCGATTGGGTTATATCGACTTATTATTTTCTCATTTTGTGGAGCCAAGTCTAGGTTTTGACACACCTGTATTTTTAACTGACTTTCCACCAGAAATGGCATCTTTAGCGAAAACACGCGTGGATGATGATGGTGAATTGGTTGCGGCGCGTTTTGAGCTATACATTGAAGGTTTAGAACTAGCAAATGCCTATGATGAACTGATTGATGCTGAGGTATTGCGCAGTCGATTTGCAGCAGATAATGCGGAGCGGGCATCATTGGGCTTACATGTCATGCCAATTGATGAATATCTGCTTGCAGCATTGCCGCATATGACCGAATGTTCGGGCATTGCCTTAGGGATTGACCGGTTACTCATGATTGCAACCGAGCAAATGAAACTTGAAAAAGTGATTAGTTTTCCTGCAGCGCTATCGTAAATTATTCGCCCCCAAATGCACTTTGTTGCTGTGTTTAGGGGCAACTCTCAATACGTTAAATCGATGTAATTCAACATTATAAATAAAATATTACAGCACAATATGGATATTCAATTTAGACAATTAGCGATTAACAGTTCATTGCTTCATCCTCATCCTGTCCCGTCAAGAGGAATGATCGATAGCTTGAATGTGATTGAGCATTTAGGTTATGTGCAAATCGATACGATTTCAGTGGTTGAGCGCGCGCACCATCATACACTTTGGAATCGTGTTCAAAACTATGAAAAAGAACATTTAAATACTTTATTGGCAGATCAAAAAATATTTGAGTATTGGTTTCATGCCGCTTCGTATATCCCAATGCGTGACTATCGATATGCGCTGAGGCAGATGAATTCTGTCAGACGTGGAGAAAGTAAATATTTTAATCGAGGTGACTCACACCTTATGCAAGAGATATTGGCGCAAGCAAAATCCGAAGTTCGGGTGTGCTCTCGCGATTTTCTGAACAAAAATGAAAAGGCTGCACAAGGTTGGTGGAAATCGAGCATTGTGCGGAAGTCTATTGAACAACTTTATATGCAAGGCGATTTGATGGTCTGCAAGCGTGTAGGTGTTGAGAAATTTTATGCACTTGCAGAAAACTGCTTGCCTTTAGGACTGGATTTGACGGAGCCCAGTGTAGAAGAATATGCACGTTACTTGTTTGAAACGGTAAAAAGGTCACATGGCGTATTTACATGGAAACAATTGCTGCATTTAAAATCGGGTACAGAATTAAAAATAGCAATGCGTTCAATCCTAAATGAACAAATTGATGCAAAAATGATTGAATTAGTTCAGTTAGATTCAGGTGAATGGCTCTATGTTGATTTAGAAAAAATAGATCAATTTAATGTACATGAAAAAAGCGTCAGAATTCTTTCTCCATTTGATAATTTGGTTATTCATCGTGACCGCCTAATGGCCTTATTTAATTTTGATTATCGTTTGGAATGCTATGTGGCACCTGAAAAACGGCAATATGGTTATTTTTGTTTACCGATATTGTATGGTACTGAATTAGTGGGAAAAATCGATTGCAAGGCGCATCGTGGGAAAGGGATTTTAGAAATACTGAGCTTTCATCTGCAAGCAATTATAAAAAATAAAGCCTATTTTATTGAGCTTTTAAGTACAGAGCTGGAGCGCTTTGCGGCATTTAATCATTGTGTATTGGATCTGCAATTTCAGCAAAAATTAAACTTTAATTAATGCTCTACACTCCAAATATTGTCCTCTAGTTAAATATGCTAGAGGACAATATTGAATGTTTAGATTATACCGTCTGGACAATATAGTTCTGCTTTAACTCGGCTAAAGCATCAATACGACGTTCAATCAGCATTTCACCAATATCGGGTCCTTGAATCTCAGGTGGTAAATCTTGCGCCTTAATATTGCGTACTACTTGCATGGCATTCAAAACATACTGCGCCTGAGGATATTCACGATCTTCAAGACCTAAGCGACCACGAGAATCACATTCGCAAGCTTGTATAAAGGCTTCGACGCGTTCAGGGCGGCGTAGTACATCCATACGTTGCAATAAGCGCCATAGTGTACCGGGTTTAAGTGATAACGCTTGATGACATTTTAAATGTTCTTTACACACCGAAATCGCAAGTTGTTTGGTATTGGTGGGTACACGCATACGATCACAAACTTCAGTCACAGGTTTGACACCACGTTCTTCATGCATAATATGGCGTGGTAATTCATCGACTGGGGTTAACGCTTTGCCCAAGTCATGTACCAAGACTGCAAAGCGCACATCAAGTGAATAATTGGCACGACAGGCTTGTTGTAGAGACATCATGGTATGAATACCACAGTCAATTTCGGGGTGGTATTCTGGACGCTGTGGAATGCCATAAAGTGCATCAATTTCGGGAAATAAAACTTTTAAAGCACCGCAAGCACGTAGGACTTCAAAATACTCATCGGCATGATCTTCCATTAAGGCACGAGAGGTTTCTTTCCAAACACGTTCAGGTGTCAATGCTTCAAGTTCACCCGACTCAGCAAGTTCTTGCATGAGCGCTAAGGTTTCATCTGCAACTTTAAAACCAAGTGTTTTATAACGTGCAGCAAAACGTGCAATACGCAGTACACGGAGTGGATCTTCCACAAATGCATGAGACACATGACGAAGGACACGCTGTTCGAGATCACGTTGACCGCCATAGGGGTCATAGACATTACCTGCATCATCCATCGCTATCGCATTGATGGTTAAATCTCGACGAATTAAATCTTGTTCGAGCGTGACACTTATATCGGTATGAAATTCAAAGCCGTGGTAGCCGTGTCCAGACTTACGTTCTGTACGAGCAAGGGCATATTCGTCTTTGGTTTCAGGATGAAGGAAAACAGGGAAATCTTTACCCACAGGCTGGTAACCTAGAGCAAGTAATTGTTCCGGCGTTGCACCGACAACGACATAATCTTTTTCGTGATAGGGGTGTCCGAGCAAGTGATCTCGAACTGCACCGCCTACTAAATAAACTTGCATGAAAAAACCTCTATTCTTATAGCAATCATGCTACAGAACAGAGGTTTTCTCAAGTCACAAAGTGTGTTCAGGGAAACTAAATTAGAGCGCTAATTTTTCATTTTCCTGAATTTCAGCAACTGTTAATGCAGTCATATTCACCAAACGACGTGTTGTTGCAGTCGGGGTTAAGATATGAACTGGTTTTGCTGCACCAAGTAAGATTGGACCAATTGTCACATTACTACCAGATGTAGATTTCAATAAGTTGAATGAAATGTTTGCTGCATCAAGGTTTGGCATGATCAGTAAGTTTGCAGAACCTTTGAAACGAGAGTTCGGGTAAGCAAACTGACGGATATTTTCGTCAAGTGCAGCATCACCATGCATCTCACCTTCAACTTCAAGTTCTGGTGCAATCTTTGACAAAATGTCGTAAACCTTACGCATTTTTTGCGCGCTTGGGTCAGTTTGATCTGAACCAAAGCTAGAGTGAGAAAGTAGTGCAACACGCGGCGTAATACCGAAACGGCGCACTTCTTCAGCAGCTAAAATGGTCATCTCTGCTAACTGTTCAGCTGTTGGGTTACGGTTGATATAGGTATCGGCAATAAATAAGTTACGGTCTTCAAGCATTAATGCATTTAAAGTAAAGTAATTATTACGGCCTTCTTTCAAACCAATCACGTTGCTGACAAAGTCTAAGTGAATATCGTAGCTTGAGTACGTACCACACAGCATACCATCCGCTAAACCATGACGAACCAACATTGCGGCAATCAGTGTAGAACGACGACGTGCTTCACGTTGTGCGTACTCAGGTGTAACGCCTTTGCGCTGCATGATGCTGTAGTAATCATCTGCAAACTTATCGTAATCAGGATTTTTCTCTTGATCGACGATTGTGATGTTCACACCATTTTCAAGACGAAGACCTAATTTTTTGATGTTTGCTTCAATTACAGCTGGGCGACCAACTAAGATTGGTTTTGCTAAACCTTCATCGACTGCAATTTGCACTGCACGTAGAACACGTAAGTCTTCACCTTCCGCATAAGCAATACGTTTTGGATCTGTTTTTGCTTGAGCAAAAATTGGTTTCATCATAAACGCTGAGTTATAGACGAATTCAGATAAACGTTGACGGTAAGCAGAGAAATCTTGGATTGGACGTGTAGCTACGCCAGAATCCATCGCGGCTTGTGCAATTGCTGGTGCAATTTCAAGAATTAAACGCTGATCGAGTGGACGTGGAATGAGGTAGTCACGACCAAATGAAGCAGATTTTTCACCATAAGATGCTGCATCAGCTTCAACATGTGCCATACGTGCAATCGCATGTACACAAGCGATTTTCATCTCTTCATTAATTGTGGTTGCACCAACATCAAGCGCACCACGGAAAATGTAAGGGAAGCAAAGGGCATTGTTTACTTGGTTCGGATAGTCCGAACGACCTGTTGCCATAATCACATCAGGACGTGCTTCATGTGCATGTTCAGGCAAAATTTCTGGGTCTGGGTTTGCAAGGGCAAAGATAATTGGATCTTTTGCCATCACTTTAACCATTTCTTTGGTTAAAATTCCTGCCGCTGAAAGACCAAGGAACATGTCTGCGCCTTCCATGACATCAGCAAGCTGTGAGCCTTGGATGTCTTGAACATACGCTTTTTTAGATTCGTCCAAGCCTTGACGTTGAGTTGTCAATAGACCGCGTGAATCCGCTACGATGATGTTTTCTTTTTTTGCACCTAATGCGCAAAGTAGATTCAAACATGAAAGGGCAGCAGCACCTGCACCTGAAGCGACAATTTTAATTTCATCAATTTTTTTGCCGTTCAATTGCAAAGCATTTAGAAGTGCTGAACCAACGATGATTGAAGTACCGTGTTGGTCATCATGGAACACAGGGATATTCATGCGTTCACGAAGTTTTTGCTCGATGTAGAAACACTCTGGGGCCTTGATGTCTTCAAGGTTGATACCACCAAAAGTAGGTTCTAAAGCTGCAACGATATCTACGATTTTGTCTGGATCGTTTTCAGCAATTTCAATGTCAAAGACATCGACACCAGCGAATTTTTTGAACAGTACACCTTTACCTTCCATTACAGGTTTAGACGCTAATGGGCCAATGTTACCTAAGCCAAGTACGGCTGTACCGTTACTGACTACTGCAACAAGATTACCGCGCGCTGTGTAAAGGGCAGCAGTAGATGGGTCGCGTTCAATTTCTAAACAAGGTGCGGCAACGCCAGGTGAATAGGCAAGTGCTAAATCGTGTTGGTTGACCAATTGTTTGCTTGGTGTAACGCTAATTTTCCCCGGTGTTGGAAATTCGTGATAATACAAAGCTTGCTGTTTTAAAGATTGATCGTCCATCTGTATCTCGATTATGTTTTGTTTATCCAAAATAAAGGCAGTTCAGTCTGCTTTATCAGCATGAATATAACATTAGTTAGACACTTAGCCCATACGCTAAAGTGCCATATTTCCAACTATCTTATAACTCAAGCCAATGAACTTAGATTAAATAGGTATAAGATGAAGATGAAATATTATTTTCGAGAAATACAGTCGCTTGTTCTTGTGGCAAAGGTTTTGAAAATAAGTAGCCTTGTGCGATGTCACATTCTAAATCTTGCAGATATTGCATTTGCTGTTCAGTTTCAATCCCTTCAGCCACAACTGTCATGCCCATAGCTTTGCCCATAGCAATCATGGCACGGACAATGGCTTGTTGTTTATTTTCACCAATTTTAGAGACGAAACTACGGTCAATTTTTAAGATATCAATTGGGAAGTCAGCAAGATATGACAGCGATGAATAACCAGTACCGAAATCATCTAATGAAATATTGATTTTACGTTTCTTAATTTCACTCAGAAGTTCACGGACTGAATCTAAATTTTCAACCAATGAAGATTCGGTAATCTCAAGTTCAAGACTTGCGCCATCAATTTGATTGGCATCAATGGCTTCATCAAGGTCATTGAGTAACTGACCACGACGCAGTTGTTGCGCGACGATGTTCACCGATACGCAGATATTGTTGTAGCCCAAGTTATTCCATAAACGAATTTGCTTCGCTGTCTGGTGTAATACAAAACGACCAATATCGGAAATTAAACTAGTTTGTTCTGCAAGTGGAATGAAGAGACCCGGCGGAATTAGACCTTTTTCAGGATGATTCCAACGTACAAGTGCCTCAAAACCATAAATATTTTTATTGTGGAAATTAATTTTCGGTTGGTAATACACGACCAATTCATTATTTTGAATGGCTTTACGCAAGTCACGTTCTAAGAAAATACCCTGTTCTAGTAGAGCTGTATTTTCATTGGAATAATAGCGAGTAGCGTTACCACCGAGATTTTTTGCTTCACTTAAAGCTTGCTCAGCGCAGTTATTCAAATAATCGAGTTGGCGACCATGCTCTGGGTAGAAGGCAACGCCCATCGATAGGGTAATCACATGGTCTTGACCAAAGATGTTGAATGGTAAACTGAAGGCTTTACTAATTCGTTCACAATGCTCTTGTACTGAAGGTCGAATATGTGAAATTTCATACACAATCGCAAAATCATCGCCATTTAAATGTGCAACGAATAAGGCTTCGGCATTGGTTAAACGTAAACGCTGTGCAACCTGACGTAATAATTCATCTCCGCCATTGTTGCTGAGATATTCATTTAAAGGGCGGAATCTATCGATATTTAAACGAATTACGGCAAGTGCTTTAATAGAATCCTGTTGTGAAACTAAGTACTGATGAAGTTGATAGTTGTAATAAAAACGATTTGGTAGATCCGTTAAGGTATCGTAGTTTTCTAAATAAGACAGACGCTGTTCTTGGAGTTTTCGTTCAGTTAAATCCGAAACAATACCGATATAATGGGTGACACGATTTTGGTCATCGGTGATGGCATTAATATGCATCCACAATGTTAATTCTTTGCCAGAGAGGAATTTTTCATGTAATTCACCGTCATATTCACCAATTTTCAATACTTGTTTGATGATTGAGTAATGGGTACTGCGTTGAATAGACTTGTAATTCGCTGTGATATCAAATAAATGTTTACCAATAATTTGTTCGTGACTAAAACCTGTTAATTGCTCATAAAAAGGATTGACGTCGATATAGCACAGTTCTTCATTTAAAATGAAAATACCTTCAGCCGCTTGCTGTAAAACACTTGCTGCCAGTTTTAGGCGTTCTTGAGAAGTCCGCTCTTGATGAATATCACGACGAATACCCACCATTCGTAATGGTTTTTTTGATATAGGATCACGTTGGATCACACGTCCAATATCATGCACCCAACCCCATTTCCCTTGATTGTTTTGAATGCGATAAGTTGCTTCATAGCGATCAGTAAATCCACGTAAATGGCGGGTAATTGTCGATTTAAAATGAGCAATATCATCGGGATGAATGACATGCTGTAATTTTTCCTGATGCTCTTTGGAATGACGAATAGTTTTTTCTTGTTTGTAGTTGGTGAAAATGATTTTGCGTTCTTTAACGTTCCAGTCCCAAGGACGTAGACCGGCAATCTCATGTGCAAGAACAAGATTTTCTTGCTGATCTTCTAAATCTTTGTTCATCTTTTCGATGTCAAAGGTGCGTTCTTTTACTTTTTGCTCGAGGAGTTGGTTGCCCAGTTGCAGTTGTAATTCAATATCACGTGATTTATTGACTTCATTTTGTAGCTGCTGACACAGCTCATCGGTCCATTTAACTTGTTGTTTGGCACTATCAACCAATAAATTATTTTTTGCATACAGTGTGGAAATGCGACGGTGTATGCGATAAGAGGTCATTGCACACATTAAAATTACGATCAGTCCAAAATTAATCGACAGACTAAACAAGTGGTTGGAACTATCTAAAAAGAAGAACTGCGCAACAAGGTAGGGCACAATTGATGGCAAGAAAGCCAGACAAAAATAATTGAGCTTTTGCGTTAAATAGGTCAATCCAAAGGTTTGAGACACAATTAATAAAAGTGCCGAAAGTGTTAGCGCTTGAATAGGTGCAAAACTTTCATTTGTCGACGGTAAATAATAGAAAATTAAAAAGATACCACTAGCAATAAGGGTGCCTACAGAAAAACATTGGAACTGTAACCAGCGATGTGCAATGTCTAAGGAGTATTGTTCTGGTTTAAAATAAACTGTACTGATGAGCCAGCAAAGACTGACAAAAACTTCAGTAAAAATAAACCAAATATTGAAATATAAACTCGTAGTTTTATAGAAAATTTGATAAATCGAGAAGATGTATAAACAAATAATCAGGATACTGACTAAAAAATAACGGCTATGGCGAAGCGTGTTCGCAATTTGAGCAGTATGATTGTACTGCTTAATATATTCATCTTGTTCATACTTCATGAATATAAATACCTTAATTAAAGTCAATCAAAAACAGCATGCTAGTAGTGTTGTTTTTGAGGATAATTGTTTGTTTTAGTAACACTTCATTCTTTTTTATTAACTTAGATTAATTGTGTTACAAAAAAAAAGCAATGTAAAGGATTCCAAAATGTCTAATTTCAGATGAACTATAGAGTAATTTATTTTAAATAAACTTGTAATTTAAAATTGACAATGCAACGACTGGTGCTGTTTCAGTACGCAGTACACGTTCACCAATACACCAATTTACAAAGCCATGATCATTGGCAGTGGTAATTTCTGCTTCGCTTAAACCACCTTCTGGACCAATCAGTAAACATAGTTCATTATTGACATTTTCTAATACATCGACTTCGTCTTTATTGGGTGCTAAAACCAGTTTTGTCGGAGGAAGTGGACTCTCGTACCATTTTTCCAGTGAAAGTGGAGGTAATATTTTGGGGATAATATTAAGTCCACACTGTTCACAAGCTGCAATGGCAATGCTTTGCCAATGATCGAGTTTCTTTTGATCACGATCATATTTAAGACGCATCTCACAGCGGTCAGAAGTGAGCAATTGAATTTCAGCGACACCGAGTTCAACGGCTTTTTGTATTGCATAATCCATACGATCACCCTTACTCATCACTTGACCGAGTAAGGCTTTAAATTTTGGCGTGCGATTTGCAGGATTAAAAGACAGTACATTTACAGCGGCGGATTTTTTTGCAACTTCAACCAGTTCCACAGCATATTCACCGCCTTGTCCATTGAACAAAGTGGCGGTTTCACCAACTTGAGCGCGTAAAACTTTTACCCAGTGATGAAACACTGTCTCCGTCAATTCAACAGTTGTGGCAACGGTTAAATCAGCTTCAATAAAAAAACGTGGCATTAAAGTTTTACTCTCAAATTGGTGTAAATGGCTTATGCAAGACCGAGGTCTAGTACAAGTTGACGTGTAGGGTCTGTGGTGTTCATGGTATAGAAATGCAGACTTGGCGCGCCGCCAGCAATCAGGCGTTCGCAAAGTTTTACAATCACTTCATGACCAAATGCTTTGATCGATGCAGTGTCATCACCATATGTTGCCAATTGCTTACGAATCCAACGTGGGATTTCTGCACCTGTACCATCAGCGAAGCGAATTAGATTGCTTGCATTGGTAATTGGCATGATGCCTGGAGCTACTGGAATGTTCACGCCTTCTTTTTGAATGCGTTCTACAAAGTAGAAGTATGCATCTGGATTAAAGAAGAACTGGGTGAGTGCAGCATTCGCGCCTGCATTGGCTTTGTCGCAGAAACGTTTGATGTCTAGATCAAAGCTGTCCGCTTGCGGATGCATTTCTGGGTAAGCAGCAACCTCAATTTTGAAATGGTCACCAGTATGTTCGCGAATGAAACGTACAAGGTCAGTTGCATAAGGCAATTCGCCTAAACCCACTTGACCAGAAGGTAAGTCACCACGAAGCGCCACAATACGATCAATGCCTTGTGATTTATATAAATCGAGCAATTCTGCAATACGTTCTTTGCTGTCGCCAATACAAGACAAGTGAGGGGCAACAGGCGTGCCTTTACCATTGAAATCGTTCAATGTAGACAAAGTGCGTTCACGGGTAGAACCGCCTGCGCCATATGTTACAGAGAAAAATTCAGGATTTAATAATTGAAGTTCTTGGTGTACAACTTTAAGTTTTTCCGCACCAGCATCAGTTTTGGTCGGGAAGAACTCAAAAGAAATAGGAATCTGTTTTGACATGTTCAAATCCTTTTTTATAAATACTGTTTGTTTACCCTCTCCCTGACCTCTCCCAAAGGGAGAGGAGTATTCATTACTGAATTATGCAGGGTTAGACACCCAGCTTCGTTAAATTGATATGATTTTAATCTTGAATGTAATTTAACGAAGCTGTCACCCTCTCCCTATGGGAGAGGGATGGGGTAAGGGCAATTAATATTTATAAGCCTCAGCTTTGAACGGACCTTCAACTTGAACACCAAGGTAATCTGCTTGTTGTTGAGTTAAAGTTGTCAAAACACCACCAAAACCAGCAACCATCGCAGCAGCTACTTCTTCGTCTAATTTCTTAGGAATAAGTTCTACGCGAATTGCTGCTTGTTTTTGATCTTCAGGAAGATCAGCAAATTTTTCAGCGAACAAGTGCATTTGACCCAATACTTGGTTGGCAAAAGAACCATCCATAATACGTGAAGGGTGACCTGTTGCATTACCAAGGTTAACCAAACGACCTTCTGAAAGAAGGATTAAGTAATCGTTTTCATTTTCTGTACGATACACTTGGTGAACTTGTGGCTTAACTTCAACCCACTTGTAACCACGTAAGTAGTTAGTGTCGATTTCAGTGTCGAAATGACCGATGTTACAAACCACAGCACCAGCTTTTAATGAATCAAGCATTGCTGCGTCGCATACGTGGTAGTTACCAGTTGTTGTTACGATCAAGTCTGTGTTTTGAAGAAGGTCAAGGTTGATGTCTTCTTTCTTACCAGTTTGTACGCCGTTTTTGTACGGAGCTACAACTTCGTAACCGTCCATGCATGCTTGCATTGCGCAGATTGGGTCAACTTCAGTTACACGTACAATCATGCCTTCTTGACGAAGTGATTGAGCAGAACCTTTACCTACGTCTCCATAACCGATTACAAGCGCACGACGACCAGATAAAAGCATATCTGTACCACGTTTGATTGCATCGTTTAGTGAGTGACGGCAACCGTATTTGTTGTCGTTTTTAGACTTAGTTACAGAGTCGTTTACGTTAATCGCTGGAACTTTTAAAGTGCCATCGCGGTGCATTTCGTAAAGACGTTGAACACCAGTTGTTGTTTCTTCAGTAATACCGTGAATTTTAGCAATCACTTCTGGGTATTTTTCGTGAACAAGTGCTGTTAAGTCACCGCCATCGTCCAGAATCATGTTGGCATCCCAAGGCGTGCCGTTTACATTGATTTGCTGTTCAAGACACCACATGTATTCTTCTTCTGTTTCGCCTTTCCAAGCAAATACAGGAACACCCGCAGCAGCAATTGCAGCAGCAGCGTGATCTTGAGTAGAGAAGATGTTGCAAGAAGTCCAACGAACTTCAGCGCCCAATTCAACTAGAGTTTCAATTAAAACTGCAGTTTGAATGGTCATGTGGATACAGCCAAGGATTTTCGCGCCAGCAAGCGGTTTAGCTGCTGCATAGCGTTTACGAAGGCCAATAAGTGCTGGCATTTCTGCTTCAGCAAGTTTGATTTCTTTACGGCCGTAGTCTGCTAGGGAAATATCGGCAACTTTATAATCTGTAAATGAAGCATTAACCGCGTTCATCACGATCTCCTTAATAAAAACAATTGATCATTATGTTCGCGGATGCCGTTGTTGATTCAATAGAGTATTGAACCGAATCGTCGAGCCTAGCGATTTCACATTTATGTGCCTGTGAAAAAGTCGCAGCATCCCTCGACTAGCGGGCTATTGTACTTGGAAATGGATTTTGTTCCAATGATAAATTGATTAGATTCGAAGCAATAAAATTAGGTTTGTGCTATGTGGTTTTGGAAAAAAAGGAAAAAAGAAATATTTAGTTATAATGAGATAGCTGAAAGGCAACTAAAGTTACCAAAAGAAATAGGGGAATTGCCTCATACGGAGTTAGAAAGCTTAATTATTAGCGGAAAAGATGTTCCAGAAACAATAAAAATCAAATTGTATGACTTTCTTGTGGAATATAATATTTTAGATTCTACAGTTGATAAAATGTTTAAAACAAGTTTAGGAATTGAAAGAGATGTATCTTCAAATAGTAAAGGGATAAATACAACATTAAATGAATTATTCAAAAATAAAGATAAGAAATTAGAAAGGTTTTTAATCACTCTTAATATTTTTGATGAAGAGGAACTTCCAAAAAAACTTGTAACAATATCAGATGCAATAAAATTGAGAGATCGTATAGCTCACGCAATTCCAATTTGGCATCAGAAAGGTAATTCTGTGTTGTTTTATTCTTATGATGGAGTGTTTTGGAATAAACTCTATAATCAGATAAGACAAGAAAAATCAGAATTTTACAAAGATGAATATTTCAAAAAAGAATTAAATAACAAGGTATTGCCTGAAAATGGTTTTTCATATGTTCTTTATCATGTCTATCAAATTAATTTTCTAACTGAGAAAATTAGGAGTATTCGTTTAAGTTTAATAGATGATTTTAAATGCGATAAATAATATTTAGGTATTCGAATTTATGAGAATTTTTGATGCGGTTTTAGGGTTCGGGTTTGGGGTGGTTTCTATGGCACTAATAGCCAACGATTCAACAGGCTATGTCGCAACGGGAGGGGTGCAGTACCTCAAAAATAAAGACATTCAAATGTTTAGCGAAGACCTATTTATAAGTAAAAAAATGATAAAGGTCGATTATCAGTTTAAAAATCTGAGCAATAAAGATGTGACCGAAACCGTCTTGTTTCCGCTACCAATAGTTGAAAATTTCTTTGAATCTGATTTTGCCGATACTGAAAAATTGCTCAAAAGTTTTAAAGTACAGGTGAATGGAAAATCGATTCAGCCTGCAATGCATGTGCGTACTTTTATTTATAAAGATGAAAATAAAGCACTAGTGGATATGACCGAGAGCTTTAAGCAATGCGGATTTACGGAAAAAGACATGCTGAATCCGTGGAGCCGCCAAGATTATGAATATGAAACTTTCGAGGTGAAGCTCAGAAACTGTAAAAATGCAGCGTTGCAAAAGGTATTGCCCAAAGATCCGAATGAAGTCATTTCATGGTCGTCTCAAGTGATTTACAGCTGGAAGCAAACCTTTAAAGCCAATGCGTTTACTCGCGTACAGCATCAATATGCACCGCTGGTAGGCGGCTCTGTGGCTTTGTATCCAAGTGACGACAATCAAACGTACTGTATGGATCAGAACTTTAAGGCAGGTCTAAGAAAGGCCAAATCACAGCATGCACCATTTCAAGCCTTGGGTTATATCTTAAAAACAGGTGCTAATTGGGCGAAACCCATTCAAGATTTTAAGCTGACCCTCGAGCGGGATGCTAACGAGTTGGTGTCTTTTTGCTGGGCAGGCAAAGTGAAAAAAATGAGCGCAACGCAATTTCAAATGATTGAAAAGAATTTTGTACCGAAACAAGATTTGGACATTATTTTTGTCTATGTACCAAGCCGTGAACAATGAATTATCACAGGAAAATATGAGCCAATTTGTTTATCATCTCTACATGTAAAAAATTTGAGTTTCCACTATGTCAGTCCAAATCCCAGATGAATTAGCCGATCTTGAAGCCAATGGCGGGATTTATGCAGTTTGGATGCTGTTACAGCATTTAGGTATAGATGCCGAGATTCAACAACTGATAGAAGTCTGTGGCTACGAAGCAGGGCATGGCACAACCACCATTGGTCTAGCGCTTGGACTGAAAAAGTTTGGTTTTCAAGTGGAGTTTTCTACCGCACCAGACCCTGATTTGCAGGATAGTGAAAAGCGTCAGTATGCAGAAGCGGAACAATTAAAACTTCCAATAGTACCTGCCATTAGCTATGCCGAAATTCAGCAAGCTTTTGAGCAAAATCAATTTGTGATTGTGTATTACGACACTCTAGAAGGTGTAGGTAATCATTCCTTAGTGTATGACATTGACGAAACCGAGATTAGTTTCTTTGACAGTTTCGATGCTATGCCAGCTAAGGTTTTTGAACAGCAGCGTCGAGCTGAAGGCATTTGCAGTCAAGTAATAACAGTCGATGCGAATCAGTATTTTGCAAATTAGCACAGTTAACTAAACACCGCTCTAAAAGCAAAAGCCCATCATTGGATGGGCTTTTTTATTTAAGTTTTAAGCTTCTGGTTGTTCAGCCACATTGGCTTTTTCATTCCAGTAATCTGCTTTTTCTTCGTCAGCATCTATACCTAAACCATTGGCATAAATAAAAGCCAAATCACGCATGGCTTGGACTTCACCGAGTTTGGCAGACTGTTCAACCAGCTCAATAGATTTAGCAACGTCTTTTTCCACTACATCACCACGGCGGTAAAAATTGGCCAATTCTAAAATTGCAGCAGGGTGATCATGCTTAGCAGCTTGTTCTAACCAACGGTGCGCATGTTCGAAATAAGTCTTAGATTCTTCAGGATCTTCTTCCAGTAAGTCTTTGGCATAGACCGCATAGCCTTCGCCCAACCAATACATGGCTTCGATATGACCCAGCTGTGCAGCTTTCAATGCCCATTCTTCAGCAAGTTCGACATGCTCATCATTTTCACTTTGCATGTAAATTTCAGCCAATTCAAATTGAGCATCTTTATTGCCGGCCATCGCACGGTTATACAAAGCGGGAGAAATAGGAAGGTCAGACATGAGAAATCCAAAAAAGCAGAATGCGCATAGCCTAATCGGTTGGCATTAAAAAAGCCAATCCGAAGATCAGCTTTTAAAAACATTTTCGTTCTAATCAGTATTTCAGCATTAAGGACGACAAGACAAAGATGACCACTAATGTACCGATCATCTTCCAAAAATACGTGGCGAAATAACTGATACATAAACCGACACACAATGCCGCAATGGTCAAAGCACCAAACCAATAACTGATGTCATTGCTTGGTGTGCCTAAGGATAGACAGAGCATTAGGGCAAGAATCAGCAAGCACCAGCCGACCAATGTCGCAAGGCGAGTTTTTCCGACACTGAGTTCATGTTGAAAAAACTGTTTCTGATGCTTAGACATTGAACAGGCTAATGCAAAAAAGCCTAAACTGCTCAGTGACCAAATTAGGAGAAAAAAGATCATGCTTCAGCCTCCTGTTCAGAAGATTTAGACACTTTGGCTTTTTTAGTTGGCAAACCTTGATACTTTTTCACTTTATAAAATGAGTAGGCAAATAAAAGTGCCAGTAACCACATGGCTAAATCAAAAGAGGCAATCAGCCATTGCCCATTCACAATAGTATTCCATAGTGGCTGCCCACCAGTCATAAAATTAAGGATCGGCAATAAGGCAAAAATGACACTTGCGAAAGCCAAAAGTTCTAGCCAAGCCTGACGATGGCTACGCAACATCGCATAAACTAGCGTCAGTAGCCAAACAATAAAGAAACTACGAATTTCCCATTCCAAACGGTTTTCCAACTGCACAGGAATAAAACGGTTGGCATAGAAAAATGCTGCACAGGCAATCGGTAAACCAATAATGGCTGCGATATTTGTCACTTCAACTGTACGATAACCAAAGGATTTAAAACCTTGCTTTTGCTGCTGAGGTGCACGTTTAACACACCATAAAATCAAGCCTGTCGCGACCATCATTGTCCCAACGATACCTGAAATAAACAATAACCAGCGTAGTGCAAGATCCACACCGCGTGCTTCATGTAGGGTTGTCACTACATTGTAAATGCCCATCGGCACAGAAGGGTTCTTTAACTTGGCACTTTCGTCAGTTAAGTCTTTGCCTGTTACGCCATCAAACTGTTTGCTGGCATAGACATTACGATAGGCGACGCTTTCGCCATGTAAGGCGCGCAGTTCGATTTTTGCCTGATCTGTGTTTGGCGCAATAATGCTAATGGTACTAATTGGGTTACTTTTCCACTCCTTTTGTACTGCAGTCACAATAGGCGCTAAATCTGTTAATGGAGCAGCAACGATATGTTGTTCTTCACGTTTAGATCTACGATCTCCTCTGCCTTCACCACGACCATCAGCACGATTTTCGCCTTGATTTTCTGTAGGTTTAGCACGGCCTTGCTGTGGGCGTTCACCACGTTCTTCACGTCCTTCAGACTTATTGTCCTGAACGAGAGCACGATTTTGTTCTTGTAAGAATTGTCCACGATTTTCATAAATGCGCTCTACACCCCACGGCATAATGGTGAAAAGCAGAAGCAACAAACCACTAAACGTGATCATGATGTGGAAGGGTAGTGCGAATACCGCTGTGGCATTATGCGCATCTAACCATGAACGCTGACCTTTGCCTGAGCGGAAAGTAAAGAAATCTTTAAAAATCTTTTTATGGGTGATCACACCGCTAATTATTGCCACGAGCATTAATAATGTTGCGATACCCACAAACCAACGTGTCCAAACGCGCGGTAAGCCATACAGTTCAAAGTGAAAGCGATAAAGAAAATTGCCGCCACGAGTTTCACGCGGCTTTAGGACTTCGCCTGTCACACTGTCAATGTAAATTTGCTGACCGCCACGACGTGCACGTGGGTCTTCGCCTTGCTTACGTACAGTAATGAGCGTTGCATTTTGTCGTGAGTTGGGTAGCAAGATATTCCACGCAGCAGCATCAGGATGTTGCTGTTGTAAATAATTTAAGGCGACTTGAGTTTGCTGTACTTGACTGTTGTAAGGTACAGATTGATGTAGTTCTGGCGTCATCCAGACGGTAATTTCATTTTTGAAAAAGCTCAGCGTACCTGTAAGGAATATGGCATACAGCAACCAACCTAAAACTAAACTGGCCCAAGTATGCAGCCAAGACATGGATTGGCGTGGGCCTTCAACTTTTGCATCTACGCGCATGTTATTGCCCTATCATTTTTAAGATCAGATAAAGGCATAGCGCAGGAATTAAAATCCCTAGTGTCGCTTTTCGAGTTTTATTCACCATAAAGACCCAAATAAATGCACAGCTCCACAGGGTAAATGCCACAAGGGTTGCACTCATGGCTGCGCTGCCACGGTCTTCACGAAACAGCTCTGCAATGACCATCGCAGACAACATGGCAAGGATATAACCACCGACCAATGCAAGGGAGAAGCGGTAAAAAATCATGCCACGATAAAGGAATAATGCGGTTTGGGATTTAATTATTTTGGATGATTTTGGCGTGATCGTGGTGAGTATCGCCTCAGGTGGAGAATTGTTCATAAGAAATAAGTGCGTGCAATTGAGTTAAATATAATCTAAATGATAACAATTATTATTTATAATTTAAATGCTCAACGATCAAATCTTTTGATCTTTCAGAAATATAGAATGGCTTTTGAGATAAATTTGCTGAAAAGAAGTGAGGAATGGGGGCTTGTTTTGAATAAAAAAATAGCGACCGAAGTCGCTATTTTAGAATGCAAAAATATTTAAATTTTTACATTATTGCTCTTGTTGGATACCTGCAACCAACCAGTCTTGTTGTGAACCGGCAGGTTTTACAAAATGCCATACTTCAGCAAACGGCTGTGGAAGGCTGTTTAGATCTTCACTTACTGTACCTGTAAAGCGTACGCTTACAACGTATTGACCATTTTCATTTGCAGAATCAACTACCATTGCATTTAAGTTCGAGAACTCAGCAACGTCTTCATCTTTATTCGTCATGATGTCGTTATACATTGACTGGTAAAGATCTGGTGTTAAGTAACGCTGAATTTCAGAGATGTTACTCGCTGTATTCATTGATTGAATGTGGTTAAAACGCTGACGTGCAACACGTAAGAATGTTGCAGGCTCAGTACCATCTGGCAATTGACTACCACTATTGGTATACGCAGCTCCAGCTGCTGCTGCGCCAAATGGAGCATTTGATGCAGCAGAGTTACCGCCTACTGAGTTACCAAAAATATTGGTGCTGTCATTACCCGCACGTGGAGCAGCAGTTTGCTGACCAAACGGTGCATTGTTAGCACCGCTATTTGGTGCGTATGGGTTGTTAGCGGCTAGTTTTTTTTTTGCGCCCATCTTACGGAAAATAAAGAAGGCTACAGCTGCTGCAAGTAAAATCCAGATCCAACCTGGAATACCGCCTTTTTCTTCCTGTTGCTGTGCTTGAGCTTCAGATGCTGCTTGACCATTGTTGTCATCAGCCATCGCATTTGCAGCAACTGCACCAATTGCAGCACCGGCAACACCAGCAGCAACCATACCGCCAACATTAGAACCAGACTTTTGAGGTGCTGTTGCAGGTGCAACAGGTTGTTGAGCTGGAGCAGATTGACGAGGTTGTTGATAAGACTGAGTTGGAGCTGCTTGACGGCTCATACCATGGCTTTTACCGCCACCAGCACGTTTCGCTTCTGCAAACGGAGTTACCAAAAGGGCTGCTGTTAAAAGAGCAGTCATCAAACCACGCTGTCGAACTTCCATTAAATTTTCCTATATCTATAAAAAGTAAAAATAGCCATCTAGTTATGCCGCCATTTGTATCGAATTTCAATAGAACATCAGTAAAAAATTGAAAATTCATTCAAAATAAAACATAACTTTAGATTAAGTTTCATCCGTTAGTGTAATTGCTTGACTCAAGGCTTCGTGTAGACGCGCAACCGAAATAATTTGTACACCCGGAATTGGTTTTTGCGGGGCATTGCCACGCGGTAAAATGATGTATTTAAAACCATGTTTAATGGCTTCTTTCAGCCGTTCTTGTCCATTTGGCACTGGACGAATTTCACCAGAAAGTCCAACTTCACCAAAGACAGCTAAATGCTGAGGAAGGGCTTTGCCACGTAAGCTTGAGGCACAGGCGAGCAGTACAGCCAAATCGGAACCTGTTTCAGTAATCTTTAGACCACCCACTACATTGACATAGACATCTTGCCCAGCAGTTTGCACACCACCATGTCGGTGCATTACTGCGAGTAACATATTGAGTCGGTTTTGCTCTAAACCCAGTGCAACACGGCGCGGTTGCCCATGCGCATCATCCACCAATGCTTGAACCTCAACCAACAGTGGTCGAGTTCCTTCACGGCTAATCATCACAATTGAACCGGGAATGGCTTCGTCATAACGACTGAGGAAAATGGCTGATGGATTGGATACCTCACGTAGACCTTTATCGGTCATGCCAAAAACACCCAATTCGTTGACTGCACCAAAACGGTTTTTCACCGCGCGGATCATACGAAAGCGCGAGTCGGATTGACCTTCAAAATACAAGACACAGTCCACCATGTGTTCTAAAACACGTGGACCTGCCAATGAACCTTCTTTGGTCACGTGACCTACGATAAACAGGGCAGTGCCGCTATTTTTGGCAAAACGGGTCAGTAAAGCTGCTGATTCACGAATCTGCGATACACCACCCGGTGCAGACTGTAATGTTTCAGTATAAATGGTTTGAATGGAGTCAATAATGGCAACCGCAGGACGTTCATGGGCAAGCACTTCACAGATACGTTCTACACAGGTTTCAGCCATGACTTTGAGCTGATCCGTTGGTAAATCTAAGCGCTGTGCACGTAAAGCAACTTGCGATAATGACTCCTCTCCCGTGATATAGAGTGCAGCACTTTTATCTGTTGCCATATGTGTTGCAGTTTGCAGCAAAATCGTGGATTTACCGATGCCGGGATCACCGCCGATCAGTACCACAGAACCTGTGACCAAACCGCCACCCAGTACACGGTCAAATTCGCCAATGCCCGTAGCCAAACGAGATTCGGTAGAAACCGAAACTTGATTTAAAGTTGTGACTGCCGCAGCTTGACCTGCATAACCTCCACCCATTTTAGGCTGAGCACGATGGGTAACAGCGGGGGCAATACTCACTTCGAGCAATGAATTCCATTCACCGCATTCGCCACATTGACCTGCCCATTTGGGATGATCGGCCCCACATTGTTCACAGCGATAGATACTTTTTGCTTTAGCCATAATCCATATTGCACATACCGAAATTGAGACACAGCATAGCGGTGTCACTGTCAAAAAACCAAGGCTTCAGATAAAAATAAACCAGATTTAGTCAGTACAATGAATTAAAAATAGAGAACATGCTGCAAAGTGATTTTCAGGTTCTATAATAGTGCTTCAGTTATTTTTTAGATGGAACAAATCATGCCATTACTATTGCAACATATTGATGCGATTGCGCGTGAAAAAAATCGTGATGTGCTGTTTGTACATTTTGAAGAATATAACCATGAACATCCTGAAAAAAATACCGCGCGTAATAAAGTATTAGATTGGTTGGATTTACAAAATATTGAATACACGCCATGTATGGGGCTTGAAGGTGAAGCTGTGCTGAGTAGCTATAGTGGTGACATTTATGTCGATGTGCCATTTGATGCGAAAAATCCAGCTTATAGAACCTTAAGTGAATTGCTTGAAGATGAACAAGGCAATATGAAAATAGACGGTGTGCTGTTTTTCTCATTGGCTTTGGATATTGCATTGGAAATTGAAGCAGAACGTGAAAATGAAGAAGAGATTGAAATTGAATATCTCGACGAAGAAGAGTTTGGCGATCAGTTTGGTGAGGGTTTTATCGAAAATCCAGAAGCTCAAAATGAAGCAGACTTTGAGCCAATGAATGATAAAAAATCTTAAAATGATTTTAGGGTGGTTGCGGTGATTGTCTTGACGACATAACTCAATTATTTATTTTTAGTCTTTAAAAGATGAAAAAAAAAGCCACGATCTACGTGGCTTTTTTTATAGGGTGTGATTGAGTCTTAAAGTTGAATCAATACAACTCACCTGATTTGCGGCGAGCAATAAAGTCTTTGGACTCTTTGGCAATAACACCCGAAAGTAATAACAATGCAATTAAGTTTGGCACTGCCATTAAACCATTAAAGGTATCGGCAAATAGCCAAACTAGATCAAGTGTTGCGACGCAACCCACAAATACTGAAACAATATAAATGAGGCGATAAAGCAAGACAGATTTTTCACCTAATAAATAGGTACAACATTTTTCACCATAATAGCTCCAACCCAAAATGGTCGAATAAGCGAAGAACACGATCCCGAAGGTGACAATCCAACCGCCAAAGCCCGGTAATAATTTGTCAAAAACGCTAATCGTGAGTACTGCTCCAGTTTGGTCGCCAAAACTATTACCTGCCACAATAAAGCCCATGACTAAAACAATACCCGTGATTGAGCAGACAATAATCGTGTCAATAAATGTACCTGTCATGGAGACTAAACCTTGGCGAGCAGGGTGGTCGGTTTTTGCAGCAGCCGCGGCTATCGGCGCTGAACCCATACCTGCTTCGTTTGAGAAGACACCACGTGCAACACCATAACGAATCGCTGCACCAATTGCACCACCCATAGCCGCTTCACCCGTAAATGCATAAGTGAAGATCATTTTTAGTGCAGGAACGACAAGTTCAAGGTTATTTAAAATAATGATCAAGCCACCAACCACATAACCCACGGCCATAATCGGCACGATATATGAAGATGCAGTTGAAATGGATTTAATCCCGCCCAGAATCACTAATGCTGAGAATGCGGTAATCACAATACCTGTCATCCATGTTTCAATTCCAAGACTATTTTCAATAGCGAGAGCAACCGTGTTGGATTGTACTGAACTACCAATTCCGAAGGATGCCAATGTGCCAAATAATGCGAAAATTACAGCGAGCCATTTCCACTTTAAACCGCGCTCGATGTAATACATCGGGCCACCGTTCATTTCACCTTTTTCATTTTTGATACGGTATTTAACTGCGAGTACACCTTCGCCATATTTGGTTGCCATACCGAAGAGTGCGGTCATCCACATCCAGAAAACAGCGCCGGGTCCACCCAGTACACAGGCAGTTGCAACACCTGCAATATTACCTGTACCAATTGTGGCTGAAAGCGCGGTCATGAGGGATGCAAAATGTGAAATGTCGCCGTCATGCGAGTGAGCATGTTCGTGTTTACCAAATACCTGTTTAAAGGCCAGAGGCAACATGCGGAACTGCCAAAATAATAAACGGAAGGTCAGGAAGACACCTGTACCTACAATGAGCACCAACATGTATGGGCCCCAGACCCAGCCACTGAGTGTCTCCATGATTTTGTGTAAATTTTCCATAGTATCTTTCTTCTTATTAGCTCTGAGTGAATGAATGCTTCGTTTCAGTTAAATAAAGCAATGGACATGCCATTGTTTGAAACTTCCATGATTTATTAATGATGTTTTTATCGTTTGAGAAATATTTTTTACATGAAATTTAAGTTTTTACAAGAATAATGTTGTTTTATTGATCATACAAAAATGGTGTATTGGTGTAGTTTTTTATATATAAGAAAAATAAATTAACTTTGTCAATTAATCAGAAAATATAGATAGTAGAAAATATTTTTGTATTTTATTAATTTTTTAAGTTAATTTGTCGCAATCGGATCGCGAAGTTGAATTAAAAAATATGTCTAATGAAATTCATGGATCGCATGCGAATAGCGGCGATTTGAAACGAAGCTTGTCCAACCGACACCTGCAATTGATTGCGATTGGTGGTGCGATTGGTACAGGTTTATTTATGGGGTCAGGAAAGACCATCAGCCTAGCTGGCCCGTCCATTTTGATTATTTACATGATCATTGGTTTTATGGTTTTTCTCGTCATGCGTGCATTGGGCGAGTTGCTATTATCCAATCTTGAATATAAATCATTCATTGATTTTGCAACTGACTTGATTGGTCCTTGGGCTGGTTATTTTGTCGGTTGGACTTATTGGTTGTGCTGGATCACTATAGGTATTGCCGATCTGTCAGCCATCATTTACTACCTTCAATTCTTTAATGGAGGTAACCCGTTCTCGCCAGAAGAAGGGGTGATGATTAGTATCGCCGCCATTGTGTTTATCATGGGCTTGAACCTCGTCACCGTGAAATTATTCGGTGAACTTGAGTTCTGGTTTGCGCTGATTAAGATTATTGCGATTGTGGTGCTGATTGGTGTCGGTCTATGGATGATCTTCACAGGCTTCACCTCATCTACAGGTCAGGTTGCGTCTTTTACCCACCTTTGGTCACATAATGGGATATTCCCAACTGGAGTGACAGGTTTCTTAGCAGGTTTCCAAATTGCCATTTTCGCTTTTGTCGGCGTGGAATTGGTTGGTACAACTGCTGCTGAAACTAAAGATCCAGAGCACAACTTGCCGAAAGCAGTGAACTCAATTCCAATTCGTATCATTATTTTCTACGTGTTGGCTTTGGTTATTGTGATGTCAGTAACGCCTTGGAATACCATTGATCCAAGTATTTCACCATTTGTAAATTTATTTAGCCAAGCTGGTATTGCTGCTGCGGCGATTATTATGAATTTGGTGGTGTTATCGTCAGTAATGTCATCGATGAACAGTGGTGTGTTCTCTACTTCACGTATGTTGTTCGGTTTGTCTCGTGAAGAGCAAGGACCTAAAGCATTTGGTCATTTGAACTCTCGTGCAGTACCTGCAAATGCATTGTATTTCTCAGCAGTGTGTTTACTTTTAGGTGCAGCACTACAGTACTTCGTGCCAAATACGGTTGAAGCCTTTACTTTAGCAACCACACTTTCTACGATTTTATTTATCTGTGTATGGCTCATGATCATTTGGAGCTATATCGTTTACTATAAAACTCGTCCAGAGTTACATGCTAAATCGACCTTTAAATTACCAGGTGGCTTAGTGACATGTTGGATTGTGATCATCTTCTTTATTGGTATGATTTACGTCCTGTCATTAGAAGCTGACACCATGAAAGCACTCATGGTCAGCCCAATTTGGTTTGTTATTTTGTTGATTGGTTATTTTGGTTTTTATAAGAAAAAGCAAAAATAATTCTGCTCAATAAATGGAAAAAAGCTGCTCCCAAATGAGCAGCTTTTTTTTATGCAAATTTAAGGCGCTTTCACTCATTATTTCCCTAGATATTTATAAATGAGTTGCTTCAATTTTTAGAGCATTTCAGTCCTAAACCACATTTTAAAAAAATATTTATAGTGTATGAATTGATAAGGGATGTCAGAAAAATCAATGTGGAACAATCACCAAAATGAAGCAAAATAGCGTCTGCTCAATGTGATGATGACATTTTGTTTAAAATTGATGCAGGGTCGAATTGAGCAGGTGATGAATTTCAGGGCTTTTCTTTAATCCGTGTGTTGATCACGTTATACTCGGAAAAATCTTTTCATTAGGTACGTTTATGTATCGTTTTATGAATTATAAAATCGCTGTGATTTTAAGTGCCGTATTGCTGAGTGCGTGTGGTCAATCTGGTGCATTACATTTGCCTTCAGATGCAAATGCAGATAAACGTGCGAAATATTTGATTTATCCAGATACGCCTGCACAGCAGAAGCAGAAAAAGGAAGCCGACAAGGTTTCAGCTGAAACTGAATCATCAAATTCAAACCCAACACCTTAATGCTTTAATAGAAAGGATACCTTCATGAGTTTCACCCGTATTAATGGGGTATTGCACGCAGAGCGATGTTCACTACAACAGCTTGCGTCGCAATATGGCACACCACTTTATGTTTATTCAAAAGCAACGTTTGAAAAGCATTATTTAGATATGGATCGTGCATTTAGCTTTATCGACCATCAAATTTGTTTTGCGGTAAAGTCAAACTCTAATATTGCGGTGTTAAACGTCTTAGCCAAGCAGGGTGCAGGTTTTGATATTGTGACTGGTGGTGAATTGGCACGTGTGCTGAAAGCTGGCGGTGAAGCATCAAAAATCGTATTTTCTGGTTTAGGTAAAACAGAAGCAGATATCCAAAAAGCATTGGAAGTTGGGATTGCGTGTTTCAATGTAGAGTCATACGCTGAACTCGATCGCATTCAAAAAGTTGCGGCTGCCGTTGGTAAAAAAGCCCCGATTTCATTACGTGTAAATCCAGATGTCGATGCAAAAACACATCCGTACATTTCAACGGGCTTAAAAGAAAATAAATTTGGTATTCCTTCAGATTCAGTCTTTGAAACGTATCAATACGCTGCGTCTTTACCGAATCTTGAGATTGTTGGGATTGATTGCCACATTGGTTCACAGTTGACTGAAACGCAACCTTTTGTTGATGCGCTTGATCGTGTCATTGTGATGATCAATAAACTCAAAGAACTAGGTATTGAGTTAAAGCACATCGATATTGGTGGAGGCTTAGGTGTAACGTATAAAGACGAAGTACCGCCTACAGTTGAAGAATACGCCAATGCATTACGTCCAGCTTTAGAAAAACTAGGACTCAAAGTGTATATGGAACCGGGGCGAAGTATTTCTGCAAATGCAGGTGTGCTTTTAACCAAGGTAGATCTATTAAAACCAACCAATCACCGCAACTTTGCCATTATTGATGCAGCAATGAATGACTTAATTCGTCCTGCGCTTTATGAAGCATGGATGGATATTCAAGAAGTTACACCACGTGCGGATGTTGAGCGCAAAGAGTGGGACGTGGTTGGTGCAATTTGTGAAACGGGCGATTTCTTAGGTAAAGAGCGCCAGCTTGCAATTCAAGAAAATGATGTACTGGCTGTATTGGGTGCTGGTGCTTATGGTTTCGTGATGAGTTCTAACTACAACAGCCGTGGTCGTGCCGCAGAAGTGATGGTAGATGAAGACCAAGCACATTTGATTCGAGAGCGAGAAACGATTGAATCATTGTGGGAACGTGAGCGTTTATTGCCTTAAGGAGTAATTCGAGATGTTATTAGAATTTACCAAAATGCATGGTCTGGGCAATGATTTCATGGTTGTGGATCTCATTAGCCAACGTGCGTATTTAGATACTGTGACCATTCAACGTTTAGCAGACCGTCACTTTGGTATTGGTTTTGATCAATTGTTAATTGTTGAGCCACCAGATTTACCCAATGTTGATTTTAAATACCGTATTTTCAATGCAGATGGTTCTGAGGTTGAGCAATGTGGTAATGGTGTACGTTGTTTTGCACGTTTTGTGCATGAGCGTAAGCTGACGACTAAAACCAAAATCAAAGTGCAGACCAAATCGGGCATAGTTGAACCTGAACTCGGTGCCAATGGTTGGGTTCGTGTCAATATGGGGTATCCACGTTTCTTGCCACATGAAATTCCATTTATTGCGGAAGAACCTGAAAATTTGTACGACATCGCTTTGGCGGATAATGAAGAGCTCACCATTGATGTGGTCAGCATGGGCAATCCACATGCAGTGACGATTGTTCCTGATGTTATTACTGCAGATGTTGCCAAAATTGGTCCGCAAGTGGAATCACATGAGCGATTCCCACAACGTGTCAATGCAGGTTTTATGCAAATTATTGATGAAAAGCATGCGCGCTTACGCGTCTTTGAACGTGGTGTGGGTGAAACCATGGCATGTGGTACAGGTGCTTGTGCTGCAGCGGTTTCAGGTATGCGCCGTGGTTTATTGGCAAATGCGGTTGAAATTGAATTGGCGGGTGGCAAACTGCAAATCGAATGGAAAGAAGGCGATGTGGTGTGGATGACTGGCCCAACTGCAAATGTCTATGAAGGTCGTTTGGATCTAAGCTATTTCCAAGCTTAAAATAAAAGCCCTGATTCATTCAGGGCTTTTTTAGCACATGTATAAAAATAAATTTTAATAAAAAAGGCGAATTCCATGGATAAAATTAAAGAAGAAATTTTGGAAAGTTTTTTTGTGAAAGCGGTACATGAACCTGCTTATCGTCCTGAATTTTTAGAACAATTAATGTCTGCCAATGTGTATTGTGTCGGATCTTCTGCTGAGGTGAATGCACAAGATGGTATCAGTACGCATCTGTTAGAAAGTGGTGCATCCGTACAATTAAAAAGTTGGGAGGATGAGACTTATGATTGCGTCATTCCATTTTTTACTTCTTTGGAAAAAATGCGTTTAGCGATGGATCAAGAAGAACCTTTTATATGTCTGCCCACGAAAGCCTTGTTCGAGATGACATTGGGAGCACGCTTGGTGCTTAACCCACAATCACCAGACGCCACTAAAGACTTCATCCCAGATGAAATTCAATATTTACTACAAGGTAAGTTTTCTGCACCCGTAGAAAATTATGAAGTTGAAGAGGATACACAGGTACTAATCGGGCAACCTAATGAATATCCTCAATTTATGATAGACCAATTGATCATTTTATTTGGCAGTCAGCCGAGCGTAAAAGCTGCTTATTTGGCGCAAATATTTAATCAAGCACGAGATACCCAGCCGACCTTGTTAATTGGTCTGGATTTAGAGGAAGGATTATCTGAAAAGTTCATTCAGGAATTGCACAGTAAAATTGGTCGTGTGACTTATGATAGCTTGCCAGAGAAACAAGCCATCGACCTAATTCATTTGCAGCACGATTCAAGTGAAGGGGTTGTAGATTATCTCGTCAATGAAACCAAGGCCTTTTATTTAAGAAATAATGGAAAGAAAAAAGGGCTTTTTGCTAGACTGTTCTCATAAACTGTATGCATAAATTATAGCTTCAGTTTTGATTAAATTCTTTAGTAAAGGCGGGATTGGTATTTGGGTTTAGGAGTAGAGATGACCATCGATAATCGTCAGTTACTAATAATGTGGCTCAAAGAACGTGAAATTCAAAACCAATCACAACATACCTTGCAGGCATATGAACGTGACTTAAATGACTTTTTTCAATTTTGTGTAGACCGAAATATTCAATTATATGATGTGGAAAAAACCGATCTGCGTGAGTTTATAGCTTATAAAGTTGAACAATTTCAGTTAAGTCCGAGTAGTTTACAGCGTATGCTTTCCTCGATTCGCCAATTTATGAAATGGGCTGAACAGGGAAATTATCTTGAGTTTAATCCTGCGGATGATTTTCAACTTAAGCGACAGTCTAGACCTTTACCGGGCTTGGTTAATATTGAAACCATCAAACAAATTATGGAACAGCCTGACCCTAAATCAGAGATACAACGGCAATTGTGGATTCGCGATAAAGCGATTTTGGAGCTGTTGTATTCAAGTGGACTACGTTTGGCTGAAGTCCAAAGTATGAGCATTCGCGATATCGATTTTAATCGGCAACTTTTGCGGATTACAGGTAAAGGGAATAAAACTCGGATTGTCCCTTTTGGTTCAAAGGCCAAAGATGCATTGATGCATTGGTTGCAACTTTATCCAGCATGGCATGGTGATTTTGTCCCTGAAGCACAAGTGTTCATTACACAAAAGGGAAATCCTTTGGGGGTACGACAAATTGAAAATCGAGTGAAATTTCAAGCACAGCGTGCAGGAGTGAATGTCGATTTGCATCCGCATTTACTGCGTCATTGTTTTGCCAGTCATATGTTGTCAAACAGTGGTGACTTGCGGGCAGTACAGGAAATGTTAGGACATACTAATTTAACGACTACACAAATTTATACGCATGTTGATTTTGATCGTTTGGCGCAAGTGTATGATCAAGCACACCCACGTGCACAACATAAAGAGCAGTCATAAAGTTAAATTATTTAAATTCGCATTCAATTTGGCATTGGTTTTGCTAGTCTATAAATAAGCATTGGAAGAGGTACAGTAGCTCAAGTATTGAGCTTCATGAAAATTAAATAAGCTTGTGAAAATATATTGGTAAATTTGACAAGCGTTTTGAACTATTGTCGCATTATAAAAAATCGATTTTTCGGGTATAAAAATCGTCCATAACTAAATAACAGTAAAGTTTATGTATTTGATTCAACTTTTACTGTGCACGCTGTACTGTTTTAAAAATATATAGGCCACACCATGATTTCAGATATTCAAGAAAAATATGACCAATTAACCACTCAGCAAAAAGAAATTTTTGCAGGATATGGTTTACGCCAAATCAAACACTTTATTGAAATTAATTTGCCTGAAATAGAAGCGCTTCTACCAAAAGGTGCACAGGTTCAAGGAATTAATGCGGATGGTAAAGGTCAGGCATATAATGCTGAAACAGGCGAGTACTACATTTGGATTTCTGATAAGCAGTGGCAGTTGAGCAACAAAGCGACGCCAACAGTAGACAGTAAAGAAGATGCTTTAACGATTTGGCGTATTTTTGATTTACAAAAGTATGAACTTATTGATCTTAGTCATGTACATCGTGATTTTTTAGAAAGCCAAACAGTCTAAGATTGTTGAAAATGAACCCAAAGGCACCAAAGAGGTGCCTTTATATTTTTTCAGTTTTACAAGTCTTCCAAAGGCAATTGGAAACTTTGTTTAATAATTTGACTCGGTAAATCGGTTTTAACACTGGTAATACCATTTTTTTTGGTGAGATGCGTCGACTGGAATTTTCGATAGCTTTCTAAGTCTGGTACCACCACTTTGAGCATGGCATCACATTCACCTAAAATAATATAGCACTCCATGACCTGTGGAAGCTCTTTCATCGCCTCAATAAAGGTATCAATAGTTTCTGCATCTTGCCCAACCAACCAAATTCGTGAAAACAAAATGAGCTGAAATCCAATTTTTTGTGGGTCAACAACCGTGGTGTAATTTTGAATTACGCCTGCATCTTCTAAAATTTTGACTCGGCGCAAACAAGACGAAGGGGATAAGCCAATTTCACGTGCAAGATCATTATTTTGCATTCGACCATTATTTTGCAGTTCACGAATGATACTTTTATCTATTCGATCAAGCTTTACTGAAATAGACTTAGAAGATAGCTTCATAAATTCGCATTTAATTCGAAATATAATGTCTATTATAGAATATTTGAAATCCTATTTTATACATTTTCAAACATACTAATTTTACTTTTCCAAGACATAGAAAGGGAAAATTGAAAATGTCTGTATTTGCATTGTTTGCCTTAACGGTAATCCCCCTTATTTTCACACCAGGACCAGATATGCTTTTTATCCTGTCACAAGTGATGGGTAAGGATGCAAAAGCGGGCATGATGGCAACTGTAGGCGTGTGTTCAGGTTATTTAGTCCATTCAATTTTAGTTGCGCTCGGTATTGCCGCGATTATTGTGTCTTTCCCTATTTTATTTGAAACCATTCGTTGGTTAGGTATCGCTTATTTATTGTATTTATCCGCGCATTTATTGCGTTCTGTCTTTAGCAAAAACACATTGCGGATTGAGGAGAAGTCAGCGAGTAACCCAGTAAAAAAAGGTTTTTTCACGGCATTGTTGAACCCTAAAGGTATGCTGATCTATTTTGCGATCCTGCCGCAGTTTATCGATAAATCAGCTAATACCGTAAGCCAAGGTTTAATCCTGTCATTTATATTTATCGGCTTAATCTTTGTGGTGTATTGTAGCTTGAGTCTGATTTTTGCTCGAATTACCCAAAAAACAGAGATTGATGAACGTAAACAAAAGTGGATTGATGGTACATCAGGCGGCTTATTGGCATTAGCAGCAAGTTGGCTTATTGCAAATTAATAGCCTGTATTAAACGTTTAAACCTCCGTTATGCGGAGGTTTTTTTATGAATTTTCTTTGAATAAAGAATCATTGCTAAAGATTGAAAGCCAATAAATTGTAATTTTTGGCTCAGTAAGCAGGTTTTTTGCAAAAATAAATCGAGCTTCTATCCTAAATGACAAGTTCTGATATGTTGCCGAATGTGTAGTCAAAATGCTCTATTTCAAAAAGATTGATCGAAAATAGATATTAAATCAGATCTTTTGATGAGCTAAATCAAGTAAAAAAATAATAAAAATCAAAGATTAAAAAATAAGTAAATAATGAGGAATTTTAGATAACTGCATCGTTTTCTAAGAAATGTGAACGATAAGTTCAAGGAAATTACGCTTTTTTACAGGTCTTTCGGTAATTGTGACTTGACCGAAATGCCGAACACATTGCAAGATAGGGCACCTAAAAAATTTAAAGTGAAGAGTTTAAAAGAACTTTTCTCAACATTTACTTTTGCTAAAACAGCCGAGGATTACATGAAGGCTCTTGTTGCTGTAAAACGTGTGGTTGATGCCAACGTTAAAGTTCGCGTTAAGCCGGACAATAGTGGGGTTGACCTTACTAACGTTAAGATGTCAATCAACCCATTCTGTGAAATCGCAGTGGAAGAAGCGGTTCGCTTAAAAGAAAAAGGAACTGTTTCAGAAATCGTTGTTGTTTCTATTGGTCCTAAAGAAGCGCAAGAACAAATCCGTTCTTCTATGGCGCTTGGCGCAGACCGCGGTATCCTTGTTGAAGCTGACGAAAACCAATTAGGTGCACTTGAAATTGCAAAAATCCTAAAAGGTGTTGTTGAAGCTGAACAACCTCAATTGATCCTTCTTGGTAAACAAGCGATTGATGACGACTCTAACCAAGTTGGTCAGATGCTTGGTGCGCTTCTAGGTGCAGGCCAAGGTACTTTCGCTTCAGAAGTTAAAGTTGAAGGCGACAAAGTACAAGTGACTCGTGAAATCGACGGTGGTTTACAAACTGTTGAACTTGCACTTCCAGCAATCATCACAACTGACTTACGTTTGAACGAGCCACGTTATGCAGCTCTTCCAAACATCATGAAAGCGCGTAAAAAACCGCTTGATACTAAGTCACCAGCTGATTATGGCGTTAACCTTGCAACTAAGCTTAAGACTGTTAAAGTTGAAGCGCCTGCAGAACGTAAAGCTGGCGTACAAGTGAAGTCTGTAGACGAGCTTGTAGAAAAATTGAAAAACGAAGCGAAAGTGATCTAATACAGAAGGATAAAATCATGAGTATTTTAGTTATCGCTGAGCACGACAACAAAGCACTAAACGGTGCAACTTTAAACGTTGTTGCTGCAGCGCAAAAAATCGGTGGTGATATCACTGTATTGGTAGCTGGTTCAGGCGCACAAGCTGTTGCTGACCAAGCGGCTAAAGTTGCGGGCGTAAGCAAAGTATTGTTAGCTGACGACGCAGCTTATGAAAACCAATTGGCTGAAAACGTAGCGAAGTTAGTTGCTTCTATCGGTTCTGGCTATTCGCACATTCTTGCTGCGTCTACAACAACTGGTAAAAACATTCTGCCTCGCGCAGCTGCACTTCTTGATGTCAGCATGATCACTGACATTACTGCAGTAGATTCAGCAAATACATTCAAGCGTCCTATTTATGCAGGCAACGCGATTGCTACAGTTCAATCTGACGAATCAATCGTTGTTGCAACTGTACGTGGTACTGCATTTGATCCAGTTGCTGCGGAAGGCGGTTCTGCTGCAGTTGAAGCGCTTGCTTCTGCTGGTGATGCAGGTATTTCTAAGTTCATTAACGAAGAAATCGTTAAATCTGAACGTCCAGAATTAACTGCTGCTCGCATTGTCGTATCTGGTGGTCGCGGTGTAGGTTCAGGTGAAAACTACCACACTGTACTTGACCCATTGGCTGACAAGCTTGGTGCTGCTCAAGGCGCGTCACGTGCTGCAGTAGATGCTGGCTTCGTACCAAACGATATGCAAGTAGGTCAAACGGGTAAAATCGTTGCGCCAGAACTGTATATCGCTGTCGGTATCTCAGGTGCGATTCAGCACTTGGCAGGTATGAAAGATTCTAAAGTGATCGTAGCGATCAACAAAGACGAAGAAGCACCAATTAATGCAGTAGCTGACTACTGGTTAGTGGGTGACTTAAATAGTGTTGTTCCTGAATTGGTGTCACATATTTAACGATACTTGAAGACCTAAATAAAAAAGCCAGTCTGTAATTATACAGTCTGGCTTTTTAATGGATCACTATGGAGTCAAGAAAACTAATTTGGGATGTATCAAGTAAAACGAAGCAAACCCAACAGGCACTAGTTTTTTTATTCAAGAGAATGTTTGACTGAATAAAACAATATCTTTTTAAAGTGCGTTTAAAGCTTCTTGAATATTTTGAACCATATAGATCAGACGTGGCCCAATTTCATTTTCAAGCTTTTCTTGATTGACTAAATAGCTTGGCGCTCCACAGTTGAAGACCAATAAACCATGGATAGGATGTACCATTGGTACAGCTACCGAATTCACTTCTTTATGCCATTCACTTAAAGACAAACAGTAGCCATAGTTTTGGTAATCATGAAATGAACGTTCTAATCCGCGTTTGATCATAGGCCAATCATCTTGATGGCGTTTAGCTAAAGCTTCCATAATGAATTCGCGTTCAGTTTCTGGTAGCGCAGCCAAGCAAGCACGTCCCATTGCGGTATTGTGTAGTGGAATGGTCGAGCCAATCGGGCGGCGCATGGTCAAATTCGATTCTGCCTGTACCACATCTAAATACAGCATATTTAAACGGTCGCGTGTTGCCATTGCGACAGGTGCCTGAGCATACTTTGCCATTTCTTCCATATAAGGACGCGCATGGATACGTGCAGAAATATTTGAAAGGGAAGCATAACCGAGTGCTAATACACCTGTATCTAAGGTGTATTTGGTTGAATTAGGTAATTGTTTCAAATAACCAAGGGAAACTAAGGTATTGGTAATACGTGCAATGGTGGGTTTCGGTAAACCTGTTAATTGCGACAATTCTTGGTTACCCAGAATTTGAGTTGTAGCGGTAAAACAACGCAGAATTTCCAAGCCACGTGCAAGCGAAGCAATAAATTGCGGATTATTTTCGCGATGGATATGTGAAATTGGATCAAGGCGAATTTCATCTAAATTTATTTTTTTTTCTGTTTGCTCAAGAGCAATTTCATCTTGATGATTCATGGTGTTCCAGTTCTTTTTTAAATCAATACACAATGTATGATAACAATAAATTTCGCTATACAAAACTTTTTGAGGCTTTGAAGCCTAAATTTCTGTATAGCGGAACCAATAAAAATTGTAATTTCACATAATTCATGCAATTTAGTTTAGCTGTGTATTTTCAATGACCATCGCTAAACCTTGTCCAACTCCAATACATAGGCTGATCACTGCATATTTTTTATTACGGCGTTTTAACTCACGCGCCACAGTTAATGCAAGACGTGCCCCCGAACAACCCAATGGATGACCAATTGCGATTGCACCACCATTTGGATTTACCCTTGGATCATCAAATGCAACATTTAAGCCTTTCAGACAAGATAAAACTTGTGGTGCAAAAGCTTCATTAATTTCAATAATATCCATGTCATCAAGACTGAGATTGGCACGCTTTAAGGCTTTCTTAATAGCTTCAATCGGACCAGCACCCATAATACGAGGCTCAATACCCGAAGAAGCTGAAGCTAAAATTTTAGCCAGTGGTTGTAAGCCATATTTTTGTTTAACACTTTCGTTGCCAATGAGTAATGCTGCTGCGCCATCATTGACCCCAGATGTATTGCCAGCGGTGACTACACCGCCTTCAAATAAAGGCTTGAGTTTTTGTAATGCTTCAAAGTTTGATGAGGGGCGTGGATGTTCGTCTTCATCTACAATTTTCGGCGGTGCTTTACGACCTTGTGGTACTTCAATAGTCAAAATTTCATCTTTGAAAAAACCATCTTGCTTGGCTTGTTCATATTTTGCTTGAGAAGCTGCTGCAAAGCGATCTGACTCTTCACGGCTAATGCCAAAAGCTTCAGCGACATTGTCACCTGTTTCAGGCATAGAGTCATTGCCATACATTTTGGTTAATGCCGGATTTGGAAAACGAGAGCCAATGGTGGTATCAAACATTTTTATATCTCGGCTATAAGCTGATTCAGCTTTGGCTAAAACATAGGGTGCACGTGACATACTTTCAACACCGCCAGCAATATATAGATTGCCTTCACCACAGTGAATTGCGCGAGCTGCATCAATAACAGCTGCTAAACCACTAGCACATAATCGATTGACAGTTTGACCAGCGACACTAACAGGCAGCTCTGCAAGTAATAAAGCATTGCGTGCTACATTTCGACAATCTTCACCCGCTTGATTGGTGCTACCCAAGATCACTTCTTCAATATCAGTGGCGTCAATACCCGTTTTTTGCACTAAAGATTTAATCACTTGTGCTGCAAGATTGTCTGGACGGATACTGGCAAGACTACCTGCATGGCGACCAATTGGCGTGCGTAAGCCATCGTAAATATATGCATTCATAACATTCTTTCCTTCAAGTTTTTTAATCTAAAAATTTAGCGTTGATAGTTGAGTGATAGATTTAGTTTGCAGCGTCTTTGTAACCACGGACTTGGTCTATAACGTGGGTCATGACTGATACTTGAAATACGCTCGAGAATTCTTAAAATCTTTTCTTTGCCGATTACATCGCCCCATTCAATCGGGCCAAATGGATAACCAAGTCCAAGTTTCACTGCGGCATTGATATCTTCAACTGTGGCAATTTGCTGCTGCGCCATATCGCAAGCCAAATTCACCACCATGGCAAGAATACGTTGTGAAACAAAGCCTGAGCTTTCTTCAATCACTATGACTTCAACATTTGGTTGACTGAATAGATCCAGCGCAGCTTCAATCATTTTTGGCTGAGTCAGCAGGCTAGGCATTAAAGTGCTGCATTGCTCAAAATTTCCCAACATATCAATACAAACAACTTGTTCAGGATTGACGCCTAAACGTAGTGCGCTATGTGTTGCGTCATCGCCATAATTGGCAATTAGAATTAAGTCTTCATTATTGGGCTGAGCATTGAGATTAATTTGAATCCCTTTTTGTGTTAAATGGGAGGTGAGTTTTTCATGATCATCGTCAAATTCTGTACTAAGCCATACTGTTTTTAAATCATGACGATGTGCTGAGTACTTAGGAATAATTGCAATCTCTTGCTTGGCTTGATCAATGTATTTATAAAATCCTTCACCTGTTTTGCGGCCTAGTTTTTTCCCAATGAGCATTTGCTGCGTTAATACATTCGGGCGATAGCGTGGCTCTTGATAATATTGGTTGTAAATTGACAGCATGACAGGGTGGGAAACATCTAAGCCAGTCAGATCCAGCAGTTCAAAAGGTCCCATTTTAAAACCTAAGGATTTTTTCAAAATGAGGTCGATTTCAGCAACCGATGCAACATTTTCACTCAAAATTTTAAGTGCTTCTGTTCCATATGCACGACCTGCATGATTAATAATAAATCCCGGCGTATCTTTGGTGCGTACAGGGCGATGTCCCATCGAGCGTGCGAGTTCAGAGAGTTGGTCAATAATCTGTGTATCAGTATGTAAGCCTTGAATGACTTCAACCACTTTCATCAATGGTACTGGATTGAAAAAGTGATAACCAACCACTCGATCTGGTCGCTGACATTGCGCTGCAATCTCAGTAATTGAAAGGGAAGATGTATTCGACGCTAAGATACATTCTGGACGCACAATAGCTTCAAGCTGTTTCATTAAACTTTGCTTGATGTCTAATTTTTCTATAATGGCCTCAATTACCAAATCACAGATATGCAATTCCTGAATATTTTCAACAATATGTAAATTCGCTAATGATTGTTCTAAGTCGGTTTGGGAAATTTTATTTTTTTCGACCAATCTGCTTAGTGTGGTATTGAGTTTGTCATATGCTTTTTTTGCAGCATCTTGCTGGGCATCGTATAAATAGACTTGATGATTGGATTGAATTGCAATTTGCACAATCCCAATGCCCATGATGCCTGCACCAATCACCCCAATGTTTTTGATTAATCTGTCCATGTTTACCTCAATAAGCTGCTGTCCACAATGTTGAAGTAGAACGAGCTAACTCAATTTATTTACCTTGAAAGTTTGGTTTGCGTTTATCTAAAAATGCTGCCATGCCTTCTTTTTGATCTTCGGTACTAAATAGCAATTGGAAAGCTTTACGTTCAAGTGATAGTCCTGCGTTTAATGGCACATCTTCACTGAGTAATACCACTTCTTTAATTTGTTCAAGGGCAATGGCTGGCAGTTTGGCAATTTGTTGAGCCATTTTATATGCTGTATTTAAGGTCTCAGCATCGTCTGTGACTTGAGATACTAAACCCATGGCAAGCGCTTCTTCTGCGGGGACTAAGCATCCAGTCATGATCATGCGCATGGCTTGAAACTTACCAACGGCACGTACCAAGCGCTGGGTGCCACCTGCACCAGGCATAATGCCGACTTTGATTTCTGGTTGACCAAATTGAGCACTTTGACCGGCAATAATTATGTCTGCATGCATGGCGAGTTCACATCCACCGCCCAGTGCAAAGCCGTTGACAGCGGCAATAATCGGCTTGGGGCAATTGGCAATCGTTTGCCAATAACGTTCAGTACGGCGTAAATACAGATCCATAGAACTTGCTTCCGCAAGCTCGGTTAAATCAGCACCAGCAGCAAAAACGTCATCACCACCTGTCAATACAATCACGCGAATATCATCATTATCGACTTGCTGAGCAACGGCTTCTGCGAGCAATTTTCGCACTTGGGTGTTCAGTGCATTTTTAGCTTCAGGACGGTTGATTTTTATAATTGCAATGGAAGGTAAAGCATAGTCTATTTGAACAACTGAATTTTGGTTCATTTTTTAAAATTCCGCATAGCAAAACTTAATTCACAAAACAATTTAAGATAATTTTGTACATTGTTCAATCTAAATGCCAATAAAAAATAAAATGTTTCAGAAAACGGCCAAAATTTGTAACTATTTTTATAATTTAGATGAATTTTAATTGTCACCATAAGGAAATGTTGATAACGTGTTTCGTATAACGAAATTAAATGACTATTTTGATAAATAAAGGAAGTCTAATCCTAAAAATGGACTAGGAGAAAAAAATGATTCGTGATGAACAGATGTTAGAGCAGTTATTGTCGACACTACGTGATTTTGTACAAAATGAATTGCGTCCACTTGAGCATGAAGTCGACGAAACTGACGCGATCCCTGAGCATATTGTGCAGCAAATGCGAGAAATGGGTTTATTTGGCTTGACGATTCCAGAAGAGTTTGGCGGTTTGGGTATTACCATGGAAGAAGAGGTGCGTGTGGCATTTGAGCTTGGTCATACCTCTGCTGCATTTCGTTCTTTAATTGGTACAAATAATGGTATTGGTTCAAGCGGTATTCTGATTGATGGCACAGAAGAGCAGAAACAAAAATACTTACCGCGTTATGCTAGCGGTGAAATTATTGGTTCTTTTTGTTTAACTGAACCAGATTCAGGATCAGATGCGGCAGCGCTAAAAACTTCAGCCGTGAAAGACGGTGACTATTATGTGCTAAATGGCACTAAACGGTTTATTACCAATGCAACTCGTGCACAAACTTTTACTGTTATGGCGCGTACCAATCCTGAAATTAAAGGCGCTGCAGGTATTTCAGCGTTCTTGGTTGAAGCGGGCACTGCAGGTTTGTCACTGGGTAAAATTGATAAGAAAATGGGACAGAAAGGTTCTTATACCTGTGATGTGATTTTTGATAATTGCCGTGTACATAAAGACCAATTGATTGGCGGTGTTGAAGGCATTGGTTTTAAAACCGCAATGAAAGTATTGGATAAAGGCCGCTTGCATATTGCTGCTTATAGCGCAGGTATGGCAGAACGGATGCTTGATGATGCGTTAAATTATGCAATTGAACGTAAACAATTTGGTCAACCTATTGCAAACTTTCAGCTGATCCAAGGAATGCTGGCAGACTCTAAAACTGAAATATATGCCGCCAAATGTATGGTTTTAGATGCAGCTCGTCGCCGTGATTTGGGCGAGAACATTAGTACAGAAGCGTCATGTTCAAAAATGTTTGCAACAGAAATGTGTGGCCGTGTAGCTGACCGCTGTTTACAGATTCATGGTGGTGCTGGTTATATCAGTGAATATTCTATTGAGCGTTTTTATCGTGATGTGCGCTTGTTCCGTTTGTATGAAGGCACAACCCAAATTCAGCAAATTATTATTGCACGCGACATGATTAAGTCAGTGACTGCTTAACACAATAAATGAAGGAAAAACAAAATGAAACCGACTAAATTCAACTGGAAAGATCCGTTTTTATTGGAACTGCAACTGACTGAAGAAGAGCGCATGATTCGAGACACTGCGCATGCTTACTGCCAAGACCGTTTACAGCCGCGTGTGTTGGAACAGTTCCGTCATGAACAAACCGATGCTTCAATTTTCCGTGAAATGGGTGAACTGGGTCTACTTGGTCCAACGATTCCAGAACAGTATGGTGGAGCGGGTTTAAATTATGTGAGCTATGGTTTGGTGGCACGTGAAATTGAATATGTAGACTCGGGCTATCGTTCAATGGCGAGTGTGCAAAGTTCACTTGTGATGGTGCCGATTAACGAATTTGGCTCTGAAGAACAAAAGCAAAAGTACCTGCCAAAATTGGCAACTGGCGAATACATCGGCTGCTTTGGTCTAACCGAACCAGACCATGGTTCAGACCCGGGCAGTATGATTACACGTGCGAAAAAAGTAGATGGTGGCTATCGTTTAACAGGCGCCAAAATGTGGATTACCAACAGCCCCATTGCGGATGTATTTGTCGTTTGGGCCAAAGAAGTTTCGCAAGAAGGCAATGTTGGTGACATCCGAGGTTTCATTTTAGAAAAAGGATGGGAAGGGCTATCCGCGCCAGCGATACATGGTAAAGTTGGGCTGCGTGCTTCTATCACTGGTGAAATCGTTATGAATAATGTTTTTGTCCCAGAAGAAAATGCCTTCCCAGAAATACGAGGCTTACGCGGTCCATTTACTTGCTTGAACAGTGCCCGTTATGGCATTGCATGGGGAGCAATGGGGGCAGCTGAGTTCTGTTGGCATACAGCCCATCAATACACAATGGACCGAAAACAGTTTGGACGTCCATTGGCAGCGAATCAGTTGGTTCAGAAGAAACTGGCCGATATGCAAACTGAAATTGCACTAGGTCTACAGGCTGCACTGCGCTTTGGTCGTATGAAAGACGAAGGCATAGCTTCGGTCGAGGGAACTTCACTGATTAAGCGAAATAACTGTGGTAAGGCACTGGATATTGCCCGAGTTGCACGTGACATGTTGGGTGGTAATGGTATATCAGATGAATTTGGTGTGGCACGACATCTGGTGAATCTAGAGGTAGTGAATACCTATGAAGGCACCCATGATGTACATGCACTGATTCTTGGTCGAGCACAAACAGGCATTGCAGCATTTTGCAATTGATCAGTCCTTTTTAAGTCAAAAGCGTTCTTGGTTCTCCATTGTTAGTTGGACAGTGGAGAAGTAAACGCAATTTTAAAAAATATAAAATTTAAAAAAGGCATTACATGTATTGTAGTGCCTTTTTTTATGCTTGATGAAAATGGATAAAGCAGAAAATTAATATTTTTTAATTGGAATAAATGTATTTCACTATACGAAATACATAAGTAATTAAAAGCTAATTTATGATTTTGATTACTGTGAAATAGAGGATTTTCTCCAATTTTTAGCTATAAGTGTTTATATTACATCAAAATGTGTAACAAAATATTGCAAATATATGGTAAATAATTAAGCTATATCTATATATAACAATGAGATATCTGGTTAAAAAGAAATTTATTTTAATTTCGTATAGCGAAATATGTTAATGGATAATTGAAATTAATTTCCTTTTTGTCTATGTTGGATATATCGATTAGAAAATCATAGTTCTGAATAACACAAGAAAGGATACTGGTATGAAAGGCCTAAAGGATAAAGTCATTATTGTAACTGGTGGTGCTGGTGGTATCGGCAGTGCGACTTGTAAACGCTTAGCGCAAGAAGGCGCAAAAGTCGCTGTGTTTGATATGAATATGGACACTGCACAGAAACTAGTTACAGAGATCCAAAACGCGGGTGGTAAAGCATTTGCAGTGCAGTGCGACATTACCAATAAACAAGTCGTCGATCAGGCGATTGAGAAAACAGAAGCTGAGCTAGGTCCAATCGATGGTCTTGTGAACAATGCAGGTTGGGATATCTTTAAGCCATTTATTAAATCAGTACCAGAAGAATGGGAAAAACTGATCCAAATTAACTTGGTTGGCATGTTGAATATGCACCATGCAGTGCTTAAAGGGATGGTTGAACGCAACCAAGGGCGTATCGTCAATATCGCATCGGATGCAGCACGTGTAGGTTCATCTGGCGAAGCAGTCTATGCAGCGTGTAAGGGCGGACTACTTGCATTTTCAAAAACGCTAGCACGTGAGCATTCACGCAACAATATTACTGTAAATGTAATTTGCCCAGGCCCAACGGATACCGCGCTTTTAGCAGGTGTTACGGAAGGTGCATCAAACCCTGAAAAACTTCGCGAAGCATTTACTCGTGCTATCCCGCTTGGTCGTTTAGGTCAACCAGATGATCTTGCTTCATCTATTGCATTTTTCTTAAGTGATGATGCCAGCTTTATTACGGGACAAGTACTCAGCGTTTCAGGCGGTTTAACCATGAATGGTTAAGTGAGTTGTTGTGGACGATGGAAGAAGAACATTCTCAGTCGCTCAAAAATATGCAGTAAAAGTTAAATGTAGTTTTCAAGGAAAGGAAAAGATCATGAATTTTGAAGATATTTTATACGAAGTAAAAAATGGTGTTGCATGGATCACAATCAACCGCCCAGAAAAAATGAATGCTTTTCGTGGACAAACCTGTGATGAAATTATCCGTGCACTAAACAAAGCAGGCTATGACCGTCAAATTGGTGCAATTGTTCTGACAGGTGCAGGTGAAAAAGCATTCTGTACAGGCGGAGATCAATCTGCACATGATGGTAATTATGATGGTCGTGGCACGATTGGTTTGCCAATGGAAGAACTACATACGGCGATTCGTGATGTACCTAAACCAGTCATTGCACGCGTACAAGGTTATGCAATCGGTGGTGGTAACGTTTTAGCGACGATTTGTGATTTAACCATTTGTTCTGAAAATGCAACTTTTGGTCAAGTTGGTCCAAAAATGGGTTCTGTCGATCCGGGCTTTGGTACGGCTTATTTAGCACGTGTTGTGGGTGAAAAGAAAGCGCGTGAAATTTGGTATTTATGTCGCCGCTATAAAGGCCAAGAGGCTGTTGATATTGGCCTAGCTAACAAATGTGTACCAGCAGATCAGTTAGATGCAGAAGTGCAAGCATGGGCAGAAGAAATTTGTGAACGTAGTCCGACTGCTATTGCTATTGCTAAACGTAGCTTCAACATGGATACCGCACATCAAGCGGGTATTGCTGGCATGGGCATGTATGCATTGAAATTGTATTACGACACAGAAGAATCGCGTGAAGGTGTGAATGCGTTGAAAGAAAAACGTAAACCTGAATTCCGTAAATTCTTTAAATAAGGAGGAATACGCCATGAGTAAAAATCCTTACATCACTGAAGATTTAGAATTCTTAGCCGAAACTGCTGAAAAATTTGCGCAAAAATATATTGCACCGGGTTTTTTAGAGCGTGATCAAAGCCGAATTTTTGATCGTGATTTGGTCAAAAAAATGGGTGAAATGGGTTTTATTGCTCCAGAGCTACCAGAGCAATATGGTGGTCAAGGCATGGGACGTTTGGCGGCAGGTATCATTCATGAAGCCGTTGCCAAAGCAGATTTAAGTTTTTCATACATCAATTTGCTTGCTTCCTTAAATGGTCAAATCTTGGCGGAACATGGCGATCCTGAAGTAGTTGAGCCTTGGCTACGTAAATTGACTGCGGGCGAAGCTATTTTTGCCATTGGATTGACAGAGCCTCGTGGCGGTTCAGATGCAGGAAATCTGCGTTTAAAAATAGAACGTGATGGCGATGAATACGTATTAAATGGGGAAAAGACCTCCATTTCGGCGGCTGATCAGGCTGATGCATCAGTCATCTTTGGTCGTACTGGTACGATTGAATCTGGTGCACATGGAGTAACCGCAGTTTTAGTGCCTATGGATTTACCAGGTATTACAACAACACGTTTTGACTGTCATGGGCAGCGTGCCATTGGACGAGGTTCTATATTCTTTGACAACGTACGTGTACCAGTCAATCACCGTTTAGGTGAGGAAAATAAGGGCTTCGTTCAAGTGATGCAAGGCTTTGACTTTTCCCGTGCATTGATTGGTTTGCAAGTACTCGCAGTCGCACGTGTGTCATTGGACGAGGCTTGGGAATATGCGGCACAGCGTGAGGCTTTTGGTAAACCTTTAACAGCGTTCCAAGGTGTTTCTCACCCATTGGCAGACTATGAAACCCAAGTTGAAGCAGCACGTTTACTTTGTCTGCAAACTTTATGGTTGAAAGACAACCACTTACCACATACTGTAGAAGCAGGGATGTGTAAATGGTGGGGACCAAAATTAGCGTATGATGTTGTGCATCAATGCTTATTGACCTTTGGTCATGCAGGTTATGACCGCGGTGTAATGGAACAACGTATGCGAGATGTACTCGGTTTCCAAATTGGCGATGGTACTGCACAAATTATGAAAACCATTATTGCGCGACATAAAGCAGGTCGTAAGGCTGTTCCTGCATAAAGCAGAGCAAAAGGCGTTACATGTCTATTAGCTAAGTTTATTTTGGCTAATAGACAACGTTTGAAAGAAAAAGGCTGTCATAAAGCTTGCAGTTAAATAGTTTAAAGTAAAACGGTTGGATAATTATAAATTGGAGTTACGGAATGGATTTCGATGCGGTTCTTTTACCCCCTCGCAGGGAAAAAATGATTCAAGCAGGTTATTGGTTAAATAGAACCATCTTGCAATCATTAAATGAAGCAGTACACCAGCATCCAGATAAAATTGGTTTGGTGAGCTATAAAACGGAAAATCAGTCTGAAACCAGCTTTACTTATCGGGAAATGCTGCATACAGTCAATCGTATTGCTTTGGGTTTAAAGCGACTAGGTGTGCAAAAGCAAGATATCGTTTCTTGCCAATTGCCAAACTGGTGGGAATTTACACTGCTGTATATTGCTTGCCGACGTATTGGTGCTGTACTGAATCCACTGATGCCAATTTTCAGAGAGCGCGAACTTTCATTTATGTTGAAACATTCAGAAAGTAAAGTGTTTATTGTGCCTAAAATTTTCCGTAAATTTGATTATGAAAAATTAGCCAATCAGCTACAAAGTAATATACCAAGCCTTGAGCATGTTGTTATCATTGGTGGAGAAGGTGAAAACAGCTTTGACAAACTACTGCTCAATCATGGTTTAGACAAAGATCCGCAAATTCTCAATACACTGAATGATGTCACGATTACAGCAGATGATATTGCTCAATTAATCTTTACCTCAGGTACAACGGGTGAACCTAAAGGCGTAATGCATACGGCAAATACTTTATTTTCCAACATTGTACCTTATGCGAAACGTCTGCATTTAGATAAAGATGATGTGATCTTAATGGGTTCGCCAATGGCTCATCAGACTGGCTTTATGTATGGCTTAATTATGCCTGTACTGCTGAAAGCAAAAGCCGTGCTCTTGGATGTTTGGGATGTCAATGTTGCGATTGATTTGATTCATAAGCACCAAGCGACATTTACCATGGCTTCTACGCCATTTCTAAATGATCTTTCTGAAGCGGTAATGGAATCGCATCAATCACTCGATAGCTTGAAATTATTTTTATGTGCTGGAGCGCCAATTCCAAGTACTTTGGTGCAAAAAGCGCGTCAAAACATGGGGGTTAAAGTTATATCAGCTTGGGGGATGACTGAGTGCGGTGCTGTGACCATGACCTGTCCAGAAGATGATGACGAACGCTCATTCAATACCGATGGTCTGCCATTGCCCGGAGTTGAAGTGAAAATTGTTGGTGATGACGGTGAAACACTTGCACCTATGCAATCTGGCACACTGATGATTCGTTGCTGTTCAAATTTTGGCGGATATTTAAAACGTCCTCATTTGAATGAAACCGATGCTGAGGATTGGTTTGATACTGGTGATATTGCCTATCAGGATGAGCAAGGTTATATCCGCATTGCAGGTCGTAAAAAAGACGTCATTATCCGTGGTGGGGAGAATATCCCAGTCGCTGAAGTGGAATCATTAATTTATTTACATCCTGAGATCGCAACTGTTGCCTTGGTTCCATATCCAGATGAACGCATGGGTGAAAAAGCATGTGCAGTTGTGAAATTGAAAAATCCAGAGCATGAGCTGACATTGCCATCACTGTTGGAATTTTTGAAGACGCACCAATTGGCCAATCAGTATTTACCAGAGCGCTTAGAAGTTTGGGATGAGCTTCCAATGACGCCATCAGGCAAAATTCAAAAATTCAAAATTCGTGAATTATTGGCGAATTAATACTTAAAAAGATGTATTAAAAAACCGAACATTGCCATTCGATAAATAATTGTAATGAGTTTATCGATAGCTTTGTTCGGTCTGAAAAACGTGGATATCTGAAATAAATCATTTGGGGAAGAAAAGGATTTTTACCATGAAAAAAAATGTACAGTTTTTTGCTAAAAGCACACTCACTTTGTCAATGTTGGTTTTGACATCAATGACACATGCAGAGTTGAGTTTGCAACAGCAAGTTGATCAATTGCAGCAACAGGTTCAAGCCTTGCAAGAGTTAGTACAGCAACAGCAAAAAGTTTATGATCAAAAGTTAAATGAGCAGAAAATAGCAACTGCACCTGTAGTGGTTGAAAGTGTCACACCACAAAAGGCGCCGTCACCTGTACTACAACATACGACAAAAGGTGGTGCTGAATTTGAACTATATGGCAATGTACGTGCTGACATGAGTTATCAAATGAAAGGTCCAAGCACTATGTATAACCTCATTAGCGGCGTACCGTTAGAGGGCACTGCTGAGGAGCGTAAAAATTCAGATAAATTCCAAAGTACATTAAATGCCACGCGTTTCGGCTTTAATTTTAAAACACCACAGCTGGGTGATCATGCTGTTGGCGGTAAAGTGGAAATGGATTTTTTCGGTGGCGCGGGTCGCGATACTTTCCGTATACGTCATGCTTATATGACTTATGATCAATGGTTATTGGGTCAAACTTGGTCAAACTTTAACGCTGTTGAATATTATCCTGAAACGGTGGATGCATCACTTTCTGTGGGTGGCTCACTGACCCGTGTACCACAAATTAAATATTCGGTTCCCGTAAATCCAAATGTGAATTTGGCATTTAGTTTGGAAGACTCTAAAGCCGAAACGGTAACTCGTACAGGTACTCAGAATTTTACAACAGACCCAGATGCAAAATTAAAACTGCCATCAGCGACGGGGCGTATCAATTATAAGTTTGATAATGGTTCAGCCGTTTCAGGACGTACTTTTGTCACGCAAAAAGCGACAAACCATGCAGGAAGTGATGATTTCTTGGCATGGGGTGTTGGGCTAGGTGGTAAATATCAAGCTACAGAAAATACCCTTGTTCGTGTTGACTATAACCACATAAAAGGCGATACCAAAAATCTACTTTGGTCAAACATGGCATATGTGTTTGATGATAATAATAAAATGCGTGCCAATCAATTTGATGCCATTACAGTGGGTTTAACGCAAAAACTCACACCTAAAATCCGTTCAACTTTAGGTTTTGGCTATATGAAAGCAGATGATAACAATGCATTCTCTCGTCTTGTACATAATGATGAAACTCAAAATGCTGAGTTAAAAGAAGGTTGGATTAACTTATTCTACAACCCAGTGAAACCAGTCAATTTTGGTCTGGAATATATGTACGGTGAGCGAAAAACCTTCAACGATAAAACAGGTATCGATAACCGACTTAACTTCACAGCAATTTATGATTTCTAATAGGTCTTTTATTCATTAAATGATCCATCTTGCTATAAATCTTATAAGTTTGAGGCTTATATCTGGTTTATGGCAGGGTGGATATATCAATGAGTTTGAAACATATAATTGCTGAAAAAAATCCTATATAAATATTGTGGTTTATTCATGATGAATTTAGATAAACAGCAAAAACACTTGACCAATATTCATCATATTTTAGAGGTAGCAGAACAAATCATCATTGATAATGAGCACGAACTTGTGATTTCAGACCTTGCCAAACAAGTGAGTATGGCAAAAGGCACTGTCTATAAATACATTAAAAGCAAAAACCAGTTATATCTTGAAATATTAATAAAAAATGAAAAAAGGTTGCTTGAAATATCCATGCAACATGATGGGGATATGCATAACTATTTGTCTAAATATATGAAATTTCATTTGGATGATGCCCTGCGTACAATTAAATTCCACCAATTGGAAGAAAAAATTACCAATACAGAAAGAAATCTGAAAGCCTTGTTTCAAGAGCTATATGTAATACGTGAAAAAAGGATTTTGGCAATTCGACGCATTGCAATGACACATCTAAAATTGCGAAAAAGCCTACTATCAGTGAGTGACTATTTTTCTTATATTTGGAGCATAACGTATGGTGCTGCATTATATTTAAATTCTAGTCACAATACGCTTTCGACAAAACAGAAAGACACATTAATCAAAAGTTATATTGAGTTGGTTGTAAGTATTTAATTATTCAATTTGAAAGTATATTGCTGAATTAGTTGTCTATGCTAGGTTTGTACAACAAAGCCTATTAAACTAAATTTAAAATTATTAGACCTCTTTCATAAATCATTTTTTGCTCAGTTCCAAATTATAGATCCCAGCAATTAAATTGAATCTCAAACCCAGTCTTTTTCCTCTATTTCGATAACGCTCTGCAAGGATTTTGAAGGTTTTTAAGCTGCCAAATACATGCTCAATGCCGATTCGTCTTTTATTGATTTCTTGATTATAAGTTTTTAGCTCAGGATCTAGTTTACAACGTTTTTTTGCTTTTAACGGTAATAGGCTATGTGGATAAATCATATAAATTCCTTGATAACCTTTATC
>NZ_NEGG01000012.1 GCF_002135295.1 Acinetobacter sp. ANC 5054 | reverse complement strand
TAAAAAAGTGGCGATGTCACCGCCAGTATTTGCCTTGATGATTGCTGGTGTGTGCCGACTGATCGGTTTGCAACATCTACAAGCGCATCAGTTGTTGGATGTGTTGTATCAAGTGGCTAAAGTGGGAATGAGCTTTACGGGTATGTGTGTACTCGGTATGTGGCTGCGACAAACCAAAGTACAGTGGATTGATTTACTCAACAGTAGTCGTATATTTATCATGAAGATTACAGTTGGAGTGGTGATTTGTAGCCTGACCTATTGGCTGATTCCAATTCCACAGATCGAAAAGTACATTGGCGTGATGTTTATGCTGTTTTGCTTGCCGCCTGCAGCCAATATTGTGGCGCTTGAAACCCATTATCAAGGAACAGGTGTTTCAGCGCGCTATATCGCTGCTGGAACGATTATGAGCTGTGTAGTGATAACGATATATGGTGCAATTTTGCATTTATAAGATCAACATTATAAAAACCAAAAAGTTCTCCCTCCCTATGGGAGAGAGTTATAGCGATGAATTATTTCACTAAGCTCGCTTTAAACAGTTTCATTGCCTGACCACGATGACTGATTTTATTTTTCTCTTCTTTTGAGAGTTCAGCGCTAGAGACATTGAGTTCGGGTAACCAAAATAATGGGTCATAACCAAAGCCGTTTTCGCCACGTGCCGCTTCCATGACTTCACCTGTCCAAATGCCTTGGAAAATTTGAGGGAGTGGATCTTCTGCATGTTGTACCAAAGCCAAGACACAAACAAACATACCTTCAATGACTTCGCCTTCTTTACGAAGCGGTTTTAGTTTGTGTAGCAGTTTTTCATTATTGGCTGCATCATTGCCATGTTCACCTGCAAAGCGTGCAGAGTAAATGCCTGGTGCGCCGCCGAGTACAGGCACACAAATGCCTGAGTCATCGGCAATGGCAGGTTTACCTGAAATTTTTGATGCATGACGCGCTTTGATAATGGCATTTTCGACAAAGCTTAAACCGTCTTCAATGGCATCTTCGATGTTTAATTGACCTTGAGGAACCACTTCAACAGGAAGTTTCAGTTCTGCAAACATTTTTTCAAATTCTGCAATTTTACCTTTGTTATTGCTTGCTAAAACAAGCGTGCCTTGGGATAGCCAATCGGTTGAAGACATGTGAAGATGTACCTTAAAACTAAATTTGGGACTATTTTAGCAAGATGTGGATTCAGACAGGCAATAAAAAAGCACCCGAAGGTGCTATTTAAGATTCAAAAAACTTATTGTGCTTGAATCCATTTGTCGGCACGGTCACGTGCTTGACGAATTTGGTCTTGGCTTAAGTTGGCTGCCAAAGCAGTTTTCTTACCTTCAGATAAGCTGATCACTTTGTTGTCGAGCATGCCATCACGGGTTGAAAGTTCATACCATTGGTATGCACCCATGTAGTTTTTCTTTTGCTCTTCCATCATCGCTAAGTTAAAGCTTGCGCGGTTATCACCACGGCTAGCCGCTTTTTCAAAGTATTGACGAGCGAGACTTTCATCTTTTTTAGTGCCAATACCGTCAGCCAACATACGACCAACATTAAGCTGCGCAGCAGATAAACCTTGATCTGCAGCGGCTTTATACCAAGCAAAAGCTTGACGCTCATCTTTAGCAACGTCTTTACCTTGTTGATACTTGGTGCCTAAGTAGAACTGCGCACCTGCTTGACCAGATTTAGCTGCTTTACTTAGACTGTTAATATCCATCACTGAATATTGTGCAGCTTGGCTAGAAACTGAAGATGATGGAGTAACATAATCCGCATGGGCTTGTATGCTAAAAAGTCCAATCAGTAGCGTCGTGCTTAATAATAATTTTTTCATAGAGCGCTCACTCGATAAATTGCGACTTCACCAAATAGATTTGGGAGACGTTTACTGAGTAAACTGTCTTGTTGATCCCCATTTACGGCAAGTCGGTTAATAATCCGGATGTTATTTTCAGCACACAGCGCTTCAAAATCTCGGAAGGTACATAAATGAATATTGGGCGTGTTATACCACATATAGGGTAACGCGTCCGAAACAGGCATCATTCCTTTCAGAGCAAGGAAAGAACGTGTCTTCCAATGCGCGAAGTTAGGAAAAGTAATAATGGCTTGTTTCCCCACACGCACCATGTCTCGTAAAAGAACGTCTGGTGCATCTACAGCTTGCAAGGCTTGTGCCATAACGACATAGTCAAAAGACTGATCGGCAAATCGGCTTAAACCTAAGTTTAAGTCCTGCTGGATGATATTTAACCCGCGACTGACCGCAATTGCAATCTTTTCCTGATCAATTTCTAATCCATATGCGCGAATATTATGCTTTTTGCTCATATGTGCAAGCAACTCACCATCACCACAACCTAAATCAAGTACGCTTGAATCGGGTTTAATCCAACGTTCAGCCAGTTGATGATCAATACGCATTAGTTGGTCTCCTTCGGTGTTGCTTGCAGGTGTTGTTCACCACCTAGGAATGCACGTAAGCTTTTTATATATAAAGGAATCGGGAATAAGAATGAGTCATGACCCTGTTCGGCATCAATGTCGAGATAGCTCACAGGTTTGTGGTTGCTAATTAATGCATCTACAATTTCTTGCGAGCGTGCAGGGGTGAAACGCCAGTCGGTCGTGAACGACACCACCAAAAATTTACATGTGGTATTCGACATGGCTTTTTTCAAAGACTGTTCGTATTCACGCGATGGATCGAAATAGTCCAAAGCCTTGGTCATAATGAGATAGGTATTGGCATCAAAGTTACGGCTGAATTGCTCACCTTGATAACGCAAATAGCTTTCGACTTGGAATTCGACATCGAAACCATACATAAATTTGCCCGACTTTAAGTCACGACCAAATTTTTGTTTCATGGCTTCTTCAGACAAGTAGGTAATATGACCGACCATACGTGCCAAAATTAAACCGCGTTTTGGATAGCTATCGTTTTCCAAATAACGCCCATCATGGAAGTCTGGATCAGATAAAATTGACTGACGTGCCACTTCGTTGAAAGCAATGTTCTGTGCAGACAATTTTGGTGCACTGGCAATAATGACGCATTTTTGCAGACGATCAGGATAATCCACCGACCACTGTAAGGCTTGCATCCCCCCGAGGGAACCACCAATCACTGCATACCATTGCTGAATGCCTAAACGGTCAGACAGCATGGTTTGGGTTTTGACCCAGTCACGCACAGTCACCAATGGAAAATCAGGACCATATGGACGATTGTCATTTTCAGGATTTGGAGAGGTTGGACCTGTAGAACCGCTACAGCCACCAATATTGTTGAGCGCAACCACAAAGAATTTTGAGGTATCAATCGCTTTGCCTGGTCCAATACATGCGTCCCACCATCCCGGTTTGCGGTCATCTTCGTGATGATAACCTGCTGCATGGTGATGACCTGAAAGTGCATGACAAATCAAAATCGCATTGGATTTGTCTGCATTCAATTCGCCATAAGTTTCAACCATGAGTTCAAAACGTGGGAGGATGCGATCGCATTCGAGCTCTAACGGCTCTTCAAAAGTAAACTTTTGCGGGGTAACTAAGCCCACTGAGTCAGCTGGAAAAGACACAGGAATTATTCGCCTTAAATCTTTAGTATGAATAATAAAAGGATACCACTTGAGGGTATCCTTCTAAAGTCATTTTAGTGCTATTTGTTATTTATAGCGCTGAATTAGACGGCTGCTGCAATCAATTGTTCAGTGCTTAAAACGCCTTGGTCAATCAAACGATTGGTGCTGGCAATAATCGCTTCAATTGAAGAAGTCACGATGTTGTCATGGACACCTGCACCAAATGCAGACTTACCAGTGCCTTTCACTTGAAGTTCAATCAACGCTAAAGCTTTGGCATGTGCACCTGAACTAATGCTGCGCTCTTCGTAGTTTAATACGTCGATTGGCAACTGTAATGCGTTCAAGATTGCAGAGATTGGACCGTTGCCTTCACCGCGCAATTGCTGAATTTCACCATTGATTTCAACATCAAGCTCAATGACTTGCTTGCCATTTTCATCGTGTAAACGATAGTTCTTCGCTGAGTAATGTGAATCTTTCGCTGCAACATAAGTATCTTTGAACAAGCTCCAAATGGCTTGAGCCGAGATTTCAGTACCGTCTTCATCGGTTTTTTGCTGAACGATTTGAGAGAATTCAATTTGAATACGACGAGGTAATACCACGTTGTAATTTGATTCTAACAAGTATGCGATACCACCTTTACCTGACTGTGAATTGACACGAATGACAGCATCATAGTCGCGACCCAAATCTTTCGGATCGATTGGTAAGTATGGCATATCCCAAATTTCTTCGTTCTTTTGGAACTCGAAACCTTTTTTGATTGCATCTTGGTGTGAACCAGAGAATGCAGTAAAGACCAAGTCACCTGCATATGGGTGGCGAGGATGTACGGGCAAGCCTGTGCATTCTTCAATGGTCGAAATAATTTCGTTAATGTTAGAGAAGTCTAAGTTTGGTGCCACACCTTGGGTGTACATGTTCAAAGCAATCGCTGCAACGTCCACGTTACCAGTACGTTCACCATTCCCAAATACACAACCTTCAACACGGTCAGCACCTGCCATAATGGCTAATTCTGATGCCGCAATACCACAGCCACGGTCATTATGACAATGTACGGAAATGATCACACCATCACGGCGTTGTATGTTGCGGTGCATCCACTCAATTTGGTCGGCATAAACATTCGGGCCAGAAACTTCAACTGTAGCAGGTAAGTTCAAGATCACTTTATTAGTTGGAGAAGCTTCCCAAATTTCAGTCACAGCATCGCACACGTCTTTGGCAACTTCTAATTCTGTTGCAGAGAAACATTCAGGGCTGTACTGGAATACAAATTCGGTTTCAGGCTGTTTCGCAGCATACTCTTTCACTTTTTGAGCAGCATTGATCGCCAATTGTTTTGCACCAGCAACATCAACATTCAACACTTTATTACGGAATGTTGGTGAGTTTGAGTTGTAAATATGCACGATGGCACGTTTTGCACCTTGTAAAGATTCAAATGTGCGTTGAATCAAATGATCACGTGCTTGAACCAAAACTTCGATGTAAACATCATCTGGAATATGACCGCCTTCAATCAACAAACGGGTAAAGTCGAAGTCGATTTGCGATGCAGAAGGGAAGCCAATTTCAATATGTTTGAAACCAATTTTCACAAGCATTTGGAACATTTTGAACTTTTGTTCAATGTTCATTGGCTCAAAGATCGCTTGGTTACCGTCACGTAGGTCGGTACTCATCCAGATTGGCGCTTTGTTGATTTCGTTATTCGGCCATTGACGGTCTGGTAAGTCAACACGCTGGTACATGCGACGGTATTTTTTGCTTGGATCTGCCAACATCATGTGAAAACTCCTTATAGCACCATCAGCTAAATGTCGTGGATAAACGGCAAGGTACTACTTATATAGATTGTGTCTATTCTAACCATTTACAAGTTTAAATTCGGAGTCTTTAGTCGTAAGTCAGCATAAATCCTTTAGGATTCACATCACTTAGCTTTACCGTATAACTTGTAAACCTATAACTAAATATTAGTTTAATTATTCCGAAAATAATTTCCTATTTTTGCGCTATAGGTTTATTTGAGGAAAATATTTTTCTATAAAATCACTATTTTTGAAAAATATAATCTGTTGAGATTTCATTTACGGTAGCCGTTCCCATTAAGGCCATCGTAATTTCAAATTCTTCTTTTAATATTTTGAGCACATGAGCCACACCCAAAGCGCCAGCTGTTGCTAAACCATAGATACAAGGACGCCCAACTAAAACTGCCGAAGCACCCAAGGCAATAGCTTTGAATACATCAGAACCACGACGAATGCCGCCATCATATAAAACAGGGAAATCAGCAGGCACAACTTTTTTAATTAGTTGTAAAGCGGTTAAAGGGGGAATGCAGCCATCCAGTACCCGTCCACCATGATTTGATACGATGATACCTTGTACCCCATGTTGCAGTGCGAGTTTTGCATCGTGTGGATTGACAATGCCTTTGAGAATAATGGGCAAACTGGTTTGTTGGCTGAGCCATGCAATATCATCCCAAATGGGCGCGATTTTCATTAAACCTTGAAATAGGGGATGTTCATTTTCATTAGTTTGAGGTTGTTGAATAAAATGATGAGGTTGTGGTTCATGTTTAGGTAATTCAAAAAAAGCATGTCTCTCTCGATCTCGAATTCCTGAGTGTGGAGAGTCAATAGTAACCACTATAGTTTTATAGCCATGTTCTTCTGCCATTTTAACCAAAGCGAGAGATCTTTTGCGTTCACCTTGCCAATACAGCTGAAACCATTTATACGGATTATCTTTTTTAAGTGTACGCATATCCGTATTGGTAAATGTACTGAGGATCATATTGCAACCCATAACTTCAGCGGCTAGCGCGGTTGCAGCTTCTGCATCGGGATGAAACTGTTGTTGATGCCCAATAGGTGCAATAAATATTGGGTGCGGAAAACGTTGGCCTAAGATCTCAATATGGGTATGACCTTGGGTCAAATCTTTCAGCATACGCGGTAGTAGTTTTATGTGTTCAAACTGAGACAAATTGCCACGTACACTGTGTTCATTCATCGAACCACCTTGTAGGTATTGCCACACCATATGAGAAAGGTGCAGTTCAGCCTCTTTTTCGTAATCGGCAATGGTTTGCAAATGAGCAGGAATCTGAGTAAGTGGTTGTAATGTCGATTGTTGACTCATAGATCTGCCCATTGACGTAAAAGATTATGGTAATGGTTCGTCAGTTGTAAAATTTCTTTGGTATCGCCTAAATTTTGTCGTAATTGCATAATCGTCAGATCTAAATTAAAGAGCATACTTCTCTGCCAATCATCTTTGACCATGCTTTGTACCCAAGTGCATGCAGCAATACGGGAGCCTGAAGTAACTGGTTCAACGCGATGTAGACTAGTCGCTGGATAAACAATTGCATCGCCAGCATCTAACTTTACTTCGTGTTCACCATAAGTATCTTCTATGATCAGTTCACCACCTTCATATTCATCAGGTTCTGATAAAAAAATGGTCATTGAGACATCTGTACGAACAGTCTTATTTTTTTCTTTATAGTAATGGATTGCATTGTCGACATGATTACCATAATGCCCCACGTTCTGGTAACAATTGAATAATGGGGACAATATTTCATTCGGTAATGCAAAAGACTGAATGAGCATACTTTCTTTAATTTGCTGTAATACTTGCTGACTTAATAGTTGATATAGCTCACTGTTTGAATTGATTTGTAAGTTTTCTTTGATATTTTGAGCTTGTGCTCCAGCTGAATTTTTTCCTGAAACCCATTGATTATCTTGGTTCATCGCTTGTCTGATGCTTTGAACTTGTTGCTTTGAAAGGACATGAGGGACATGAAGAAGCATAATGTAACCTTAATCTAATTTTAATCAAATCTACAAAACATAAGCATAAATAAAAAAAGCCCTAATACAAGATTAAGGCTTTTTTTTAGAATATTTAATTTAGAATTTAAAATTAAATGTCAGGCGATAGTTACGTTCTGCACCTGCTGTGTAGCGTAATCCACCACGGTTAATGCTGCTAATATAGTCTTCATCAAACAAATTGTTGATGTTGAACTGAATGCCAACATTTGGGGTTGCTTGGTAGCCAACCATTGAATCAAATACCCAATAATCAGGAATGACAGAAGGTCCAACTTGGTTACCATCTTTATTTTTGGTCATTTCGCCGTTATAGCGCGCACCACTGCCAATCGTCCATTTATCCATATTGTAGGTTGTCCACAATGTGAATGCATCAGATGGTGTAAATGGCATTTTACTTGAACCATCTGCTGAAACTTGTTGGCCGCTCGCAGCTTGGGTTACATTTTTAATGTCTGTTTTTTGGTGTGTATAACCAGCAGTAACTTGCCAATTGTCATTGATGTTACCAATCACACCAAGTTCAACACCTTTAACCGATTTTTCACCAGTTTGGTAGTATTCTTCCCCATCTTTTTCCAACTCATTTGTGAGTTCAGTTTGGAAAAGTGCGCCCGTTAAAAGTAGTTTATTCTCGAAAAACTCCCATTTAGCACCAACTTCAATGGTTTCAATTTCTTGAGGATCAAGTTCTAAATTGTTGTTGCTGCTAGCTGAACCAGATGGAGCAAATGCATTGGCATTACCGATACCATCACCACCTGTAATTGTACCTGGTGCTTGTTGCTGGATAGCGTAGTTAGCATACAAGCTACCATTTGCTGTGGGTTTGTAGAGTGCACCGACTTTCCAGTTAAACAGATTGCCATCATCTTTAAGATTAATGGCTTCATAGTTAGCAGGTTGTCCTGAAGCCGCCGTGTTCACGAAAGAATCTGAGTCTAGTTTATAATGATCAAGACGGACGCCACCATTCACAGAAAATTGTGGTGAAATTTCAATAGTGTCGAAGGCAAAAATAGAGTAAGTATCCATTTGACCTTCAGAATCACCATTACCATTGGTATTTCTGACTAAAGCTGTATGTACAGTGCCTTGTGGATTATAAAGTGAATTTGTACCCGTAACTGTAGCTGTCCAACCACGTGTTTTCATTTCTTCACGTGTAAATTCAACCCCTGTGCTGACATCATGTTTTAAGCGGCCTGTATTGAAACTCGTAACCAAGCTAGTTTGGTTGGTAATAATCTCATTTTCAGTATCGCTATTATTTGCACTGCCAGAAACACGCATTGCGGTAGGATCATTCAGGTCTGTTGACGTTGTTGTGTAGGCATTACCCGAGAAAGTGGTTAAATATTGATGCTCTGTTTTACCCCAACGAGAGGTATTCTTGATTTTCGTATTATCTGATAAATCATATTCTAGACGAGCAGTTGCCATGTCAGCAGTGACATCATCAAAGTCTTCAGGTGCGCCATAATAGTTTGACGTATCCACTTTATGGCTATTTAGATATGGTGCAAGACTTTTAATAACTGCATTACTACTTTTAGTCGCATCAAACCCAGGTAAACCAACAGTTGGTATACCACCATCTAATACGTTGTCTTGTTCAGTGTGTAAATAGTCGAGGAAAAGGCGAAGATCTGTACCTAAACCAAAACCAGCTGATAGTGCAGCAGCCCATTTTTCATTTTCAACACCGTCACGACCAATACCGTCTGAGCTTTCACCCATAGCATTAAAACGAATGGCAGTTGTATCGTTTATTGCTTTATTGATATCAGCAGTCGCTCGGTAATATTCATCTGAGCCGAAGCCAAGAGTTGCATTATTAGAGTCTTGAAGTTTTGCTTCTTTCGTAGATAAATTGATTGCACCTGATGCGGCAGTACGACCATTATCCGTCCCAGCAGGGCCTTTAAATACTTCAATTTGTTCGTAGTTAAACATGTCTCGAGTAACGTTACCCAAGTCACGTACTCCATCAATAAAAATACTATTTGCTGTATCAAAACCACGCATGGTAACAGCATCACCAGTATTCATACGTCCATTTTCACCAAGAGAGAACGTACCTACACCAGGAACATTTCGAAGTGCTTCCGTCAGAGTTGTGGCATTTTGTTCTTTTAATACTTTCTCAGGAATAATGGCCATGGTCTGAGTAGTGTTTAGTTGAGATTGCGTAAATTTATCAGATGACGCTTTCTCGACTTTGTAATTCTCTTTTTTTACAGTTTGATAAATCGTATCGAGTTGAGTGACATTTTGATCTCCTTGGTCTGCCATTGCATTCGCTGCAACGATTGAAAGAGAAGAAGCAATTGCCGAAGAAAAAATTTTCTTACGTGTTTTAATGAAGGCCATTTCGAACCCGATTTGGAATAGTGAATTTGTATGCGAATAATAATGATTCTTATTTGTTCTTACACTATTATAAGATTGTAAATCACGATAAATAATCACATTGTGATAGTAGTATTTAATGTAATGATATAACAAGTATTAGTTAAAATTATGTTTTTATTAGATATTGATAAAATTTGTTATTAATTTGTATTTGATTGAGATTATAAATATAGCCATGATTGTGAATTAAATAAGCATAAATCGTAAATTGTTGATGTAAAAAAACCTGCCGAAGCAGGTTTTTTACTTAATGAAATTTAAAACTTCGTGTTAATACTTAACCAGTAGCTGCGTGATTTGTACTTATTATTGTAGTCATCACGATAGCTAGGGGTGTAATCACCATTGGCATCCGCAGTAAATGTAGTTTTGTATGTGGTGAAGTCTTCATCGAATAAGTTGTTTACACGAGCATTTACAGTAAACATATCATTGATTTTATATGAACTGCCTAAATGGAAAACTGTAGAATCTTTGAAATATAAAGCTTCATTTGTGTCCGCATTTACTTGGTCAAAACGGTCCGCACGGTATTCAGAGGTTAAGAATAGATTGATTGAATCTGTTGCTTTCCAATCGAGTGTTGCATTAACCATATGCTTGGCAGTATTGCCAAGAGGTAGGCCTTTTTCAGCACCACTTTTCTGTTCGCTATCTGTATAAGTGTAGTTTGCACGTAAAGAGAGTTGATCGAGCAGCTGTAATTTTCCAGCCAGTTCTAGCCCTTGAATAACAACCTCATCAATATTGACAGTACGTGTAGTAGATGAATAGCCAAGATCTTGATATTCACCTGTATTTGCGCAGATTAAACCTGTAGTGCCACCGCATGCCTGAGAGTCAATTTTATCTTCAAATTTATTATGGAAGACAGTCGCATTAAAGTTATGGCCTGCTGGATGCTGCCAATATGCGGCTAACTCTGAGCTAATACTTGTTTCAGGTTCTAAATCTGGGTTACCAAATTGTGGAGAGGTTCCTTGACCGCCAAAACCGACAATGCCGTCATAAAGCTGAGTGGTTTTAGGTGTTTTATAACCTGTACTTACACCACCTTTAACTGTAAATGCATCACTAAAGTTATATACGCCGTATAAGCGAGGACTTAATTGGTCGCCAAAAACTTCATGATTGTCATAACGTAAACCAGTTGTTAAGGCGAAAGGCTGTGTGATTTGCCATGTATCTTCAGCAAATAATGACCACATATTATGATCTTGGACTTGTGCTGGCGTACCAGACTCCATACCAAAAACACCATCGGTTAATTCACCGCGGATAATTTGAGTTCCAACAATCACATTGTGTTCACCTGCCAGTTCAAATGGCATAGCTACATTTGCATCTAGTGTATATTGGGCACTTTCTAAAGTACGTGATGGACGAGGTAAGAATGTTGCTTCTGCAATCTTTTTACGTTCCGCTTCTGATAGCCCCGCATAATTGCCTGTGCCATTCAGCATTTCAAGAAGTTGTTTTCGCTCTGAAACAGTGAATGGTAATGTACGACCTTTGTTATTGGTCTCCACGTGCGCCAAAGATACAAAGCTTTTACCGAAATTCCATTCGCCTTCATGGGTTAAAGACCATGTGTCACGCGTAAATTTTTGCTCTTTAGCATAGCCTGCACGAGGGTCTGCACGGGTGCAAGGCTTGGCTGTTGTACAATTTTGACGCCAAATCGAATCAATGCTGTCGACCGTACCTAACTGACCTTTATCGTTATCATATTCTTGTTGAGAAGTATCAATATCAGCCCAAACCGTTTGATTATCTGAAATATTCCAAGATAAGCGGGCACCTAATGACATATTTACATTATTTACAGTACGTCCACCACCGCCAAAACCTAATGTACGGTCATGCACGACGCCGTTTGGATCTGTAGCAGGCGCATATGTAGGATTTGATTCATCCCGCTCATATAAACTGCCACGTACTGTTAGTCCTAATTTATCTTTAATCAGCGGCCCCATAAGATTGAAATCAATGGTGCTGTCTGCACCAAAATCATCATTTTCTTCAAAAGTCCGACTATGAGTCACAGACCCTGACCAACTATCTGATACTTTTTTTGTAATGATGTTGATTACACCGCCCATTGCATCTGCACCATAAAGGGTAGAGGCAGGACCGCGAATAACTTCAATACGTTCAATTGAATCTAGAGGTGGGATATGGTTGAACTGGTTGCCACCAAAACTGTTTGGATAAATGTCGCCATGGTTATTTTGGCGCTTACCATCAATGAGAATAAGTGTGTAATCACCACCCATACCACGCATAGAAATAGAGCCTTGCCCTGTTTTATCGTTGGTCTCGCCAATATCTACACCTTCAAGCTCGCGTACGGCATCCAGTAAAGTCATGTATGGCTTTTTTTCTAATTCAGCTTTGGAAATGACAGAAATACTGGCAGGTGCATCCTTGATTTTTTGTTCAAAGCCAGCAGCAGTAACAACAATGGTCTCCATCTGTTGAGCTTGAGATTCAGCCGTTTCAGCATGTGTGAAACTTGCAGTGGTTACGATTGCCCCAATTAAAGCAGCGGAAATAGGGTTGAGATTAAAATTACTCATAAAAGAATTCCAAATATGGACGAGATAAATGTATGAAAAAAATTAAAAAATGTAGCATTAAGAATAATAGTGAGAAAGTTTCTCATTTTCAATAATTAATTAAAAAATAACCAAAATTAACTAAAAAACTTTAAAATGATCTAAATGTGAGAAGGGCAGCCTAGGCTGAATTTATGGTGTTATAATCCCTCTTTGTATATCTTTAATTGTTGTCATATAATGTGGCACTTTTTTTAAAACTGTTTTATTAACAAATTATCGAGGAAGCCATGCAAGTAACTTCTGAAGCGGTTTCGGGCGTTGCCCGTCGTTTAAATGTATCTGTACCGACGAGCCGTATTAACGAGCAGTTTGAAGCTCGCTTGAAACGCACTGCCAAAACTGTGAAGATCAACGGCTTCCGTCAAGGTAAAGTGCCTGTAAACGTTGTTCGTCGTGAATACGGTGCTGGTATCTACCAAGAAGTAGTTAACGACATCATTCGTGACACAGTATTCGAAGCAATCCAACAAGAAAAAATCAATGCTGTTGGCATGCCAAACATCGAAAAAACTGAAATGAAAGATGATGCTTTAGTTTATGAAGCAACTGTTGAAGTTTATCCAGAAGTTGAAGCGAAATTCGAAGGTCTAGAAGTTGAACGTAAAGCAACTTCAGTAGACGACAAAGACGTTGAGAAGATGATTGAAAATCTTCAAAAGCAACGCGCTTCTTGGGCTGAAACTAAAGGCATGGCTAAAAAAGACATGCAAGTAACTTTCGATTTCGAAGGTACTGTTGATGGCGAGAAGTTTGAAGGCGGCGCAGCTGAAGACTTTAAACTTGTTTTAGGTTCTGGTCGTATGATCCCTGGCTTCGAAGACGGTATCGTTGGTATGAAGAAAGGCGAAGAGAAAGTTATCGATGTAACTTTCCCTGAAGACTACCAAGCTGAAAACCTTGCTGGTAAAGCTGCTCAATTCAAAATCACTGTGAAACTTGTTGAAAAACAAAAACTTCCTGAAGTTGATGCTGAATTCTTAAAAATCTTCGGTCTTACTGAAGAAGAAGGCATCGAAAAACTGAAAGCTGATGTTCGTAAAAACATGGAACGTGAAGTGAAAAACGGTCTTCGTAACCAAGTGAAAGGTGCAGCTTTTGATGCGCTTGTAGCTGCAAACGAAGTTGAACTTCCAGAAGCTATGGTTGCTCAAGAAATTGACCGTCAACGTCAACAAATGATCCAACAGTTCACTCAACAGTTTGGTGCTCAAGGCGCTAAAGCGTTTGATTCAAGCATGCTTCCAGATGACCTTTTCAAAGAGCAAGCTGAAAAATCAGTGAAACTTGGCGTATTGGTAAGCAAAGTATTGGCTGATGCTAAACTTGAAGTTGATGCTGCACGTGTTGATGCGTACATCGAAGACATGGCTTCTTCTTACGAAGATCCAAAAGAAGTGATTGAATACTTCAATAACGATAAACAGCAACGCGCTCAAATCGAATCAGTAATTCTAGAAGATCAAGTTGTAGATCACATCTTAGCATCTGCTAAAGTAACTGATACTCAAGTTAGCTACGAAGACTTATTGAAAGAGCAACAAGCTCGTCAACAAGGCTAATTTTAGCTTTCAAAAAAAAGGCGCATTAAGCGCCTTTTTTTATCGAAATTTGCCCCCAAATAAGTTGTCCTGATTTCACAATGCTTATGAAAAAAATATCTGTTATTTAATTGGGAATCTTTTGCAATTTCGACAAATATCCCTCATATTGTGATTTATGGGTTGAGTCAGAAAAATTTAGGAATAAATAACGTATGTATGTTCCAACAATTGAAAACGCACTAGTGCCAATGGTGGTTGAGCAATCTTCTCGTGGCGAGCGTTCTTTTGATATTTACTCACGCCTTTTGCGTGAACGTGTGATTTTTTTAACAGGTGAAGTTGAAGACAATATGGCGAACTTAATTGTTGCGCAAATGTTGTTTTTAGAAGCAGAAAACCCAGACAAAGATATTCATTTATATATCAACTCACCAGGTGGTTCAGTTACTGCGGGTATGGCAATTTACGATACCATGCAATTCATTAAGCCTGACGTTGTTACATACTGTATGGGACAAGCGGCATCAATGGGTGCATTCTTACTGAATGCAGGGACCAAAGGTAAACGTTACTGTCTTGAAAATGCGCGTGTCATGATTCACCAACCGCTCGGTGGTTTCCGTGGTCAAGCATCAGACATTGAAATTCATGCACGTGAAATTCTGTTTATTAAAGAACGTTTAAACCGTTTAATGGCAGAGCACAGTGGTCAAGACTACGAAACTGTTGCTCGAGATACTGACCGTGACAACTTTATGACAGCACAAGCTGCAAAAGAATACGGTCTTGTGGACGAAGTTTTATCTAAACGCCCATAAGTTTTAAAGAATTAATTATTGGAGTGAATATGTCCGAACATCCTCAAGGACAAAAGCATTGTTCATTTTGCGGTAAAACGCAGTCTGAAGTCGGGAAACTGATTGCAGGTGAGGACGCGTACATCTGTAATGAGTGTGTGGACGTATGTCTTGACCTAGTTCAGACTAGTCAGCAAGTCGAATCGAATGATTGGGCAACTCGTCCTTTACCGAAACCACATGAAATTCGTGCTGCACTGGATCAATATGTGATTGGTCAAGATATCGCGAAAAAGACCTTGTCTGTAGCAGTTTATAACCACTATAAACGTCTGAAAGTCGGTACGAGTGGCAAGAAACCTGAAGATGGTGTTGAGATTTCAAAAAGTAACATCATGTTGGTTGGACCAACAGGTTCAGGTAAGACATTACTTGCTCAAACACTTGCGCGTCTACTTGACGTTCCATTTGCTATGGCAGATGCAACAACTTTAACTGAAGCGGGCTATGTCGGTGAAGATGTTGAGAACATTGTTCAAAAACTCCTTCAAAAAGCAGATTATGATGTAGAAAAAGCCCAAAAAGGCATTATCTATATCGACGAAATCGACAAGATTACCCGTAAATCTGAAAATCCATCGATTACCCGTGATGTTTCTGGTGAAGGCGTACAGCAAGCTTTACTCAAAATGATCGAAGGTACGGTTGCATCAATTCCGCCACAAGGTGGACGTAAGCATCCGCAGCAAGAGTTCATTCAAATTGATACGTCAAACATCCTGTTCATTTGTGGCGGTGCTTTCTCTGGTTTAGAGAAAATCGTGCAACAACGTCAGGAAAAAGGCGGTATTGGTTTTACTGCTGAAGTACGCAAGAAAGATGAAACGAAAAAGTTATCTGATTTGTTCCGTCAAGTTGAAGCGACAGATTTGGTGAAATTTGGTCTCATTCCAGAGTTCATTGGTCGTTTACCTGTGATTGCGACATTGGATGAGTTGGATGAAGATGCATTAATGCAGATTCTAACTGAGCCTAAAAATGCTTTAACTCGTCAATATCAATACTTATTCGATATGGAAAATGTCGACTTGGTGTTTGAAGATTCTGCGTTACGTGCAGTGGCGAAAAAAGCATTAGATCGTAATACGGGTGCGCGTGGTCTACGTTCAATTTTGGAAAATTCATTACTTGAAACTATGTACGACTTACCAAGTCGTAATGATGTAGGGACTGTTGTGGTGAATGAAGCTGTGATTAATGGTGAAGCAGCGCCAGAATTTAAAGCAGAACGCCAACCCAAAAAAGATGAAGCGGCAGCGCCTAAGTCGGATTTGAAAGTTGTAAACTCTAAATCTGCATAATCGCTGTTCGTCCGAAACGTGTGTAAATCTAAGATTTGCACACGTTTTTTATTTCCCAAAATAAAAATGCAATGTTAATCTCAGCAGGATGGCGTGGATGCCTGAAAGCAAAATTTAAAACAAGACATGTAAAATAAAAAAGACGCAGTGAGGGATAATCATGCGTGGAGTCGCAATTCTACTTTTAAGCAGCTTGGCTTTACTGGGTTGTCATGGAAAATCTTCGATTGAGAAACCTCAGTTGGCTTCGACACTGAAACCCGTTGATCCTGAAAGTGAGCCCGGTCATATCGAGCAATATCGTTTAGGCATGTTCACTATTGGTGGTTGGGTCAATCAAAAACAAGGACAACATTTTCAGGAGATCAAACCACAGCATGAACAAGCTGCAGTGGTGTATTTATACCGTCCAGATTCGAAATGGAACCGTCAAGAAATTGTCGCAACCAGCCTATTTTTAAACGGTGAACGCATTCCAAGTTTGCTTAATAATCATTATTACTGGGTGGAAGTACCCGCAGGGAACTATCGACTTTCGAGCAGTCGTCCGCTGGGGATTAACCATTTTCAAAAACCTAAATATTTAGATTTTGTCGTGGAAGCAGGGCAGTCTTATTTTATTAAATACGATGAAGAGAATTTATCGAGTAAACGAACTGTTTCTGGTCCTATTTTACTGATGCCTGAAAAAGTGGGGCGGAATGAAATTGCATTTACTGAGTTAAAGTCCAATAGCTTTAACTTTGTTGCAGAAGATCAAAACTCGGGTAAAGTCCGTAAACATGCACAAAAACTAAAAGCCCCTGAATATAATCCGAAAGAGGATGTACAACTTACTAAAGCGTTTAAAATTTGGAATCCTCTGACTTGGTAGTTTGGTGTTTGAATAAAGTGCTTGAACTAAGTTTAATTGTCAGCGTTTAAATGCTGAACGCATAAAAAAAGCACCCTTATGAGGGTGCTTTTTTTAGTGTGGCAAATTAGCCTGCAGCAGCGTCAACTACTGGGATTTTACCAATTTTTGCTTGCCAGATTTTCGGTGCAGTCGCATGTATAGATGTGCCATTTACGTCTACAGCGACAGATACAGGCATATCTTTCACTACAAATTTGTAGATTGCTTCCATGCCTAAATCAGCAAAGGCAACAACTTCAGCTTCACGGATCGCTTTAGATACTAAGTATGCAGCGCCGCCTACAGCCATTAAGTAAGTCGCTTTGTTGTCTTTAATTGCTTCAATGGCAGCAGGACCACGGTCAGCTTTACCGATCATGCCAAACATGCCAGTTGCTTCTAACACTTGACGAGTGAATTTATCCATACGTGTTGCAGTTGTCGGACCAGCAGGACCAACGACTTCATCACCAACAGGATCAACTGGGCCAACGTAGTAAATGAACTTGCCTTTAAGGTCGACAGGAAGTTCTTCACCTTTGTTCAGCATATCAACCATACGTTTGTGCGCAGCGTCACGACCTGTATAGATTGTACCGTTAAGAAGAAGTGTGTCACCTGGTTGCCAAGCGTTCATTTCTTCTTGTGTGATGTTGTCTAAGTCAACACGTTTAGAAGTTGATGAATCCCAAGTTACAGCAGGGTAGTCTTCTAGGCTAGGCGCTTGAATGTGCGCAACACCTGAACCGTCTAATTGGAAATGTGCATGACGCGTTGCAGCACAGTTTGGAATCATACCCACTGGTTTACCTGCAGCGTGACATGGGTAATCTTTGATTTTGATATCAAGAACAGTGGTTAAACCGCCAAGACCTTGAGCACCAATACCTAAAGCATTTACTTTTTCGAAGATTTCAATACGAAGTTCTTCGATTTGGCTTTGTGGGCCACGACGAAGAAGTTCATCCATATTGATTTCTTCCATCAATGCTTCTTTAGCAAGCATCATGGCTTTTTCAGCAGTGCCGCCAATACCGATACCGAGCATACCAGGAGGACACCAACCTGCACCCATTGTTGGAACAGTTTTCAGTACCCAATCCACGATAGAGTCAGAAGGGTTAAGCATAGCCAGTTTAGATTTGTTTTCTGAACCGCCACCCTTAGCAGCAACAGTAATGTCGACTTTGTTACCCGGTACGAGTTTGTAGTGAATTACAGCAGGCGTGTTGTCTTTGGTATTTTTACGACCAAAAGCAGGATCAGCTAAAACTGATGCACGAAGAATGTTTGAGTTTTCAAGATAACCTTGACGTACACCTTCGTTAATTGCATCGTCTAGGCTCATGGTTAAATCAAATTTAACGTCTAAGCCCACTTCAAGAAATACGTTCACAATACCCGTATCTTGACAGATAGGACGATGGCCTTCCGCACACATACGAGAGTTAATTAAAATTTGTGCAATCGCGTCTTTAGCGGCTTTGTTTTCTTCACGGTCATACGCACGGCTCATCGCTTGGATGAAGTCTTGTGGGTGATAGTAAGAAATGAACTGAAGCGCATCTTTAACCGATGTGATCAAGTCATCTTGCTTGATAATAGTTGTCATACAAATATCTCTTGAGCGGGCTGATAGCTAGCGGGCTAAATTATAAGGTATAAAGCGTGTTTTGTGGGTGTTTTGCTTAATCTTTGGCCGAAAGTTTAATGTGCTGTCATAAATTGGGTTTTCGCTGCCATAATTCATCAAAATATGACATTTGAACTGTCATATTTCGTGAAATATTTGTCATAAAAGTTGCCGTAAATGAATTTTTAATTTACTAAGTTGTTGAAATATATATTTATAATAATTATTTCTAATATTTCACATTTGTCATATAACTGTCATAAAACTTTTACATAATGACCTCATCAAAGTTAGAGTGTAAATGTATGGTTACTTCAGTTTTATCCGTGATTGGTTTTTCTCTGTTTATCGCAGCAACTTGGTTCTACGGTCAACAAGAAGATCAAGCCTAAAGCTTTATCTTCTTTTTTTTGCTTTAAATTTTATAAAAATAATATTCTTCTTCAAATCTTCAAATCTTCAAATCTTCAAATCTTCAAATCTTCAAATCTTCAAATCTTCAAATCTTCAAATCTTCAGTTTTAATTATCAATTTTGTATAAAAGCATCCTAAAAGTGAGTCTGAAAAGTGACAAATCCTGAAAAAATTCAAATTACTGGTGGTTGTACTTTTTTAATTTATAGTAATTATTTGATTTTTATATATAAATAATAAATATTTTGTATGGGTGTATTGTATTAATTTTAGGAAAACTTTAAAGAAAAAATTATGAATGCAAAAGAAATTATTCTACGTAACTTTCCCCATAATGGCTTATATGATGACTCATCATTCTTAGGAAAACTGCATGAAGAACAATTATGGAATATTGAAGAATATTGGCTTTTAGAATGGGGAATTTATAATCTTGAAAAAAGCGCATCTGAAAAGTTAGATTGGGAAGTTTTTAGAATTTTTAGCAGTATTATGTTGTCTATTAGCTCTCATTTAGATAAAAATGACTACTTTAAAATAAAGAATTTAAAGCGCCCTAAACTTTATGAACTGAGGGAAAGGGTTCAATTAGTATTTGAAGGTTATTTCTCCAAAACAATGCCTGAGCAAAATATTTTTGAAGAGGTTAACCCTTTACTAATACCCTTTATTTAACATTATGACGATTCTACGAAACTAAAATAAAGGGAAAGGTATGGAATCAAAAGAATTAGCTAGTCTGCTCAAAAAAGGAATTATTAACGAAAACTTAGAAATCTATAAAGGATTGTTCACTGACTACTCACTATCAGAAATAAAAGATCCTTATTTTATTGATGCAATAAGTTTTTTTAATACTTTACCAGATGAACATAAGCGAATTTTTTTCTCGATATTACAACAAGTAATGATTGATTCGATCAGTAATGTACTAGGTGTTATTGATGGTAGTTCAAGTTTGTCAGAACGCGATGGTGATTTTTCTTTGCTCTACGAGGGTAAACCGCTTGAATATTTACAAGACAATTTTTTATCTCAATTTGAGTAAAACTAGCTATTTAACATAATAGAGGTTATACAAAATAAAAAACCACCCAATCTTTCGAAAGGGTGGTTAAAAACTCGAAACTAAAATTAAGCTTCTTGCTGTTCGGATTGAATGGCCGTTAATGCAATGGTAAACACGATGTCATCGACCAACGCACCGCGTGACAAGTCATTTACAGGTTTATTCAAACCTTGCAGCATTGGACCTACGCTCACCACATTTGCAGAACGTTGTACGGCTTTATACGTCGTATTACCTGTATTTAAATCAGGGAAAATAAATACGTTGGCACGACCTGCCACTTTCGAATCAGGTGCTTTAGAGCGTCCCACACTTTCAACCGATGCAGCATCGTACTGAAGTGGACCATCAATGAGTAAATCAGGACGACGCTCTTTGGCAATACGTGTTGCTTCCGCGACTTTTTCAACTTCTGCGCCAGCGCCTGAAGTGCCAGTAGAGTAAGAGATCATCGCAATACGTGGGTCAATACCAAAGGCTTTCGCAGAGTCTGCTGATTGAATTGCAATCTCAGCCAATTGTTCAGCATCTGGATCTGGGTTGATCGCACAGTCACCGTATACATAAACTTCGTCAGGTAACAGCATAAAGAAGACTGAAGACACCAATGAATAATCAGGTGCGGTTTTAATCAACTGAAATGCAGGGCGAACTGTATTGGCAGTGGTATGAACTGCGCCTGAAACTAAACCGTCAACTTGGTCAAGTGCCAACATCATCGTCCCAAGAACAACCGTATCTTGCAGTTGTTCTTTGGCCTGTAATTCATTGATTTTGCCTTTACGCAGCTCAACCATTTTTTCGACATAGTTATCGCGAATCAAGTCTGGGTCAATGATTTCTAAATCATGTGGTAACTCAATATTGCGTGCTTTTGCCACTTCAACCACGTCTTCAGGTTTTGCCAATAAAATACAGTGAGCAATACCACGTGATTGACAAATAGCCGCAGCTTGAATGGTACGCGGTTCATCACCTTCAGGCAGGACAATACATTTTTTTGCAGCAATGGACTTTTGCACCAATTCATGACGGAACGCAGAAGGGGAAAGACGAGGCTGGTATGAGCCATTTAATACTTCTGTAATCCAATCTGCATTGATATGACTAGAAACAAAACGTGTCACTTGTTCGCCACGTTCAATATCATCGACAGGAATTTCATTGCCGAGATTTGAAAGTTGTTGCGCAGTCTCAAAGGTGCTTAATGACGTATGTAAAATTGGTAAGCCTTGCTTAATCGCAGTTTGGCAAAAATCTAGCACTTGTTGGTTCGGTTGATGATGTTCGGTTAAAACCAAGCCTGCTAATGGAATGCCATTGCTACTTGCTAGACTTGAAGCCAACAACACATCAATACGGTCAGATGCGCTAATGATCAGCTCACCTGCAACAAATTTATGCAGCTCATGTTCAATATTTGAAGCAACTAAACTGCTATGCAGCACACGGCGATGTGCAGCATCACCTTGGTTAATCCATTCAGCTTGAATGTGTGCAGCTAAATCTGACATACGCGGCACACTCAGTGTATTGCTGAATGGTACAAGGCCAATGACTGGCAATTGTGCAGTGCCTAACTGAGGATTAATTTGTTGTAGAGCACTGATAAACTTATTGGTATCACTAACTAGACGTAGGTCTGGATCAATGGTGACAGGGATTTGCGCTGAATCTTCAGGCAGCCCGCGTGTACGCATGAACAAAACACCTGCCGTACGTTCAGAAGCTGCACCACCAAATTGACGGATTGAGCTTTCAATTTTATCTGCGGTTTTAGTTGGGTTGTTAATGTCTGCAGTGCTAACAATAATCACTTTGGCATCAAGTGCTTTGGCGAGTGTTACATTTAACTCAGCAGCAAATGAGTCACGATTATTTGGAACTAAACCTTCAACAATAATCAGATCATGCTTTTTGGCTACTTCACGATGGAGGCGTACCGCTTCTTCGAGCAATTCATCACTTTCATCATGGCTCAGTTGTTTCGCAATGGTCGCATGATGGATCGGTTCTACCGTTTCTGTATCAAATAAGTGACGGTATAACGCAGTAGTACGATCTAAGGTATCTGCCACATGTTCTTGTGAGAAAGGTTTTAAAAAGCCTGCTTTAACACCTTGGCATTCTAATGCGTAAATTAAACCTAAGCATGCAGATGTTAAACCTACACCTTCCCCAGTTGGCACGAGTAAAATTGTTTTCATACAGTGTCTAATTGAATACTAAAAATTAAAGTTTGAAGGCGTAAGGGCTGATGCGATTGCTTAAGCAATCGCAATTTCAGCATCAGGCTTTTTTGCAGTAGCACTGACCTCATTTACAACATGCTCAGTTTCTTTCGCAATACGACCTTCTTCGTCGGTTGGCACTACCCAAATTTGAGGGCCAGTACCGTGGTCTATACGACCTTCAGTACCACGTTTTAGATTGTTGTTTAAGTCTTTGCTTAAGTTGAAGCCGAAATGTGGTAAGTAAGAAACAGTTTTTTCACGGATGTATGCAGAGTTTTCACCAATACCGCCCGTGAAGAATAAACCGTCAATACGTGGTAAGCCACAGCTTAAACCAGCCAATGATTTAGCAAGACGATAGCAGAATACCTCAATGGCAAGCGCCGCATCTTCATTACCTTGCTCAGAAGCTTCGATCAAGGTACGCATGTCGTTGGATAAATCAGACAAACCAAGTAAACCTGATTGGCTGTTGAGCATTTTGTCGATTTTGTAGATATCCCAACCTAAGTTAGAAGCAAGGAAGCTATGAATACTTGGATCGACATCACCACTGCGCGTGCCCATCACGACACCTTCGAGTGGCGTTAAGCCCATAGAGGTATCTACAGATTGACCATTCCAAATGGCACATGTCGAGCTACCGTTACCCAAGTGCGCTGTTAACCAACCACCTTGTTTAAAACTGCCAGCCAACATTGAACCACGCTCAGAAACATAAGCATGGCTTGTGCCGTGGAAACCGTAGCGACGCACGTTGTGCTGGGTATAAAGGAATTTTGGTAATGCATAGCGATACGCATGTGATGGCATAGTTTGATGGAATGCTGTATCAAAAACGGCAACTTGCGGAAGTTCTGGGAACAAACGCATGGTGGCATCAATACCTACCAAATGAGCAGGGTTGTGAAGCGGTGCAAGTGGCGTTGCTTCACGAATGCGCTCAATAATTTCTGGTGTTAATAGTTCAGCTTTAGTCAAAGTACCGCCGTGAACTACACGGTGACCAATGGCTTGTGGGTTGTGGTGCGATAAACGCTCAAGAATAGTTTCTAAGGCTTTTTCATGACCTGCATGTGGAATCGACAGCTCAAGTTCTGCGCCCCCAGTGGTGACGCCTTTAATACGTGCATCAGCAGAACCAAGATTCTCCGCCAGACCGAAAATACGATCTTCTCGGCGCTCAGAAACTAACGCATATTTGATAGAAGAAGATCCGCAGTTAATTACTAATACTGATGTAGACACGTTTAAATACCCGAATTTTAATTGAAATACTTATTCATCATTTTGATCAGATTGCAGTTCTAAGCTTGATGCAATTTAGATCAGTGGTGATGTTTTAACATGGGTTTTTTTTCTGTCCTAGATAGACTTTAGGAGATTAGACTTAAGCACTATCGACCATACAATCAATAATAATTAAAATTTATCAGTTCATAGTTTTCATTTATTAATGAAATAGTGCTCAATCTGAAATTATTTAAGACATTGGATAAGAACATAACATGGACGCGTTATGCTGTAGCATTTAAATTGTTTCAAAATTAAGCTTATTACGTATTTGTTTCACACATTTTTAAAGTTTATCGATGGTCTTCACAACCAAGCATTTAAAATTGGCAGTACAACTAAAAAAGTGAACTGAAGGTTTCAATTTTATTATTTTTATTCTATTTAGTTTTTTCTTAAGACCATTTTAGACGTTAAAAAAAAGCTGTGCCTTTATAGAAAAGAGCACAGCTTTTTTATTAGAACTGATTATTGGCGAATTTGACCATCACCAAATACAATCCATTTTTGTGACGTTAAACCTTCAAGACCAACAGGGCCACGCGCATGAATCTTATCGGTTGAGATGCCAATTTCTGCACCTAGACCATATTCAAAACCATCCGCAAAACGAGTAGATGCATTGATCATCACTGAGCTTGAATCTACACGTGCCAAGAATTGGCGTGCAAGACTGAAGTTTTCCGTAATGATTGAATCAGTATGATGTGAGCCATATTGATTGATATGTTCAATCGCTTCATCCAGACCCGTCACGACTTTCACAGCTAAAATTGGACCTAAATATTCGGTATACCAATCTTCTTCAGTTGCAGGAACAATCGATTCTCCCAAAATGCGTTGAGTTTCAGGGCAGCCACGAAGTTCAACTTTTTTCTCAGCGTACAGTTCTGCAATACGTGGTAAAAACTCTTCAGCTACATTTTCGTCGACCAATAAAGTTTCCATGGCATTACATACGCCATAGCGATGCGTCTTGGCATTTAAAGCAATCGGCAGTGCCTTTTGTAGGTCAGCCTGCGCCTCAACAAATACATGGCAATTACCATCTAAGTGTTTAATCACTGGCACACGTGCTTCATTACTAATACGCTCAATCAGACCTTTACCACCACGCGGAACAATCACATCGACAAATTCTGACATAGTGATGAGTTTACCAACCGCAGCACGGTCAGAAGTATTAATCACTTGAACAGCATGTTCAGGAACGCCCGCTGCTTTTAAACCATGTTGAATGGCGGCAGCAATGGCTTGGTTTGACTCAAGTGCTTCTGAACCACCACGCAAAATAATGGCATTGCCTGATTTGAGTGCAAGAGATGCTGCTTCTAAAGTCACGTTTGGACGCGACTCATAAATCATGCCGACCACACCGAGGGGCACTCGCATTTTCCCAAGTTGAATACCTGAGGGGCGATAAGCCATATCGGTAATTTCGCCAATGGGGTCCGTTAATCCGATAACATCTTTTAAGCCTTGTAACATGCCTTTAAAGCGTGCGGGAGTAAGTTCTAAGCGATCAAGCAGAGCACTGTCCAAGTTGTTATTATGCGCTTTCGTCATATCCACTTGGTTGGCAGCCAAAATAGCGGCCTCACTGTTTTGTAATGCAGTGTAAATCGCCGATAAGGCATTGTTTTTAGTCTGGGTAGAAGCACCTGCAAGCACACGTGATGCTGTGCGTGCCTGTTGTCCTACCGTTTGCATATATTGTTCCATCGACTCTTGCATAGCGGTTTGATCACTTAGAAATTTCAACTTGATATTAACAGCCTGACGCTGAACAATGAAGCACCTATATTCAGATTTAAGTCTTTGATCGAGACCAGAATTAACATTTTGAAATTGTTTTCTACTTAAAAGTAGACAAGCGGTGGGGATATAGGTTGCTTGTAAAATCAACCTCTGTATAGAATGAAACAATAGCGACATTGAAGTCGTACAAATAACGATTAAACAGCAGGATGCTGCTTCGAGCTTAGTCTCTCAATAAGTTCCTGACAATAAAAATAAGGCAGGAATGGAGGAAAGGAACATGAATTCCATTATCCAAATGGATCCAGAAGTACAGGAAAGTACCCACTACAGTTTTTTTGATCTCTACGACAAGCAAAGCTTTAAGCAGCCTGCACGAACGACGTGGATTGATGGCTGGAAAATTGAGTACATGGCAATTGCCCAACCCGAAACGATTCACCTCACGCCTATCGTGATCATTGGTGGCGCATTTCAAAATTTTAACTCTTATAAATATTGTGTTGAGCAGCTTTTTGCAGCAGGGCCCATCATTCTGATTGATATGCCATCCATGGGCTCAAACCAACAGATCACCAATGTAGATAGCGGCATATCGGCAGGGACATTAGAGCTCGATGATTTAGCCAAAATGCTCGGTGTGTGGATGGATATTGTTGGCTTAGAAAAAGTATCGGTGATGGGGATGTCACTGGGTTCGGTGGTCGCTGCCGGTTTGGCGGATCTACGTCCCGAACTGATTGACCGTATGATATTAATGGGTGTGATGCAAAAAACCCGTAAAAGTTGGCGCATGTTGCTGGAAGAGTCTTTACATTTGATGAAAGAACAGCGCATGGATGAGTTTGGTCAGGCGGTCATTTTGTATTTGGTGAATCATGCCAAATTAGATGTGACCCGTATGTCACCAACAGCCAAGCGTTTGTTCTTTAGGCAAATGGCGGAGTTCACCAATACCGAACAAGAACGCTATGACATTAACTGTAATCGCTTGTTGCGTCTGCAAAATGTCCCAATTCCCGAGTGCGATGTACTGGTGTCGTGTGGGCAATATGATAGCTTCACCTTGCCGCATGAAAATGCAGGCTTTGCTTTGCAATGTCCCAATATGCAATTTGCCATGATCGCCAATGCAGATCATTTGCCGCAATTGCAGCGCCGTAAAGAAACCATGAATTTATTTGCGACCTATTTACGTGGTGAGTCGATTCAAAATTTAGACGGCATCATTCCAATGAATCGTGAGCAAATACAGAAAATCGAACGACGTGGTGAGGAGCGTATTACGGTACAACAACCGTTTAGCCATTTATCGCACCGCCATTCTGCTTTGCAAATTGATGCTGAAATTATCGATCTGAATTATTTTGGCGTACTGATGAATGTGCCAGAAGGAATGACGGAAATTGCAGCTCAATATCCTCGTGATTTGGCTTTGCACTTGGAAGACGATGAGGGTGAATTTAAAATTGAATGTCTGATTTTTGAGACTTCAGATCAACAGCTACGCGCCTTGTTTAAACATGGCAGCTTTGAGGTTGCAGAACGCTTATTACGTTTTGTTGCACGTCAAAAAGAACAATTTATGTTTTTAGAGGCAGTTGGTTAGATAGACTCTAAAAATTAAAAAAACAGCGTATTAGCGCTGTTTTTTTATTTGTGCATGAATCATCCAGACCAGATCACCGTTATGTTCTTCGGTATTGTGGAAGGGAATCACGCTTTCGTCGCTATTTAAAGGAAAATACAGTGCAGGTTGAACGACATCAACTTCTTGAAAACCCGTATTTAACAGGAAGCTTTGTAGTTCGGTAGGTGTCTGAAAATGGAAAGTGAATGCGCTACGTGACATCACTTTGAGGAGTTTGCTGCTGGTCCAAATAAATTGGGCTAGTCGATTTTTCACAGGCTCTGGATATATGTCACTGAGGTAGTGTAATTCTTTAAATACAGCACCATATTCAGTGATGCCTTGTAATAGCTTATTGAGCAGGGTTTTATCAAAGTAATTGATCAATCCTTCACTAATCACCACCAAAGGACGTTCAGGGTCAAAGCCATGAAATATTCGTTCAAAATCGTGTGTGAAAATATCTGCGGTGAGTACTTCAGGTGATTGTTGATCAATTTGTTGTAAGGCTTGAGTTTTGATTTTCGCCATATCGGGCAAATCGAGTTCACGATAATCAATTTCAGGATGTTTTTTGCGAAAGTTCCAACCGCGCGGTGATAGTCCGCAGGCAATCTCTAAGACTTGTAAATCTGGATATTGTGCAATGAGTTGATCGAGATGCTGATCAATCATGATATGGCGTTGTTTTAGGGTCGATCGCATGCTACCGCCGACGTTTTTTTCTGCCCAACTTTCCAGTGGATGGACCAGTCGCGCTAAAAATTTGCCTTTGCGGGTTGCAAATACAGAATGAGAAATCCCCATGCTATACCAAATATAGCCCGTGTAATGGGCGGTAAATGAAATATGTCGATGTTCAGATAAAGCTTGTGTCATGTCGTCCTGACCTAATATTTTTTTAATTGTTGAGTTATTTTTTCAGTATGCGCAGCGCATTGATTTTGTTTTTATCATAATAAAAAAGGAGCACCTTGTCGTGCTCCTTTTTGGTTATTTTTAGACGTACTTTATGCGCAATATTGATTTTTAAAATCGACAATACGATTGCGAACTTGCAGCCAATCTGCACCAAGGTCTAAGCTTTGACCAATCGTAATTTGAGGGATTTTACCGCGCATGCGTTCAAGGCGTTCTTGGTTCGGTAAAGCCAAATTTTGAATACCATCGAGTGCAATACACGCGGATTCACGATTATTACATACCAGTCCCATATCACAACCTGCACTTAAAGCAGCTTGAATTCGGGCATCGGCGCCACCCGCTACACAGGCAGCCTGCATACTTAAATCATCTGAGAACAAGACGCCATCAAATTTGAGTTCTTGACGTAAGATTTTTTGAATCCAATACGGTGAAAAGCCTGCTGGGTTTGGATCGACATTTTCATAAATCACATGTGCAGGCATTAGGGCATCAAGCTGTGGTTGCAGTTGAATAAAGCTTTGCATGTCTTTTTGGTAAATTTCGTCATAGCTGCGTGAATCCACAGCAGCCGCAACATGTGAATCCGCTTTCACTGAACCATGGCCTGGAAAATGTTTACCTGTTGACGCCATACCCGCACGCTTCATGCCTTTTAGGAAAGCACTGGCAAGTGGAATGATGTCTTGCATATTTTTGGCAAAGCCACGATCGCCAATCACATCGCTCACATCATTTAAATCTAAGACTGGTGCAAAGCTAAAATCGATCCCCACTGCAAGCACTTCGGCTGCCATAAGCCAACCACATTGCTCTGCAAGTTCAACTGCTTTTTCAGGCTCGCTTAAGTAAAGTTCGCCAAACTTGCCCATAGCAGGCAGTAGGGTAAACCCTTGTTTTAAACGCTGAACACGACCACCTTCCTGATCGACTGCAATTAAAATATCTGGACGGATCTGACGCATGTGGTCGGTGAGCGCACGAACTTGTTCAGGTGATTCAATGTTTCGACCAAATAAAATCATGCCACCGACTTGCGGAGCCTTTAATAGTTCAATATCTTCTTGAGTAAGTTCTGTGCCAGCAATGTCGAGCATTAATGCGCCAATCATATTCGGGGGTCCGTGTTGGAATTTTTAAGGAAAAACAATACCTGAATTCTGCAATGATTTGCTACACTTTGTCAGCACAGAATATGATAAAACTACACGACATAAACATATTAAGTTGTTTAAGATTTTGAATACATTCAATTCAAGTCGAAAACCAACACGGTAATATTGGTCTATATACCAAGGAAGTACGAATTATTTATGAAACTTCAAACATTAGCTTGTGCCGTTGCAATTGCGACGGGTGGATTCTTTTTTACACATGTCGTGAACGATGCGATTGCAGCGAGTAATACAACTGAAGCTGTTCCAGCTGGAACCATTCAACCGACTCAAGAGCAAGCCTTGGTCTCACGTCAGCTCGCAACTTTGGTAGACCGTCAACATTATTTAAATCAGCGTTTAGATGCCAATACATCAAATCGTATTTTAGATTTTTATATTGATAGCCTTGATCCTGAGCATACCTTGTTTTTGGCATCAGACATTGAAAACTATAAAAAGCGTTATGGCGCGACTTTTGGTGCGAATTTAAAAGCTGGGAATTTAGCGGGTCCTTACGAGATTCATGCGCAATATCGTGACCGCTTAAAACAGTTCTATAGCTATATGTTGCAAGAACTGAAAAAACAGCAGAATTTGAATCAAGCAAATACTTACATCGAAACCGATCGTGAAAAAGCACCGTTCTTTAAAACGGAAGCGGAGCAACGTGCGCATTGGAACAAAATGTTGGTATCACAGTTAATTAACTTAAATATCAGCAAAGAAGAAGAAAAAGCCAAGCAAAAAGCCTTAAAAGATAATCCTGAGTTGGCCAATGGACAGGATTTGACCGGGCCTGAAGATTTGACGCCAGAGCAGACATTAAGTAAGCGCTATAACCGCCAGCTTGAACGCGTAAGTCGTTTGAAGAGCGATGATGTGTTGGATAAAACGCTGAATGCCATGATGTTGACTTATGATCCGCACAGTAATTATTTCCCACCAGTCGATGCGATGGAATTGAATCGTCAAACCACTTTGCAGTTGGAGGGAATTGGGGTATCAATTCGTCCTGAACGCGGCAATGAAGATTACACTAAAATCGAAACCATCGTTGAAGGTGGACCTGCGAGTAAGTCAGGACAAGTCAAATCTGGTGATCGCATTATTGGTGTAGCACAAGACGGCGACAAAATGGTTGACGTGATTGGCTGGCCGAGTAATGAAATCGTCGGTTTAATTCGGGGTAAACGCGGAACTAAAGTCACTTTACGTTTATTGGGTGCAGGCGCTGCCATGACTCAAGCACGTAATGTCACGATTGTCCGTGATGTCATTCAAGAAGAAGATGCTGGGGTACGCTCGCGTACTGTAGAAATTGAACGTGATGGCAAAAAGCATAAATTTGGTGTTATTGAAATTCCATCGTTTTACTTAAACTATCGCGCGCGTCGAGCTGGCACTGACTACCGTTCAGTATCAGAAGATACCAATAAAGCATTAAAAGCCCTCGATAGCCAAAACGTAGAAGGTATTATCATCGATTTACGTAACAACCCAGGTGGTTCGCTTGAGGAAGTTGCACGTATGCTGGGTCAAGTGATTAAGTCTGGACCTGTGGTACAAATTCGTGATGGTAATGGCAATGTCAGCGTATTTGAGGATGACGATGGTGGCGCGCAAACCTATGCAGGTCCTTTGGCGATTCTAATCAACTTGGCTTCCGCTTCAGCAAGTGAAATTTATTCTGCAGCCATTCAAGATTATGAACGTGGCGTAGTAATTGGCAGTACCACGACAGGTAAAGGGACTGCCCAAGTTCAATTGGATAGTCTGGCATATGGTCAAGCGACACTGACTCAACGTAAGTTCTATCGCGTAACGGGTGGAAGTACTCAAAATAAAGGTGTTGTACCAGACATTAAATTGGTCGATATTTACAACGAAGAATTTGGTGAGCGTAAAGCGAAAAATGCACTTCAGTGGGATACCATTCCGACGGCACCATTTAAGCGTGAAGGATCAATTCAAGGCTATGTACCAGACTTGATTAAATCATCACAGCAACGTGTGAGTATTGATCCACAATTTAAATATTTAGAACAACGTACTGCAATCGCGAAAAAAACTGATGAGCAAAAACGTCTCGTGCTTGATCTCGATAAGCGTAAAGCAGAATTGTTGGCGATTGAGCAAAAGTCATTAGATGCTGAAAACCAACGCCGTAAAGTGATGGGGCAAAAACCATATGCTAACTGGGAAAGCTATCAAGCTTCAATGGATGCATTGGTTGAGTCACGTGCAAAAATGAAAGCAAATCAACGACCAGCATTGCCTGAAGAAGAAGTTTTTGTTTCAGAAGCCGCCAATGTCTTGCTTGATTATGCAAAATTACAAGGTACATCAAAACTAGCAACTAAATAATGGTTTTAAAACATTGAAAAAAGCGAACTTCGGTTCGCTTTTTTTATAAGTTGAGAATAGCCATATGTGGTTGTCAAAAGTAAATATAAGCTCAGCTGACAGCAATAATTTCTAAGCAATGTGCTTTTCCAATTCGTTGCGTGAGAGCATTAACGATTCATTGATCTGAGAAAAATTTACATATTTTTAAATTTTAGTGAAATAAGTCTAATAATTTTTTTTTAATTTTTTCAGCTGTTTAAAAACTATCAATAAACACTTGACCAATATCGTAGAGTATTAGATTCTTAGAGAATAACACCAGAAAAACCAAGTTATTAAAACTTAAGATGTTGTAAGGGAAGATAATTTTTTGTACAGAATGGTTAAAAAGTAACGGGAACCTGAGCGGAACGCTTTCTATGACCCATATACACTATGATTACAGTCTGGTCGCTGGTTCAATCGTAATTGCATTACTGAGTTGTTACTTAGTTGTTTCATTGGAACAAATGTTGTTTCGCGGAACACGACCTCGATTTGAGAACATCATATTATTTGTCAGCGGTGCAATTTTAGGCGCTGCGATTTGGTGCATGCATTTTGTTGGCATGATGGCGAGTCATTTGCCTTCAAACCATCATTTTGACTCAGGTTTAACGTTTATTTCCTTTCTCATTGCATTTGTTTCTTCCACGTTTGCAGTATGGCTCACCACACGACCAACGTTACCTTTACCACGTTTGATACTCGGTTCAGTCCTTATGGGATTGGGCATTTCAGGCATGCATTATACGGGGATGTTAAGCCTCGTTGTGGACGGCTATGTCCAGCAATATGATCCACTTATCGTGATCTGTTCGATCTTGGTTTCAATGTGTGGTTCTGGACTCGCATTTTGGCTGCTACTTAAAAGCAAATATGCTGGCCGCAGACGATCTTTAATGAATTTCTTTGTGGCGGTGATGCTGACCTTTAGCATTGTTGGTATGCATTATATGGGTATGGCTGCAGCAGACTTTCATCCCTTAAATGCAGTGAATCCTATTCATTCTGCCGACATGAGTCAAAATCTACTCATTTTCACCGTCTTGTTTGTGACCTGTCTCATTTTATTTGCCGCTTTTAGTATAGCGGTATTGGAACAGCGCTTAGAACATCGTAGTTTACAGTTAATGCGTGCCAATCGTGAATTGGCGAATCAAGCAGTTCAGGATAATTTAACGCGTTTACCGAACCGATTATTTCTCGCCGAATATGCGCATTTTCTATTTACCGAACATCGTCTACGTCAAGATCATATCGCGTTCTTATTCATCGATATTGATCGTTTTAAAGCTGTAAATGATGTCTTTGGTCATCATGTCGGGGATCAGCTACTCATTCAAATGGCAACGCGGCTGCATCGTTTGCTTGATGATAAATCCAAGCTCTTACGCATTGGTGGCGATGAATTTTTAATGGTACTGGAATCTGCAAGTACGGAAACCGCAACGGCGATGTCAGAACAGATTTTGGAGCTATTGCAGGAAAGTTTCCTGATTGCAGGCAAAGAAATAAATATCTCAGCCAGTATTGGAATAGCGATGTATCCTGAGCATGGTTCAAATTTACAAGATTTACTGATCAATGCTGATGCTGCAATGTTGACCTCTAAATATCAGGGGCGAAATACACATTCTATTTTTAATTACACAGTCAATCAGTACGAAGAAAAAAGCCAGACTAAACTTATTAACGACTTGTACAAAGCTGTCGAAGAACAACAATTTATTTTGTTTTACCAACCTAAATTTAATGCTATCGATAGAGAGATCTGTGGGGTTGAGGCATTGATTCGTTGGAAGCACCCAACCTTAGGTTTACTTACGCCAAATCGTTTTATTAGTGGTGCAGAAAAAACAGGTCTGATAATCGCAATGGGCTATTGGGCACTCGAAGAAGCGTGTAAGCAAATTCAGCGTTGGGAAAAATTAGGCTTAACTTTATATCCAATTGCTGTGAATTTATCCGCGATTCAATTTGAGCATAAGCATTTATTTAGTACCTTGGAAATGCTATTCGATCGCTATGATATGAATCCTGCGAATTTGATCATTGAAATTACTGAATCGACAGCGATGCATCATATTGATGCCAGCATTATGACCTTTGAGCGTTTGCGTCACATGGGGATTAAAGTAGCGATTGATGACTTTGGTACAGGACACTCAAGTTTCTTATATTTAAAGAATTTACCTGTTGATGAACTTAAGATTGATCGTGAATTTATCAGTGATTTAACACCAGATTCAAAAGAAGAAATGATCCTCGAAAGTATCATTCAATTGGCGACTAAATTAGGACTCATCGTCACAGCCGAAGGGATTGAGACTCCGTTGCAAGCGGATATTTTGACACGCCTAGGTTGTCAGCAATTACAAGGCTATTTGCTTGGTTTACCAATGGAAGTTGAGCGTTTAGAAGAAATTATGCAATTAAAAACCTAATATTCAAATATTTAGTTTTTATGATGTTTAAATTTTTTAGCGCATTTACATTAGCTTTTAATGTTGAATTTTTGCTTTGACGGTTCACTAATTGATAAGCTATTTTCAACGTATATGCTTTCAAGGAACGTTTGGTTCCAATGTGAAATTTTAAAAATAAGAAGAGGTCTTTTTACAGGCGTGAATCAGCACGATGTGATTGATTATTTTTAATAGTCAATCTGCTACAATATCGCCAATTTTTCATATTGATCAAATTTGATCGTTTTGCTGCGCATCTGCAGTAGGTATCCCTTGATGAGTTTTAAAGAAGATTTAGCGGCTCAGGTCGCTCAGCGACGCACGTTTGCGATTATTTCGCATCCAGATGCGGGTAAAACCACCATGACAGAAAAACTGTTATTGTGGGGGCAAGCTATTCAGGTTGCAGGTATGGTGAAAAGCCGTAAATCTGATCGTGCAGCGACTTCCGACTGGATGGAAATGGAAAAAGAACGTGGTATTTCTATTACCACTTCGGTAATGCAATTTCCGTTTAAAGACAAGATGATTAACCTTCTTGACACCCCAGGGCATGAAGATTTCTCTGAGGATACCTACCGTACATTAACTGCTGTTGACTCTGCGCTCATGGTGATTGATGGTGCAAAAGGTGTCGAAGACCGAACCATTAAATTGATGGAAGTGTGTCGTATGCGTGACACACCAATTATCTCATTCGTCAACAAAATGGACCGTGAGATTCGTGAGCCACTCGAGTTGTTAGACGAAATTGAAAATGTCCTCAAAATTAAATGTGTGCCAATTACATGGCCATTGGGTACAGGTCGTGATTTTGCGGGTGTATTTAACCTAATCGAAGAAAAATTTTACGTCTATAAAGCTGGTTTTGGTTCGACGATTACCGATATTGAAGTCCGTGATGGTTATGACCATGCTGACTTACGTGAAAAAGTGGGTGATTTGGCATGGGCAGCATTTGAAGAATCTCTAGAATTGGTGCAAATGGCCAATGAACCTTTAGATCGTGAAGCCTTTTTGGCGGGTCAACAAACCCCTGTTCTTTTTGGTACAGCCTTGGGTAACTTTGGTGTTGATCATGTTTTAGATGCGTTTAGCAACTATGCGCCTGAGCCGAAAGCACATCCGACTGCGGTACGTACAGTTGAAGCGACTGAAGAAGGTTTCACAGGTTTTGTCTTTAAAATTCAGGCCAATATGGATCCTAAACACCGTGACCGTATTGCATTCATGCGTATCTGTTCAGGTAAGTATGAAAAAGGCTTGAAGATGAAGCACGTGCGTATTGGTAAAGACATCCGTATTAGTGATGCTTTAACTTTCCTTGCCGGTGACCGCCAGCATTTAGAAGAAGCATGGCCAGGCGATATTATTGGTCTGCATAACCACGGTACCATTCAAATTGGCGATACCTTTACTTCAGGTGAAGAGCTGCAATTTACGGGTATTCCGCACTTTGCACCAGAAATGTTCCGCCGTGTCCGTCTAAAAGATCCATTGAAATCGAAACAACTTCAAAAAGGTCTGAAAGAACTTTCAGAAGAAGGTGCAACTCAGGTATTTATGCCGCAAAACAGCAACGATTTGATTGTAGGTGCTGTTGGTGTGCTTCAGTTTGAAGTGGTGGCGTATCGTCTAAAAGAAGAATACAAAGTGGACTGTATTTATGAGCCAGTGAGCATTAATACCGTTCGTTGGGTTTCTTGTGATGATGAAAAGAAATTCAATGAATTTAAGAAAAAAGCTCACGACCAATTGTCAGTCGATGGTGGTGGTCATTTGACTTATCTTGCGCCTAGCCGCGTCAATTTACAGTTAATGCAAGAGCGTTATCCAGACATCGTTTTCCGTAATACACGTGAACACTAAGTCTTTCTTTTACAGAAATAAAACAGCTTCCTCGTGAAGCTGTTTTATTTTGTGGTAGAGTTTTTATCGTTAATCTTTATATACATACTTGGTCGTTTAAAACATCATGAAAATTTTCAAGGAAGCTACAGTTGTTGCGCTAATGGGGAGTGCAATTTTACTGAGCGCATGTGATGCAGGAAAAGAAAAAAAAGCGGCAGAGTCTCAAGAACAAAGTGCCTCTGAAGCACAGGTGATTAATCCAGATGTCTTACCTTATTTGAATATTCAAGAACAAGCTGCAAAAGTGGCAAAACCATTTTGTGAAAATAAAAGTTGTATTGATTTGGATATTCAAACCATTCATACCGTAGATACATGGTTGAATAGTTGGATCGAAAAAAATCAGGCGACGGTGATTCAAGATCAAATTGGCTCGAAACAAAACATGAGTTTGCAGCAAGCAGTGAATGCTTATGTCAAAAAATCCGATGCATGGCAGGCAGAACTCAACAGTAATAAACCTTATGAATTGGCACTATATACACGTGTGCCGTATCAACGTAATCAATATGTATTACTGCAAATTGGCGTTGATAATACCCAAGAAAATATCACGGTCAAAGAGCGTTATTATTTCTTTGTTGCAGACCGACGTAGTCGGAAAAATTTAACCCCATTAGATATCGTCGATGCCAAGCAACAGCAAAATATGAATGCACTGGTGCAAACGGCTTATGGCAAATGGCTAGATGAACAAAGTGTCGAAGTGAAGAAAACTGCGCCTAAAAAACTCTATTGGGGGCAGGCGGATTGGTTCTTTGATCAAGAAGGGATAGGACTGCATTACCGTACTGATGAAATTGTCAAAGAGGGGAAACAGTTAGATATCTATCTCACTAAAGTTCAAACACAACAGGTATTGAAAGCTGACGTTTATCAGCATATGTTTTAAAAAGTAGTCGGATTTTTTATCTGCGATCTGATTTTTTTAAACATAAAAACACGATGAATTTAAAGGGTTATTGCAATGTTTCAACAGAAAAAGTTATGGGTGATTTCAGTGCTTGCAGCATCTGTTGCATTAAGTGCATGTCAACCACAGAAAGCTGAACCTGAAAAAAAGCCAGAAAATACGCCCGTTGAACAGCCTGATTTAAGTGGCAAATTAATCGGTGACGCTGAAAAGTTAAAACTGAATTTACCTGATTGTGATGGTAATAGTTGTCCTGAGATTTCAGTTGATCGTTTGAGTAGTAATCAGCCTTTCATTGACCAATTTATTGACGCTGAAATTTTAAAACAACTGGCTGCAATCTTATCGGTTTCACCTGCTCAAGATAAGCAAATAGAAAAAACAGAAGCTGCGGCAAGCGAAGTTCAAGCACCGTCTGAAACAAAATCTGCATTGGCAAGTGTTGAAACACCTAAGCTCAAATTAGAAAAAGCCACACAGCCGTATATGCAGGCATTTTTAAAATTAGATCAAGAATTAAAAGCACTGAGTTCGAGTCAAAAAATCAGCTTAATGATTAAGCCGAAAATTTTAAATGCTGAATTACCTTTGGCGACTGTCGTGTTAAATACCAGTTCCTATTTGGGTGGTGCGCATGGCTCATCGTCTCAGCAATATTATAATTTTGACTTGAAGACCAAACAGCGTGTAGAACTGAAGGATATTCTATTGCCAAACCAACGTGCAGCTTTAGAGCAACGTGCTTATGCTGTATTTAAAACTTGGGTGGCTGATGCTAAGTTGGCGGAAAATATTCAAGACTATGAGCAGATTTGGAAATTTAAACTGTCTGATAATTATTACTTAAGTCAGCAAGGCTTAATTTTGCAATATGCAGAATATGAAATTGGACCTTATGTGGTGGGTTTACCACGTTTAACGATTCCTTATGATCAATTACAAACGATTTTGAAAAAGCAATATTTACCTGCACCTGTGGCTGTTGAGGCATCGGCTGCATCAGTTAACAGTGCCGCTGCCTCTGAGAGTAAATAAGCGTAATGAGCATGAAACTGTTTGATACGCATACGCATTTCGATGTGCCCGATTTTGATTCAGATCGGGAAGCATTGGCGTATGCTGCCAAACAAGCAGGGGTGGAAGCGCTGGTTTTAATTGGTTTTGTAGAGCAGCGCTTTTCAGAACTGCTAAACACTCAGCAATATTTAAATCAACTGAAAAATGCACCGAAAAGCTATTTGGCGCCGGGACTACATCCTTTTTATATTGAGCAGCATCAACCTGAACACTTAAACCATTTAGAAGCGATATTGGCCAGTGAAGATTGCATCGCTGTGGGCGAAATTGGTCTCGATACCTTTTTAAAGCAGCATAAACAAGCAGATATATTACAAAAGCAAAGTGATTATTTCTCCGCACAGATTGAATTGGCACAGCAGTTCGATAAACCCATTTTATTGCATATACGTAAGTCACACGCGGATGTCTTAGCAATATTAAAAAAGCATCAATATCGGCAAGGCGGAATTGCACATGCTTTTAGTGGTGGAGTTGAGGAAGCCAAAGCTTTTGTAAAATTAGGATTTAAAATTGGTGTGACTGGGCAAATTACCAACCCGAATGCCAAAAAATTGCATCAGGTGGTGCAGGCGTTGGGTGCTGAACATTTGGTCTTGGAAACCGATTGTCCAGATATGACGCCATTATGTTGTCAGCATTCCACTGAACAGCGTACACGTAATACGCCAGTCAATTTACCTTATGTCCTACAAGGTTTGGCGCAAAGTTTAGGTTTGGCTGAGCAGGAACTTGCAACCATTTTATGGAAGAATTCCTTACAATCACTGCATTTAACAGCGCTTTGAGCTGAGAATGAGCAGTCGAGTAGAATGGCATAATATGAAAATGCCAAATCTCGGTTTTATAAAAAAAGATGCATTATGCAATTTCTAAAATGCTTTAGACTTGGCATTATGCAGTTAAATTATTTTGAGTGAGATTCACATGGCACAAGGACTATTGGCAGGCAAACGCTTTTTAATCGCGGGTATTGCAAGTAAGTTATCTATTGCATTTGGTATTGCTCAGGCATTACACCGCGAAGGTGCAGAACTGGCCTTTACTTATCCAAACGAAAAATTAAAAAAACGTGTCGATGATTTTGCTGAACAATTTGGTTCAACTTTAGTTTTCCCATGTGATGTTGCAGTTGATGCTGACATTGAAAATGCATTTGCTGAATTGGCAAAACATTGGGATGGTCTAGATGGTGTTGTACATTCAATTGGTTTTGCACCAGCGCATACTTTAGATGGCGATTTCACTGAAATTACTGACCGTGATGGTTTTAATGTAGCACATGACATCAGTGCTTACAGCTTTATCGCGATGGCGCGTGCCGCGAAGCCATTATTGGTTGCTCGTCAAGGTTGTTTATTGACGCTGACTTACCAAGGTTCTGAGCGTGTAATGCCGAACTATAACGTAATGGGCATGGCTAAAGCATCATTGGAAGCGGGTGTACGTTATTTGGCATCTAGCTTAGGTGCTGAAGGTATTCGTGTAAATGCGATTTCTGCGGGCCCAATCCGTACATTGGCAGCTTCAGGCATTAAATCTTTCCGTAAAATGTTAGATTTAAATGAAAAAGTTGCACCACTTAAACGTAATGTAACCATTGAAGATGTGGGTAATGCTGCATTGTTCTTATGCTCACCTTGGGCAAATGGTATTACAGGCGAAATCATGTATGTAGATGCAGGCTTTAATACTGTAGGTATGAGCGCAGACTTAATGATGGATGCTGAGTAATTCTCTTTAAGTTCCCTCTCTCTTTGGGAGAGGGCTAGGGTGAGGGAATAATCATGTATTTGAAAAAAACCTCTCCCTGACCCTCTCCTAATAGGAGAGGGGATTTAAGGCAATAAAAAAGACCGCTAAAAGCGGTCTTTTTTATATCTGAGATCGCGCGATTAAGCTTGACCTTCAGCAGCTGTTTGCGCACGTTGTAAGTTCGCTTCGAATTCAGCATCGAAGTTGATTGGCGTAAGCAACAATTGTGGGAAGCTACCTTTAGTAACCATATCGTTCACCGCTTCACGAAGGAATGGGAACAGGATATTTGGGCAGTATGCACCAAGAATATATGGAAGGCGTTCTTCTTCAACGCTATCAATCAGGAAGATACCTGCTTGAGTTACGTCTACAATAAATGCTGTGTCACCTGCGTTGTTTGCTTGAACAACAACTTTGAGTGAAACTTCGAAGTGTGTTGGATCAACTTTTTCAGCAGAAGATGAAAGGTTGATGTTTAACTCAGGTTGCCATTCTTTAGTGAAAACTTGCGCCCCAGGTACTTCGAAAGAAATATCTTTAGTATAAATACGCTCTAATGCCAATTGTGGTTGAGCTTGTTGTTCTTCACTCATTGTTTATTCCTTAATATGAGGTGATGATCTATAAAATTAAGACAGCATGCCGTCGAGTTTGCCTTCACGCTCTAAAGCATAAAGTTGGTCAAAACCGCCAATAAACTGATCATTAATGAAAATTTGTGGAACAGTACGGTGGTTGGTGCGTTGCATCAATTCAACACGTACTTCAGGCGCTTCATTGGATAAATTAATTTCTTTATAAGCCACGCCTTTACGCTCTAGGAGCTGTTTTGCACGAACGCAGTAAGGACATACTGTTGTTGAATAAATCGTAACTTCAGCCATGTTAATCTCCTAAAACGCTGTTTTATTTACTTTTAACTAAAGGTAAGCCTTGAGCTTTCCAGTTACTAATACCACCATCAAGACGATATGCATCGGCATGACCGACTTGTTGAAGTGCAGAACCTGCCACTTGGCCAAGGTTGCAAATAAACACGATTGGGCGGTCAGATGTTTTTAACTCTTCAACATGTTTTGTAAGTTGGCTATATGGAATATTGCGGCTTCCGCTGATATGACCTTCACGAAAATCTTTCGCATCACGTAAGTCAACCAGTTGTGCATTTTTAGCTTTAACCAAAATACCCAATGACTGCGGTGAAATTTTGCGACCATTACGCTGGCCTTCCAGAATAAAGAACAGCACGACTAATACAGCCAGTGTTCCAAATAAGAAGGGGTGATTCCCCATAAACTCGAACCAACGTTCCACAATTCACCTAATTACAATTTAAAATTGCCCAAAGTATAGCTCATAAATATGGTGATCAAAATCACCCCTTCAAGGGCTACTGTTGAATAAAAATTAATTTTTTTGCTGCGCTTCAGTAATTTCGTCAATTAAACGTAAATAACTATCGAGACGACGCTGTAAAATTTCCCCGTTTTGAGCAGCAAGACGTAGTGCACATTGCTTTTCATGTTTATGCGTACAGTTACGGAACTGGCAATAGCCCAAATGCGCTTCTATTTCAGGAAAACCTTGTTGAACTTTTTCAAGTTCTAAATGCCACAACCCAAATTCGCGAATACCTGGAGAATCAATTAAAGCTGAACCTTCACCAAAAGCGATTAAACGAGTTGAGGTAGTGGTGTGTTGTCCTAGAGCAGAGTTTTCAGAAATGATATTGGTTTTCTGCGCCGCTTCTGGAACGATGGCATTAATCAAGGTGCTTTTACCGACACCTGACTGACCAACAAAGGCTACTGTTTCACTAGAAAGACGGCTTGATAATTCAGTTAAATCGCCATCCGACTGTGTTTGTAAAACTTCATAACCCAAATTTCGGTATTCATCTAACAAGCTAAGAATAGGATCGTTATCTTTTAATAAGTCCGATTTATTCATGACCAAGAGTGCAGGAATATCTGCATCTGCACAGGCCACCAAATAGCGGTCAATTAAGCCTGGAGCAGGCTCAGGCAGTGGTGCAAAAACAATCACAATTAAACTGACATTGGCAGCCACAGGTTTAACTTTGTGATAACGGTCAGGGCGAGTCAGTAACGATTTGCGTGGATGAATGGCGGTAATAATACCTAAACCGGTAATCGGATCGGCTTGCCATTTAACTCGATCACCTGTCACCAAAAGTTCAAGGTTGGTGCGGGTATGACAGCGCCAAACACTGCCGATTTCAATCGGTTTCCAATGCGGTTCGGGTTCGCCATCTTGAACTGTAGGCTTTTCAGGATGATGTTCAGGCGTAGACAGGGCTTGTACTTCAAGTTGTCGACCATAATGCTGTACAACTAAACCTTCTAAGTCAGCAGACGTATCAACTTCTTCTTGACGAGATTTATGTTGTTTCTGAATGCGGCGTTGCTGCTGTTCAGTCAAGCGACGCTTACGAATTAAAGCCATTCATATCCTAAAAAACCATGAAAACCAGATGGCAAAAATAGCATGAAAGCGGGGTCTATTTACAGCGCAGCGCCAATAAATTTGCTACTATGTTCATTTTTACAGCCTAATAAGATTGCACATTTATGAGCAGCACACCTGATACCCGCCTCATTTGGATTGACCTTGAAATGACTGGTCTTGATACAGATAACGACCAGATTATTGAAGTTGCTACAATTGTGACGGACGATAACCTGAATATTCTGGCAGAAGGTCCTGTGCTTGCGGTGCATCAATCTGACCGCGTGCTCAACGCTATGGACGAATGGAATACTCGTCAACATGGTCAATCTGGCCTCATTGAACGTGTGCGCCGCAGTAAATTGACGGCACAAGATGCAGAACAACAAACTTTAGAGTTTCTGAAAAAATGGGTGACGCCAAAATCATCACCGATGTGTGGTAACTCGATTTGCCAAGATCGTCGCTTTTTACATCGTTTGATGCCAGAAATGGAACAGTATTTTCATTACCGTAACCTTGACGTGTCTTCAGTGAAAGAATTAGCGAAACGCTGGCGTCCAGAAATTATGAGCGGCTTAAAGAAAAATGCCTCTCACTTGGCGATGGATGATATTCGCGACTCGATTGCAGAGTTGAAATATTATCGTGAATATTTCTTTATCATGAATAAAGACTAATTTGCTGTGTATAAAAAAGAGGCTTCGTGCCTCTTTTTTATTTCATCCATTTTCGCTAAAGGATGTGATTAAGCATCTTTCTATTAGATTTGTTAAAATGCCGCTTTGATCTCTTTGCTGAACACGAAATCCATGACTGATCTCCCGCTCGATGATGAATATGACCGCCGCTTTGCAGGTGTGGCTAAAATTTATGGTGAAGATAGCTTTAGTCATTATGAAAAAAGTCATGTGATGGTGATAGGGATTGGTGGCGTAGGTTCGTGGGCGGTTGAGGCCTTGGCGCGTACAGGTATAGGTGAGTTGACCTTGGTCGATATGGATGTGGTTGCAGCATCTAATATTAACCGTCAATTACCCGCCATGACTTCAACATTAGGTTGTGAAAAAATTGAAGTGATGGCAGAGCGTTGTCGTTCGATTAATCCACGCATCAAAATTAATTTGGTCGATGACTATTTAACGCCTGAAAATGTGAAAGATATGTTGGCAAATGTGCCGGACCTGATTTTAGATTGCATTGATGATGTTAAAGCCAAATTTGCTTTAATGTTGCATTGCCGTTTCAATAAAATTCCGCTGATCGTTTCAGGCGGTGCAGGCGGTAAACTCGATCCATTGAAAATACGTGTGGCGGATTTATCCAGGACTGAACAAGACCCGATGTTGGCGAAATTGCGTACACAATTACGCGGCAAAGGTATTTGTAAAAAACCGAAAGAAAAATTTGGCATTACCTGCGTATATTCTATCGATAATCCATTTTCCAGTGCCGATGTTTGTCCAAGTGCTGGGCTACGCTGTGGTGGTTATGGTTCTGCTGTTGTCGTGACATCAAGCTTTGCGATGGTGGCTGTCGCTGAAGTATTAAAAAAATTAGATGCTAAACGGCTAAAAGCATGACAGCTATCGCATTTTAGGAAAAATTAAAGCACCGAAAGAGGTGCTTTTTTTGTATATGCAATTAAAATCAGACACAATGAAGGAATAATTAAAAATATTGAATTTTGGGGCTAGTATGTGGTTTTTACTGATACTGATTTTGGGGATACTCGCACTTGCACTTTGGATGTGGAAACGACCAGATCCTGTCCATCGGGATCAGGCCAAGGCAGTCGGGCATGATTTGTGGTTAGAGCAATTAGACGCGCAGCTTAAATACGCTGAACGCTTAATGGCAGATGTGCCTGCCGATTATGCTCGGGCCTATGAGCTATATCAAAATATGGCGAAACAGCATGAAATTCCAGAGGCTTATTTGGCTATGGGACAAATGCATTTGCAAGGGCTTGGACGTGATGTCAGTTTTGAAAATGCACAGCGTTTATTGGAAAAAGCCTTTTCCTTGGGCAGTGATGAAGCGGCTTATGTGTTGGGGCAAATGGCGGAAGGTCAGTACGGTGCGAGTGAAAAAATAATCGAGAAAGCCCAATATTGGTATCGACATGCTGTGGCACGTGGCAACCTTGATGCACAATATCGATTGGCTGAGCTCGACCCACAAGATCAGATGCACGTAATGGAGCAACAACTCGATTTATTGAAAAAAAATGCCGAACAAGGTCATGCAAATTCGCAATATCAACTTGCACAGCATTATTTAAATCGTGCAGAGCCAAATATCAGCTTAGGTCTGGAATATCTACTTGAAGCCGCACAGCAAGATCATTTAGCTGCACTGCATCAGTTACAACAGATGTATCAGCAGGGACAATACTTCCCGCAAAATCAGCATCAGGCATTAACCTATTTAAAACGTGGTTTACTACTGGGCGATCAGCAGTATTTATATGATTATTATCAAGCGGTCTTACAAGGGCAGATCGATATTGATCAACGGCAACGTGTGTATCACGATTTATTGCAGCAAGCACGGGAGCATAAAATTGCTGTGGCCAATCGGCTGTTGGGGATTGCGCATTTTCATGGTTGGTATTTAGAAAAAAAAGAAACCTTAGGTTTTCGCTTTTTAACGGAAGCTGCAAATGAGCAAGATGTGCTGGCAATTGGGATCATTGCAGCGCTTTATTTAGAAAAATATTTGGTGAGTGATGATCCACAAAAAACCTATGAATTGATGCATACCGCACATCAAATTCGCCCCCAATTTTTAAATCAAGTCGGTCTGGCGCTGTGCTATTTTCATGGGATTGGTATTTCACAAAATATCGCCAAAGCTCAGCAATTATTAGCTCAAGCTGCATCAGAAGAATTGAATATGCAGTTGACCTGTGTCGCCGATCAAAACTATGTGATTGGTCGGATGTATGCACTTGCTGAATTCCCTTTACCGACCCGTGAAAAATGTTTGGGTTATTTAAATAAAGCCATGGAGCAAGGTTCTAAAGATGCCGCTTGGTATGTGTACCGTGTTTATGCAGAGCATCTGATCTTTGACGTTGAGGCTGATCCCGAATTGGCTTACTACGCCTTAGTCAAAGCTGTGAAATTCGGACATCGAGACGCACTGACCCAACTCGGCATCATTCACCTAGAAGGCCAATTACAGCCCCAAGATCTAGCAGAAGCATTCAGTTGCCTTTCTGATGCAGCGCATAAGGGGGATCCTGTCGCGATGTACAACATGGGGCAGATGTATGAACAAGGCTTGGGTGTAGAAAAAGATCTAATACAGGCATTAGATGCCTATCAAAATGCGGCAAAGCTGATGAATGCTGATGCCTCAAGCCGTTTAGGTTATTTTTATATTCATGGTATCTCCGTGACACGGGATCTTAAAGTTGCGCAGCAGTATTTACAAAAAGCAGCATTGCAAGGGCATGTGGAGGCGCAGGAGCAATTAGAAAATATTTATGCTTTTTTAAATGTAAATTAACAGTAAAAAATTACGTGACTCTGCGCTAAATAAATGAAGACCCATTGAGCATAATGGGTCTTTTTTAGCCAAATTATCGGTTTTTGATTACATAAAACCAAACAAAGCAACTGTAGAAGGTCTTGGAATATATGAGTTATTTTGATTAAATGCTCGGCACATTTTATAAAAAACTGATTATCGATAATAATTATGTTGAATAATATTTATGCTGCGCTTGAGCAATTGGGCATTAGTCCACAGAAACGTGCTTTGCACATTCAATTTTCCAACACAGCGCTCAATGAACAAGTCTTCATACAACGTATTGATGGGGAACATGCCTTAAGTGAAGGGCTCAATGTTCAGCTCATTTGTTTGTCTACTTCTGCCACGCTCGAACTGAAACAGTTTATTGGCGCACAGGTGGCGATCGACCAAGTTACAGACACAGGACAATTATTTCGTTTAAGCGGCATCATTACTGAGGCATTTCAGGGACAAAGTGATGGTGCGCTAACGCTGTACCGACTCACATTACAAGATGCTACCGCGTTATGGCATAAGCGTCGTAATAGTCGCGTATTTATGAATAAATCTGTGAAAGATGTGGTGCAGACTATTTTCACAGAATGGCAAAAAAAGAGCGCCTTGTTTGCGGCAAGTCTCAGTCTCGATCTGAGCGGCTTGCAACAAGACTATGATACCCGACCCTTCATTATGCAAAGTAATGAAACGGATTATGACTTTATTAGCCGTTTACTGCGCAGTGAAGGGATTCATTGGTTGGTTGATGAAGCTCAGCATTTTGTTGCATCCTCGTCTGCACCGCTACAGCCCCAAAAGCTACGTTTGATTGATGAAAATAGTCAATATCAGGCTCTAGATCGTCGCAATATTCGCTTTCACCGCAGCAGTGCAACTGAAAAGAAAGATAGCATGACCAGTTTTATTGGTCAGCGTCGTTTGCAGCCGACCTCTGTGCATGTGCAGCGTTGGCAGGCCGATATTTTAGAGCAAGATGAAGGTGGTGGTGCAGTACAAACCAAACATAGCCATAGCCAAAATCAAGACAATGCAAGTTTAAGCCTAGAACAGGCTTGGCATGTCAGTCCTGCTTGGATGCAAGACCTGAATGGTGAAGATGGGGCAACTGCAGCAAGTAGCAGCCAAGTTGAGCGCATTAATCAAAATTTAACAGATTATTATGCTGCTCAAGCCAAGCAATTTATCGCCAAATCGACAGTGCGTGATACCCATGTAGGCTATTGGTTTAAATTGGATGAACATCCTGAAATTGATCAACATCGTGGCGCTGATCAAGAGTTTCTCATCCTATCGAAATCCTTCTATAACCAAAATAATTTACCCAAAGATTTAACTGATCAAGTGACGCAGCTGATTCATCAGAGTCAGTGGCAGGTGAAGCAAAGTGATGTTGATGAGCGTCAAGCCAATACACTGGCCTTACAACGCCGTAATATTTCGACCGTTCCTGAATATAATCCCTTAGCGCATCGCCCAGCCACACATCCACAGCGCGCCAAAGTGGTTGGCCCTGCGGGTGAGGAAATCCATGTCGATGAATGGGGACGAATCAAAGTTCGATTCCTATTTACCCGTAGTGATGACCATGGACATGATGGTGGGGCAGGTGCCAATAACAACGATACCGACTCGGCTTGGGTGGATGTACTGACCTCTTGGGCCGGTGAAGGTTATGGCGCACGCTTTTTACCAAGAATCGGTGAAATTGTTGTAGTCGATTTCTTTGACGGTAATATTGATCGTCCATTTGTAGTGGGGCGTATCCATGAAGCACAGCGCAGTCCAACCAAGTTTGATAACAAAGGTAAATTACCAGATACCAAAAAGCTTGCTGGGATCCGTTCAAAAGAAGTGGCAGGTGAGGGCTTTGGTCAACTTCGCTTTGATGATACAACAGGGCAAATCAGTACACAGCTACAAAGCAGCCACGGCACGAGCCAATTGAATCTTGGTAAGCTCAGTCATCCGAAAGACAAGCCTGAAAGTGAAGATCGTGGTGAAGGTTTTGAATTACGTACCGACCAATGGGGTGCAGTACGGGCAGGACAGGGTTTATTGGTTTCGACTTATAAACAAGATGGCGCGAAAGGCGAGCATTTAGACGTAAATGAAGCTAAGAGCCAAATTGAAAGTTCCTTAAAGAACTCTAAGGCTTTAAGTGAAGTCGCCAAGAATCAGCAGACTGACCCACTGGACGTTTTGGAGGGGCTTCAAGCGTTTATCGAAGTTTTAAGTCAAAAAGATGAGAAGAAGGCAGCGGAATTTAAGTCTGCTGTCATGGTATTGGCTTCACCCAATTCGATTGCTTTAAGCAGTAATGAAGATGTACACATTTCCGCAGTTGGTTTGATGAGCCACACTGCGGGAGAGAGTATCAACATTTCCGCGCAAAAATCCTTAATTGGTCATGCCGGTAAAAAAATCAGTTTATTTGCAGCACAAGAAGGATTGAGAGCATTTGCAGGTAAGGGGAAGGTTGAGATTCAGGCACAAGGTGATGGTGCAGACTTCATTGCACGTAAAGGCATTCAAATTATTTCTACTGAAGATACGGTTTATATTACCAGTCCTAAAGAAATAAACTTAACTGCGGGCGGATCGCAAATCAAACTAAATGGTTCGGGCGTGTTTCCGACTACGGGTGGAAAGTTTGAAGCGAAAGCGGGGCAGCATAAGTTTGTGGAAGGGGAAAAGGTAGAGGTTCCACCAATTAAATTAAATTCGTCACCTTGTTATTTAACATTTGAAATTGTCGATGAATTTGGCAAGCCAGGACAAGGTATTGAATATGTAGTTTTCAAATCTGATGGTACGCAAAAAATTGGTAAGACGGATGCTAATGGTAGAACGGAAAGATTTGAAACTGATGGTCCAGAGCAAATAGGTGTGCATATTTCAGATAAAGACGCTTCAAAATATAAAATTATGCAAAATAACTAAATTGGATAAGAAAATGGATAAATATTACGTTGTTGATAATAAAATTCAGCTTAGTAAGCAGGGCGGCGGTTCGCTCTCTAAAGTAAAATACAAAGTACAAATAATACAAAATAACAAAGTAGTTAAAGAGATACAGGATGTAACTGATGAAAATGGGCAAACAAAAAATGTAATAGTAGAAAGTATTTGCCAACTAAGATTTTTTGTTGATGGATTTAAGAGTCCTTATTCAGCTAAAAGTGAATGGATGATCCCATTATTTTCTAAAAGTGATGTAAGTAATATTATTGTCATTGATGAAGATAAGTTACTTGAAAACTCTAAATTTCCAAGTGAACAGAAATATGAATTAAAAAAGAAAGAATTAAGAAATACAATAAAAGTAATGAAAGAGAATTCTACAAAGGGAATTTTTTCAAACAATGGTATCGGAAAAATTAACATTCAAAAATCAGTTTTTGAATTATCGGGTAGTAAGCCAATAGACCCAAAATTTGCAGAAATATTGAAAAATAAAAACTTAAATAATAGTAATGGTTTGATTGAACCATTTGAGCGGTCATTTAAAGATTTAGGCAATAGTTATACTGAGTATAAAAAAAAATGCACAAAAAAAATTTCTAAACCTAAGCAGTTTTATTTGAAGACGTATTCTGTTTTTCAGTTTATGAATTCACAGTCAAAACCTATATCTAATATTCAATATCAAGTATTTGAGAAAAATAATAACAAGCCAATTTTAAATAATTTTCCAAAGAGTGCTGAAAAAAATGGGGTAACAGGAATCGCACTCACTACCAAAAGTAGTCAGGTTAAATATAAAATAGGAAATCAAGATAAAGAGAGTGAATTTTTTGCCCCGATCACTTGTATTGATAAAAATCAAATTAATCAAATTCGTATAGGTATAGCAATGGGTGGGAGCAGCCCGAATGAAAATACTACTGTAGGCTTAGGTAAAGCTAAAAAAATACCAATTGTAGTCAATCCCCATACTGATGAATTGTTAATATTACCTCAGGATGCTTTCGATACATTTGAAAAAATAACGCGTGACTTAGAAGATTCTATAAAAAATATACATCGTGCAAAATATGAATTAGACGAAAAAATGAACTATTTGTCTAGCTCTACTGCTAGGTCTACTGCTGAAATTGAAGAAATTGAAAAAAGATTAAATATTAATCAGCAAAAAGCGATAGAAAAAATAAATGAAAAATTTGGAAATAAAGCAGATTTGCGAGAAGTTTTGGTTTTAGAAACCAAAGGAGATACTAAAACAGGGGAAAAACAACTATTAAGAAAATATTTAACGGCGAAGGAATATGATCAATTAAAGTCAAAGCGACTAAATGGTGAAGCAAAAATAAAAATAAAAACTGCAGCGATTAAATCTAGGAACTATGAAGAAGATGGTGATATAGAAATTGACTTACTAGATATGAAGAAAAGCTTCGATGATTTAAAAGAGCAACTAAGCGTAGAAATTTATAAAAAGAAATTTGGTGATGATGAAAAAGTTATCTACGATATGATAGGTGGGATTGGTGGAGAAATTGCAGAACAATATAAAAATAGTAATGGGGTCAATGTTAGTGTTGAGTCGCAATGGATGCGCTTAGTTGCTGGAAATGGAGGTGAAGCTTCAATACATGCGACTAATAAAGGAACCTCAATTAGAGCAAAAGGCGATCTCTCTGCAAAATTTGTATTATTTGAAAAGCAAAAAGAATGGAGAAGCTTTTATCCAAGTGAAAATGGTTGGAATCTAGAGCTAGAAGATATGGCACTAGGCACTATTCGCTTTATTCGCGGTTGCAGTCTACATGGTTTTGCTGGTGCAAATATTGGATTGGCGGGTAATTTATCGGTTGATTTGCCAATGACTGTTGGAGCACCTCAAGTCGTTTATCCTACTACACGGACACCGAGGCGTACTAATGCTACTTCCCGCGGAATTTTAGAACCTACTGATACAGATTTTGACAAAACAACAGAAAATCAAGTGACAGCCGAAGTAAAAGCATTTGGTGGAGCTCAAATTGGTGTTACTGTTTTGGGCTCTTTAGAGTGGTATAACGATAAAACAGAAAGTCCGGCTAAGTTTGTTAATTTAGCCTCTGCTGCACCGACGCTGGGTGGAAGCATTGGCGGTGGGTTTGAGGGGAAATTTCAAATATTTCTTGAAGGTGGAAAATTTAAATTTCGTGTGGCTATGCATGTATGTTGGGGGATTGGGGCAAAGGGAGCTTTAGACTTTGAAGTTGATTTTAAGCAAATGTGGCATTTTGCGCTGTTTGTAAAAAGTCAATTATTACAAGCGTCATTTAAACAACTTTTATATATTAATGAATTAGCTTTCACTGCTTTAGCGCAAATATTGGCTTATTGTATTGGAGATAATCATCCTTTGACACAAAATGTCAATAAATTAGTCATCGGCTACGGTATTTGGATTAAGGGTATATCTTCCGACCAACAACGTTATAGAGCCGCTATGAATATCAACTCACCCAGCGGTTTAGAAGGTTTAGTCATTGCTTCACCTGAAGCCAAGGGAATATTGATCTATGGGGTAACACACTGGACAACTCGTACAGCTTCTTTGTTTGATATGACGGTTAGCATGAGTGGTTTAGATGTAGAGATTAACCGTTTTGTAACACGTAAAAATGCCATTATTAATATATTTAAAACCTGTATCTCCACTCAGGAATGGATGAATGTCATTCAACATGTGCATCCTCGTGCTGAAACCCAGTCCAAAAGTAATATGCAAAAAATTGAAGGGGATATTATTCGCTTTTTAAACTATGGTGAAGATGCCAGTATTGCTGAAGATATTATTATTGCGCTCAATTCGCGGCAAGACTACGCAGGTGGTCGAGAGAACCAATGGTTAAAAGATTTCCTCAAATACCGTAAGCAGGCAAAACCGATACGAGGCTACCCTTTGAATCATTTAATTGTAAATAATCAAGATGATATGCAATTTAAACAGTTAGATTATATGGGTGGTTATGCAGACAATACTGCTATTTTAGCATCAAATTTAGATATTCTAGCGCCATTTGAAGATCAGGAAATACAACTCTATCAAACTTGATAGAGTTGTATTGGGTGAGACTACATAATTTTTTTAGTTTGGTTTACTACACAGCGTACAGAGTTGTCAAAGTTTGGATTGATAACACCTTTGAATTCGTCATAGAAATCGATTGGTTGTACTGGGTGAGCATGACTACGTCGTACAGTTAAACCTTCCCCCATCTGCAAGGTTTGGCCATCTAGAGGTTTAGCACTACGTAGGACTTTCTCAGTTCCTGCTTTAGGGCCTTGCGGGTTTTTTTCTGGGGAGTGTTGATAGTAATCTGCTGCATACCAGTCGAGCATCCATTCATAGTTGTCTGTAATTAAATCATAAAAACCTAGTGCTGAAGCTGGGTATCTGCCTATTACAGAAATTTCAGCGCCAATAGACTTAAATTCACGAAATAATGCTTGTCGCTGTTTAAAACTCCATACATTTACGCCATTTTCGATTTTTCCTGTATTAGTTGGAAAATGAATTTTTTGACCTCTATTACGAGCAGCAAATTCCCACTGAGCTTCGGTCGGGAGGTCTATGTCAAGTTTTAGTTGTGTGCCTAACCACTGGCAATAATTTCGTCCCTCTTGCCAAGAAACACCTGCAGAGGAAACTGGATATCTAAATTGTGATGAGTGAGACTCAGTTGAACCGACTTGAGGGGTATTGGTTGCAGCACTGTAGATGTCCAAGTCTGCATAAGTGGCTTTATAAGCAGACATGCTAAAGCTATCCAAAGTTACTTTGTGAACAGGTTTACTATCAATCTTGCTGTCATAATGATCAAAATCCCCCATCATAAAAGAGCCACCTTCCACAAAAATCATGTTCTTTTTAGTTTTTTCTAGTAAATGATTAATCTGCTGTTGTAATTCTGGAGAGACTTCAGTGTGAGCTTGTTGACCATTATTCTTTTGAAGGTTATCAGGTGAGCTCTTAGCACATGCAGTCAAGGCTAGGCTAGAAAAGAGAAAAGCAATTATTTTTTGTTTCATCATTCTTAATATCGCGGAAAAAATATAAAACAGATACTAATATGTCAGGAGTAATTGATAAATATCAATTTTGTTAATAACTAAATCTAATTGCTGAGTTATTTGTATTAGAAGCTCATTGAATTATTTTCGTTTGGTTGACAGTTCAGTGTGCATAATTTCCAAAATCAGGATTGATTATATCTTTATATTTATAAAAAAAATCAATTTTTTATCTAGGATTTGCGTGATTGCAGCTAAGCCTTCGCCTACTATGCAAAAATTCTAATGATGTTGATATTTTGGAAATATACCTTGAAATATTCTATTTTTTTAGTGGTCTAAACTATACTTTTAATGAAAATGACTAGATGAAAAGCCCCTCAGGGCTTTTTTACATATAGGAATTAAGGCAACTGCTTAATCGGACTCCCACCTAAAGCTTGCATCAAGGTCACATAAGCATTGTATTGACTTTGCTTGGTTTGAACCAAAGACAGTCGTGCATTACGCGTGGTCTCCTGTGCATCAAGTAAGTTTTTCAATGCAATCGCACCATTACGATAACGAACTTCAGTCAAACGCTCAGTCTTTTCTGCCAATTGCACATTACGTTCTTGTAAAGCAACTTGTTGGCTTAACTCCGTACGGTTGGAAAGAGCATTTTCCACATCGGCAAAAGCCTGATACAAGGTCTGACGATACTGAACAATGGCCTTTTCATAGTCCAAGTCACTAATCGCCAAATCTTTCTTCATATCGTTATATTGCAAGAAGGGTAGGCTTAAGCTTGCGCCCAAAGCGAGTGCAGGATTCTGCAATAAATTACTCAAAGACGTACTGCTCGAACCTAAACTACCTGTCAGACTAATCGACGGATAATAACTGGCTTTAGTTGCATCTTTATTTGCCAGAGTTTCACGCAAACGTAATTCACTGGCTTTTAAATCAGGACGACGCGATAACAAATCCGCAGGCAATCCTGCTGCAATGGTCGGTAGTGCAATACGAGGTAATTTTTGCTGTTCAGAAATATTTAATTGCTGCACAGGCTCATGTAATAACACGGCTAAAGCAGTACGTGTCTCAACCTTTTGCTGAGAAATTTGGCTTAAAGTGGCTTTTTGACTTTGAACCGATTGTTCAGCTTGCGTCAAATCTAAACCTGAAACAGCACCCGCTTTGTACTGAACTTTGACCAGATCATAAGTCTTTTGCGTGCTGGCTAAGTTCTGCTGTGCAATGCTATAGCGCTCATTTAAATAACCGAGCTGCCAATACAGATTAGCAGTCGTGGCAATTAAACTTTGCGCAGTCGCTTGTAAATCTTGCTCAGTTGCCAAAGCTTCCCATTTGGCCGCTTCGGTTTGACTTGCCAAACGTCCAAATAAATCCAGTTCATAGCTTACGCCTGCACTGGTAGATAAACCTTTAGATGAATCATCCCCAGAGTTCAAATCAATATTGTGCCCAGTCGATACACTTGAGCTAACACGAGGACCTTGCTTATTTTCAGCTAGCCCTGCTTGTAAGCGTGCACGTTGCAAGTTAATCCCAGCCACGGCTAAATCGCTATTGGCTGCCAAAACTTGATTGACCAATTGATTTAACTGCGCATCATTAAACAGTGTCCACCATTGATCTGCATAAGCATCAGCATGAATTTGCTGGCTCACTGCCTTGCCATATTTAAAGTTCGATGGAATATTTGTTGCAGGTGCTTCGTATGGTGTTTTAACCACAGCCGCACAGCCCACCAAGGTACTGCTTAGAGCTAAGGCTACTGCAATTTTAGTCAAATTCATTTGCATCATGTTTTCCTTATTCTCTCGACAATGCATCGACAGGGTTAAGTTGTGCGGCATTACGCGCAGGGATAAAGCCGAAGACAATACCAATCATACTTGAGCAGACAAAGGCTGCCACTATAGAGGTGGTTGAATAGGCCATTTGGAAAGTACCGCCTGCAAAATGACTGATCAACTGTCCAATCCCGAGAGAGAGCATCACACCCAATACACCGCCTAAAATACACACCAGTACGGCTTCAATCAGGAATTGCTGCAAAATATCACTTTGACGTGCCCCGACGGCCATACGCACACCAATTTCTTGCGTACGTTCTGTCACAGACACCAACATAATATTCATTACACCAATACCACCCACGACTAACGAAATCACCGCAATTGCAGAGACTAATAACGTCATAGTTTGTGTGGTTTGTTGAATGGTTTCACGAATACTGTCGGAGTTTTGGGTAAATACATCCTGTGCACCATGACGTTGAACCAATAAATTTAAAATGGCATTTTCGGCAGCAGCACTTGGATATTCATCTTTAACTCGAACAATAATACTTCGAACATTAGATTGACCGAGCATACGGCTCATGACTGTTGAATAGGGTAGATACACATTCAGGCTATCTGAGTTGCCCATCATGCTCTTTTGTTCTTCAATGACACCAATGACGCGACTCGGTACACTTCCTAATAGAATCACTTGCCCAACAGGATTTGTACCATCAGCAAAAAATGTCTTTTTGGTGTTGTTATCAATCACCACATCTTGCGCTTGTTCTGTCACGCTGTCTTTATCAAATGGTTGACCTGAAGCGAAGTTCATGCCTTTGACATAGAAGTAATCCTCACTCACACCATTCACCGTTGCAGATGCTTCGGTATCTTTAAAGCGGGCAGTCACGCTAGAGGATACAGTCGGACTTACACCATCAACATAGGGTTGCTCTGATAGGGCAGTGGCATCGGCAGGAATTAAGGTTTTGGATTGCGATGATCTGGAATTATCACCAAAACCTCGACCTTGATACACTGTGATGGTGTTGGTGCCCAAGCTACTAATATTCTGTAAAATTTGCTGTTGCGAACCATTACCCAGTGCAACGACAGAAACTACCGAGGCGATACCAATGATGATCCCCAGCATGGTCAAAAAAGTACGCATACGGTGAGCGTTCATGGCAAGAACAGCCATGCGGAAAGCCTCACCTAAACGATCGATGACAGAGCGCCAACTTGAGGTTTTCTTTTGATTCGACGCTGCGAGCGCTTGCTTTTCTAGGGGTTCACCATCAGTTTCAGGAACATTCGGTAAATCTGAAATGATATTACCGTCACTAATCTCGATAATACGTGTCGCATTTTTTGCGACATTATGATCATGTGTGACTAAAATAATCGTGTGACCCTTGGCATTCAGCTCACGCAAAATACGCATCACTTCAATACCACTATTCTTGTCGAGTGCACCCGTAGGCTCATCAGCAAGAATCACATCACCACCATTCATGAGGGCGCGGGCAATCGAAACACGTTGCTGTTGACCACCAGACAATTGATTCGGACGGTTTTGGGTTTTATCGCCCAAACCTAAATCTGTGAGCAATTGTTTGGCGCGATCATTTCGTTCCGATGCATCTGCGCCTGCATAAATCGCAGGAACTTCGACGTTGCCCGCAGCATTTAAATCACCCAATAGGTGATAGCGTTGGAAAATGAAGCCGAAATATTCACGGCGTAATTGCGCCAGTTCATCTGGTTCAAGTTCGCGGGTTTCACGGCCTTTAACTTTGTAGCTGCCATTTGTGGGTTTGTCTAGGCAACCCAAAATGTTCATTAGGGTTGATTTACCCGAACCCGACTGGCCGACAATCGCGACAAGTTCACCGGGGTAAATCTCAAGATTAACCCCTTTTAGAATCTGGACTGTGCTTTCACCAGCAGGGAATTCACGAGTCAGATTCTTAACCTCAAGTAGAGGTGTTTGATTTTGACTCATAATTACATTCTCATTGGGCCGGCGCCGCCACCACTACGGTTGCTGCGTTTTGCTGAATCATTTGAGGTATCTGAACCATCGGCAATAACCACTTTATCGCCTTGATTTAAACCACGAATCACTTGGGCAGTCACACGGTTATTTAAACCAATTAAAACCGGATGAGGCTGTGCATTACCGTCGGCTTGCACCACTCGCACCATTGCAATAGAGGCCTTGCCTTGTTTAACTAAAGCTTTTTCTGCTTCAGTTAATTCTAAACGTTTAGGACGGTTGGCATTGTCACCACGATCTTTTTGATCACCACGTGCTTCACTTGCAGCAGGGCTAGATGAATCACCAGCGGCATTGGCATTTCTACGTTGTGGACGATTTGAGGTTTGCACCGCAGCCGCAGGAATTGTTAGAGCATTTTTTGCTTCATCTAAAATGATATAAACCTGAGCGGTCATATCAATACGTAATTTGCCATCTTCATTTGGAACGTCAAATAAAGCATTGTAGTAAACCGCTGTACTTGAAGATGAAGTTGTATTGCTGTTGCTGTCAGAATTAATCGAATTTGGTGCAGGCTCAACTTGACGCAGTGTTGCATAATGCTTGGTTTCGCTATCACCCAAAGTGGTGAAGTAAACACGTTGACCTTCTTGAACTTTCATCACGTCTGCTTCAGAAATTTCAGCTTTAATGGTCATGGTGTCCAATTTTGCCAATTTAACAATGGTCGGTGCACTTTGGTTAGCGTTAACGGTTTGACCTTCTTCTGTCACAATCGCCACAATCGTGCCATCCATAGGTGCAATAATTTGCGTATAGCCTAAGTCTTCTTTAGCCGTCGCTAGAGTTAAACGTGATTGTTCGATTTGGGCATTAATTGCCGCAATATCTGCCTGTGCTGTTTTAAAACTTGCTAATGCAGATTCAAGCTCTGCACGGCTTGTTGCATCTTGAGCATACATCGCTTGTTGACGCTTATATTCTGCATCGACCTTGGCTAAGTTTGCATTCTTCACTGCCAACTGAGCTTGTTGATTTTTAATGCTGGCTTCTGCTGTTTTTAAGTCATTTTCCTGACGTACAGAGTCAATGCGCGCAATCAGTTGGCCTTGTTTAACCTCATCACCCAATTGTACATACATCTTTTTCACCTGGCCCGATACCTGTGCACCGACACTCACCATTTTGGTCGCTTCGAGTACACCTGTTGCAAGCACAGAGTTTTCAATGTCCCCACGGCTCACTTCTGCAGTGATGTATTGTGGTTGGGTTTGTTTGGGTTTTAAGAAATACCATGCTGTAACAGCGATCGCCAGAGCAGCGATGATGGCAACGATCAATTTTGCTGGTTTTATTTTAGGCATGAGTGGTCGAAATTAAATGGAGTAAGATGTTTGAATTATATGATTTAAATACGGATAAATTGTGAACTTTTTGAACAAATAGAAATGATAATTATTCTTTTATATAAAATATGCTGCATTGACATCTTTTCGCTTATTTAAAACAATCGACGGCCACATAAACTCGCAATCGCCTGTTGTACGAGGTGCTCTGGGTTTTCGTGACCTAGGCCTTTAATTGAAGCATCTAAGCGTAACAGCAGGGCAGGCCATGTCAAAAACTCGTTGGCATTTAAACGACGTAAGGCTTGTTGGTATAAACCAATTTTTGTTTTCCAAATACCAATTTGTAGCGCATTTTGTGGTTGTTCAAACAGCTGCATCAGTAGACGCATTTCTTTGCTAATACTCCACAATATCAGCGACATTGGCTCGCCAGAAGCTATTAAATACTGAAAAATTTTAATCGATTGTGCGAGATTTCCTTGCAGCATCGCATCATTTAAATCATAGGTGGTATAGCGTGATTGATCTTGTAAACACGAATACAAATGATCAATTTGAATGACATCGACTTCTGGAAAGGTGTCAGCAACACGCATCAAACTATTTTTTGCTGCAAGCAAGTTGTGTTCATGGTGTTGTTCGAGCCATTGCCATGCATCATTCGCGAGTTGAATACCCAGTTTTTGCGCTTCGACGCCCAATATTTGCTGACGGTCTTTCGGGTAGTTTGCCGTCAGTGCCACATTGACACCATTGGCATCAATGGTTTGAAAGAAACTGGTTTTTAGACTAGCACTGTCTTGTTTTGGCATGACCACCAAAAGCAAATTACTTTCATTGTTTTGTAAGTAGCTTTTGAGGAGCTTTAAGCCATTGGCATCAGGTTTAATGCTGCCATGTGCTTCTATCGCCAGTTGACTAGAAAATAATGACAGGCTGTTTAGGGCATTAAAGACATTTTTCCAATCAGCGACTGAACTAATATCATAACGCTGACGCTCAATTTCACGTGCATTCCAACTTTTACGAAAAGCATCAAGCAGGTTTTGTTCAAGCAGCGGTTCTTGACCATGCAGCACCCAGGCACCTTGAGCTTCATCAACACGTTTTAATGCCTGGAGATAGTCAAGTTTCATAAATCAGTCTTGCTCAGCTTTGCTTGGTGCAGTCAGTGGATTGGCTTTTGGTAAGCGGTTTGAAGAAATTTGACGCACGATTTGCTGTGCAATATCGTCAATAATCACTTGTTTTAGATATTTTTCTTCTTGGTCATCGGTGTTCACGGTGGCCACATCATATTGATAGCTACGCGTTGCCATTAAGGTACGAGGCTCTGTTACTGGGTTGCCTTGTGCATCTTCAATACGGAAAGTCACGTTTAAGCGAAGTAGGGTTTCAACCAATTTACCATTTAGTTCTAAACGACGTGGTGTGTAATCAAGGATGTGTAATACATAAGCATCTTGATTATTACTGAGTTGTACACCAGCAGAACCCAAATAAATCGCTAATTTTTCGTGTAGATCATCCGTATCTTGCGGAAGTACCAAACGCATTTTTGAATATGCTACAGGTACAGAGGTTGGATTGGTGCCTTTTAAATGAAAACCACAACCGACCATACCTGCACTTAGGCCCATAGTTAATACAATTGCAGCAACACGTTGAACCAAATGCATAGAGTGTCCTCTGTTTCCCGAAGGAATAATTTTGAAATCCTGTGTGGATTGTAAAGTCAAAGCCCTTTGACTGGCAACGGGCTTTGTGTTTTTTCAGCCTCCCTTTAGCAAAGGGAGGTTGGAGGGATTGCTCCTTAAAGTTCCCTCTCCTTTTAGGATATGAGAAACATTGTTTCGCAAGGGGAGAGGTCTATTTTTTTTACTACCCCTCATCCCAACCTTCTCCCAGAGGGAGAAGGAGCTATAAGGAATTAAACCACCAAGTTCACGAGTTTATTTGGCACCACAATTTCTTTCTTGGTTGGGCCAGTCAAGAATTGTTGAACTTCAGGCAATGCTTTTGCTTGCGCCAAGATGTCATCTTTAGACGCATCTACAGACACTTCTAACTTTCCACGAAGTTTACCGTTTACTTGAACCACAATTGTTTGCGTATTACGAGTCAATGCAGACTCATCAACAGCAGGGAATGTCGCAGAAGTTAAGTCGATACCAAACTCAGCCAATAAAGTTTGGCTTAAGTGCGGTGCAAACGGTGCAAGTAAAGTGAGAAGGGTAATGATCGATTCACGTGCAACAGCAATGTCGTTATCATCTTTTGCTTCAAACTTGTTGTTTGCATTTAACAATTCCATCATCGCTGCAATTGCAGTGTTAAAGGCATGGCGACGTGAAATGTCATCACCCACTTTTTGGATGGTTTCGTGCGTTTTACGGCGTAAGTCTTGTGCTTCTGTAGAAAGCTTAGAGGTATCGATGGTCGCAGCAGAGTTTGCTTTTTCAAGGAAACCTGTAGTCAAACGCCAAACACGTTTCAAGAAACGGTTTGAACCTTCAACACCAGCATCTGACCATTCAAGAGATTGGTCTGGTGGTGCAGCAAACATCATGAATACACGTGCAGTATCTGCGCCGTATTGGTCAATAATCGCTTGCGGGTCGATACCGTTATTTTTCGATTTCGACATTTTCTCTTGACCGCCAACAATCACTTCTTGACCATCACCTTGGTATTTGGCAGAAGTGATACGGCCTTTCTCATCACGTTCAAGATCGATGTCAGCAGGGTTAAACCAAGTTTTCTTACCTGTTTCAGACTCGCGGTAGTAAGTATCTGCAAGCACCATGCCTTGTGTTAACAAGTTGGTAAATGGTTCATTGCCTTGTACTACGCCTTCATCACGCATCAATTTGTGGAAGAAGCGCGCATATAACAAGTGCAGAATCGCGTGTTCTACACCACCGATGTATTGGTTGACTGGAAGCCAAGTTTGACCCGCTTCAGGTTTTACCATGCCGCCAGTGAAGTCAGGAGATGCATAACGTGCGTAGTACCAAGATGATTCTACGAATGTATCCAGCGTATCTGTTTCACGACGTGCTTCGCCACCACAGCATGGGCACGTAGTTTGATAAAATTCTGGCATTTTGTTTAGTGGGTTACCAGAACCATCTGGAACCACGTCAGTCGGAAGCACAACTGGAAGTTGTTCTTCAGGTACAGGCACCTGACCACATTTGTCACAGTTGATCATTGGAATCGGACAACCCCAGTAACGCTGACGAGAAACACCCCAGTCACGTAAACGGAATTGAACTTTAGAATTTGCAAGCTCAGTTGGCTCTAATTTCGCAAGGAAAGCATCATAAGCACCTTGGAAATCTAGGCCGTCAAACTCGCCTGAATTTACTAGTTTGCCTTCTTTCGAACCGTACCATTCCTGCCAAGTTGTTGCATCAAAGTCTGCATCGTCTGCACCTTTCGCATCAATCACTTGCTTGATGGTCAAGCCGTATTTATTGGCAAATTCAAAGTCACGTTCATCATGTGAAGGTACTGCCATCACCGCGCCTGAACCGTAAGACATCAACACGTAGTTTGCGATCCAAACAGGAACTTCTTCACCTGTTACAGGGTGTTTTACAGAAAGACCTGTTGCCATGCCTTTCTTCTCAGCAGTGGCAAGATCGGCTTCTGCCACAGAACCCATACGGCATTCTTCAATAAATGCAGATAACTCAGGGTTTGTTTCAGCCGCTTTTAGCGCCATTGGGTGTTCTGCTGCAACGGCAACATAAGTCACACCCATTAAAGTGTCGGCACGTGTGGTAAATACAGTTAAACCATCTGCATAGATTTCAGGATTTGCTGAAGGGAAGGTGATGTCCATCCCTTGTGAGCGACCAATCCAGTTGCGCTGCATGGTTAAAACTTGTTGTGGCCAACCGTCTTTCAGTGTTTCTAAATCGTCTAATAACTCTTGCGCATAATCGGTAATGCGGAAGTAGTACATTGGAATATCACGTTTTTCAACCAATGCACCTGAACGCCAACCACGACCATTTTCAACTTGCTCGTTTGCAAGAACAGTTTGATCCACTGGATCCCAGTTCACAGTTGAAAGTTTACGGTAGATCAGACCTTTTTTATAAAGCTGAACGAATAACCATTGTTCCCAGCGGTAGTATTCTGGTGTGCAAGTGGCAAACTCACGATCCCAATCAACAGACAGACCCAATTTTTTTAATTGGTCACGCATGTAAGCGATGTTTTCAAATGTCCATTTTGCAGGTGCAACTTGGTGGGCAATGGCTGCATTTTCAGCAGGTAGACCGAACGCATCCCAACCCATCGGTTGAAGAACCGTTTCACCTTGCAAACGGTGGAAACGGCTGATCACGTCACCAATTGTATAGTTACGCACATGACCCATATGCAGTTTGCCGCTTGGATACGGGAACATTGAGAGGATATAACGACGCGGGCCCTCTACTTGGTCGGCAACTTTAAAGGCTTTGCGAGTTTCCCAGTCCTGCTGGACTGTAGGTTCAATCGCACTGGCTTGATATTCAGGGTCAATGTGAGTAGTCATAAACGTATATTAAAATAACGGTTGAAAAAGTTTGTGCTACAGCATAGCGCAAAATACATCTAGAGTGAATTTTGCGATGCTATTGGAAATAAAAAATTAGCTGAATACGTCAGTAGTTCGTAGTTGTTATTGTGCTGCCGATGCTGCTACAGCTTGCCCTTGACGTAAAGCTTCATTTGCTTCGCGTTGTTGGTCGGCTTGTTGTTGCTCACGATTCTCGACTTCACGTGAAACCTGTTCATCATTTTTCGCTGCGCTGGCCTGTGTCGATACGCTAGAACTATAGGTGTTCACTTTACCTTTACGCTGCACATTTTTGGGTGGCGGGGTAGTGGTGTAGTGGGTTGAACCTTTAGCATCGACCCATTTATAAAATTCTTTAGCAGAAACTTGCGTCGCACAGAGAAAAGTCGCAACAGAAAATAGTAAGCAAATGGACTGAGCAAAAGAGGTGTTCATCATGAATAAATCCCGATCAATTGTTCTAAAAATTAAGCTAATAAATAGCCTAAAATTTTGCGCTTTTTTTTGCCTAGAATCTATGTTTTTTTAATAAGATTTGATCAGTGGTGATAAGCAAAAAATTAAAATTATGACTTTGTGTAAGTGTTTAAAGTTTAAACATTAAATTGTGTTCATTTGCCCTGATCTGTTTTATATGAATTGAGTTAAAAGCCTTGTGTACTTGAGCTGAACCTTTGGATATTTAATTTATTTATTAGATTTATAAAAGTATTTTATGAAATTGAAAATAAATAGTTATGGGTGAATAAAGCTTTAAGAATGAGAAGTGATGCACAATGCTTAAAAAACAAACGGTCTGTAATTAATCAGAAAAAAGCCGATTTTTAAACTTGACTTTAGTGTGTGAAACTACAAAAATGCTGTCTTTAGTTTTATATGCCTTAGATCGATCACCCTTCGAATGAGTGCATTTTAGCAATGGACTTCTTCTCTAGCCGAGAAGTTGAACAAAGCCAACAAAATATGTTTATCCCAACATGTTTTAGACCCCATATTGCTCAAACAGCAAGCAGGTCAGATTTTTTTCTTATTGCTATGAAAACTATGAAATTTGTGTGCTATAACAGAGCACGCAGTTAATGAATTAACCACGACAAATGCCCTCCATTTGTGCGTGAAAAAAGATTAGGGTGAATCACGTTGGAACTTTTATCTGGTGGTGAAATGCTTGTTCGCGCTTTAGCGGACGAAGGCGTTGAACATGTTTTTGGATACCCAGGCGGCGCAGTACTCCATATTTACGATGCGTTATTTCAACAAGAAAAAATCAATCATTACCTAGTACGCCACGAGCAAGCTGCGGGTCATATGGCTGATGCTTACTCACGTGTTACAGGTAAAACTGGTGTCGTTCTTGTGACATCAGGTCCTGGTGCGACAAATACCGTAACTCCAATTGCAACAGCTTATATGGACTCAATCCCAATGGTGATTTTGTCTGGTCAGGTTGCAAGCCATCTTATCGGTGAGGATGCGTTCCAAGAAACTGATATGGTAGGTATTTCTCGTCCAATCGTTAAGCACAGTTTCCAAGTGCGTCATGCAAGTGAAATTCCTGCGATCATTAAAAAAGCATTTTATATTGCTTCATCTGGTCGTCCAGGTCCTGTTGTTGTTGATATTCCAAAAGATGCAACAAATCCTGCAGAAAAATTTGCCTACGAATATCCTGAAAAAGTGAAGATGCGTTCGTATCAACCACCGCATCGTGGTCACTCAGGTCAAATTCGTAAAGCGATTGATGAACTTATCCATGCCAAACGTCCAGTGATCTACTCGGGTGGTGGTGTTGTTCAAGGTAATGCTTCTGAACAATTGACTGAATTGGCTCATTTGTTGGGCTATCCAGTGACCAGTACATTGATGGGTCTTGGTGCTTATCCGGGTAATGATGAACAATTCATCGGTATGTTGGGTATGCATGGTACTTATGAAGCAAACATGACCATGCACAATGCAGATGTGATTCTGTGTGTAGGTGCGCGCTTCGATGACCGTGTAACCAATAACCCAGCGAAATTCTGTCCGAATGCCAAAGTCATTCATATTGACATTGACCCTGCGACAATTTCAAAAACGATTATGGCGCACATTCCAATTGTCGGTGCGGTTGAACCTGTATTAACAGAGATGTTAGCGCAGTTGAAACAGCTTAATGTATCTAAGCCAAATCCTGAAGAAATTGCTGCTTGGTGGAAACAAATCAATGAATGGCGTCAAGTTCATGGTTTGAATTATGACAAACCAAGCGATGGCAGCATGAAACCACAGCAAGTGGTTGAAGTGTTGGATAAAATTACCAATAGCCAAGCGATCATTACTTCTGATGTTGGTCAACACCAAATGTTTGGTGCACTTTACTACAAATATACGCGTCCACGTCAATGGATTAACTCTGGTGGTCTAGGGACTATGGGTGTTGGCTTGCCATATGCAATGGCAGCAAAACTTGCATTCCCAGATCAGCAAGTAGTGTGTATTACGGGTGAAGCATCGATTCAGATGTGTATCCAAGAACTTTCTACATGTAAGCAATATGGCTTAAATGTAAAAATTCTATGCTTGAATAACCGTGCCCTCGGTATGGTTAAGCAATGGCAAGACATGAACTACGAAGGTCGTCATTCAAGTTCTTATGTTGAATCACTTCCAGACTTCCCTAAATTAATGGAAGCGTATGGTCATGTTGGTATCGAAATTAACCATGCGGATGAGCTTGAGTCTAAGCTTGCAGAAGCAATGGCGATTAACGATAAGTGCGTATTCATCAATGTAATGGTTGATCGCACGGAACACGTATATCCAATGTTGATTGCTGGTCAGTCAATGAAAGATATGTGGTTAGGCAAAGGGGAGCGTACACAATGAGACACATTATTTCTGTACTCATGGAAAACGAAGCAGGTGCGCTTTCACGTTTAGTTGGTCTGTTTTCTCAACGTAATTATAACATTGAGACTTTAAATGTAGCACCAACTGAAGATCCGACATTATCTCGTCTGACCCTGACAACATATGGCGATGACCACAAAATTGAACAAATTACTAAGCAGCTGAATAAGCTGGTAGAAGTTGTAAAAGTTGTGGACTTGTCTGAAGGTGCGCACATTGAACGTGAACTGATGCTGATTAAAGTAAAAGCATTGGGTTCGGCACGTGCTGAAATTAAGCGTACTGCGGATATTTTCCGTGGACAAGTGGTTGATGTAACGCCAACGACATATACCATTCAAATCGCAGGTACCACTGAAAAGATTGATGGTTTTATTGATGCATTGGCTGAAAATACAATTCTTGAAGTTGTACGTTCAGGTGTATCAGGCATCGCACGTGGCGAAAAAGTTTTAACCATCTAATTTAAATTTATGTACCTCATCTTAGGATGAGGGCTTAACACTGTGAAAAAACACACAAGATCACAATGTTAAGTGAAAGGAAACAAAAGCATTTTAGCGGAGACAGCAATGCAAATTTTTTACGATAAAGACACAGACTTATCTATCATCCAAGGCAAAAAAGTAGCGATCATTGGTTACGGTTCACAAGGCCACGCGCATGCGCTTAACCTGAAAGATTCAGGTGTAGACGTAACTGTAGGTCTACGTGCTGGTTCTACTTCTTGGAAAAAAGCTGAAAATGCTGGTCTTAAAGTTTCAGAAGTACCTGCTGCTGTAGCTCAAGCTGACCTTGTAATGATTCTGACTCCAGATGAATTCCAATCTCAACTTTACCGTGACGTAATCGAGCCAAACATCAAAGAAGGCGCGACTTTAGCATTTGCTCATGGTTTCTCTGTTCTTTACAACCAAGTTGTTCCACGTAAAGATCTTGACGTAATCATGGTTGCTCCAAAAGCGCCAGGTCACACTGTACGTTCAGAATTCCAACGTGGTTCAGGTGTTCCAGATCTTATCGCGATTCACCAAGATGCTTCTGGTAATGCACGTAACGTAGCGCTTTCTTATGCTTCTGGCGTAGGTGGTGGTCGTACAGGTATTATCGAAACTTCATTCCGTGAAGAAACTGAAACTGACTTATTCGGTGAGCAAGCAGTTCTTTGTGGTGGTGCTGTTGAATTGGTTAAAATGGGCTACGAAACTCTTGTTGAAGCTGGTTATGCTCCAGAAATGGCTTACTTTGAATGTCTACACGAACTTAAATTGATCGTTGACTTGATGTTCGAAGGCGGTATTGCGGACATGAACTACTCAGTATCTAACAATGCTGAATACGGCGAATACGTAACTGGCGTTGAAGTAATCAACGAACAGTCTCGTGAAGCGATGCGTAATGCGCTTAAACGTATCCAATCTGGTGAATATGCGAAGATGTTCATCCAAGAAGGCGCGTTGAACTACCCATCTATGACAGCCCGTCGCCGTCAAAACGCAGCTCACGGTATTGAAGTGACTGGCGGTAAATTACGTGCGATGATGCCTTGGATTCAAGCGAACAAAATCGTTGATAAAGAAAAGAACTAAGTTCTAATTTCTGAGTCAAAAAGCCCTTGTGAAAGCAGGGGCTTTTTTTTATGTCATGTAAAACAATGTTTTATTTATTAAGTTAAATTTTGCGCCCCCAAAGATAGGAAAGTAGTGCTTTGTCTTCCTTGCGCTTCACTCAAAACAGTGTTTTGAGTTTCTTGCGCTTCATTCAAAGCAGTGCTTTATTTTTCTTTCGTACCTTGGATTCAAGCAAACAACATCGTTGATAAAGATAAAAACTCATTTCTTGGAACAGTTGATTTGAATGCGAAAACCCATTCATTTTGATTGGTTTTTTTGTATATGGTGTTTCATACCGAATAGGGAATATTAATATGACCTACAGTTATTCCAAATACGGACATGCACGATAATCAAGTTGTCGTTTGAATTCTGCACTTTGAAAAATTAAAAGCACTATATATTTTTAATCCATTTTGCATGGTTTGGCTATGCTGCTGCCTCGTAAGTTGTCTGTGGAAATAAGATAAAACATTAAAAATATATTTGAATAAAATCTGAATTAGTTATTGCAAAAACCCTAAACTCTCCCGAGATATGTATGATTTAAGTTGTGATAGAGTAGGCATAATATGTGCTAAACGGGTTTGGGTTATAAAAATGAACAGACTAAAAATTTCCATATGTGTTTCTTTGTTCATACCGCTACTTAGTTTTGCAGCAACGCCGCAGATTGAGCAAGAGCAGCTTAAGCCCTTATCTGATGTGCGTATATCTATGCAACGGATGCTAAAGTCTACTGATGGGCATTATTTTCTAGACTTATATGCGGGTATTTGGAATCCGCACGGCACATTAATTGATTTGCAAAATCCGAAGCGCATAAGCTTGAAAGGAACGCAAAAGGGAGATCAATTGAATCTTCAGTCTATTGCTGTTCAAGCAGATCCATCTGTAAATAGCAGCTATCAACTTACAGGTCTTTTAAATGCGAATACAGGCGCATTCAAAGCAACTTTGGCAGAGCAGGACGCATCTGGCACTAACTTGCAATTTGAGCCTGCATTTAAAGCTGCTGATAAACCCGTTTTGATGTTTAAATTTTATGGACTACAAGGTCCGGATCAGCCTTATGGGAGATCTCTAAAGCGTGTTGATGTCATTAATAAAAATAATGGGCAAGTCATGCAGTCACTCGAAGGCTTTAGTGCTTTTGGCAATAGTATTGGCTTTTTAGATGTCAATTTTGATGGTTACTATGATGTGGTGTTATCAGATACATCTGATGGTTTAAAAATAGAAGATAAGCGCTTTGTTTATTGGATGTATAATCCAAAAACTCAAAAGTTCCAAAGAGCACCACAGTTGGAGAAAATAGCAGGTTTTCCTACATTGAAGGGTGAATTGCAACAGATTGATTTTGGTCAAGGGCAAATATACAAAGTCGATCAAGGGTTACTATATCTAGTTAAGCAAGAATAAAAAATTTTATGGTTGGAAAAGCCTCTGGAATCAGAGGCTTTTTTATTTATGGAGATTGCTTAATGATGAAATTGTAATGGTGGTTTTTAAATCATAAGTTTGAACAAAAAAATAGTTTAAAACATGAGGTAAAAAGACTAAATAAAATCCCATATACTTGAAAGGTCACGTAATAAATGATTTCATTGAAAATGCCGCAATAAAATAAATATAGTATTCCGTTCAAGAAAATGATTTACATAAGCTTAACATTGAGCATTGGTTGAAACTTTTCGACCAGTCAAAAAGTATAATTTAATACAAATAGATAATATTTTGTGACGCAATCTTTATGTTTTTAGGCAAAAGGACATACCCAGAATTGGTGATTCTATATTTGTTATTTAATTTAATAATGATGTATTGATCGGTTATATGAAAGATAATAGATGATATTTCCACTAACAATTTATCGTTAAAAAAATATTTTGAACTATTTCACAAATTAATTCTGAAATATGTAACATGTTGTTATTGGTGTGAAAAGAAAAAAATATTAATATTCATATACATGACTTATACCAAGAAATAGTGATTATAAAAAAATCCCAAGAATTTGGGATAAAATAGAAAATTGATTTAAAATTAAATAATAATAAATATATTAAAAAAAACATATATTTAATTTGAATAGTTAGAAAAATGTAAACATCTTTAATATTCATGTGAATTATCACTATTAGGTTTTTTTTATTTTTAGTTGGTTAAGAATAAATCAGCACCTAGGGAAAATAATATTAAGTAGTTTATCTTAATAAAAAACCTTGATGCACATACTAATAAATCTCAATTGAGAATGGAGTAATTGTTATGAATAAATTAATCAAAGTTGCGGTTTCAGCATTAGTTCTTGGTTTAGGTACAGCAGCATATGCTGATGGTGGTGTAGCAGATCGTGGTGGACCAGGTGGAGGTAATTCAGGACATAACCCAGGAAACAGTGGTTGTGGAACAAAATGTGACGGTGAAATTCCAATTGAATTGAATGTACCTAAACATTGTGATTTAGATATACTAGGTAAAGAGAAAAAAATTACAATGGCAGCCGGTGCACAAAATAAATGGAGCGGCACTGCTCAATTTGAAGTTCGTGCAAACGCACCTTATAAACTTAATATTACTAAACCTTCAGAATTAACTAACGAAATTAATGGTACACAAAAGATCGGTGTGAATGTAGATACTAAACTTGGCGGCCAACTATATGCTGGTGGAAATTTACCATATAGTTCAACTGCACGTACATTTGATGTGGTAGCTACAACAGTAAACGCTGTTTCTGAGATGGCCCACTATGGTACATACAAAGGTACATATAAAGTAGCAGTTGATTTCTAAATAAGAATAAACAATAGTGGTGTATATTCAAGATATGCACCACTATACTATTATTATAAGGAATAAATATGCAAAAAATAATTTTGGCCATAATCATTAGTTGTATTAGTGGTACTATCTTTGCAGGTATTAAATTTACACCTATACAATTATATTTAGGCGATAAAGGTAGGCAGCGTAGTACTACTGTCGTGGTTGAAAGTACAGGATTCACAAAATCTAAAATCTTTGAAATCTCTGCATTAAACTGGTCGCAAAATGAAAAGGGAGAAGATGTCTTAGTTGAAGATAAAACTTTGATGTTTAATCCAAAAGTTTTTGAGTTGAAGCCTGAAAGTAAGCAAATTGTTCGAGTGGGTTTTGCACAACAATTTGCACCGAGTGAGCTGGAAAAAGAAAAAACATGGCGTGTTATTTTTAATGAAGTTACGCCAGTTGCAGACGATGAATCAATCAATTTTCAATTCAAATTTTCATTGCCGTTGTTCGTGGGAAAACAATATAAAACAGATCTCGGTGTTCAGTTAAAAACAGATAATAATGTTGCAAAAGTTGATGTTATAAACAAAGCAAACTCACATGTTCAAATTACAGATATTAAACTTGTTGATAAGAAAGACAATGAGATATTAAGTAAAAGTTTTAATAGTTATTTGCTTGCTGGTCATGAATATTCTTTCGATTTAGGAGCTGTAAATATTAAAGATAAAAGTAATGTGAAAGTTAAAATTAAAACTGATAAAGATGGAAGTTTGTTGGAATATTGATTTTAGGGATATATGAGGGTAATTCTATGAATAATTTTAGAGTTGTTCTGCTTTTTTTTAGTACTGTTGGTGCTACATATGTCCATGCTGTACCGGCAATATTATCTAATAATGAAGAGTCAAACATTGTGAATGTTTGGCTTAATGGTGTTGATCGCAATGTTGAAACAGTCTTACTTACTAGTGAAAATGGGGATTACATCGAGTGCAGAACTTTAGATGAGTTGGGGGTAAGTTCAGTAAAATTTATTAAATATAATAATAAAGAAGAATTTTGTCTTTTGAAAAACACTGATATTAGTTTTGAAAAAGATGATGGCCTACAAGCTATAAAGATAAATCTATCACCGGTATATTTTTCTGAAAAATTTTATGGAAATGTTGTTACAAAGCCACAAAAAGCAAATTTTGGTGGCTTTATAAACTATGACTTTTTTTATAGTAAAGATGATTACTCAGATGATTTTAACACTCTTGCTGAAATCGGTTTTTTTAAAGATTATTGGCTATTCGACAATTCATTCATATATCGAAGTTCTCCTGATGAGGGTGAAAAAAATGTATTACGCCTAAGTTCCTATTTTGAAATGGATATGCCTGAAAAATATTTAAAATTTAGGGCTGGGGATAATACAACTAACTACAATGCTCTAACAAACTCCTTTCGATTTGGTGGCTTGAGTTTTGGTACAAACTATACAGAACGTCCAGATTTTGTATATTGGAATATGCCAACTTTAAATGGTAGTGCGGCATTACCTTCAACTGTTGATTTGATGTTGAACGGTGTTAGTTTATATAAACAAGCAATTACTCCTGGAAAATACTCTCTACAAACAGGTGCGAGTATTGATCAGGGAGGGGAAGCGACAATAGTTGTAGAAGATGTGTTAGGGAATAGGTCGGTACAAAGTTTTCCAATTTATATCAGTAATAAGCTACTAAGTGTTGGCTTGAATGAATATGATATTTCATTGGGGAAATTAAGATATAACTATGATGAAGATGATACTGACTATCGCGAATTTTTTTCTAAACTGTATTATCGTCGAGGTTTGAGTCGTAGCACAACAATGGGTTTTGATGCAACGTATTCAGATGATATTAAAATTTTAAATTTAATGTGGACACAAGGTGTTAGTAAGTATTTTATTTTAGATACTGAATATGCAGTTAGTGATTATAATGGTGACGTGGGATATGGTGTTTCAGGTAGTATTAGCAGGAGTTTTAAGGATTGGTCGTTTGGTTTAAATAGTCGTTATTACACAGAAGAATTTAAGCAGCTAGGTTTTGAAGAGTATTCTATAAATACTAAATATTCAAATTTAGCTTATTTGAATTTTTCAAATTTAAAATTTATTGATAGTTTAAGTTTGAGTTATGTTGATAATGTTAATTATAATAAAGATGGATTTGAACAAGAAGATAGTCAAATTGTCAATGTGGGTGTGCAAAAACGATTAACCAATAATTTGTATACGACAGTAAATTATTATAAAGATTTTAAACAACATGATAATAGCTTTAATATTATGTTGAGCTATAGTTGGGGGAATGTAAATAGAGTAAATTTAGAGCATGATACGGATAGTAATGAAAGTTTGCTCAGTTATACACGCAATAGCATTAATCAGACAGGTCTAGATTATTCGCTTGCAGTTGGACGTTCGGATGGTGAAATGAATTATCATGCCTTTGGTTTGTATAAAACGAATGTAGGTGATTTAAGTGCTTCATATGATGAGTATGATAATCGTAGATTTGTGCAAGCACAGTATAATGGTGCATTAGTTTGGCTAGGGAATAAAGCCGCATTTACAAAATATGTTGATAATGCATTTGCATTAGTTAGCTTGAGCGGAATGGAAGATGTTGATGTTATGAAGTCTTTATCTGTTGTGGGTAAAACAAATAAGGATGGTTATGCATTTGTGCATAATGTTATTCCATATATTAATTATGATATTTCTTTTGATCAAGATCAGCTTCCATTGGATTATTCATTTGATCAAACCACTAAGAAAATTAATGCTCTAGATAAGCGAGGCTATATTGTAGATTTTAATGTAGCACCAACTAAGAAGTTTATTGTGCGTCTTAAGAACATAAATAATCAAAATTTCCCTCTGGGAACAGTGGTTAATGTCAATAATGATGAAGGTTATTTCGTTGATAGCGATGGATTGTTTTATATCTATTTATCGCAAAAAACAAATTATAATCTTCATGTGTTAACTAAAGAAGGAAAAACTTGCAGTGCGAGTTTAAGTGTTACTCAAAATCAAATTAATACCGCCGAATCCTCAATTATTGAATTGGTTTGTAGGTAATATGGGAGGTTTCTATGAGATTTTTACTCATATGCTGTTTGTCTGCAATATCTAGCACAGCAGTTTATGCTGCTGGCTGTTCTGTTGGTGGGTTATCTGCACCAGAAATGCGATTATCCAATTATGTTTATAGTGAGACAGCTACGTCATTTCATATATCTTGTGATCGGAGTTATTCAATCACATTTCGTAGTCAAAATTTAAAAAATAATAATGGATTAAGTTCTGTTTCGAATGGACCGTATCAATTAAGAACGCAACTTAAAGTCATAGGAGGATCTGATAATCTTTGGGGGGCAATCATGAACCAACGTGCTGGACAGGATAGAAAATATACGATTTCTGCGCGTTTAATGGATAACCCGCTTTCCTATAATGTTCCAGCAGGAGTATATCGGGATAAGATTTATGTTAATGTCGATTTTTAAAAATAATCATCTAATCTTACATTGTAAAAAAGGAGATGAATAATTCTCCTTTTTTCACGATTGTGTCATTAAATAATCATCAAAATGCAAAAAACTGCTGCTTAAACTGTGAATATACATTTATAAGAAGCATGTAAGATCATGACAGAATTGTCTATTAATTTAAAAAGTATGCAGGATGAACCTGCACGCTTTCAATTCCAATTTAAGCATATGCAATCCCGAATGGATGTGCAAACGGTCTCAACCTTAATCCGACCACCTTTGAAAATCGCCATCGTTACTGATACATGGGCACCTGAAATAAATGGTGTAGCTCATAGTTTATTGCAGCTATGTAGAGGCTTACAGCAGCAGGGAAATTCAATTTTTCTGATCCGTCCAGAGCAGTCAGAAGCTTGTATCGATTTTAAACCTGATCATGAATGCTTGGTGCGTGCGCAGTCGATCCCCAAATATTCAGGCTTACAATTTGGTTGGCCGCAGCTGATTAAACTGACAAAAGCTTTAAAGCAAAATCAAGTAGATATAGTGCATATCGTCACTGAGGGGCCGTTGGGTTTTGCGATGTTGCAATTGGCTCGCTCATTGCACATTCCAGTGTCCAGTGGATTTCACTCGGCCTTTCATGATTTTAGTCGTTACTTTGATTTGGCTTTTTTAATGAAGCCTGTGCAGCATTATCTACGTTGGTTTCATAACAATACCCATCTGACCTGTGTGCCCAGTCAAGATACTGCAAATGCTTTGCGGAAATTAGGATTCACCTGTCCATTAGTTGTTGTAGGGCGGGGCGTTGATCAACAGCGTTTTTCTAGCAAATATTACAGCACGGAACTTCGGCAGCAATGGTCTGCGGGTGAACATACACGAGTCATGCTTTATGTTGGGCGGCTATCTCCAGAAAAAGAAGTCGATGTTTTAATTTCAGCATATCGAAGCATGCAAGCTGCTCAAAGGACATTGCCGAATAAGCTGGTGATTGTGGGTGATGGTCCAGATCGCTTGCGTTTGGAGCAATTAGCAACGGGACTGGATGTCATTTTTATGGGGAGTTTGAGTGGACAAGCATTATCACAAGCCTACGCGAGTGCTGATGTATTTGTCTTTGCAAGTCAGGTTGAAACCTTTGGAAATGTCGTTTTAGAAGCGATGGCAAGTGGCTTGCCTGTTATTGCATATAATGCAGCTTGCGCACAATTATATATTCGTTCTGAGCAAACGGGATGGTTATGCTCATTATCTCATACCGATGAATTTATTCGCTTAATGCAGCAGTTGCCGGAGCGTCAAAAACTTAAAACTATGGGTGTTGAGGCTGCAAATGATGCGGCTAAAATAGGCTGGCAACATCCTGTACAACAATTTGAACAAGCCCTATATAAAGTGGTTGATCAAGTTGTACATGCAAGTTTTTATTGAGGTATAGAGCTCGTTACAATTCCGTTCATGAAATTGTCATTAAAACATCATAGGACTGTCAGAAAGAAAGCATAAGCTATGTGAAACACAAGGCGAAAAGATTTTAAAAATAAAAAAATCAAATCTAGCTCAACCTCAGCACAGTCTAAATATAGGACTGTAGACAGGAGATCAGCGATGAATTTTAAAAATGCAAAAACAAGAATGCTTCATTTAGATTTAAAAGGCTGTATTTATCTCAATCATTTTTCCCATCAACAAGTCGTAGCAGATTTTTTTAAAATGATCAGTCGGTTGGGGGATGGTATTTTTTGGTATGTAATGTTGGCTACAGTGTGGATCGTGCAAGGTATATCCTACAGTGTGCAAATTATTTACGTACTACTTGGTGGTTCAGTCGGTACAACCCTATATAAAGTACTTAAAAAGAAAACGGTAAGACCGAGACCTTATCAAGTGCATCAAGTGATTCGACTCGGTGAACGTCCGCTGGATCATTTTAGTTTCCCATCAGGGCATACCTTACATGCAGTCATGGCGACCACGGTATTGGGTTTTATCCAGCCTTTATTATTGATATTAATGTTGCCCTTTACTTTGCTCGTTGCGCTATCACGGATGATTTTAGGATTGCATTATCCGAGTGATGTTGCTGTGGGTGCGGCCATTGGTGCGAGTGTAGGCTGTGGCATTATTGCCTGCGCGCCGTTCTTGAATGTGGTGTTATAAATATTTAAATAGAACAAACCCGAAAATATCACTGAGATAAATCTGGTAATAAAAATATAAAAACAGTTTTAACGACGAAATGCATAAATTTGTTAAAGTAAGACATCATTCTTTAAACGATGTTAGGAAGACCCATGGGTTTACGCTGGACAGATACGATTGATATCGCAATTGAGTTGTATGAAGCTCATCCTGATGTTGATCCGCAATGGATTCGATTTACCGATCTACATACATGGGTTTGTGCATTGCCAAATTTTACAGATGATCCTGAAAAGTCGACTGAAGGCTTGCTTGAAGGAATCCAGATGGCTTGGATTGATGAAGCAAGTTAATCCCTACATCGAAAAAAACCATTTTTTTACATTGCAAAAGCAGAAAATAGCGCATTATTCGGTATAATGCGGCAAAATTTTCACGTCAAATTGACTTAAGGAGCCAATCATGGCTATTGAACGTACTTTATCTATCGTTAAACCAGATGCAGTTGCTAAAAACCACATCGGCGACATCTTTGCTCGTTTCGAAAAAGCGGGTCTTAAAATTGTTGCAACTAAAATGAAACATTTGACTCAAGCTGAAGCTGAAGGCTTCTACGCTGAGCATAAAGAACGTGGTTTCTTTGGTGACCTAGTTGCATTCATGACTTCTGGTCCAGTTGTTGTTTCAGTTCTTGAAGGCGAAAACGCAGTTCTTGCTCACCGTGACATCCTTGGCGCAACTAACCCGAAAGAAGCTGCTCCTGGTACTATCCGTGCAGACTTCGCTGTAAGCATCGACGAAAATGCTGCTCACGGTTCTGACTCTGTAGCATCTGCTGATCGTGAAGTTAACTACTTCTTCGCTCAAACTGAGATCGCTCCACGTACTCGTTAATTCGAAGTATTCAAACCAGATAAGTGGTATACTGCTTGTCTGGTTTTTTTATTCTCTGAATAATTCTTCGCTCAAATACTGAGCATCTCCTTTTATCTTTAGACATGGTTTAGGTAATTACACATGAGTACTGAAGTAGTCGCTACATCAGCTGTTTCTGATGCACAGCAACAATCTCCATCCGCTCCGACGCAGCATAATACTGTGGAGAAAGTGAATTTACTGGGCATGTCACGTCCACAAATGGAAAAATTCTTCGAAGATATGGGGGAGAAGAAATTCCGTGCAGGACAGGTGATGAAATGGATTCACCAATTTTTTGTGACAGATTTTGCTGAGATGACCAATATCTCAGGCAAACTCCGTGAAAAATTGGAAAAAATTTGTGAAATTAAAGCGCCAGAAGTGGTGCATAAAAATTATTCGAAAGACGGTACTCGTAAATGGGTGTTCCGTGTCGGTGATGGTGTAGGTTCATTGGTTGAAACTGTACTTATTCCTGCCGAAGACAAAACTGGTGCGCGTAAGACCTTGTGTATTTCTTCACAAGTGGGCTGTGCACTGGATTGTTCGTTCTGTTCTACAGGTAAACAAGGCTTCCAACGTGACTTGAGTCAAGCTGAAATTATCGGTCAGTTGTGGATGGCAAACTTCTCCTATATGGAAGAAGTTCCTGTGCTTGAGCGTGAGCGTTCTGTGACCAACGTCGTAATGATGGGCATGGGCGAACCGCTGCTAAACTATGATGCAGTATTGAATTCAATGCGTATCATGCTCGATGACTTTGCATATGGTATGTCCAAACGCCGTGTGACCTTGTCGACTTCAGGCGTGGTGCCAAAAATTGATCAATTGGCACAAGATATTGATGTGGCTTTAGCAATTTCATTGCATGCGCCAAATGATGAACTGCGTAACGAACTTGTACCAATCAATAAAAAGTATCCGTTGGAACAATTGATCGCAGCTTGTCAGCGTTATATCGCCAAAGATGGTAATGAGAGTTCACGTAAACACGTGACCATTGAATATGTCATGCTCGATGGTGTGAATGATCATCCTGAACATGCACAACAAATGATTAAATTGCTGAAAAATCTTCCGAGCAAAATTAATTTAATTCCATTTAACCCGTTCCCGCATGCGCCATACGGACGTTCTAGTCGTAACCGTATTATTTCTTTCCAAAAAACTTTGTCTGATGCTGGATTTGTGTGTACGATTCGTCAGACACGTGGCGATGATATTGATGCTGCGTGCGGACAACTCGTGGGGCAAGTTGCTGACCGTACTCGTCGTGCGGAGCAATGGAAAAAGAAAGTTGCGCAGCAAAATGAGATTCTGCGCTCACAAGGATAATAAAGAGGCAGCCAATTGAAAAAGTTAACGTTAAAGTTCACTTTCGTTTCAGCTTTATGTGCATCGGTTTTGGCATTAACTGCATGTCAAACACCAGATGTGGGGAAGAAAGACCCAGAAAAAGCCGTAAAGATTCGGACACAATTGGCTGTTGAACATTTAAAAGCAGGGGATTTAGACGCTGCCAAGCGCGCATTAGATCAGGCCTTAGAGGTGAATTCGCGTGATTCACAAGCCAATATGATGATGGGCGTTTTACTACAACAAGAAGGCAGTAAGGAAAATCTGGAAAAAGCTGATAGTTATTTTAGACGAGCTATTTCAGCAGATTCTAAAAATTCTCAAGCTCGTAACAACTACGGTACGTATTTATATCAAGTTGAGCGTTATAATGACGCGATTGAACAGTTGAGCATTGCAGGGTCAACCTTAGGTTATGATCAACGTTCAAGAGCATTGGAAAATTTAGGTCGAATTTACTTGAAACTGGGTGATGTTGCGAATGCTGAAAAATCATTCAAACAAGCCCTTCAGGCCAATCGTGATTCCTATGTTTCAATGTTAGAGTTGTCTGAAATATTTTATTTGAATCAGCAATTCCCTGCTGCAACGCAAATGTATGAACAATTTGTTCGTGCAGTAGGTCAAAAAAATCAGGGTGCGCGCGCACTCTGGATTGGCATTCGAACAGCTCGTGCCAATGGCGACAATTTGGGTATGCAGGTACTGGTGAACCAGATGCGTGCGTTGTTCCCAGAAAGTCCTGAATACCAACGCTATTTGCAATTACAGTACAGTACTGAGGCCGTATGGAAGTAAATCCTAATTCACCGCAATCGAATGGTTCGAGCGTAGCTCCAAATGCATTAGGAAATGTACAACGCCCAGGTGAGTATTTACGTCAAGTGCGTATTACTCAAAAACTGGAACTTGAAGCTGTCGCAGCTGAACTGAATATTCCGGTCAAAACACTCACCGCACTTGAGCAAGATGACTATAAGTCTTTGCCTGAAGCGACCTTTATTAAAGGTTATTATCGGACCTATGCGAAATACTTAAAGGTCGACGCCACCAATATAATCCAGCGTTTTGATGATATTTATGCCAATGATACGGGGCTATTACCAAATCATGCACTGAATAATTCGCCCATCAAAATTATGGGTAAATTGCCGGGTTCAAATCGTGACCGCAATCGTAAGTGGTTAAAGCGTGGTCTTATCGCTTTGGCAGTTATTATTGTTGTCGGACTCATTGTTGCGGCAGTACAAGGCATGATGTCGTCAAGCAGTAGCAATGAAGAACCAGTAAGCAATGATGCTACATCTGAAGTTCAAGTTCTGGATATGAATGGCGGTAACGCTGCAATCAGTGGCGATCAGCTGACTTTAAGCTTTAATCGTCCAACTTCAGTACATATTGTAGATTCAACTGGTAAAGTGTTGGCTACAGGTCGTCAAGCATCGACCTTAAACTTAAATGGCGAGACACCTTTCCAAATTCGTTTAGATGATGCTGAAGCTGTGTCATTAAGCTTAAATAATGAAAATATTTCATTGTCTCCATATACCGTAAACGGCAAAGCAGATTTCCGTTTATCACGTTAAGGGACAACAGAGCAGACTGAACAATGATTGAAAATCCAATTAAGCGCCGTCCAACTCGTAAAATTAAAGTAGGTTCGGTCTATGTCGGTGGTGATGCGCCGATCAGCATCCAAAGTATGACCAATACTGAAACATGCGATGTAGACGCAACCGTTGCACAGATTCAACGCTGTGTGGATGTTGGTGCAGATATCATGCGTGTTTCTGTACCAAGTATGGAAGCCGCTGAAGCTTTTGGTGAAATTCGTAAGCGTGTACAAGTGCCATTAGTGGCGGATATTCACTTCGATTATAAAATTGCATTACGTGTAGCCGACTTGGGTGCAGATTGTTTACGTATTAACCCAGGGAATATTGGTTCTGAAGCCAAAATTCGTGAAGTGGTTGCCGCAGCGAAACACAATGACATTTCAATGCGTATCGGTGTCAATGCGGGTTCACTCGAAAAAGACATTCAAAAGAAATATGGTGAGCCGACAGGTCAAGCCTTGCTTGAATCGGCAATGCGTCATATTGATATTTTAGATCGTTTAAATTTTCATGAATTTAAAGTATCGGTTAAAGCATCGAATGTATTTTTAACCATGGATGCTTATCGTTTACTGTCTGCTCAAATTGATAATCCACTACATTTGGGTGTAACTGAAGCAGGCGTTTATCGCACTGGATCGGTGAAATCAGCAATTGCTTTAGGTGGTTTGTTAATGGAAGGCATTGGTGACACTATGCGTATTTCATTGGCTGCTGAACCTGAAGAAGAAGTGAAAATTGGTTTTGATATTTTAAAATCACTCGGTCTTCGTTCAAACGGTATTAATTTTATTGCTTGCCCAAGCTGTTCACGTCAAGAATTTAACGTGATTAAAGTCATGCAAACTTTGGAAGAACGCTTGGAAGATGTGCGTGTTCCAATGGATGTTTCAGTGATCGGCTGTAAAGTGAATGGTCCAGGTGAAGCTAAGGAAGCGGATATTGGTGTAGTAGGTGCAAGTCCACGCTCACTGGTGTATCGTAATGGCGAGAAAAGTCATTTAATTGACACAAATCAGTTGGTTGATGAGATCGAATCAATGGTTCGTGATCGTGTTAAAGCCATTGAAGAAGCTAAAGCTAAAGAGATTATTCGTACAAGTTTTGAGTAAGTTATAAGTCATGAGTTCAATCGTCGCAATCAAAGGTTTTAATGACATTCTTCCTACGCAGACCCCTGCATGGAGACGTCTAGAACAGCATCTATCGAGTTTGATGGATGCGTATGGTTATCAGCAAATTCGCCTGCCGATTGTGGAACAGACTCATCTGTTCAAACGTTCTATTGGTGATGCAACCGACATCGTTGAAAAGGAAATGTATACCTTCCTTGACAAAGGTAATCCACCTGAGTCTTTGACTTTACGTCCTGAAGGTACAGCAGGCTGTGTACGTGCCATGCTTGAGCATAACTTGCTACGTGGTGCAACTCCGCGTGTTTGGTATGTGGGACCGATGTTCCGTTATGAAAAGCCGCAAAAAGGCCGTTACCGTCAATTCCACCAATTTGGTGTGGAAACCTTTGGCGTGGCAACCCCCGATCAAGATGCTGAACTGATTCTCATGACTGCGCGTTTATGGAAACGTATGGGCGTTGCAGATAAAGTTCAACTTGAATTGAACACATTAGGTGAGTCTGATGAGCGTGCTGCTTACCGTGCGGCATTGGTTGATTTTCTGGAATCACATAAAGCCGATTTGGATGAAGATTCACAGCGTCGTTTAACGACCAATCCACTTCGTATTTTGGATTCTAAAGATGCGAAGACCCAAGCGATTTTGGAAAATGCTCCAAAACTTCACGACTTCATGGGTGAGGAAACCTTGGCGCATTTTGCTCAATTACAGCAATACCTGACAGAAGCGGGTATTGGTTTTGTGATTAACCAAAAATTGGTTCGTGGTTTGGACTATTACAACAAAACTGTATTTGAATGGACGACCACGCATTTAGGTTCACAAGGTACAGTGTGTGCAGGCGGTCGTTATGACGGTCTAGTGGGCCAGCTTAAAGGTAAGGCGGATCAATCTGTACCGGCGGTTGGTTTTGCAATGGGTATGGAACGTTTACTGCTTCTTCTTGAACAAGTGGAAGACAATACCCCTGTACGTGATTGTGAGTTGTTCTTGGTATCTGATCCAGCAACTCAAGGTAAAGCGTTAGTACTTGCAGAACAAATCCGTGACCAACTTGAAGCTGCGGGTAGTCGTATTCGCTTGAAAGTCGGTTCACAAGGTTCAATGAAGTCACAAATGAAAAAGGCCGATCAAGCGGGTGCTTTGTTTGCTGTAATCTTTGGTGAACGTGAGCAAGCTGCGGGTCAAGTATCTGTCAAAGAACTTGCTAATGCTGAACAGCATGAAGTGAATGTGGCAGAATTTGTTGCCTTCATTATTGACAAAATTTCTTCAAAATAAGCCATATAACATAAGGAAAAGGGTAGTTTCATGAGCGCATTGAGTGATGAAGAACAACTTGATAATTTAAAATCGTTTGCTAGAAAATATGGCTCTGCCATTGTTAGCGGCATTTTAATTGCGTTAATTGCCTTTTTCGGATGGGAATACTGGCAGAAGAAAACTTTGGCTGAATCTCAAATGGAAACAGCCAAAGTTCAGCAATTAATGGACGATGCGCAGATGGCAACAGGTGATGCTTTCACGCAACTTTCTGCAACCGCAGATAAAATCATGAAAGAAGCACCAGATTCTGCGCAAGCCATTCAAACTCAATTGCTTATGGCAAAATTGGCTTATGATAAAGCGGATTATGCAAGTGCAGAAAAAGCGTTAAAGCGTGTTGAAAATTCAAAAGTTGATGATGCGGGCTTAGTACAATTGGTTAAACTACGTTTAGCTTATGCACAATTGGCGCAGAAGAAATTTGATGATGCGTTAAAATCATTAGATGCTGTGAAAGAGCCTGCATTTAAAGCAACAGCAGATGAAGCACGTGGTGACGTCTATGTTGCAAAAAATGATACTGAAAATGCGAAAAAAGCCTATCAAAGTGCATGGGATGCCTTGGTTGAGCGACAAGAAGAACGTCAAATTTTACAAATTAAACTCGAAAGTGTAGGCGTTTTAGTTGATGATCCTGAAATTGAACGTCCAATTATAGATACACAAGTGGAAGCAACTGAATGAATAGAAAATACAAAATTACCTGTGCGCTGACAGTTTTAACACTTGCTTTGACTGGTTGTGCCAGCAAAGGGAAAGTAGAAAAAGTAAAACCAAACCCACTTCCTAAATTGTCACAGGCAAAATCATTAGCGCCTGTTTTTTCAAGCAGTGTTGCTTCTACTGATGATGCAGATCCATTGCGTTTACGTATGGATGTAGATAACGGTGTGATTTTCACCGTAAATCCAAATGGTGAAGTTCAAGCCTTCAATGGTAAAAACCGTTTATGGCAAAAGAAAGTATCTAAACAAGGTCTAAGTGCTGGTGTTGAAGCTGCAGACGGCATCGTTGTTGTCGGTAACGCTAAAGGTCAGTTATTTGCTTTAGACCAAGCAACAGGTGAACAGAAGTGGGTTGCACAATTATCAGGTGCGCTACTTTCTCCATCGCTGATTCAAGCAGGTCGTGTAATCTCTGTCAGTAATGATGGCACGGTATATGCGAACGATGTGGCGACAGGTCAACAAACGTGGACCTATAATTTACCGAATGTACAATTTAGCCTACGTGGTATGGCTGCGCCTGTAGCATTAGATGCACGTAATGTTCTCATTGCATCTTCAAATGCGTATATCTATGTGATTGATGCATTGAGTGGTATTCCGAAAATGCAACGTCGTGTTGCGGTGTCAGACGGTCGTTCAGATGTACAGCGTCTGATTGATATTGATGGCGAACCGACTGTTGCAGGTCAATTCTTAATTACCACAAGTTACCAAGGTCAAGTAACTGCACTTGATTTAGCCAGCCAACAAGTGATTTGGAGCAACGATGCGAGCAGCATCCAACGCCCTGAAGTTGTGGGTAATGGTGTATTTGTTGCACAAACAGATGGTAAAATCGTGGCTTATGAAATTACCACTGGTCAAACGCTTTGGGAAAATGATCAATTACTCAATCGTAATTTGAGTAATCCTGTAATGCTTGGTCAAGACCTTGTGGTAGGTGATTTGGATGGTGTATTACACCTGATTAATCCAGCGACAGGTGAAATCGTGGGTCGTTCTAAAACCAGTGGTGAAGTTCGCTCATTGCGCGTTATTGACAATCAACTTTATGTGTCAACTCGCAAGGGTGCATTAAGCATTTGGCAGAATCGTTAATTTTTCTGCGGCTTATGTTAAAATAAGCCAAACCGTATTCTTGAACGCGGGGGATTGAACAATCAATGCCCCGTGTTTTTTATTTATTTTAGGCATTTATCCTAATTCCATTCTTCCTAAGCTTTCTGATGTTCAGACCAGACCTAACTGGCTGATCTGGAATAAAGGTTAATCTATGAAACCCGTAATTGCGCTCATTGGTCGTCCGAACGTCGGAAAATCAACGTTATTTAACCAGATTACCAAGAGCCGTGATGCTCTCGTTGCTGATTTTGCCGGTCTGACTCGTGACCGTAAATATGGTGATGCGACCTATCAAAATAAATCCTTCATTGTTGTTGATACTGGTGGTATCGGCGAAACTGAAGGTGGTATTGATTCATACATGGCAGAGCAATCTAAAACCGCCATTCATGAAGCTGATATTATTGTATTTGTAGTTGATGCTCGTGCAGGTCTGTTGGCATCTGATGAACAAATTGCACGTGACTTACGTACTTTGGGCAAAAAGGTTTACCTTGTTGCGAACAAAGTTGATGGTGTACATGCAGAAGCGGCACTGGTTGAGTTCTTTAAACTGGGTATGGGTGAGCCACTTCAAGTTGCAGCAAGTCATGGTCGTGGCGTACAGCAAATGCTTGAAGATGTACTTCAAGATGTGCCTGAAGACGAAAACCCAGAATTACACGACCGCGATACAGGCTTACGTTTAGCGATTATTGGTCGTCCAAACGTGGGTAAATCGACACTGGTAAACCGCCTTTTAGGTGAAGAACGTGTGGTGGCATTTGACCAACCGGGTACAACCCGTGATTCGGTTTATATTCCATTCGAGCGTGATGGTCGTAAATACACCTTGATCGATACAGCAGGTGTACGTCGTAAGGGTAAAGTAGATGAAATGATTGAGAAATTCTCAATTGTGAAAACGCTACAAGCCATGAAAGACGCACATGTCGTGGTGATTGTGGTTGATGCCCGTGATGGTATTGTTGAGCAAGATTTACACTTAATTGGTTACGCACTGGAAGCAGGTCGTGCCATGGTGATTGCGATCAATAAATGGGACAACATGTCTGATTACGATCGTAAGCAATGTAAGCTTGATGTCGACCGTCGTTTTGACTTTATTCCTTGGGCAAAAATTCACTTAATTTCAGCATTGCATGGTACAGGTGTAGGTGATCTTTACCCATCTATTCACCGTGCCTATGACTCTTCACATTTGAAAGTGTCTCCAGCCAAAATTACTCAAATTTTGAGTGATGCAACAGATGCGCACCAACCGCCAATGGTACAAGGTCGTCGTATCAAAATGCGTTATGCGCACATGGGCGGACAAAATCCACCGACAATTGTGATTCACGGTAACAAAGTCGATAAAACCCCAGCGGATTATCGTCGTTACCTCGAAAATGTATTCCGTAAAGTGTACAAACTTGAAGGTACACCAGTAAGAATTGAATTTAAAACGTCAGAAAATCCATTTGAAGGACGTAAGTCACAAATTGATGAACGTACTGCGGCACGTAAACGTCGTTATGTTCAGAAATTTAAGAAAGCAGAGAAGAAATTTAAACGCTAAGTTTTAATTCTCTATTTAAAAAGCCCATCTTATGATGGGCTTTTTTATTGCCGAAATGTGTCAAAGTTTAGATTTTACATTTTTTAGAGCTTTGATAAATTTTAATATTATCAATATTGGCTTGAGCAACTTCAGCGGCTTGTTGCGCACTTGCTGCATTGGTTTGGTTATTTTTGGTGCCTGCAAAAGCGTTAGCCACTTGTCCCATGCGTCCAGCCGTTTCGGATTGTCCAGCAAATGCTGAAAGGGCATTCCCTGCCAAACCAGCCCATTTTGACATTTGGTTATTTTGTTGAGTTGTCGCTTGCGCAGCAGCAGCGTTTGATGCTTCAAGCGTGCGCTCAAAGGTTTTACGTTCAACGGCGAGGTCTGTGCAGTCTAAGGTTTTTAAATAACTTGTGCTATATACACTATTGTTGGTTGTACTTACAGGATTGGCATTTGTTGCATAAGCGCGGTCTGCTTGAGCAACGGCATACGCAGCTTCTTCACGACTTTGATTCATGCGTGCTTCAGCTTGGTCCATGATCGCACCGTTTTTTGCACCCATGACAGCAACGGCAGCATCCAGTAAGCCAGCTTGTGAACTCAGTGGAAGTAGAGTCATTGTACAAACAAGTAGTGTCTTTTTAAGCATTAATAATCCCCTATAAAGTTTTAGCTAATAATAATATTTAGAGTATTTTATCTAAAATATTAATATTTAAAATAAATATTTGATAATTAATTAAATATTAAAAAATTTAAACACAGAGAGATGATTTTTAATTTAAATTTAATAGAGGCTTCTTGCTACGTGCAGACAAATCTCAAATCACAGTGTAGTAAACTAAAGTTGCAATCAGTCGATATCTTAAAATGTGGGGAGTTGTCCAATCATGGCAAAAATACAACTTGAATGGACGGCATTAGCTCAAATTATTCCTGAATTATCCGAGAATTTAAGCCGTACTCAACAGGTTGCAGAAAAAAAAGCGCTGATCTATCAATTCCGTAATCAGCTTATTGGACAGCAGTTAAATACGGATATACACAATTCAGATTTTGCCAAAACTGAATATGGTAAGCCCTACTTAAGTGCTTATCCAAATTTTCATTTTAATCATAGTCATAGCCAGCAACATTATGTACTCGCTAGCAGCCAGAAAATTGCCCATTTAGGTGTGGATATTGAAGACTTAACACGTAAAGTGCGTTTTGAATCATTGGCATTACATGCCTTTCATCCTGAAGAATTAACAAAGTGGGAGCAGGAAAGTCAGGATCCAGCGTATTGGTTCAAGGTGTGGACCACCAAAGAAGCGGTATTAAAAGCATCGGGTTTGGGCATTCGTTTAGATTTAAAAGAATTAAATACACAGTGCATGGCAGATCAAAATGGCGGGATGTGTACGCATCCGAAATTGGGTGTATTCGCCTACCAAAATATTCAGTTGCCGCATGTGATGTTGACTGTGGCTTGGCAGAGTGAACAGTCTTGTAAAGGATTTAACTTTCCTCAAATTGAGTTAAAGCAATATGCGTGATGAGGCTCAATGTGTGTGGACGGGACAAAGCGGAACGAATTATTTTGTTTTTAACAAAAAAACCTTGCTCTGGCTGAACAAGGTTTTTTTTGAATCAGATCTAAATCAAATTTAGATTAGATTTTGCATTTTTTAGAACCTTGGTAGATACCAATGTTGTCAATGTTTGCTTGAGCAGCAGATTTGTTTGCTTGTTGAACTTCTAGGTTGCTTGCGTCAGAAGTATCTTGCTCACCAGCTAGGCTGTTTGCGATGTTGCTTGCACGAGCCGCTTTTTCAGAGTTACCACCAAAAGCAGCTAGAGCGCCACCCGCTAAACCAGCGAATTTGCTTAAAGATTTTCCTGGTGCTTGAGCAGAAGCTTGGATGTTTGCAAGGTTTTTATCAGCAGTTTCAAGTGAACGCTTAGCATTCGCTTTTTCTACTGCAAGTGTTGCGCAGTCCATAGCTTTTAATTCTGAAGTTGCGAATTGAGTTGTAGCAAAAGCAGAAATAGAGATTGTTGTAGCAGTTGCAAGAACAAGTAATTTTTTCATGAATAACTTCACTTTTATTGTTAGAAAATAAAAAGCTCAAATGTAGTGAGCGGGTGAATATTATGCAAAAAAACGTATCTTGTCCTGCTAAAATGTGACAATTGTGTAAAGTTGTGTAAATTAAGTACAATTATTATTGCATTATTATGTGAAATGTAAATTTCTCTACTTCGGTTTTTGTGCAATCAGAATGTTACTTAAGCGATTGATAAACTGTGGACTGAGTTTGGATAAGTTAAATAAAAATTTGGCTTTGAAACCGACAGGGGTATGGGTTGGCAGCCATGGTTGATCTTTGAGTTTGGCTAATTCATAAATTTGCTGTGCAACATCTTCAGGTTTCAGGTTTACCCCCATTTTTTTAATACTCTGTGCATCCATATCCTTGACCATGGCGGTTTGCACAAATAAAGGCATGACATCGAGCACTCGAATGCCATATTTTTGCCATTCAATATCTAGGCTTTCTGTAAAACCACGAACGGCAAATTTGGACGTGGAATAAGTTGCCAGATCGGCTTGCCCATAAATTGCAGATGCAGAAGATAAATTGATGACACGGGCAAAATTAGCTTGCTTTAATAAGGGAAGCGCTGCATAGCAGCCATTGATGACGCCTTTAATATTGATATCAATAGTACGATGGTGCGAGCTTAAGTCGGTATTTTCAAAAGGGCCTGAATATAAAATTCCTGCATTATTTACCAAGATATTTAATTGCCCCGCCCATGTAGAAAATTCCTGCAAAGCCTGTTGCCATTGTGCTGGATCGGTGACATCCAAAAGCCCAGCTTTGGCATTTTTCCCAAGCTCGGTGGCCAATTGCTCGACTTGTGCCAGATTAATGTCGTATAGCCCGACCTTGTAGCCATGCTGAATGAATAATCGTGCAATCGCTGCACCAATCCCCTGAGCTGCACCGCTGATAAAAATACTTTGCATGTTATGCTTCTCCTTCTTTTTTATGCTCAATCCATGAGTCTTTTGAGCATAGCAAACTATTTCATTGAATCAATGTACTGATGAGTAAAGGTGTCTACATGGAACAATTATTGGCGGTTATGCAAGAACTTCGCAGCAAATGTCCATGGGATCAAAAGCAAACACCACAAAGCTTAACTCGCTATGCCATTGAAGAGGCTTACGAGGTAGAAGCCGCAGTGCGTTCAGGCAATACCGATGATGTACGAGATGAATTAGGTGATTTGCTGTTACAAGTGGTGTTTCAGTCGCAAATGTATAGTGAGATAGGTGCATTTGATTTTGATGATGTTGTACAAGCCATTACCAATAAATTGATACGTCGTCATCCGCATGTTTTTCAATCAGAACAATTTTCAGCAATGAATGCAGAGGATGTCGCGGCTTTATGGCAGCAGATAAAACAACAAGAAAAACAAGGCAAACCACAGTCTAGACTTGCAGAGATTAAACATGCGCCCGCTTTAGCTCAAGCAGATGAAATTCAGAAAAATGTGGCGAAAATAGGTTTTGATTTCCCAGATGTAGAAGGGGCTTATGGCAAATTAGAAGAAGAATTAGCCGAATTTCGTGAAGCAGTGGCAGGGGAAAATTCCGACGAAATGCTCGATGAATTTGGTGATTGTTTGTTTTCTCTGGTGAATGTTGGTCGTAAGATAGGCATATCGAGTGAGATGGCATTGCTAAGTACCATTCACAAATTTAGAAGCCGTTTTGCTTATATTGAGCAACAGGCAGATTTACAACAAAAACAATTAGAAGACTTGTCTTTGGCTGAGATGGATCAGCTTTGGGATCAAGCCAAACTACAATTAAAACAACAGGCAACTCATGAACAACCTCCTCAAAAATAGCTGTGTTTCAGCCTTTAGTATTTTTCTTTGCTTGGTCATTCTGCAACCTAGTTATGCAGAAAGCCCCTCAGGTTATGCTGAATGGAAAGCGATGCAGCAAGCGCAAGATCAGCAATTGAAAAAGCCTAAAGAAGCAGCTAAGCCAAGTACACAAGGGACAAATCATCCAAATTATTATTTATCGCGTCCGAGTACAGGTGCAGCCAGCGTTCAAGATCGGGTGAATTTAAATACGGCAACAGCAGAGCAATTACAAACATTGAGTGGTATAGGACAGAAAAAAGCTGAAGCAATCGTGGCGTATCGGCAAAAAAATGGCCGTTTTAAAAGTATAGATGATATTCAATTGGTGAAAGGCGTTGGCCCTGCATTGTTTGCAAAAAATAAAGCCAAATTGTCACTCTAGGTCAACGCAAGTCGCTCGAAATAGCTTAAGCTCGAACTTAGCATCGGGAGAATCAAATTGCCCTTTGATTGTGTTAGAGATATCATTAGCGACATCTTAAGAATTTTACGTACACACGTAGGAGACTGCGTCTTTTGCAAACTTTGCGCGCGTCCAAATGCGGTTTATCAACCGCACAATTACCTTCTTCCATTTTAGATGTGATTGATGCCTTAACCAAGGCAGGCTATGAAGCTTATATCGTGGGTGGCGGTGTCCGTGACCTCATGTTAGGTCATGCACCTAAAGATTTTGATGCCGTAACTAATGCGACACCAGCTCAGGTGAAAGAAGTTTTCGGACGACGTTGCCGTATCATCGGTCGTCGTTTTGAGCTTGCTCATGTCTATTCTGGACGTGAGCTGATCGAAGTTGCAACATTCCGTGCTCCGCCGAAAAAAGCAGTGACTTCAGCCGCAGGCATGATTTTACGTGATAACAATTGGGGAACGATTGAGCAAGACTTTGCTCGTCGTGACTTTTCAATTAATGCCATGTATTACCAACCACGCAAAGGCGAAGTGCTTGATTTTTGCCATGCTGTGGATGATATTAAACATAAAACTTTACGTTTGTTGGGTGACCCGCAACTTCGTTTTGAAGAAGATCCAGTGCGGATGCTACGTACATTACGTTTTGCAGCCAAATTGAACTTTAATATTGATGAAAAAATTCTGGATGTATTTACACCCGAATTAACCCTGTTGCTTCGTGATGTTTCACCGCACCGTCTATACGATGAATCTCAAAAGTTATTTACCATGGGGCATCTCAATCGCGTTCTTCCTATGCTGATTGATTTTGGTATTTGGCATCAATTATTTGCAGATATCAAACCTGAGGTAACGCCATTCATAGAACTGGCTGCGAAGAATACCGATCAGCGCATTTCAATTGGTAAAACGATTAACCCAGCATTTTTCTATGCGGTATTACTGTGGATTCCATTCCAAGAGCGGTGTAGTTTCTATTTAAATAAAGGCATGGTTGCTGCCGAAGCACGTGCTCAAGCGGGTCTGGATGTACTGAAACGTCAAGCTACGCGAACCATTATTCCGCGTTTTGCTGAAACGTTTATTCGTGAAGTTTGGGAAATGCAAACCCGTTTGTTAAATCCAAAACCGCAACAAATTGAAGCTTTGTCTGGGCATGCACGCTTCCGTGCAGGTTTTGACTTCTTGTTGCTACGTGAAAAATCGGGCGATACCACGACTCAAGGCATGGGCTTGTGGTGGGAAGAATATCAGCATATGAGCACGGATGAAAAAGAACGTGCCATCAGCCAATATAATCGCCAACGTGCTAAAGGTCGTCGTAAGGCAGCTCACGATGATGCTGAAGTTAAAGTTTCAGCAGCTCAACAAGTGGATATTGAGCCATTGGTGAATGAGCCTGAATCTCGTGGTCGTCGTCAACGTAAGCCGAAGAACCATTCCGCAGCTCCAACAGTTTCGATTGTTGCAGCATCGGCACGCGGTGAGATTGGATCAGATCATCCAATTTTAAAACGTAAACGTGTGAAACGTGATTTGACTCAGGTTGTTTTTGGGCCGACACAATGACAGTCACATATATCGGTTTGGGTAGTAATTTAGGTGATTCTCAGCAGATTCTGACTGAGGCTGTGCATAAGTTGGCGAGTTTAGGTGCAATTCAAGTATCTAAGCTGTACCAAAGCCCACCGATGGGGCCGCAAGATCAGCCGAATTATTTAAATGCCGCTGTGCAATTGATCACGGATCTTGCACCTTTGGCATTGTTGGATGAATTACAGCGCTTTGAACAAGAGTCGGGTCGAGTACGTTTACGTCATTGGGGCGAACGGACACTCGATTTAGATTTATTGATTTATGGTGATGAACAAATTCAAAATGAGCGTTTAACTGTGCCGCATGTGGGGGTGTTAGAACGTGATTTTGTGCTTAGACCCTTATTAGATTTAGATGAAAACCTTTATATCAAAGGACAACAATTAAAAGATTTACCAATTCTGCAAAATCCAGATTTAACGGTTTTGGACGCAGCTAATTGGGCAAATCTTTAGTTTTGCATGACCACTTGAGAAAGCCGTCATCAGAGGAATATTGAAATGATTAGTCTAAGTGACTTAAAGAAATTTAAAGCGGAAGGCCGCAAATTTTCTTGCCTAACGAGCTACGATGCAAGTATGGCGAAAGCAATGGAAGTTGCTGAAGTTGATACGATTCTGATTGGTGATTCATTGGGGATGACCATTCAAGGTCATGACTCTACTTTACCTGTAACGGTTGAAGATATGGCTTACCATACTGCGGCGGTGCGTCGTGGTAATAAGCATGCGTTTATTTTGACTGATTTGCCATTTATGAGCTATGCCACTTTGAATGATGCCTTGATTCATTCAAAAACGGTGATGCAAGCCGGTGCGCAAATGGTCAAACTTGAAGGTGGGGCATGGTTAGCGGAAACGGTAGAAGTCTTGACACGTAACGGTATTCCGGTCTGTGTCCATTTAGGTCTTACACCGCAATCAGTGCATGTGTTTGGTGGCTATAAAGTACAAGCCCGCACCCGTGCTGCAGCAGATCAGTTGATTGCGGACTGTCAAGCGGTGGTAGATGCTGGGGCAGCAGTACTTCTGCTTGAATGTGTGCCTGCTCAAGTGGGCAAGGAAATCAGTGAGCTGTTCCCAAATACCCCAGTCATAGGTATTGGTGCAGGTGCAGAAACGGATGGACAAGTGCTGGTGGTTCAAGACATGTTGGGTCTAAATTTCAGCCACGTTGCTAAATTTGTCCGTAATTTTATGAAAGAACAAGCAGGGGAGACGGCGATCGTTGATGCGTTTAAAGCGTATCATGCCGCAGTACTTAACGGTTCATTTCCTGCTATAGAACATACTTTCCAGATTGAGTTGTAATACATGAAAACTGAAACTACGATCCAAGGCTTAAGCGCATCGCTTAATCCAGCACGTACAGCACGCAAAATTATTGGTTTTGTGCCGACCATGGGGAATTTGCATGAAGGCCATCTTAATTTAGTCCGTGAAGCACGTAAAATCTGCGATGTGGTGGTCGTCAGTATTTTTGTCAATCCAATTCAATTTGGCCCAAACGAAGACTTTGATAATTACCCACGTACGTTGGAAAATGATCAACATTTATTGGCTGAAGTCGGTTGTGACATCGTATTTGCGCCAACTGTAGAGCAAATGTATGGCAATAAGCCACGTTTGACGAATATTTCAGTGGGTGAGATCACCAACGATTTATGCGGTCTACAACGCCCAGGACATTTTGATGGTGTGGCTGTGGTGGTGACCAAATTATTTAATATTGTGCAACCGAACTACGCTTTCTTTGGTCAAAAAGATTATCAACAGTTAGCAGTGATTCGTCAGTTTGTGCGTGATTTGAATATTCCACTAGAAGTGATTGGTGTGCCAATTACCCGTGCGGAAGATGGTCTGGCATTGAGTTCGCGTAATGGCTATTTAAGTGCAGAAAATCGTGCCATTGCACCGACCATTTATAAGACATTGCAAGCTGCTGAAGCAGAACTGCATGCAGGCACAAAACTGGCAGATGTGTTAGCGAATATTAACGCAACATTGACAGCAGCAGGTTTTGTTGTGGACTATGTAGAAGTTCGCACAACTGAGTTGCAAAAGGTTGAAGAATTTGATCAAGATGTCGTATTGTTTGTTGCAGCAAAATTGGGTGCAACACGTCTAATTGATAATTTGCAGGTTAAATATACTGCGGTTTAAAACGGTAATGGGGTAGCATTGCGATGAAACGCATTTTAATTGTTACAGGACAATCTGGATCAGGAAAGTCATCTGCTTTGCAGATACTTGAAGATTTGGGATATTACTGTATTGATAATTTGCCACTAGCATTATTACCCGAAATTGTTGAAAAACTGGATTCAGAGAATAATCTTGAACAGTTAGCATTGGGTGTTGATGTTCGTAGCACTCGCGCTGATTTACAAGAATTTGATCTGGTCTTTCAGCAACTGCAGCGCTATGGCTCAGTCGATATTATTTATTTAACAACGCGTGATCAGGAATTGATTGCGCGTTTTAGTTCTTCACGTCGTCCCCATCCGCTGGCTAGCCGTTTCAAAAGTTTGAATGAGTGTATACAGGAAGAAAAATCTTTACTGTTGCCCATTCAAATGCGCTCTACGGTGCATATTGATACTACCGACAAGAGCGTGCATGATTTAAAGCATACTTTGTTGTCTCGATTGGGACAGGCAGATAATTTAATTCTGATTTTACAATCCTTTGGTTATAAACATGGGATTCCTCTCGATGCAGATTATGTTTTTGACGTTCGTCATTTACCCAATCCACATTGGGATATGGAACTACGTAAATATTCTGGGTTGGATGAGCCTGTTCGTGAGTTTTTACAACAAAGTGAGCAAACCAATGAAATGTTCCAAGATATTTATCATTTCTTGGATAAATGGCTGCCGGCATTTGCCGAAGGGCATCGTCATTACATGACGGTGTCGATCGGTTGTACAGGTGGACAACACCGTTCGGTATATATCGTTGATAGACTAAAAAAAGCCCTTGAGGCAAAATGGTCTATTCAGGTTCTACACAGAGAAATGAAGCACTGGTCATGATCGACACAACTGTTGATGTAATAAATAAACTGGGTTTACATGCGCGTGCATCTGGCAAGCTAATTGAAGTCACTACCAAATTTCGCTCGTCGATACAGATTGGTAAGGGTGGAAAATTAGTCGATGCCAAAAATATTATGTCTTTGCTGATGCTTGGTGCAGGCAAGGGCACAACTTTACGCTTAGTGATTGAAGGTGCAGATGAAGAAAAAGCTTTGTCTGAAATTCAAGCACTCTTTGCAGCAAAATTTTACGAGGCAGATTAAACGTGGCACGTCGACCGAACCGCTATACCGAAGAAGACTTTGAATCCTTAGAAGGACGTGCAAGTAAAACCGAGCAAAAAAAAGCCGTACAACGTATGGCTGCTTTAGGTGAAGAACTTGCAAAGCTGAATCCTAAACAGATTAAAAATCTTCCTGTGGAAGAGCGCCTGATCGAAGCACTACTTGATGCACAAACCATTACTTCACATGAAGCACGTCGTCGTCAGTTTCAGCGTGTGGGTAAATTACTACGCAATGAAGATGAAACCATGATTTTGTCTTATCTCACACCGCAACAAGGTGCGAAGAAAACTGCGCAGTTACAACGTTGGACGGAGCGTATGGTGGCTCAAGGTGAGCCCGTCATTAAAGAGTTCATGAAAGCGCATAATGCTGCTGAACATCATCCAATTCGTCAGCATGTCTTACGTATTCAGCGTGATATCGCAAAAAATGCGACACCTGAAGAGCTTGCTGCGTCAAAGTTGAAATTGTTTAACTATATTCAGCAAGTCGCATTGCTTTCAGATAATTAAGCATTTTGTATCATGTGATTGAATCATGCATAAATGAATTGATCCCAAGCAATAAAAAAAGCGACTTTAACAAGTCGCTTTTTTTATGATGAGTATGGGGTAAATTAACTAAATTCACCGACAGCACGTTCTTTCGCCCATTCACGTAGGACAAACTTCTGTAGTTTGCCTGTTGAGGTTTTTGGAATTTCAGTAATCACCACATCTTTCGGTACTTTAAAGCGTGCGAGATGCTGTTTACAGAATTCAATTAACTCTTCAGGGGTTGCTGTTTTACCAGTTTTGAGCTCGATAAATGCACACGGCACTTCTTGCCAACGCGGATCAGGTTTCGCGACCACTGCCGCAGTGAGTACCGCAGGGTGTTGATATAAAATTTCTTCAACTTCCAGTGAGGAAATGTTCTCGCCACCAGAAATAATCACGTCTTTAGAGCGATCCGTGATTTTGGCATAACCATCTGGCTGACACACAGCCAAATCACCAGTATGGAACCAACCACCAGCAAAGGCTTCAGCCGTCGCTTCAGGGTTTTTCAAATAACCCTTCATCACGATGTTGCCGCGGAACATGATTTCACCCATGGTCTGGCCATCATGCGGCACAGGTTGCATGGTTTCAGGGTCAATCACCTTCATACCATCTTGTAGTGGATATGGCACACCTTGACGTGAGTGCAACTGCGCTTGTTCTTGAATTGAAAGATCTGACCAACCTGCTTGCGATGCGCAAAGTGCAGAAGGACCATAAGTTTCAGTTAAGCCATACACATGGGTAACATTAATGCCGATATTACGCATGCCTTCAATGATTGCAGCAGGCGGCGCAGCACCAGCCACCATCACTTCGACACGGTGATCAATCTGAACTTTTTTCTCTTCAGGGGTGTTGATCAGCATCGACAGTACAATTGGTGCACCACAGAAGTAATCAACTTTATGTTCTGCAATCAGTTTAAAAATCAGTTCAGGGTCTATTTTACGCAAACAAATATTGGTGCCGCCATTCGCTGCGATAGTCCATGCAAAGCACCAACCATTACAATGGAATAGTGGCAGTGTCCACAAGTAGTTTGCACGTGGTTTCATACCACAAGCAATGATGTTACTGGCTGCATTGATATACGCACCGCGGTGATGATACACCACGCCTTTCGGGTTACCTGTTGTGCCCGAGGTATAGCTTAAACTAATCGCATCCCATTCATCTTGTGGTAGATGCCATTCAAAATTGGCATCACCTTGAGCCAACCAATCTTCAAATTCAATCTGTCCAATCGACGTTGCTGTACCTTCAAACTCGGCATCTGCAACATCAATAACATAAATCTCTTGATCAATTAAAGCCAAAGCTTCGGTTGCGACTTGAGTAAATTCAGGATCGACCAACAGGACTTTGGTTTCAGCATGCTCTAGCATGAAGGCAATCGTTTTTGCATCAAGGCGTGTATTTAAGGTATTGAGTACTGCACCTGCCATTGGAACAGCAAAATGGGCTTCCACCATGGCAGGTACGTTTGGTAAAAGTACCGAAACCGTGTCATTTTTACCAATGCCCAATTGTTGTAATTGGTGGGCAAATTGGCGGCAGCGATTATAGGTTTGGCGCCATGAAATATGACGATTACCATGGATAATGGCATCCTGATCTGGATAAATATATGCTGCACGCTCTAAATAACGCAGAGGTGAAAGTGCAACAAAATTCGCCGGTGTCCGTGGCAATTCATCGTATGCGCTAACCATAGTGGTACTCCAATTCCATGTATATTTGTTTTTAAAACCTTGTTCAACAATAATTCAGTCAGGCTATATTCTGCATTTATGCTTTAGTCGAGTATTTATACTAAAAATGTAAGATATTGAAAATTAAATAAATAAAAACAACATTTTTCGATAAATTGAACCCAAGGGTTCTATAAATTGATTTTTTAACTTAAATAAATTAGCTGAAAATTAGCCAATGATCGAGTGTTTTTTATCCATATTTGTGAAGAGTATTTGTAGTTTTTAACGAGACTCTAATCCATTATCTATAAATGTATTGCTTCGGTCGGTTATTGTTCAAAACATCCAATCTACACTGAATTTTTATTTTAAATCGCTGTTTTATAGAATACTTTTTTAACTCAATATGGATTTGAGTCCCTGAACGGATTGAGATAATCTAAAGGAAATACTAGTAGCATGTTTTAGGATAAATAAAAGCATGTGCTGAAAAATAAGCTGATAAAAGCAGTCAATACAATAAAAATGATGTTTGCAGGGACGAACATGACAGATCAACTGATAGAGCGTTCTAATGCGACGCATCCAAAATCTACACAGCTCAATTCGGTGCATCCACAGTCGATGTATCCGCAAAAATCCGAATGGAAAAACTGGTCAGGTTCGCAGCAGTCGACACCGCAATTTGAACAGCCGAACAGTTTGGATCGGTTGATTGGCTTGGTGAAGTCCCATGACAAAATTCGCATTGCAGGTGCTAGTCATTCTTTTAGTCCTTTGGTGAAAACTAACGATCTTTTACTGAGTTTGGATCATTTAAAAGGGATCACCGACATCGACGCTGAGCAGTGTCAAAGCACCATACACGCGGGAACGCGTTTATTTGAATTGGGAGATAAACTCGCAGCGTTTGATCAAGCTCTGATTAATCAGGGAGACATTGACCAACAAAGTCTGGCAGGCGCGATTGCAACAGGTACACATGGCACAGGCTTAGAGCTGTCATGTTTATCTGCTTTAGTGCAAGGCTTTGAATTGCTTAGCGCGCAAGGAGAAATCATCTCTTGTGATGCTGAGCAAAATGCTGAGATTTTTCAGGCAGGGCGGGTCGCACTCGGTAGTTTGGGCATCTTGACGCAAATCAAATTGCAAAATCGACCAAGGTACAAACTCAAAGAACATACGCGTTTATGTGCCTTGAGTGAGGTCATGCAAAATATGCAGCAATGGCAATATCAGCATCGACATATTGAGTTTTGGGCTTTTAGTCATGCCCAGCAAGTGATTTTAAAAACCTTGGATGAAACCGATGACCCATTTATCAGCCGTCCGAAAGAATGGCCAGATGAAGATCTGATCTTAAATTTTTGTGTGGAGTTGGTGCGCTTATGTCCTGCGTTGAATCCATGGTTACAAAAGTTATTGGGTGTGTTCGTTAAGCCTGTAACGGTAGTGGATTGGTCAAGTCAGATTTTTCCATCGGCACGCAATACAAAATTCAATGAAATGGAATATCAGATTCCGTTGCAACACGGTATGGCATGTTTTGAAGAAGTGCTACATACGCTTAGGCGACATAAAGTGCCGATGTTTTTTCCCGTGGAATATCGACTGGTTCGTGGCGATGATATTTGGCTTAGTCCGTTTTATCAGCAAGACTCCGTGTCTTTATCCATCCACCAATTTTATAAGCAGGATTATCACGCGGTATTTGATCTGGTCGAACCGGTCTTACTGAAATATGGCGGTCGTCCACATTGGGGGAAATTACATAGTTTGAAGGAGGCACAGCTGCGCGAGTTGTATCCGAAATGGGAGGATTTTATGCGGATTCGTCAAGAGTTAGATCCAAAGCAGAAATGGCTCAATCCGTATTTGCAGCAGCTATTCTTAGAGCAATAAGATTAGAAATGTCTAGCTCTATTTATAAATAACGAATCGCCACAAATACTAAAAATTGGCGTTGGAGAAGTCGGTATGGATGCATATTTTCAGCACATGAATCAGGTTCTACGGCAGGTCGGAACTGGATTGCCGCAATTAATTGTGGATCTGCCTGCGCTTCAGCAAAATCTAGTTCGTGCACGACATATGCTGCCAGCCGAGTTAAAGCCACGCTTGGTGGTGAAATCTCTTGCTTGCATGGAGTTACTCAAGCTGTGTAGCACTGCCTTAAATACTCAACGATTAATGCTTTTTCATTTGCCACATCTGAACATTGTGCTAGATGAATTTCCTCAGGCGGATATTTTGTTTGGCAAACCAATGCCTATTCAAGCATTGCAAAGAATACCTATCTTGCAGTTAAAAAATTGCTCATCTCAAGTGCAATGGCTTATCGACAGTCACATTCGTTTGCAACAATATTTAGACTATGCGGTGCAGCATGAACTTTGCCTAAACATCAATATTGAAATTGATGTTGGGTTGCATCGTGGCGGAGTGAAAACTAACACTGAACTGGCTGAATTACTCAGCGTCATTCAGCAGCATCTAGCGCAGTTAAAATTATCAGGGCTGATGGGTTACGATGCCCATGTGTCAAAAATTCCATCCATGATCCAAGCCGCAGATAAAACTTATCAACAATCGCAGCAAAGTTATCAACAATTCAAAGATTTTATCCGTAATGATTATCCTGCCTTGTACCAAGACGATTTATGTTGGAATGGTGGAGGCAGCCCGAGTTTTACTTTTCATTGTCAGCAAAGTGTCTGCAATGACGTGTCTTTTGGCTCCATGTTACTTAAACCGCAAGATTTTGATTTGAACAGTTTGGCGCAATTTCAATCTGCGCTGTGGATTGCCACACCTATTTTAAAACTATTGCCGCAGCCGAGTTTGCCGCAATTGGAATGGTTGGATCGATGGTCAAAAGGCTATCAGGCTGCTTTTATTTATGGTGGTTATTGGCGTGCAGCGTATGTGTATCCCAAAGGCAGTAAACCGCATGTGCTCTATGGTCGCAGTAGTAATCAGGAAATGGTACAGATTCCCAGATCCGCAGAAATCCAAATTGATGATTATGTGTTTTTAAGACCCACGCAAAGTGAAAGCATTATTCCGCAATTCGCTCAACTCTATGCCTATGATCATCAGGAGCTAATGGGTTGGGAGAGTTTTAGAGAATAGAGAAAATCAGAGAATAGTGAGATCAACGTATTTCACTGTATAAAATGTACGCTTCCCATTATTCAGTTCAATCAAAGTCTTTGAGATGTGAAAGATTTATTTAAAATGTGAGTTTTTATCATTTTATCTTTGCATGGTCGATGCATAATAGAGCAGCTTTACAACACCATTATTTACCCCATTTTTTGGTTGAATCTCCCTAGTATTGGGTATATGTGCGGATTAAGCGGCATTAACGGTTTATTAAACGGGTCAAGACGTGTAAAATTTAGGTCGAATTTTATTTATCCACCGTTTTTATCTTTTGAGGGTTTCCCTCGATCATAATCTCGCGGTGACATGCTCCATTGTACGGGGCATCACTCCTTAAGGATTTTTTTATGCCAATTATCACTTTGCCAAATGGCGATCAAAAAGAATTTGATCATGCCGTGTCTGTGATGGAAGTTGCTCAAAGCATCGGTCCTGGTCTTGCAAAAAATACAGTTGCTGGTCGTGTTAACGATCGTTTAGTTGATGCGTCTGATTTAATTACAGCAGATGCAACAGTGCAAATCATCACGCCTAAAGATGAAGATGGTATTCACATCATTCGTCACTCTTGTGCGCACTTAGTGGGTCATGCCGTTAAGCAATTGTTCCCAGAAGCGAAGATGGTGATTGGTCCAGTCATTGAAGAAGGTTTCTACTATGACATCTGGATGCCGCGTCCATTTACTTTAGACGATATGGCTGCGATCGAAGAGCGTATGAAAAAGCTCATCGACCAAGATTATGATGTCATCAAAAAAATGACTCCACGTGACGAAGTGATCAAAGAGTTCACTGCGCGCGGCGAAGAATACAAATTGCGTCTGATCGAAGACATGCCTGAAGAAACTGAAATGGGCTTGTACTACCATCAAGACTACTTGGATATGTGCCGTGGTCCGCACGTACCAAACACTAAATTTTTAAAATCGTTCAAGCTAACAAAAATCTCTGGTGCTTACTGGCGCGGTGATGCGAAAAACGAACAGTTACAACGTATCTACGGTACAGCTTGGGCTGACAAAAAACAGCTTGCAGCTTATATCAAACGTATTGAAGAAGCAGAAAAACGCGATCACCGTAAAATCGGTAAAGCGCTTGATTTGTTTCATATGCAAGAAGAAGCACCGGGTATGGTGTTCTGGCATCCAAATGGCTGGACCATTTACCAAGTACTAGAACAGTATATGCGTAAAGTGCAACAAGCGAATGGCTACGAAGAAATTCGTACACCACAAGTGGTTGATTTCACGCTTTGGGAAAAATCAGGTCACGCTGCAAACTATGCAGACAACATGTTTACGACTCATTCCGAGAACCGTAACTATGCTGTAAAACCAATGAACTGCCCATGTCACGTGCAAGTATTTAACCAAGGTTTAAAATCTTACCGTGATCTTCCTGTTCGTTTGGCTGAGTTTGGTTCATGTCACCGTAACGAGCCATCAGGTTCTTTACACGGCATTATGCGTGTACGTGGCTTTACTCAAGATGATGCGCATATTTTCTGTACCAAAGAACAAATCGGTACTGAAGTTGCAGACTTTATTAAACTGACTTTAGATGTTTATAAAGACTTTGGCTTTGAAGAAGTTCAAATGAAATTGTCGACTCGCCCTGAAAAACGTGTGGGTGATGACAAACTTTGGGATATGGCAGAAAAATCTCTAGCAGATGCTTTAGATGCTGCTGGCTTAGAGTGGGAACTTCAACCGGGTGAAGGTGCGTTCTACGGTCCGAAAATTGAATTCTCATTAAAAGACTGTCTTGGTCGTGTATGGCAATGCGGTACAATCCAATGTGACTTCAACCTACCTGAGCGTTTAGATGCGTCTTATGTGACTGAAGATAACGACCGTGATCAGCCTGTGATGTTGCACCGTGCAATACTTGGCAGTTTCGAGCGTTTTATTGGTATACTAATTGAACACTATGCTGGTTTCATGCCACCTTGGTTGTCACCGATCCAAGCATGTGTAATGAATATTACTGATTCTCAAGCGGAAGCATGTGAGTCAGTCGTCGCTAAACTTAAAGAAAGCGGTATCCGCGCGATTTCAGACTTGAGAAATGAGAAAATCGGCTTTAAGATTCGTGAACGTACTTTAGAGCGTATTCCATACTTATTGGTTCTTGGTGACCGTGAAGTAGAGGAAGGTACTGTGAACGTCCGTACCCGCTCAGGAAAAAATTTGGGTACTATGTCAATCGATGCTTTCGTTGACCTAGTAAAAGCAGCCGTAGCCGAACGCGGCCGGTACATTGTGGAGTAACAGCGATTAAACAGCCTGACCGTAATCAACAGGGCGGTAACAAATCTAACCGTCCTGCCTTGAATGATGAAATTCGTGCAAAAGAAGTCCGTCTTGTAGACGAAAATGGCGAGCAAAAAGGTATTGTCAGCTTAGCTGAAGCAGTTCGTGCTGCTGAAGCGGTTGAGCTTGATCTTGTAGAGATCGTAGCGAATGCTGAGCCACCAGTCTGCAAAATCATGGACTTCAACAAGCATTTGTTTGATCTTAAGCAAAAGCAGAAAGAAGCGAAGAAAAAACAACATCAAGTACAGGTGAAAGAAATCAAGCTACGCCCTGGTACTGATGTAGGTGATTACAACGTAAAACTACGTGCAATTATCAAGTTCCTTGAAGAAGGCAACAAGGTAAAAATCACGCTTCGTTTCCGTGGTCGTGAAATGGCACACCAACAACTTGGTTTAGCTCAATTACAAAAAATTGAAGCTGATGTTGTTGAGTACGGTGTTGTTGAACAAACCCCGAAAATGGAAGGCCGTCAAATGGGTATGCTACTTGGTCCTAAAAAGAAAAAGTAAGCATCTCGTGATGAAAAAAGCTCTGCACATGCAGGGCTTTTTTATGCCTGAAATTTGAATTAGTCTGCTAAGCGTTGTTGGCTGGCTTCGACAATTGGAATATTGGCTTCGGTTGGGACATAAATAATTTGTTGAATGCGCCCATCACGGAGTGCTTCACCAAAAGCGCCGATAAACTCTTGCTTGCGATATTCGGGATATTCTTTGGCAGCTTGTCCAACCAGTTTAATTGCTTGTGCACGGAGCTTGGCACTTTCAAGCTCAGCTTTTGCGACTTGCACTTGAATCATTTTCGATTGTTCTGCCTCTGCTAACGCTGCTTGCCCATCCATACCTTGTTTCCACACTTTGTAGTGGGGCCAAGCAAACATAAACAATAAAATGAAAATTAAAGCAAAGAACAGTAGAACAAATAGACTCAACGGGTTGAGCGCGGGTTGCCGTATATAATTCATATTTAATCCTTTTAAATTTTTTTTTGAAATGAGTGGAATGAATAGGAGTATAGGGCAAAGTATTTAATCTGTATAAATAATCAGCGATAAATGTCTTTTAAAATATAGTGTTTGATTCAAATTGTTTATTTGAATATCTTGAATTTTAGTGACAAACAGCACAGCTTTAATTTTGCTATTTAGCTTTGCTTTCTAAATCTTGATATATGAGAATAAGCGAGCATCATTTAGAAAAAAATTTTAAAAGTCTGTACTAAATTTCATATTGGCTTAAGTTTTTTAGCTCGAAACCGTGTTATAAAATGCATATAAAATTTGATAATGTGAACAAAAACGAGAAATTTCATAGGAAATATATATGATTGATTTGTACTATTGGGGCACGCCCAATGGCCATAAAATTACCATTGCCCTTGAAGAAATGGGCTTGGAATATCAAATTTTCCCAATCAATATTTTGGAAAATGATCAATTTCAGCCAGATTTTTTAAGAATATCGCCAAATAATAAGATTCCTGCCATTGTTGATCAAAATGGACCACGTGGAGAATCGATTTCGGTGTTCGAGTCAGGCGCGATTTTGCAGTATCTCGGTCGAAAAACAGGGCTGTACTACCCTGAAGATGAATTTGAACGTGTGGAAGTTGAACAATGGTTGATGTGGCAAATGGGTGGCTTTGGTCCAATGCTTGGACAAAATCATCATTTTAGTCGCTTTGCACCAGAGCGTATTCCATACGCGACGGAGCGTTATGTGAATGAAACCAAGCGTCTATATAAAGTACTCAATCACCAGTTGATTGGACAAAAATATGTGGCAGGTGAATATTCCATTGCGGATATGGCAATTTTACCGTGGGTTTTGCGTCATGAATGGCAGCAAATTCAGTTAGAAGATTATCCTTATGTGAAAGAATATGTAGAACGACTCACGGCTCGGCCCGCAGTGCAAAAAGCATTAGCGATTCAGGTTTAAAAAAAGAGCATGGAAACATGCTCTTTTTTTACGTTAAGGAATCAACAGCAGTTTTTTCCATAACGGTTTTTCTTTGGTTTCAGGCTGTGTAATAAATTCAAATGGTTGTAAGACAACAAATGGCTGTGCTACACCATTTTCTAGGTAAGGTTTGAATTTAGATCGTAAAATTGAACTCTTAACTTTTTCATCAAATGTGTTCGAGCCTGAGCTTTCAACCAAGTCGACCTGTTTAATTTCACCAGCTTCAGAGACATATAGTCGATACACAGCTTTACGATTTTGATGACCTAAGTCATCGTTGGAAAAGTTTAAATGTGGGCGACTTAACCACTGAATTTGTCCATAGGGTACTGCTACAGGCTCATTTGCTGTTATTGGGTTTTCAGCAAATGCAGTAGGAGAACTCATCAGTGCACAGAGCAAGCTCGCACAGATAATTTTTTTCATCATATTTAATAAGAAATTTTTATTCGTTGCTGGCAGATTAGTGCAGATGTGTTGGGAAGTAAAGTCAGGTTTAACATCTGATTTTATACATTATCCATCATTCAGGAACTGTCTATGCACTGTGATAGAATGCTGCTCATCCGTATAAACGGATCTTCAATTACCGCGTTGGATCTAAACATCATGAAAGCATTTTTTCTTAATTTCACTCGTATAGTTGAAAATAATCCACGTATTTATTGGAGTATTATTTTTGGTCTGGCGGCGTGTTTAATGCTATTTGTGGCGGAAATTGTTCATGTACAAAATCTCCTTGCTGAATTGCATACCAAAGATCAAAACTTGATGCGCACAATGATTGAGCCTCTGAGTTCAAAATATAAATGGTCACGTGTGTTTGCTATTATCGTTGCATTGGCATGGTCGTCTTTCGAATATTTAAAATCTAAGAAACAACTTGGGTTATAAGCCACTTTATCTATGTGGTCATTGTTTGGGCTATTGGTTGCTGCTTTTGGCGGGGCAACTTTATTGCCGCTACAGTCCGAAGCAGTTTTAATGGGTCTACTCAACTACGGTCAGCATACGGCATTTACATTGATTCTATTCGCGAGTGTGGGCAATGTGCTTGGTTCATGCGTGAATTGGTGGCTAGGTTTAAAAATAGAACATTATAAAAATAAGTCTTGGTTTCCTGTTTCTGAACAGAAAATGCAGCAGGCACAAGGTATTTATCAAAAATATGGTTATTGGTCTTTGTTGCTAAGCTGGACGCCAATTATTGGTGACCCCATTACGTTGATCGCAGGCTTAATGAAAGAAAAATTTTGGCGATTTTTATTGATTGTGGGCCTTGCTAAAGTAGGGCGTTATCTTTGTGTTTATTTGATTTTTTTAGGTTTGTTTTAAGCTAAAAATAGGGAGCTGAGTAACTCAGTCCCTATCATTTTTGATTTTAAATGCTTATTTGCAAGCATTCTGCTTAAATTGAATTTCATCATTGAAGCTTGCTTTCTTATATAGCCACAAAGTACTTGCTGTGCGCTTCACAGAAATTTTGCTGGCAGAAAGAGCTTGAACGACTTTCTGATCGAGCGCATAGATACCTGAGCCCTGTTTAATTTTTACTTTTTTAATTTGACCATGCTTGTCTGCCTTAAAGCTAAATTTAACTTTACGATCATGTTGTTTTAATTCAGGACTACTGAGGTCGAGTTCAGGCTGTGCGACATATTTAAAAGGTGTCTTTTTCTGATGGCTTTGTGCATTCCAGACTTTTGAATCGAACGCATAATCACATTCAGGTGAGTTGCCTTTGACCCGCAAATTAAAAGCTTGATAGCCAATAATCGCTTGAGTTTCGCCATTTTCTATATGTGGTTTTACTTCTGCTTTTTTAACGGCAGAAATTAAAATTCGGTCAAGTTGTTCGATGCCTGTACTTTCTTCCACACTGGCATCAGTAACTTTACCTTTGGCATTTGCGCTCACACGAATAATTGCAGCGCGGTCCCGTTGTTTTAAATCTTCATTGGCATAGATTGGTTTTGGAAATACAGACCAATTCAAACGTGTCGTTAAGTGGGCAGGAGCGACTTCAATGTTCTGTGCAGGGAGTTGGTGGATTTTTGTTGATGCGCTAAATGTAGTAGTGAAGGGAACGCAGGCCAAAAGGGTTAAGCACAGGATTTGTTTCATAAGTCTATTCTTGCATCACGTCGTAGAGTGATATTGAGTCGATATTGCTGCGCAGTATTTCCTGTATTGAAAATACTGGCAAGGTGTAAATGAAAAATATTCTCTTATTTTTTCGACTGGTGAGTAATGTCCACACCAAATAAATCACGCGTTTTCGCCCAACTGATTGCTACTACAGCCATTGTCATACAGCCACCAAATAAAGTGGCCATAATTGTGCCCATGTATTTCGCTGCAAGTCCAGATTCAAAAGCCCCAAGTTCATTACTGCTAGAAACGAACATGCCGTTCACCGCAGCAACACGACCACGCATATTTTCAGGTGGATAAAGTTGCAAAATGGTTTGACGAACCACCACAGACACGCTGTCACATGCCCCAGTCATGGCAAGTGCGAAAAGTGAAAGCCACATATGGTTGGAAAAAGCGAACAAAATGGTAAAAAGACCAAAGCCTGCAACGGCAAGCAACATATTACGCCATGCATGATGTGTCGGTGGAAACTTGGTGAGTGCAATCATCGTCAGCAATGCACCAATGGATGGTGCTGCACGTAAATAACCTAAACCTTCGGGACCGACTTTCAAAATATCTTCAGCGAAAATAGGCAGTAGGGCAATCACGCCACCAAATAGTACAGAGACTAAGTCGAGTGAAATTGCCCACAAGACAATTTTCGTTTTCCAAATAAAACGGAAACCTTCGCTCAAACTGTCTTTTAAATTATCGGATTCTATTTTTGGAAACGTTCGTTTGCTTAATAGATTAATCAACACGAAACAAATGCTAAGTAGGCCAGCAACAGTTAATAAACTGGTTTCACGACCTAAAAATGCCAGCATAAAACCACCAAGCATTGGCCCAATAATCACACCACTTTGCCAACCAATCGTGGTCCACGTTGCGCCATTAGCATATAAGTCGCGGGGAATCAAAAAAGGTTTGAGTGAAGTAGCTGAAGGATTGTAGAAACCACGAATCGTTCCTAAACCAAAAATCACGGCATAAATGCCCCAAGATAGTTGGCTGATGGAGATATTTTCCAGTCCATAATTATGGAAAAGCCCCCATAAAATGAGTGGCATTGGGATAGAGAAAAATAAACAAATTTTCATAATGGTCTGTTTATTAAAGCGATCAGCAAAATAGCCGCCCCATAAAGACAATGAAATAAATGGAATCGCTTCTGCTAAACCAATCAGACCTAGGGTTAGAGGGTCTTTGGTGATTTGATATAGTGAATAAGCGACGATAATTTCCTGAATCAAAATTGCGAGGGTGAGGCAAAATTGGTTGACAGTCACAATCGAGAAATCCCGATAACGAAGGGCTGCAAAAGCATCCTGTGCAGGTTTCATAATGAACAGTTTTAGTTTGAAGTGCGGTCATTATATAAGCCTTATTCGGCATAGCTTATAAAATCATCGAAAAACCTATATCAGAAAATTGATTAAGATCGATATTCAGTAGAAAGATTCGCTTTTGTTTTGAGCAGAGATGCTTTAGAATGTTCGCTCCCTTACCTGCAGGGCGTCTTTGCAATGGTGCAGACGTGCCGAACAGGTGTTCAAAAGAGGTTATTATGCCTAAGATGAAAACTCGCCGTGGTGCAGCTAAACGCTTCAAGCCAACTGCAAACGGTTTTAAACGTCACCAAGCGTTCAAACGACACATTTTGACCAAAAAATCTGCTAAGCGTATCCGTCAATTACGCGGCTGTGTAATGGTTCACGTAAGTGACGTTGCTTCAGTTCGCCGTATGTGCCCATACATCTAAGGAGATTTATAAATGGCTCGTGTTAAACGTGGTGTACAGGCTCATCGCCGTCATAAAAAAATTCTTGCTCGTGCTAAAGGTTACTACGGCGCTCGTTCACGCGTATATCGCGTAGCGTTCCAAGCAGTAATTAAAGCAGGTCAATATGCTTACCGTGACCGTCGTCAAAAGAAACGTCAATTCCGTGCTCTATGGATTGCGCGTATCAATGCCGGTGCTCGTCAAAATGGTTTGTCGTACAGCCGTATGATCGCTGGCTTGAAAAAAGCTCAAGTGATTATCGACCGTCGCGTACTTGCTGACATCGCTATGCATGACGCAGTTGCATTTGCTGCTTTAGCTTCTAAAGCTAAAGATGCATTAGCTGCATAAGTCTTTATGACTTAAAAAAGACCGCTTTTAGCGGTCTTTTTTTATGGCTCAATAATCGTATGGATTGAAGGCTTTAATCGAGAGGAGGGGAAATGCGCAAACAATACCATTTTCGCCAAGTGGGTGAGGATATCTATATTTGGGATGTGCATCGCTTAGTAGCATTAAGTCAAAATTTAAAAGTTCAACAGGTCGCATTGACTGATATTCAAGAGTTAAATGAACCTTATTGGTTTCCAAAATCTGCACCGACCACACAGCAAATCATTGAACATATGCACTTGGTTCAAGCTGCCGATTTAAGCTATCCCATTATTTTATGTGCATCAGGTCGGGTGATGGATGGTATGCATCGGGTAGCCAAAGCAAAATTATTGGATCTGCCAAATATTCAAGCCGTGCGTTTTGATCAAACCCCAACCGCTGATTTTATCAATTTAGATGAGGACGAATTAGATTACGATGGTGATTAAAAATTAACCATAGCGGAACGATGCGATATCGTGTATTACTGAGGGAGACAAAACCGCAAACTTGAAAGACCAAAATGAAAAAAATTAATGTAGTTGGTACCTCTGCTACAGGAAAATCAACATTTTCTAGGGCATTGGCAACAAAGCTTGGTTTGCATTACATTGAATTGGATAACTTGTTTTGGCTAGATGATTGGCAAGAGTGTCCCGATGAGATCTTTTTTGCACGTATTGAAGCTGAAATGGTCAAAGCAAAAAATGGTTATGTCATTGATGGGAACTATACCCGCGCAATCCCAGTAAAATGGGCAGAAATTGATACCGTGATTTGGCTGGACCTACCTTTTCCCATCAATTTATATCGCTCTATTAAGCGCGCACTTTCACGGGCTAAGTCTAAACAAGATTTGTGGCCAGACTCGAATAATCAAGAAAGTTTATGGCGAATGTTTGGGTCAGATTCTATAGTTTGGTGGATGATTAAAACCCATCAAAAGAATCGTAATAAATATATCAAAATGATGTCTGCTCCAGAGTTTCAACATATTCAATGGATTAGGCTTAAAACGCCCAAGCAAGTGGAGCACTTTTTAGCGCAGTTAGATTCTTATGAATATCTGGTCTAATTTAGAAATATGCACACTGTTACATAAATGATCTTTAAAGGCTTTTCCACAGCAACCTAATATTTATTAAATGAAAATAAAAAAGGAAAATAGCCATGCTTGTAGACGTTGTTGGGATGAAGCAGGGAAATATTACTGTTGAACTTGAAATGATTCCGCGCAAAGGTGAAGCGGTTAAAATAATGTATGGTGCGGATGCGCAAATTGAAGGTGAGGTGGTTTCAGTCAGTCACTATATCAACCAACATGCTGATCAACATCGAGTCACATTAGAAATTAGACCATTTAATTATTTAACCACATCATAAAAAAAGCCCTTCATGAGAAGGGCTTTTCAATTAAATAGAGAAAATTTGACTTAAAGCCCGAAGTAATAGGCTAAAAGACAAATGGCGACCGTAATAATAATTAAAGTGATCACACCACCCGCACCTGCCTTGTGTGGATGAGTCGATGTAGGCTTTTTATGATGGAATGCCTGATGATTTTCAGTTTTCGTAGTGTCCAAGGGAGACGCTGTTGCTACAGCAACTGGGGTTAAGCGAGCGGTCTTATAATGATTGGCTACTTTGACAATGAATTTGGCTGTTAAATCATCGGTCTTTTGAGAAAAATGACGCAAATTCAATTGTTCTTCAGGGCTAAATACGGTGCCATCAGCATGGTATGGATTTTGAATTTTGTTTTGTATAAAACGATCCAATGCATCAAGGCGATGTAAGCTGCTGTGTGCATAGTCGGCCTGAGCATCGGTTGGCAGTAATGACAAATGCACAGTATCCGTAGGTTCAGACTCTGCACGCATCTGAGTGCCATAATAAGGTGTATCCAATAATTCAGGATTGCTAAATCCTTCAGCAGGCTTTTGTAAAAATAGCTCACTTTCGGTGTAGCTGTCGATGTCATCCCATTTCGGTTGCAGAAGGTCGGCTTCAATGCGTTTGATTAATTTAGAATTTAATTCATAACGCCATAGGGTTTCACGTCGAATTTGAATCTGCTGACTGGCTGGTGCTTCATAGTCATTTTCCGCGTTATACCATTCTGCTAACTCTTTACCAAAAATCCATGCCTGTTTTTTTTGATGGTCATGGCTGACAATGAAATGTGCAAAGGGTAATAACTCGACATTGGCATTGGGGTTTTGTTCGTCATTTAAAAGACTAGAACTGTGTAAGCTTAAGCGTTGAACCCCTTGCTTTTTTAAGCCCTCAAGCCAAATTTGAAAATGCTGTGCTAATAGATGCTGTGAAATCAAATCACGAAAATGGAAACTGTGCTGGTCAAAAATATGATGATGTAACCAACGTTGTAAGCTCAAGTCTTGGTTCAGAAATTCATTACCATAAGTTACAAGTACGAGTTGTTGTTTCCAGATTGGATCGAGTGCCATAGAGATTGGATCCCATTGATATTATGTTTATCTTATACTTTTTTTAAATCTTGATGCTATTGCAATTTTAACTTGCGAATGTGCTTCATCATAACGGCTAAAAATTTTTAAAATAAGAGGTTTATATTATTTTTTAAGTTGTTACTTTGAGCGCTACTATATGGAAGTTGATGATTTCTGGAAACAAATAACAAAGAGCAAAATATGAGTGACTCTCAATATTTAACTGATTTACAAGAGCAAGTTCAGCAAGGGCAAAAATTTAAATATTTATGCTTTTGGGGGCATACACAAAAACAAAAAGACAGCGTAGATAAAAGTTGCTTTAGTCAGTGGTTTCCTTCGCCTTTCGTCATAGACGACGTGGAATATAAAACGGCTGAACATTTTATGATGGCACAGAAAGCAAAATTATTTGCTGACGAAGAAATTTTTCAAAAAATTCTTGAGGCGAATCATCCGAATGAAGCTAAAGCATTAGGACGTAAAATCCAAAATTATCAGGAAAATGTTTGGTTAGAGCATCGTTTTGATGTTGTAGTAAAAGGAAATATTGCAAAATTTACACAGCATCCTGAATTGAAAGCATTTTTGTTGAATACTCAAGAGCGCATTTTGGTAGAAGCTTCTCCAGTAGATAAAATTTGGGGTATTGGTTTGGCTACTGATGATGAAAAGGCTGAAAAACCTTTGCAATGGAAAGGTCTAAATCTTTTAGGTTTTGCTTTGATGGTGGTTAGAACGCAACTCTAAAGATGCTGTGAAATCAAATCACGAAAATCCAAACTGTGCTGGTCAAAAATATGATGCTGTACCCAGCATTAAAAACTCAAAACTTGGTTTAAATATTCATTACCATAGATCACAAGTACGAGTTATTGTTTCCAGATTGGATTGAGTGTCATATTGAATGATCTCATTGATAATGCGCTGATCCTATCCTTTTTTTAATTCTTGATGCTATTGCAATTTTTACTTGCGATTGCGCTTCATCCTGACGCTCAAAAACTGTTAGAATATGGGGTTTTTATATTTTTTAAATTGTTGCTTTGAGAGTTACTATGTCACTGGAAGCCCTGACCACTGAAGCGCTCGCTGCGATTGCAGCAGCTCAAGACCTTGCTACACTCGACCAAGTGCGAGTGCAATTTACAGGGAAAAAAAGCCAGCTCGCGGAACAATCGAAGTCACTCGGTAAAATGGACCCAGAAGAACGTAAAGTTTTCGGGGCGCAAATTCATGCCGTACGTGAGTCGATTACTGGCGCACTGACTACTCGTCAAGCTGAACTACAAAAAGCTGCATTAGAACAAAAGCTTGCTAGTGAAACGATTGATATTACTTTGCCGGGTCGCGGACAAGCGGTTGGCAGTATTCACCCTGTAACTCAAGTTCAAGAACGTATTTGCCAATTCTTTACTAAAGCGGGTTTTACCGTTGCGACTGGTCCTGAAGTTGAAGATGATTATCACAACTTTGAAGCATTGAATATTCCAGGTCATCATCCTGCACGCGCAATGCACGATACTTTCTATTTTGATGCCAATCATTTGCTTCGTACGCATACTTCAGGTGTGCAAATTCGTACGATGGAAACGTCTCAACCACCAATTCGTATTGTATGTCCGGGCCGTGTTTATCGCTGTGACTCAGACCAAACACATTCACCAATGTTTCACCAAATTGAAGGTTTGTACGTGGCTGAAAATACCAGCTTTGCAGAACTGAAAGGTTTGTTGGTGAACTTGCTAAACGAATTCTTCGAAAAAGACTTAAAAGTACGTTTCCGTCCATCTTATTTCCCATTCACTGAGCCGAGTGCTGAAGTGGATATTATGGATGAGCGTGGTAAATGGTTAGAAGTTTTGGGCTGCGGTATGGTACATCCAAACGTTTTACGTGCTGCTGGCATTGATCCTGATAAATATAAAGGCTTTGCCTTTGGTTTAGGTGTAGAGCGTTTTGCAATGTTACGTTATGGCATTAATGACCTACGTATGTTCTACCAAAACGATGTGCGTTTCTTACGCCAATTTGCTTAAACAGATTTTTTATTAATCCTCTCTTGCGAAGCAGCGCTTCTCATCTCCTATAAAAAGGAGAGGGACTTATCGAGATAAATACTCGAGTGGTTCTTCCTCTTTCTCAAAAGGGGCGTTGGAGGGGATTAGAAATTTAGAATTAATAGGTTTTTAACGAAATGAAAATTAGCGAAAATTGGCTACGTACGTGGGTAAACCCAGCCATTGATAGCGATACGCTTTCTGACCAACTGACTATGCTTGGTTTAGAAGTTGACGATTTATCACCAGCAGCAAAACCATTTACAGGTGTAGTGGTTGGTGAAGTATTAACAGTCGTTCAACATCCAGATGCGGACCGTTTACGTGTAACGACAGTCAATATTGGTTCAGGTGAACCATTACAAATCGTATGTGGCGCACCTAATGTACGTGCCGGTATGAAAGCACCTGTAGCAACGATTGGTGCAGTGCTTCCGGGTGATTTCAAAATCAAAAAAGGCAAACTTCGTGGCGTAGAATCACAAGGTATGCTGTGCGGTGCATCAGAAATTGATTTAGAAGACAAAATTGATGGTCTGTTAGAGCTTCCTGCAGATGCGCCAGTGGGTGTCAATATACGTGAATACTTAAACCTTGATGACAATGTGATTGACATCAGCATCACACCAAACCGTGGTGACTGTTTCAGTATTCGTGGTATTGCGCGTGAAATTGGTGTGATTAACCAGCTTCCCATGACTGCTCCGACCATTACTGAAGTTGCAGCGACGATTAGCGATGCAAAACAAGTGGTACTGGAAACAGATGGCTGCCCACGTTACCTAGGTCGTGTGATCAAAAACGTTAATACCAAAGCGCCAACACCTGAATGGATGGAGCGTGCTTTAGCGCGTGCAGGCATTCGTCAGCACAGTATCTTAGTCGATATCACCAACTATGTATTGATGGAATTGGGTCAACCTTTACATGCTTTTGATGGCGGTAAAGTGAATGGTTCAGTGCATGTGCGTCAAGCAACAGCTGCAGAAAAATTAACATTGCTGAATGAGCAAGAAGTTGAGCTTTCTGAAAATGTCATGGTGATTGCAGATAACGAAAAAGCTTTAGCAATTGCAGGCATTATGGGTGGTTTGTCTTCAGCGGTTTCTGATGAGACCACTGAAATTTTCCTAGAATCTGCATTCTTTGATCAATTACACATTGCTGGTCGTGCACGTAGCTTCGGTTTACATACTGATGCTTCACAGCGTTATGAACGTGGTGTCGATTTTGAATTGCCAATGACGGCTATGCACCGTGCTTCTCAGTTGATTGCTGATTTGGCGGGTGGTGAATTTGGTCCAATTACGGTTGCGGAAAAAGTTGAATTGCTACCTAAACGCGAAGCGATTGAACTGAACCAAGCTCAAGTCGATCAATTGCTAGGTTATAAAGTTGAAAGCGACTTTATTACTGACGCGTTAACTCGTTTAGGTTGTGATGTAACAGTGAAAGCTACAGGTGAATGGACCGTTGTTCCGCCATCACACCGTTTCGATATGGCCATTTACCAAGACTTGATTGAAGAAGTTGCACGTATTCACGGCTATGACAATATTCAAATCAGCTTGCCGGTGATTGATGTTAAACTAGCGAAATACCAAGACCAATTTGAACTGGTTCAGTTACGTCAAACGGCAGTGGCTTTGGGTTACCAAGAAGCGATTAGCTTTAGCTTTGCTGATGCGAAACTTGAAAAGCAATTGAATCCGCAAGGTCAACCATTAGCATTGGCAAACCCGATTTCGAGCGATCTTGCGGTGATGCGTTCGACTTTATTATCGAGCTTGATTCCATGTGTTCAATACAATGTGAATCGTCAGCAAAACCGTGTTCGTTTCTATGAGCTAGGTTTACGTTTTGATTATCAAGGTGCAAACAGCATCCATGATCTTAAACAAATCCCAACGTTTGCAATGATTGCAACAGGTTCACGTACTGCCGAATCTTGGCATGGCAAAGCTCAGCCAATGGATTTCTTTGACTTTAAAGGTGATGTAGAAGAAATTTTAAATGCTGCGCGATTAGATGTTGAGTATGTACGTTCAGAGCGTGCTTGGTTACATCCTGGTCAATCGGCTGAAATTTTAGTCAATGGTCAGTCTATTGGTTACTTTGGTCGTTTACACCCATCTTTAGAAGCTGAACTTGATTTAAGCACAACTTGGGTCGCTGAATTGGATCAATCGGCTGTTTTGCAAACTTATGTATCTAATTTTACAGAATTATCACGTTTTCCATCGGTTAGACGTGATATTGCGCTTTTAATTAGTGATAAGATTAATGTTAGTGAAATTCAGCAACTTATCGAAAAATCAGGCGGCGAACTTTTAGATTCAGTTTGGTTGTTCGATGTGTACACTGGTCAAGGTGTCGAAGAAGGCAAACGCTCATTGGCATTTGCAATTCAATGGCAACATCCAACACGTACACTTGAAGATGCTGAAATCAAATCCGGTATGGATAACATACTTCAGGTGTTGGAAAACACTTACCAGGCGACATTGAGGGCTTCATGACAGCATTAACAAAAGCAGAAATGGCTGATCATTTAAGTGAGCTCACGAGTTTAAACCGTCGTGAAGCAAAACAAATGGTCGAGTTATTCTTCGATGAGATTAGCCAAGCGCTAATCTCTGGGGAACAAGTTAAACTCTCTGGTTTCGGTAACTTCGAGTTGCGTGATAAACGTCAACGCCCAGGCCGTAACCCGAAAACGGGTGAAGAAATTCCGATTTCTGCCCGTCGTGTAGTGACCTTCCGTGCGGGACAAAAATTCCGTCAACGTGTAGGAACAGAGCAGATCGATTGATCTGCTTTTTTTTGCCCTAAATTTCTTTGTTTTTTAGAAGGACTTTGGGTGATGTGCTTTTAATGGAATAGTTCGCTTTGAAATTGTTTAACTTATAGCTGGTGCTTATTTTTGTGTGTTTTAGAGATATGCAGTTTAGCTGCATATAGATGTCAGATATTTGGGGGAGGATATACGGTTTGTACGATCTGCTGAATTATTCACATAGCAAAGCAGTATGTGATAAGTGCTTAGAAATTTTAGGCAATAAAAAAGAGAGCCAAAGGGCTCTCTTTTTATACTGAATAATCGTATAGATTATTGAGCTTTAGCTTCAGAAGCAGCAGCAGTAGCTTCAGATGCAGCAACAGTAGCTTCAGAAGCAGCAACAGTAGCTTCAGAAGCAGCAGCTTCAGCTTCTACAGCAGCAGCGTCAGATGCAGCTACAACTTCAGAAGCAGCAGCTTCAGATGCAGCAGCAGGAGCAGCTTCTTCAGTTTTTTTAGCACAACCAACGAAAGCTAAAGTAGTAGCAACTGCAGCAGCAATAGCGATTTTTTTGAATAACATGGCATCACTCTCTAAATATGAGATTAAAAAATAACCTGCGTTAGTCTGTTGTGTGCTTTTATTATGCCTATATGAATAGGTATTTAAAATGCAGAGAGCAGTCTAACTGGTCTGCGTGTATGCTATCACTGAGTATTTTGAAATGCTACTAGCGACTTTGAAAAAACACTGAAAAAAGGCATAAAATTGACCGTTTTTTAACAGAAAATAACAATCAAAGAAAAGATTTATATTGGAGAAATGCTAAATAAACCACTAAAAAGCATAGGGTTTTTAATAAAAATATTTTTATAATCATTCACTTGAAAATAAGTTTACATGAAGATTGATCAAATGTTTCTTTGTGTAACCAAAGTCAACCAAATAAAAAGGCCATCGTTATAGATGGCCTTTTAAGAATTGTTTTAACTTAGTTTGACGCTTTGCGTTTCATTTGATCGAAGAAATCATCATTGGTTTTGGTTTCTTTCATGCGATCAAGCAAGAATTCCATTGCCGCAAGCTCGTCTTGAGTATGAAGTAGCTTACGCAAAATCCAAACTTTACGTAAGTTGTCTTCAGACATTAAGCGCTCTTCGCGACGTGTACCTGATTTCTTGATGTTCATTGCAGGGAATACACGTTTTTCAGCAATACGGCGATCAAGGGTAATCTCTTGGTTACCAGTACCTTTGAATTCTTCGTAGATCACTTCATCCATTTTACTGCCTGTCTCAATTAAGGCAGTAGAAATGATGGTCAATGAACCACCTTCTTCAATATTACGTGCAGCACCAAAGAAACGTTTTGGACGTTCTAGGGCATGTGCATCAACACCACCAGTAAGAACCTTACCAGACGATGGAATCACGGTGTTGTATGCACGCGCAAGACGTGTGATCGAATCGAGCAAAATTACCACGTCTTTTTTATGTTCAACGAGACGTTTTGCTTTTTCAATCACCATTTCAGCCACTTGAACGTGACGTGCAGGGGATTCATCGAAAGTTGATGCAACAACTTCACCACGAACAGTACGTTCCATTTCAGTTACTTCCTCTGGACGTTCGTCAATAAGAAGAACGATAAGGAAACATTCTGGATTGTTACGAACAATAGATTGCGCAATATTTTGCAGCAACATTGTTTTACCCGCTTTAGGCGGCGCAACAATAATTGAACGTTGGCCTTTACCAATTGGCGCAACCAAGTCAACGACACGTGCTGTTAAATCTTCAGTGGTACCGTTACCTAATTCCATGATCAACTGTTCAGTTGGGAATAATGGCGTTAAGTTTTCAAATAAAATCTTATTACGTGAGTTTTCTGGAGTGTCGTAGTTAATTTGATTAACTTTTAATAATGCAAAATAACGTTCGCCTTCTTTCGGTGGACGAATCGTACCTGTAATGGTGTCACCAGTACGAAGGTTAAAGCGACGGATTTGTGATGGGCTCACATAGATATCGTCAGGGCCGGCTAGGTAAGAACCCGCTGCAGAGCGTAAGAAACCAAAGCCGTCCGATAGAATTTCTAGAACGCCATCACCAAAAATCTCTTCGCCATTCATTGCATGACGCTTTAAGATGGCGAAGATAATATCTTGCTTACGGTTACGAGCCATTCCTTCGAGGCCCATAAACTCGGCAATTTTGATGAGTTCGCCAATCGGTTTTTTCTTGAGTTCGGTTAAGTTCATAGGTGATCAGATAGAATCTAAAATTCTGAGGTACAGGTTGGAAAAGGGAGCAACAAATTGGCCGCAATCATGCAATAAACGATAGCAATTGATTTGCACAAAACAATTCAGAGATCTGATTCGTTATTTGTAGAGATGTGTGAAAACAATTCTGTTGCCGAGCGGCATTTTATGTGTTGTGTTGTAAGAAAATGATAGGATTTGAGATCCTTTATTTCTTGAGTAAGCAATATAAGAGAGATCTAGGCTTTTGTCAATTTATCGGCAAAAAAAATACGCTGTTATAACAGCGTATTTCGTAACATTTATTTTAAGAAAAACTTAGATGTTTTCTTCAATGAATGCTGTCAATTTAGATTTAGGTGCTGCACCCACTTGAGTTGCAACTACTTCACCGTTTTTAAACATCAATAATGCTGGAATGTTACGGATGTTGTAGTTCACAGCTGTTTGTTCGCATGAAGTAACATCAACTTTAACGATTTTCACTTTCCCTTCAAATTCAGTAGAAAGAACTTCAAGTACAGGTGCAATCGCTTTACACGGAGCACACCAACCTGCCCAGAAATCTACAAGTACAGGGGTATCTGAATCTAATACGTCAGCTTGGAAGTTTGCATCAGTCGTGTTTACGATATTGGCAGACATGGAATTTGCTCCAGAATTAATATTTTGGTTGAATCTATGTATATAAGTATTACATAGCCAACTATAACAATGTAGGGGGTTATGTAAATTTTCAACCTGAATGACTGGTTTGTCTAATGGATGATCACGATGCCGATGATCGTGTGTGACTATCGACCGATCTGCTCAATATTATCTGGATTCTAAATACTGCTGCATAAATGGCTTTTAAATTGCATGGTTGTGAATTAATCTAAGCACAATTCTGAACAGGTTTTTTTGAATAATGTCTGATTTTTTAATTGATGAAGAATTACTTGCTGCCATCGATATGGGATCGAACAGCTTCCACCTTGCTATTGCACGTGTTGATCATGGGGAAGTTAAAAAAGTTGCATCAATGTCAGAAAAAGTACAGCTTGCTGCCGGTCTAGATGAAAATAAGAATTTGACCGAAGCTGCACAGCAACGTGGTTTGGCATGTTTGGCCAGATTTGTTGGTCGCTTAAACCCTGTTCAGGCCAATCGTTTGCGTATTGTTGCAACCAACGCACTACGCCAAGCGAAAAATGGTCACGAATTTATTCAAAAAGCGGCTGAAATTTTACCGAAGCCGATTGAAATTATTGCGGGACGTGAAGAAGCGCGTCTGATCTATTTAGGTGTGTCACATACCATGGCCAACAGTGGTCGTCGTTTGGTCATTGATATTGGTGGTGGTTCAACTGAGTTAATTATTGGTGAAGAGTTTGAGCCAATCCATACTGAGTCAGTGCAAATGGGCTGTGTGGCATTCACAAAAGCCTTTTTTGTTGATGGTGAAATTAACCTGAAAAGTTTTGACCGTGCGGTGAATGCTGCACGTAAAGAAATAGCAGGTATTGCCAATACCTATAAAGCTGCTGGTTGGGACACTGTAGTCGGTTCAAGTGGTACGATCAAAGCCTGCCGTCAAATTTGCGTCAATATGGGCTGGAGCAATGATCAGGAAGAACTGACACGCGATGGCTTATTTAAACTCAAAGATAAATTGCTGAAATATAAGCATGTCAATGAAATGGAATTTGATGGGCTTAAGGAAGACCGTCGAGCAGTTTTGCCAGCCGGTATTGCCATTTTGTATGCTGTATTTGATGTATTAAATATTGATAAGTTGGTGTATTCGGATGGCGCACTTCGTGAAGGCGTGATGTACGACCTACTTGGTCGTTTCCAGCATGAAGATGTTCGTGATCGTTCTGTGCATGCCTTAATGGGGCGTTATAATGCCGATGCCAAGCAGGCTGAACGTGTGGTGAACACTGCACAACAATTGTTTAATGGCATCGCAACGGCACTGAACTTAACCAGTGAGGACAGTGATTTACTACGCCGTGCTGCATATTTGCATGAGATTGGTTTAGCGATTAGTCATAGTGGTTATCATCGTCATGGTGCCTATTTATTACAACATTCCGATATTCCAGGCTTCTCTCAAATCGATCAAAACCATCTTTCACACTTGGTTGCACATCATCGTCGTAAGTTACGTAGTGATGCGCGCATTGATGTGATGAAAGTCGGTGGTAACAAACTTGTCTACTTATGTCTATTGCTTCGTTTAGCAGTTTTACTTAATCATAGTCGTAGCGATGAGATGCTTCCTGCCATTGAATTAAGCGTGGACAATGCGCAACAATGGCAGCTTAGAGTTTCTGGTGATGCCAAACAGTGGCCTTTGTTGGTTGCAGACTTGCATGATGAGCAGGTGCAATTCAAACATTGGGATATTGAATTGAATATCCAGTCGGAACAATTTATCAATTAACAGACCAGTTAAGTTAGGGATAATGATCGACCTATGAAAAATAAAGCAGCTCAATCTAAAGCCTGGACTACGGTTCAGATCGCACGTCATCCTGAACGTCCGCAGTTTTTGGATTATGTTGGCGAAATTTTTACAGAGTTCGATGCCTTGCATGGTGACCGCCTTTTTGGTGACGATGGTGCCATGATTGGTGGTTTGGCTCGTCTAGACGGACAGCCGGTGATGATCGTGGGTCAGCACCGTGGTCGTAGCACACGTGAAAAATTACAACATAACTTCGGTATGAGTAACCCAGAAGGCTACCGTAAGGCGCAGCGCCTGATGGATATGGCTGAACGTTTTAATCTACCCGTATTTACTTTTATTGATACCATGGGTGCATACCCGGGTGTAGGTGCAGAAGAACGTGGTCAAGCTGAAGCCATTGCGACAAGCTTGGCGCAACTTTCTTCATTGAAAGTGCCAGTGGTAGCAACAGTATTAGGTGAAGGTGGTTCAGGTGGGGCACTCGGTATTGGTGTAGCTGACCGTGTGATCATGCTGTCTCATAGTATTTATTCGGTGATTTCACCAGAAGGCTGTGCCTCTATTTTGTGGAAAACTGCTGAAAAAGCGGAACAAGCAAGTGAAGCATTGGCACTTACTGCGGATAAATTGCAGAAAATTGGTATCGTAGAATATGTGGTGGACGAAGCTGAAGGTGCACATTTAAACCCTGAAAAAGTGATGCAGGATTTGAAAGCTGTCTTGAAGCAGGCTCTAGAAGAATTGCAACCAATGGACGCAAATGAACGATGCGAAGCGCGTTACCAGCGTTTAATGAAATTTGGCAGCGACAATTTAGGTCTGACTGCTTAAGTCAAATTCAGGCACTGCCTGAACACAGTCGATTTCTAATAGGATGTAGTGGTGGCATGGATTCCATGTTGCTGCTGCATCTTATGTCGTTTCTATGCCCTGAAAAAATTCGGGCAGTTTATATTGACCATCAGTTGCAAGCAGCCAGTAGTGGTTGGGGCGAGTTTGTAATGGCGCAATGCCAGCAACGTCATATTCCTTGTGTGATTCAGCCTGTTCACGTAGCTACAGGTAATCTTGAGAATCAAGCACGTACTGCACGCTATCAAGCCTTTCAACAGCATTTACATCCCAATGATATTCTCGTTTTAGCGCATCATCAGCAAGATCAAGCGGAAACCTTGATGTTACGCCTGCTTTCTGGTGCAGGTGTGCATGGTTTAGCAGCCATGAAAAAGTTTGATGTTCGTGATGAAATGACGATTTGGCGTCCACTGCTAGATATAACACGTGAGCAGATTTGCCAATGGGCGGGGCAACTCGATGTGCAAAATATTCAAGACCTCACCAATTTTGATATCGATTATGATCGGGCTTGGAGTCGAGAAATACTCTGGCCAGTTTTATCTGCGCGTTTTCCAAAAATGCAGCAAGCAATGACTCGTAGTAGTTATTTGATGCAAGATGCAGATGAAATATTGCAAGAGGTTCTAGTACAAGATCTAGAGCAATGTGGTACAGCTGACGTATTGCAATTACAAGCACTATCTCAATTATCCAATGCACGACAACGACAATTAATATCGGCATGGATGAAAGGCGAAGGGCAGTATCGTCCAAGTTTTGATATGGTACAGCGTATCTTTGATGAGGTGATTGCTTCGCGTGAGGACTCACAAGCTGCACTACATTGGAATGGTTTTTATTATGTACGTTTCCAACAGCAATTGCATCGCGTTACAAAAGCAGACTATTTAGCGAAAACCCAGGTGACAGCTCCTCAATCTTTGATATTGAATGATGGTCAAGATATAGAGGTGCTTGCAGGACATTTTAAAATTCAGCCAGCAGAAATAGGTCTTTCATCTGAATTATTCAATCAGGAACTGGTGCTGAGTCCGCGTATGGGCGGTGAAAAGATTCATTTATGGGGGCGTGTGGGGAATTGGCCCTTAAAAAAAGCCATTCAACAGGCGCAAATTTTTCCGTGGCAGCGTCATACAATTCAAATATTAAGTCGAGATAATGTTATGCTAGGTGTCTTTACGCCTCAGGGCTTTTGGTTAGCACAGTCGGAATACTGTACAGTTTCGGGCTGGTTACCAACATTATCTCTTCACGCTAAATCTGCAATATCGGATCTTCAATCATGAGCGCAATTTTAAATTGTAATATCAGTTTCATTGGTGGTGGTAACATGGCACAGGCTTTAATTGGCGGCCTGATTGCACGTGGTGTCCCGACTACACGTATTACAGTTTCAGATCCGGTAGAAAAAGTGCGTGAACTTTTGGCTGAAAAAGATTTACATGTTACCGATGATAATGTTGCGGCCATTCGTGATGCGGATATTGTTTTATTTGCGGTAAAACCCCAAGTTTTGGCAAATGTTTTGTCGCCATTAAAAGGTTTACTTGCTGGTAAATTGGTGATTTCAATTGTGGCTGGTGCAGAAATTGCAACGATTGCCAAATTGCTTGAAACCAATTGTATTGTACGTGTAATGCCAAATACCCCTGCCTTAGTTCAAACGGGCGCACATGGTTTGTATGCAGGCGAAGCTGTTTCAGCAGAAGATCGTGATCTTGCAAGTCAAGTTTTGGCTTCTACAGGTTTAACACTTTGGGTAAACTCTGAAGCACAAATTGATGCTGTTACTGCGGTGTCAGGTTCTGGCCCAGCATACTTCTTCTATATGATGGAAAGTATGATTCGTGCTGGAAAAAACATGGGTTTGGATGAAAAAGTCGCTACTGCATTGACTTTACAGACTGCTTTAGGCGCTGCACAAATGGCGATTACCAGTGCCAATAGCCCAGCAGAGCTACGTAAAAATGTGACATCTCCAAATGGCACAACGCAAGCAGCGATTGAAGTGTTTGATCATGCGAAAATCTCGCAAAATATTCAAACAGCGTTGGCTGCTGCACAAAAGCGTAGCCAAGAGTTGGCACAAGAGTTAAGCGAAAGCACTAAATAATTCGATTAGATTTAGGAAAGTTCAAGTATGGGCTCTGCTCAAATTTTTGGAATCATTATTAACGTTGCAATTTTGCTCGTATTTTTCCGTTTTTTAATGCAGCTTGCTGCTGTAAGTCCTTATAACCCTGTGGTTTTGGCGACAGCGAAAGCAACAAAAATTGTCGATATTTTTAGCCGAATTTTTCCAACTTTGGCGAAAGGTCGGGTAAATACTGCAGCACTGGTATTGGTTGTGGTGCTGTATTTATTGAAAATGTTTGGTTTGATGTATTTGTCTGGTGTGGCAGTCAATAGTCCGTTCCATCTGATCATTATGACCTTTGTAACCATGATTCAGGATTTAATTCGTTTCTGTCGTTACCTCATTTTTGCATCAATTATTTTGAGTTGGGTGGTGATGTTTAGTCAGTCACGTTCACCTTATATTGAAGTGGTACAAGAATTGGCAGAGCCTTTGCTTGCTCCATTCCGCCGCATTTTACCCAATATGGGCATGATTGATTTATCTCCGATCTTTGCTATTTTGGCTTTGCTTGTAGCTGAAACGATTATGAAGCAAGTGGCGATTGCGCTGCTGACTGGTTTATAAGTTAAGCGAAATAAAAAAAAGACTCTGTTGAGTCTTTTTTTTATGGCCTGAATTTTACTTCCTTCTGAAAGCAAGATAGGGAATCTAAAGCGAATTAAAATTCCAGCCTTCCCCCTAAAAGGAGGAGGGCGTGTTTGAATTAATGTGCTTCGTCCCAGTTATTGCCTTTGCCTACTTCAACAATAAGTGGTACTGAAATTTTCAACACAGATTGCATCACTTCAGCCAGTGTTGTAGATAACTCGTCCGCGATCGCTTCATCGACTTCAAATACCAATTCATCGTGTACTTGTAGCAGCATTTTGGCTTGATCTTTCGGTAAGACTTTATCTACAGCAATCATCGCTAATTTCATGATGTCCGCAGCAGAGCCTTGAAGTGGGGCATTAATTGCCGCACGTTCAGCACCTTGTTTCACCATTTTATTGCTGGCATTAATATCTGGCGTATACAGACGACGACCTAAAATCGTTTCAACGAAACCTTGTTCACGTGCGACTTGGCGAGTGCGCTCCATATATTCCAAAACACCCGGATAGCGTTGGAAATATTTACCAATATAGTTGCGTGATTCTTCACGAGTGAACCCAAGTTGACGGGTTAAACCGAACTCAGACATACCATAGAGTAGACCGAAGTTTACGGCTTTGGCTTGGCGACGTTGGTTGCTGGTCACTTCATCCAGTCGAATACCCAAAACTTCTGCCGCAGTACGTTTATGGACATCTTGTCCGTGATTAAAAGCGTCAACCAATGCATGATCTTGCGAGAAATGCGCCATTAAACGAAGTTCAATTTGTGAATAATCGGCTGCAAGTAAGATACGACCTTCGGGTGCAATAAAGGCTTTACGAATTTGACGGCCAATATCTTCACGTACAGGAATATTTTGCAAGTTAGGATCGGTTGAAGATAGACGCCCCGTTGCTGTCAACGCTTGATGGTAGCTGGTATGCACACGATGCGTTTCTTCGTTCACTTGCTTCAATAGACCATCGGTATAGGTACTTTTGAGCTTCGATAAGCCACGATATTCCAAGATTAAATCGGTAATCGGGTGATCAATCTTTTCCAAAACACTTTCACTGGTACTGTATTGACCAGTTGAGGTTTTCTTGCCACCTTTTAAACCTAACTTATCAAACAGAATTTCGCCGACTTGTTTAGGTGAGCTGACATTAAAACTTTGACCTGCAATATCCACAATTTCAGATTCAAGATTTTGAATGGTATTGGCAAACTCCACACCCAGTTGGTCTAGAAATGCCATGTCCAACTCGATGCCGTTTTCTTCCATAGAGGTCAGCACACGTGCCACTGGCATTTCAATATTATGCAAAATATTGATCAGTTCAGGATGAACTCGGAGCTTCTTATCAAGCACTTCATACAGACGATAGGTTACATGTGCATCTTCAGCCGCATAGTGAGCAGCAGTTTCTAGCTCAATCTGATTAAAGGTTTTTTGCTTTGCGCCTTTACCCGCAACTTGCTCAAACGTTGTGGTCAGGTGGCTTAAGTATAGGCGGGCTACATCATCCATGCCATGACGTGTTGCAACTGCGTTCAGCACATAAGATGCCAGCATGGTATCGAAATACCAACCTGCCAAATGAATGCCATGATTTTCTAAGACGTGTGCATCATATTTAAGATGGTGACCAATTTTTTTAACGCTGTCATCTTCGAGTAAAGGCTTGATCTGATTTAAAATCGTATCACGGTCTAACTGTGCAGGTGCGCCTTCATAGTCATGCGCAAGGGGGACGTAATAAGCATCATGTGCATCGAGTGCCACAGAGAAACCTACAATTTTCGCTACGCGATAATCCAGACTCGTGGTTTCCGTATCAAAGGCAAAACGTTTTTCAGTGCTCAGGCGTTTGAATAAAATATCCCAATCTTCTTGGCTGAGGACTGTGTGATAGCGTGCTTCACCGAGTTGATCATCGATACTAGTTTTATCCGCTTGATCTTCAACTTCAGGTGCATTCACAACAGTCGCTGTCGAGCTGATGGCTTTAGCGGCTTGTTTATAGGTCGCGCCATTCGGATTGTTGGGGTGATCAAGTGATTGCAGTTGATTACGGAATTCCAGTTCAGTATATAAATCACGTAGTGCCGAAATATTTGGATCAGCTAGTTTTAGATCTTCGTATTTCAATCCCATGTCGAGATCACAAACAATGCTCGCCAATTGGTGATCAAGCGCAATACCTTCAACATTGTCTTTGATATTTTGACCGACTTTGCCTTTAATATTGTCGACATTTTCTAGAATGCCGCCAATTGAACCATATTCGGTTAGCAGTTTTGCCGCAGTTTTTGCACCGACACCCGGCACGCCTCGAATGCCATCAGAGGCATCGCCCATGAGGGTGAGGTAGTCAATAATTTGATTCGGCCAAACGCCAAATTTATCAAAAACACCTTGTACATCCATCGGTTTGTCTTTGAAGCTGTCTTCAAGTGTCACTTTTTCAGTGACCAACTGCGCCATGTCTTTATCGCCAGTCGAGATCAGGACTTGATAACCTTTGGCTTCAGCACGTTTAGCTAAAGTACCAATAATGTCATCGGCTTCTGCGCCCGGTAGCATATGCAGTGGAATACCCAAAGCACGGATCAGCGCATGTAAATAAGGAATCTGTTGAGATAATTCTTCAGGCATTGCAGGACGGTCACCTTTATAAATCGGTGAAAGTTCATGACGGAAGGTCGGTTCTGGCGTATCGAAAATGACGGCCATATGCGTCGGCTGAGTTCGGCGCATCAGTTTTTGAATGGCAGAAATCGCACCGCGGACGGCATTGGTATGCAATCCAGTTGACGTGGTTAAAGGGGGGAGTGCGTGAAAGGCGCGATATAAAAAGTATGACCCGTCGACCAAGACAAATGGCGGCATTGAAAAATTCCTAATCCAGAAAACGGTTTTATTGTACGTGATTTTTTGCACGCACGCTGATTCTAGATTGTATATGTAACTTACCGAATCACTGATGAATATTTTCAAAGCATCTGTCAGGCTCATGTATCATTGAAGCATTCAGAATAATGACGAAGCAGGTATGCTGAAACAGAATAATGAAATCAGGCTAATTTGGCTGATGATGTTGATTATGGTGGGTATTACGGCATGGTATTTAGATGTGCGTGTGCTGACCTACATCAGTGGCGTTGCTTTTATTATCAGTGTCATGAGTTATGTCGATGATTTACAGCACGTAGCCAATGGGTTAACACAGCCACAAGTATCTTCTAATTTAACATCAAAAATTCCACTCTATATTGCCGCATTGATTATTGTTGTCGGTGTGTTGGCTGAGCTGAATTATTTAATCGGTTTTGGTATTACGGCTTGGGTCTTTGTATTTTTACGTTGGTTGAAACGCCTCGAAAGGCAAGTTTTGCACGTCCAACAGCTCTACGCCAATCAAGCAACTATAAACGAAGCACAATTGAATGCGAAAGTTGATCAAGCAGGGCACTTTTCCGAAGCGTCTACTTTGCATTTAATCGCGAATAATCAAAAAACGTCCGAAGCACAAACATCAAATCAAAGTCTTTCAGCTCAAATCCAACAGTGGTTGTTTCAAGGTAACCCTGTGTTAAAAGTGGCTGTATTGGTTTTGGTGATTGGCATTGTGCTATTACTACGGTTTGCTACCGAACATTGGCAGCTTAGTCTTGCACTTAAATTATTAATTGTAAGCGCAGTGAGCGCTGTTGTCGTATTTCTGGGTTATTGGATGCAGCCGAAGAATCGGAGTTTTGGTCTGGCACTTGAAGGCTTGGGCTTCGCGGCATTATTTTTGACGCTATTTTTTGCCTACTACAATGCTGTAATCGCAAGTTTTGCAGTGGCAAGTGCCGTGTATTTGGGCATTATGCTGCTGACGATTTGGCTGAGTTTGAAACAACAGTCGGTTGAATTGGCCATTATGGCAATGTTGATCGCCTATATCGCACCTTTTACCTTACCTGTGCGTGATGCGACTGCCACCGAACTGGTTGCTTATTACTTAGGGATTAATATTGCGGTTGCGATTTTGAGTACCTTGCGACCATGGAAATATCTCAATCAAATCGCATTTCTTATGACGGTTTTGGTCGGTGGTAGTTATGCTTTTTATCAGGGGTACAGTAGCGAACGTTATGTCATGAGTGCTTTGGTATTGGCGCATGCAGCTATTTTTATTTGGCTGGGTTTTCGATTCAGTCAATTACTGGCACAACAAGATTTAGCAAAATTTAACTTAAAGCCGGTCTTAGATATCGGGCTCATCTTTGCTGCACCTTTGGTGGCATATTTCATTTTATATTTGATGTTCTTTGACGATACAGCTTGGCAAGCTGGATTCAGCTTTTTATTTGCAGCAGTATTTGCAGGGCTATATCAACTGAGTCAGCGAAGTCACGCAGTTCAACTTATTGCACAAAGCTATTTCAGCTTAATGCTGATCTTTTTGGCGCTCATCCCACCCATTTTATTACCTGAAAAATGGAGTGTGGTGGGCTGGGCGGTTGAGGGCGCAGCTATTTTTATATTTGCGTTATATCGTCATTCTGCCATCAGTCGTTATTTGGCGATGGCGCTTCTGGTTATGGCGGGCTGTTCAAGTCTGTATTATTTCGTTGAACTTAATCGTTTTCCCAGTGAAATTTATTGGGGTGTTTGTCTGAGTTATTTTGCTGCGATCTTAGTCACACATGCCGTTCCATCATTTCATCGGCAGCTTTCAACCTCAACCATTGCGTTTCAGTGTGTGCAAATGTTGTCTGCAACCTGCATGCTATTGATGCTCATCCTCGACTGGTTAACGACCTCACAACAAATGGTGCAGACACTTTTCATTGTGAGCTTATTCTATGTGCTTATGAATGAGATCTTACTGTGGCGTAAGGCAGCGTGGAGTTGGTCGATGATCAAATGGACAGGGCTAATTCCTGTCTATGTGTTGGGTGTATACCAAATTGTAGATGTGAGTGAGCTAGGGCAATTGGTCTGGAATAGTCCATCTGAGCGCTTTTATTTTGCGATAACTGGCGTGCTGCTAACGGTGTTTTGGTTAAGACCTTTATTTGGTGTACGTGAAGAAAAAGAATGGGTAAGTTTTGGGATTCTCTCGAGTCTTGCATGGACCAGTCTGACTTTGCTGCCAAGTATGCCCTATATCAGTGTGGTAATTTTGCCGCTATTGTTTTGTGCTTGGTGTTATTGGCAAACCACACAAGAGACATGGAAAGTTTTTTGGCAGGCAAGAAGTACCTTAGTTCTGACTTTAATTTGGATGGTTTGTTCACAACTGTTTAGTCAGCAAGCCTTTATGGGATATCTCCTTCCTGTATTAAACCCTTTTGACTTGGTGAGTTTACTGATGCTGGCGGGCTTCTTATGGATGCTCAACCAACAATTAAAATCAGGTCTAGATCGGAGTATGGGGGCATTATTGAGTGTGCTTGGTTTGTTGTGGCTCAGTAGTTATGTGGTGCTGCGTGCATTACATATTTATGTGGATACGCCTTATAACAGTTTAGAGATTTGGCGTGATGCCACGGTACAACTGAGCTTTACTATCCTTTGGGTAAGTTTGGCTTTGGTCAGTATGCGTCTTGCCAGTCAACGCCAATTACGTCCAGTATGGTTGCTTGGTGGCAGTATTTTGGTGATTGTGACCTTGAAGTTGGTGTTATTGGATTTATCTCATGTCGGAACATTAATGCGCGTCATTTCATTTATGGCAGCAGGATCTGCAATGTTACTCATTGCGTATATTGCACCAATGCCTAATGACAAGATTGAACCATGATGAAGTTCTTGAAGTTATTCACTGATGTTACGCCTATAAAAGTAATTTCGCATTTTTAAAATAATTTTTAAATCAATTCTACGGAGTCTTACATCTAGGGTTTGAATAAGGAGATTAGCCTTCGGCTAGAGGTACTCTTACGAAGCCACGCTTCTCATTAGGCAAAATGAGGAGCAATGCTCCGCAAGAAAACCATTGTCATCCGCAAAACTCGTTCACTAGCGTTAAATTATTCAAAGTATTGCGAAAACATTTTTGATTAGAAGTCGTCCTATCTCAAACAATTGCGGATGACGTTACCGCGTATCGCTCTTTTATTTGTATCAAATTGCGCTTTTGATGATACTGCGTAACATTAGTTACTAGATCACTAAGCCGTATAGGTCGATGTCTATAACAAGTAGATGATAAAAAGCCCAATCTTCTATTTTATTCAAAGATTGGGCTTTTTAAATTAAAGTTTCGGTTCGCGTGTTATCTCTTCTTTATTGGCATATTGATCAACTTCTGCTTCAAAGGCTTGGGGCGAGAGAGGGTGATCTACAAAGCCCATTTTCGGTACAGGAATTTCAATTTTATTTTCTAAGAAGCCATTACGAATCCGTTCATGCATTTCATCGCGTACTTTTAAGAAATTTTCACGTTTACACCAAATTGCAAATAACAATTCAATAGATGATTCACGAAAAGCCGTCACAGTCACGGCAGGTTTTGGATCTGCGAGGACTAATGGATATTTGCTCACAACATCTAATAAAACTTCACGAACTTTAATGATATCTTCATGAAAATTAAGGGCGAGCGTAATTGGTATACGCCGAATAGGAAATTTAGACAGGTTCTGTACGGGGGCGCGAATTAACTGTTCATTGGGTAAACGCACGTAGACATTGTCCTGTGTGAGTAATTTCACCGAGAGTAAATCAATCGAAATTACTTCACCTTCAATGGTATGACCACGAATTAGAGTCAATTGAATGGTATCACCCACCTCAAATGAACCTTCACCAATCAAGAACATACCACTGATTAAGTTGGAGGCAGAGGTTTGCGAAGCAAAACCCAGAGCAACCGTTAAGATCCCCGCTGCACCTAAGAAGACACTGAGTTTAAAACCTGCTTCCTTGAGGCTTGCCATAACAAAAATCAGGAAAATAAAATAGAAAATACCGCGACGCCAAACCAATTGCTGATGGGCGTTGAAGCGCATGCCGACCGTGCGAATAAAGGTATTCGAGATAAAACGGGCAGCGACAAAACCAATCACACCGAGTAGTACTGCAACCAATAATTCGGTCAGACGGTCAGTATTGAGGTTATTGACCATTCCTTTAAGGCTATTGGTGATCTCTTTGGAAATATTTAAATCTGCCATAATTCGCTCTTAGAAAAATGAATCAAACATATTGAACAGCACATGGGCAGATTCACGGGGAGGATGTAAATAGGTCACATCACCTGCCTGTGGTGGTGTGCGGTTTTCAATTTTAATCCGAGGCGGTTTATCGGTTCCTTCATGTACAACCCGAATTTGTGAAGTCCATAGTCGTCCAGTACTTTCACTATAAAATAAAGGCAGTGCTGGCACAGGGACATTCATACGGTCAAAACGGATTTGCTCATTGCTAACATTATGAAATTCAATGGGCGTGACTGCTCGAAAAGCTCGGGGTTTAAGTTGTTTTAATTCAGTTCGGCCATCTACAGCGGTGGCATAACACACTTCGCCCATACGATGGTTCGGCCCAAACCAAGTATCTTTAGGTAAAATGACAGGAATATCAAATAAAGGTTCTTTTAAGCCTTCAACAAAGCCTGCAACCCAAAGTGGGGTGCTGATATATAAAGTACCGCGTTGACCTGCAGGAATATAAATCGGGTCGACAGGTTTAATCACCACAGAACGATCTGCCAAACGAGGCATGATTTGAATTTTATCATGCGTCTGACGGAACATATAACGTTCCATTTTCACGGGTTGTGGAAATCCAAACTCAGGGTCAAATATTTGATGCCATTGCTGTTCATAGTCAAATTGAAAAGTCGGGCGATGATATTCCATGCGCCACTCTTGCATACCACGCGTCACGCGAAACAAAAGCGATCCAAACTGCCAGCTTTGTGGATGGTTTAGCTCGAATTGATATTCACCCCACCACTTGAGTTTTGGAGATTCTTTTTCTGAGAATTCATTCTGTAATGGCAATGCGTATTTCCCTTATCTTGATAAATCCTAAAAACAGACTTCACGCTGTCAGATGCTTAGAGTACACTCAAAACAACTTTTTTCATCATTATAATGCGTGATGCAAGTACTTAAACAATTACAAATACCATATAGTTTTGCCAAGCGTCATGGCGTATTGCTTCGATATGAGGGTGATCAAGCATTTATTGTACGTCGTAACAGCACGCCACTCTTGGCATTGCAAGAAGCACGTCGATATCTAGGCCATCCTGCACAATATCAATTGTGTACAGAACAAGAATTTAATCAATTACTCAGTTCAAGTTTTGCAGGGGATACAGGAGAGTCGCAACAAGTTGCTGCGGGTCTGGAGGATCATCCAGATCTATTGAGTCTTGCAGACTCGGTGCCTGAAGCTGAAGATTTGATGGATCAGGAAGATGATGCGCCCATTGTCCGTTTAATTAATGCATTACTTTCTGAAGCCATTCGTGTCGGTGCATCAGATATTCATATTGAATCTTTCGAGAAAAAATTATCTGTACGCTTACGTGTAGATGGGCAATTACGAGAAATTGTGCAGCCACGTCGTGAATTAGCACCGCTTTTAGTGTCACGTATTAAAGTCATGGCCAAACTTGATATTGCGGAGAAGCGAATCCCGCAAGATGGTCGTATTTCGCTGCGTCTTGCAGGGCGTGAAGTTGATGTGCGTGTTTCAACCTTACCATCTTCGTATGGTGAACGTGTCGTAATGCGTCTGCTTGATAAACAAGCAGGGCGTTTAAACATGACACATTTGGGTTTGATGCAACATGACTATGACCGACTTAAGCAATTGGTTCATCGTCCGCATGGCATTATTTTAGTGACTGGGCCAACGGGTTCAGGTAAAACCACCACACTCTATGCAGCACTATCGGACTTAAATGACGGTTCAAAAAATATTTTGACCGCTGAAGATCCTATTGAATATCAATTGGAAGGGATTGGGCAGACACAGGTCAATACCAAAGTGGATATGACTTTTGCACGTGCTTTGAAGGCCATGCTTCGTCAAGATCCAGATGTCGTGATGGTTGGTGAGATTCGTGATTTAGAAACTGCCGAAATTGCGGTACAAGCATCATTAACAGGTCACTTGGTGCTGTCAACGCTACATACCAATACTGCAATTGGTGCAGTGACTCGTTTAAAAGACATGGGGATTGAACCCTTTTTACTTTCAAGCTCACTCATTGGCGTGGTAGCACAGCGACTTGTGCGAACCTTATGCCGACACTGTGCAACGTGGCACATTGCAGATGATTTTGAAAAAGCGTTATTCAAACATCTTGATACCTCGGCTGATTTACAACTACCGCAACCCAAAGGCTGTGAACAATGTTCGCATACGGGCTTTACTGGCCGTACGGCAATCTATGAAATTGTTCCGATTGATGAGCACACGCGTCGTTTGATCCATAGTAATGCGGCTGAATTTGAATTGGAAAATCATGTGCGAGAAAGTGCAGGTTCAATTCGTGATGATGGATTACGTAAAGTGCTCGCAGGGAAAACAACGCTGGAAGAGGTTTTACGTGTAACGAACGAAGCTGCTGAATAAAAGTTTTTAGAAGAAAGTCAGTCTGATAAGAAAGCCTCGAAATCGTTGAAAAATTTCGGGGCTTTTTCTAATTAGTTTATTTTCTCAAAATGAATGACAGCATCATATTCTCTGTCTGTTAGGGTGAGATGCGTTGCATCGGTCAGTTTAAGTTCAATCTGTTGACTATCTTTGTATTTTAAGACCTCATGATCTTGTTCAGCGAGGCCTGAAGCCGCACTTGATGTACGTTCAGTATTATTTTTATTAAGCCAAAACTCATCTTTAATTTGATATTCATCGTCTTGTTTTGAAATCGTTAATTTACGCAGACTGTCAGTTTCAGGGATTTGTTTCCATTCTCCTGAAAAATCAGCGGTAGGTGTTTGGTTACATGCTGTAAGTGCAAGACTGATCGTGAATATTGAAAAGATTTTTTTCATTTTAAGTCTTTTAATCAATTAAGTTTTTTATGATTAATATTTTTAGATGGCTCAATATAACGTTTTTTTTAATTTTAAACATGATTTGATAAGTCGATTTTTATTGTTTGATATTAGAAAAATAGCCCACTTTCGTGAGCTATTTTGAATACGAGCATTACCACAAACTAACTATTTTTTTCATCAATTGTGCGCGAAATGGAGCAGTGGGGTTGCCACCATTGCGCTGGGTTTCATTTTCATAAAACTTCTGCCAAGTCTCAATCATTTCTAAAGTCACATTTTGCGTTTTGAGCTTATCAACGTCAGCTTTGGTGATGTTGTTTAAGCGCGCTTCTGCACCGTCAGGACCTGTGCCCCAGCCAATAATACCTTGACCAAAAGACGGTAAAGAAATATTTCCAGGTGTAGGTGGAATATCTAAACGTTGAATATTGGGATTAACCTGAGAGTTGATCAGTGGGCGAACTTTTTCAGAAATAGTGAGTTCGGCAAAAGACAAACTTGAAATACTCAATAATAAAGAAGTGACAAGGAGAGGTTTGAGTAAAAGCATAAGAAGCACAAAAAACGTAAATGAGAATCAGTTTTATTTTAACAAGATTTAAAGCATTTGAGAATTAGAGATTTAACGTATCTGCTTTCAATGAACGATGATGAATAATGCAAACTTGGAATGATATTTGATAATGAGCACCCCTTGTTATTGGTTTAAACCAGAAGTGCTCAAGCTTTATAATAGATCGGATGATTTATTCGGTCACAATATTCAGCGTTACATTAATGTTATTACGTGTGGCATTGGAGTATGGACAGACAATATGCGCCGCATCGACTAGCTTTTTCGCTTCAGCTGCATCCATCCCTTCTAGGTGAATATTTAAAGTAACCTCAATCCCGAATCCTGTTGGAATCGGACCAATCCCGACATCGCCTTCAACATACGCATCTTTGGGTATATTGAGTTTGTCTCGGTTTGACACAAATTTCATTGCACCTAAAAAGCAGGCAGAGTAACCCGCAGCAAATAATTGTTCTGGATTGGTTCCATTGCCTGTGCCCCCCATAATTTTAGGCACGGCAAGTTGTACATCTAAATGACCGTCAGAAGTCGTTGCACGACCATCGCGGCCACCTGTTGCTTTGGCATGGGCAGTATAAACAGCTTTTTCTAAAGTCATTTTTTGTAATCCCTATGATGATTGCTTAGAACCTTATCGTGTGGGATTTTGCTTAATTAATATTCAGTTTTTTTGTAATTTTAATCAATACAACGCTTTGAAATTTAGTATTGCACTAAAACACGATGTTGCATCAGTGGCATCGATTCACGGATTTTTGTTTGTTCCAACAAATCAAATGGTACGGTAATTAAGCCAGCACCTTCGGTCTGAATGATATTTTGTATTTGACCATGGCTATTGGCTGCGCCCGTATGTCCCCAAGTTTGACGCTTTTCTCCATGCCAACCTTGTTGCGCAGAACCTAAAACAGCACATTGGGTATCCATTGCTCGTGCTTGTAAAAGCAGTTGCCAGTGCATTTCCCCTGTGGTGTAAGTAAATGCTGCAGGCGCAGTCAAAATATTCGCGCCTTTTGTACGTAGTTTCAGTGCAAGTTCTGGGAATCGAAGGTCATAGCAGACGATCAAACCAATATTGCCAAAAGGGGTATTGGCAACGACAAGATCTGTGCCGGGTTCAAAAAATTTAGATTCTTGATAACCCCCTACAGCATCACCGACTTGCACATCAAAGAGGTGAATCTTGTCATAGCGTGCTTCAGTTTTTTCTGGGCTAATACATAAGCTTACAGTACGAACACGACCATCTTGAATCACTGAACCGTCAGGGCGAAAAGGGCACGGTAGTGTGCCCGCAACAATCCATAGTTGATATTGGTGTGCCAGTTGTTCCAAACGTTGTTGAATACTTTCAAACTGAGCGGCAGTTTCACGCTGTTTTCCAGCAGCAAAACATACAAAATTCTCAGGAAACACAATGAGACTCGCGCCTTGCGCCTGACTTTGTTGCATCAACGATTCAATCACTTTGAAGTTTTCTTCAATGTCATTTTGTGAATTCATTTGTGCAACGGAAACTAAAGGCATGAGGCGAGTATATCCATTCTTTTTATTATGAATTAAGCTTTTTGCTGGCTTGTTTGGTCAAGATTTTCCTGCTCTTTTTGCAGTTGCTTCACCAAAGGCTCAAACATATTTTGATTGCTGTCATTTAGCTTCATCAGCGTTTTATGCGCATCTAAAACTGTATTTAGCATGTTGCTATGTGTGATGTGTTCTTCCATGAGCGCACGCGTGCATACACTTGGATCACCACAGTAATTTAAGATGACAAACACCTGACCCAAGCCCATGCTATTTGCAAGCGTTGAAATATCAGAATTTGTAGACAGCATAACCGCTTGGATATGATGAACTTGTTTCAGTTTCAAACCAAGCTTGGCAAGAATGCCGAGAACGGTACTATCAATAAATGTCGTTTGGGTTAAATCAACGATTGCACCAACTACATTTTGTTGCTGTTCAATTTTGTTCAGTAATTTGTCTAGACTAATACAAGATTGGGCACGCACTTCGCCAATGAGCTTAAAAATATGCGTTCCGTTCAAGCTTGCATATTCAACATGACCTGTTGACATATAAATGCCATTTGCAGAGAAGGATAGTAAATTATCCCATAGGGCCAACGCTTACTCAAGTGGGTGAGTATCGTAAGAAAGTCTTATGTGGTTAAATTATTGATTTTAGGGTTAATTGATTCGACGTAAACTTAAAATGGCAATATCATCGGCAACATGGTCAGGTGCCTGAAATGATTGATTTTGCAAATGATAAACCAATTGACCAAGTTGTTCATTCAGTCCGCCATCAAAAGGTTCGAGTGCACCATCTGAGCAAATTACAAAGCGTGAGTAGCGATTTAAGGTAAATTCAAACTCTTCAACTTCTAGATCTTCAGTCAAGCCAAGCGGAAAACTACTGGTATTTAAAATTTTAGCGGGTAAGCCCGGTTCAAATAAAATTGCAGGAGGATAGTGTCCAGCACTTGACCACTTTAAAACATGCGTTTCGAGATTTAATGTACCCGCAATCATGGTGATATGCTTTTCAATATTTTCCTGAACCAACATGCCATTCAGTTTTTTGATTAACTCACGTGGGGTTTTTGAGCGCCCATGGAACGCTGCCATCCATGAAGTCAATAAACTACTTGTCACACCATGTCCTGAAACATCGGCTAAATAGAAAATGATTTCTTTGTCGCTAATTTTCCAATAATCGTACCAATCGCCAGATAAATATGCAGATGGTTGAAAGAAAGTTTCGACTTTATAATTTTGCAATTCAATGGGATTGGGTAATAAACGCTTTTGTAATTCTGCTGCCGACGGCAAATCTCGGCTATCCTGATTACGTTTATATTGAGCATCAATCTTAATCAAAGCATCTTGTAAATTTTCAGGTAAATGGTTCCATACCCAGCCAGCTAGTGCACCTTGTTGCCATGCTTGCGCCAATGCCGCGCCTTCATTTTCAAAAGCCAGAACAATAGTTGGAATCGTCCACTGATGGTTTAAATAATCAGCAACATCTGCAATAGCAATAATAGTTGGATCGTATAGGTCTAGATCTTCAATGTGAATCATTTGAACACTCGGAAGTGTATCAAGTACTTGATCTAAATACGGAATATCACGAGTAGGTTGAATGAAATACATAAAGAATCAGATGAATCCTTTGATAATGAATAAACGTACTATAACAAGCAAAACAAGGCTGGAGGGAAAAACCATACCAGCCAATTGAAAAAATTATTTAATTTACAATATCGGTATCAGTCTCGTCATCGATATTGTCATCTGGATTTTCAGTAGACTCATTGGTTGAATCATCAGTTGAAGTATCGGTTGAATTATCTTCATCGTCCTCAAAGGTTTCATCATCATCACTAATAAAAAGGTTTTCTTCAGCAATGCCTTTCTTTTCTGCAATTGAATAACTTAAACGTTGTAGATAAAAGTCACGAATTTGCGAATATCGGTCACCTTGTAAAGCGCCTTCAATATCAAGTAGCTGTGAACGAGCATCTATCCCACGTAAAGCTTGCTCTGACCAATATGCTGCATCATGTCCATCTAACATATATTTTTGAGGGCGGCCTTGACTATCTACAGCCAAGCCGATGCTTTGACGAATGGTACTCGGACCGAGTACGGGCAAAACAATATAAGGCCCAGAAGGAATACCATAGTATCCTAAAGTCGCACCAAAGTTTTCATCTTCAGATGTTAAGCCTAAACGACTTGCTGGGTCGGCAAAACCAAGTGTGGTTAAGGTATTAACAGTAAAACGGCCTAATGTTTTTGCGGCGCGAGATGGGCGACCTTGAATAAGCTGATTAAATGCATTCCAAGGCTCACCCAAGTTTTTACGAAAAGAACGATAAGATTCACGCATATCTTGAGGTGTTTTCTTGACATATTGAATGGCAAGTGGGCGTGCGACATGTGTATCTAAATAATCATTAAACGCATAAACCTGACGGTTTAAGGGTTGAAAAGGATCTTTATCTTCGTCTGACTGTGCAGCATTCGCATTAATAGATAATTTTTTTGCAACTTCTGATGATTTGACCATCGCAGTATGCGCAAGTTGTTGTGTTTTAGATTTATTGGCAGATTCTGAACTGTTATCAGCTTCTATAGCAGGTTCGTCATTTGCAAATGCTGGAACTGTTACAGCAAAAGACAGTAACCCAGCATATAAAAAAGAAGTATGGCGCATATTGTGTCCTGACGCTTTTAACTCAGCAAAAGTGTTTGCCGTATCATAAGTAAAAACGTTCAAATAATCTTGAATAATTACTATTAAAGCAAATTTGATTAAAAATTGAATAAAAAAATGTAATTTGAGTAAAAAACACCCGCTCGAAAGAAATATTTAAAAATAGGTGTTGCAACGGTACTGAAATGCTGTAGAATGCACATCCATCGGCGGTAATGAAGATTAAAACTTCTGATAAAACAGCAACTTAGCACGAAGTGTTTAGATTGGGTTTTGTTAAGAAAGTTTAAAATAATTTGATTTGCTAGTTGACTTTCTGAAAAGAAAGCGTAATATA
>NZ_NEGG01000011.1 GCF_002135295.1 Acinetobacter sp. ANC 5054 | reverse complement strand
GATCCCTTCCCGAACTCAGAAGTGAAACCTCTTAGCGCTGATGGTAGTGTGGGGTTACCCATGTGAGAGTAAGTCATCGCCAGCTCATTATTCTAAACACCCCCTGATTCAAAGAGTCAGGGGGTGTTTTTTTATGTGGGAAATTTATGAGAGGATTTTAAGTGGCTGGGAGATATAATAAATCCTGAGTTTTTATTAGAAATAAAGTAAATTAGAAATAAAGTAAAAATGAGTAGAAAAAAATTATCAGCACTCTTGTTGTGTCAGATTAAAAAGCCATTTAAGAAACGGTATGAGATTGCTATAAAAGGGTAGGTTAAAAGAAGGTAATGGATATAATATCGAATAGATTTGGTAAAAAAATTGATTTCTAGATATTGAATAAAATTAATTATTGAATACTAATAAAAAATTAAGAAAAATTGCTAATGTAGATTTTATACAAATATAATAAAATGGAAATATATAATTTTATTCATAAGGCTATTATAAATGTCATTCAAAAAAATACTTATTACAAGTCTTGTTGCATTAAGTTCATTTGGTGTTACTGCTGGAGAATATCAAGATAAATTAAGCGAATGCCTCGTAAATAAAATTTCTGCAGAAGAAAATCAGAATTTAACAACTTGGATCTATTTAGCTTTTTCATCACATCCTGCAATTTCTAAATATAGCAAAGTGACAGATGCAGAAATGCAAAAAATTGATAAAAACATGGCTGTATTATTTCAGGATCTTTTTACTACGCGGTGTAATGCAGAAATTAAAGCGGTAACTGAAAATGAGGGCACGAATGCTTTAGGTAAAGCATTCGAGTTATTAGGTAATCGTGCAGCAGAAAACTTAATGCAAAATCCTGCAGTTGAAAAGAGAATTTCTTCTTTTGCTCAATATTTTGATGAAGAAAAAATGCGTCAATCTATGAAATAAATACTCTCAGATTTTTATGATGTGCTTAGCATTTGATATTGGCTAAGTTCTTCACTTGCTTTTCTTAAAGCATATAACAATTGTCCTAATAACACATTTTGTGATGTTAAGATAACTAATATCATAGGATGTTGAGGATGGGATATCGCAGTTAGTAAGGCTTTTCCATTTTCAGCATCTAAGGTAATAGTTTGACAACCCACTAAATTAATTTCTTTCGTAAATGCTTGTATCATCGCTAATATTGAACTACTCACAGCTGCGAGCTTACCCGAATTTTCGATATTCTTCTTTTGTATCGACGTCAGTTCAAAGCCATCTGTTGAACAAAGCATGGTATATTCAATACCAGAAACATCCATAATTAAGTCTTTCATCAGATTATGTGCATGCTCAATAAGCTGTTGTGGTGCTGAGCGAGTCATATGTCTAGATAAACTCATAATATTTTAACCTTAAATAGCAAGTTGAACTTCTGCTTTAGTAATGAGAGCTTCAAGAATAAAAAGAATGTCAGTTTTTTTTCTCGCATCAATATAAAAAATTGGATGATGTAATTGTTGTTGATCTTGCCAATCTTTATACAGTTTAGTTGATTGATGCTGTGTACTATCTAAATGAGTGATCGCAATAATAATATTTTCATTGCTTTCAGAAAAATATTTTAAATAGTCATTCAGTTGTTGAATAGGATTGTCATGTGTATGATCAATCAAAATAATTGTACCAATTGCACCTTGGCAAATTGTATTCCATATAAAGTTAAATCGCTCTTGGCCAGGTGTCCCGTATAGCCCGAGTTTAGTTCCATCTGTTAATGTGAGCTCACCATAATCAATCCCAACTGTAGTCAGCATTTTTTGATGTGCGTGTAGATCAGTATTGAGTGCCTCTGTGTTGAGCACTGGAATATCAGAAATACTTTGTATAGCGGTTGTTTTTCCAGCACCCATGGTTCCGGCAAAGACGATTTTGAATTGCTGTAAAATCATATTAAATTTTCAAATTCCTAGTTTTTTTCTAAGACTACGGAAAAAATTCTGTAATGGCTTAGATGCTTCAATCGCATTTTGTTGGCTATGGAAGACGGTTGCCATAGCTGGTATTTCAATAATGATATTTGCACTGTGACAAGCAAATAGATAACGATTAATAAAATTATGGTTTAAATGCATTTGTTCAGAGATATATTGTGTTGAGCTACCTTCCATAAAAAATGCGGATATTTTGAGTAAAGATTTACGTTCAACACAATTTATAGGTTGTGGCCAATGAAGAAGTTTATAGTGCTTTGTAAATACAGGGGTTTCATATCCAACATAATCCCAGACAAACTGCCATAATCCTTGTTGTAGATTGCATGATTTCGAACTGTATTTAAAACTGACAACACTATTGATATCGGCTGGTATGAGTGAAAGTTCGGATTTTTGCATGATTTGAATATTTTGTTTTACCCAAAATTCATTGCTGAGGTTATCAATTAACGCAATGGGCTTATTATCTAATACAAGGAGAAGTCGTTGGTGATTTTCTATTTGAGAAAAGGTGTCAGCAATTTGTAGATGACTTAATTTGTAATCAACATCTGTAATGGGTTGTGAGAGTGTACGAACTTGCTGGGTATTGCTGAAACGTAGTAATACATTATGTTCTAACCAATCTTCAAAATGATTTGTATTTGTTAAGGGTAAAAAAAGAGTATCTTGCTTAATTTCATTAGCATTTAATTCATTTTTTTTTAGCTTCAATATGATTAAATCATCATGTTTAATTTTAGTGATATTGGGCAAATCAATAAAGTCCTCATTGATTAATAGTACTTGTAATTTTGAATCAGCGATATGTGTCCAATTTATTGTAAAAAATTCGGATAGTTTTTTTGAAATAATAGATTTAATTTCATTGATAACATTTAGATTTAAGCCAAAGACAGAAATATATAGTGTGTTATTCATGATGAAGTCCGTGAAAACGGGCTATTTCAAATGAAATAACCCAGTTTTGTATTAAGAAAAATCTAATTCTTTTTCAAAACGTTTAAGTTCATGGCGTGCCATAGCAAGATTTGATTTACTACGGTCTAACACTAGATATAAGAATAAATCTTCATTTGAATCGAGTGGGCGAATTAAGTGATATTGTTTACCTAAAGTAATTAAAATGTCTTCAATTGAATCATTAAGATTCAATGCTTTAGCAACTTTCCGCTTTGAACGAACAACTTCGGTATTACCAGCAGCAGCTAACTCTAAGTCGACTTCGTTATTACCTTGTGTAGCCAAAGCTAAACCACTATCACTATCAACCAATGCAGCAGCAACAAAACCGTCAATTTCAGTTAATCCATTTAAAGATAATTTAGCCATTATTAACCCCAATAATTTATATATTAGTCAGTAATTTATTTTTACTGATGTGTAAGATATTAGCTAAATCCATTGAATAAACAATACTGATAAATATTAGGTGGTTGATTATTGTTAAGAATAAATAAAGTAAAAAAATATGAATAAATTTTTTAAAATTTTAGATTGGCCTTATTGTGTAGAATGTTTAAACTATTTTTTCTAATCAAGAAAATAAATCATATTTAAGTGCATTGTTTTTTATAATTTTTTTATTAATAGGTTTAATGTATTATTTTATATTTTTAATATATTAAAAATATGGTCTTATATAAAAAGGGTATTAAACAAGAATTCTGTTTGTTCGTTTAATATTCATTTAAAAGTAACATATAATATTTAATTATTTTTAATAATGTGATATAAAACAAATAAATAGAATTAAATGTGTTTTACTTTTAAAAGTTCAATCCTACTAAAAATAGGACTGAACTGTTGTCAGCTTACAAGGCATTTTTTAGATTTTTTTGATGCTCCTCAACTTGCTTTGCATAACGTTTACCTTGTTTCTTCATTTGTCGATTTGAATTGTAAGCAGTTGGACCAACATTATAATAAGCAAGTGCTTTAGGCATACTTCCAGATGAATTCTTATATTTGGTCAAAATAAAAGATCCACAGTTAATATTGGTTAATTCGTCAGACAAATCACCAGGACAAGTGGCTTGCCAGTAGCGAGGCATGACTTGAGTTAAGCCGACTGCACCAGCAGGTGAGACTACTGTTGGTCTAAAAGTTGATTCTTGGCGAATAACAGCAGCGATTAATAATGGATCTAATTCATATTGATCTGCTGATTGAATAATATAGGGTGAAACACGATTTGCTGTATCGGGATGAACAGCATAGGCTTTTTGAATACCCGTTGATAATTTTGAAGCACGTTTAGATACAGAACCTCCACCCAGTGAAGAGCAGCCTGCAAGTATTGTTGTAGTGACAAAAATGCTCATGAAATTAATTAAGCGTTTTTTTGACAAGATCTGAGTCATATTATTATTGAATTGAACGTGCTTAAACAAAATAAAAAACCATCAAATGCATAAATTGAACCGATATTATTAAGTCTTCATTTTCACGTCAAGTTTGACTGTAATATATCCTTATGGTGAAATTGTAAAATTTGCTTATAAATTATGCGATATCGGCATTTAATATAGAATTAATAATATAAGAGGAACAATTTTTGAATAAAACTGTTCCTCTAGTATGGAATTGTAGATTGAAATTAGTTTGGTTCATTAAGGAAATTAAAGTAATTTATTCGCAATGCAAATTGATAATTTAAAGCCTTTTAAGCATCCAAATTTCACATGCTTGGCTGTGTCCTGTATTGCCTCTAGGGCTTACTAGGTGTTCAAAGCCTAATTTCTCATATAATTTAACAGCTTGCCATAAAGATTGCGTAGTTTCTAAATAGCAGGCTTGAAATTGCTGTGTTTTTGCAAATGTAAAACATTGTTCTAATATTTTTTGTGCAAAGCCATGCCCGCGTAGTTCAGGTAAAAAATACATTTTTTGTATTTCTAGTAGTGTTGCATCACCCTTTAAAGGTGATATTCCACCGCCACCGAAAATCTGACCATTTTCATCTTCAATTACCCAATAGTGTGAGTTTTGATTTGCATAGACTTGACTTAGATTATCTAAGATCGGATCTGCGACAGCAAAACCTGACTCAGCAGCTAAGCCAAATTCTTGAGAAACTTTACGAATTATTGCTGCAATAGCTGAATTATCTTTTTCTTGAATTTGGCGGATGAAGAACATGATAAATATAGAATATTGAGATGGATTGTTTATATACCTTTAATAGGTAGAAATCCATCTCAATATAAATAATCGCTGAATTAAACGGGCATTTATTTTAATTCACTCGAGCTTTTACCTAATTCACGTCGTGCGATAATGAGTTGTTGTATTTGTTGAGTACCTTCAAAAATATCTAAAATTTTTGAATCTCGCGCCCATTTTTCCAGTAATTCATCTTCGTTATATCCTACAGCTGCTGCGAGCTCAACACACTTTAGCGTAATGTCATTTCCAACACGTCCTGCCTTGGCTTTGGCAATTGATGCTTCACGGGAGTTAGGCTTTTTATTGTCCGCCATCCATGCTGCTTTTAGCATGAGTAAACGAGCTGCCTCCCAGTCTGCTTCCATGCGATATATTTGTGCTGCAATATTGGAACATTGTAGAGATGGAGTTATGTAATGCTCATCTAACTCATCTTTAAATATTTCTTTGATCCTCTCTAGTGATGCTTTAGCACATCCAATAGCCATAGCAGCAACGAGAGGGCGGGTATTATCAAAGGTTTCCATAACACCAGCAAAGCCTTTTGCTACATCTATTTCAGCATTGCCCAATAAATTTGTTGCGGGTACACGGCAATCTACAAAACTAATCGCGGCTGTATCTGATGCCTTAATGCCAAGTTTATGTTCAAGGCGTTCAACAGTCATGCCTGGCGTGCCTTTTTCAACCACAAATGATTTAATAGCAGCGCGGACCAATTTTTTATCTAGGGTAGCCCAAACAACGATAGCATCCGCACGTTCACCTGAAGTTACAAAAATTTTTTCACCATTTAAAATGTAATCATCTCCGTCTTGTGTTGCTGTCGTACGTATCGCTGCAGAGTCTGAACCGCAATTTGGTTCGGTGATCGCCATCGCTGCCCATGTGCCATTAAAACGTTCAAGCTGTTCATCATTTGCAACTGCAGCTATGGCAGAGTTTCCTAAGCCTTGTCGTGGCATACTCAGTAACAGTCCAGTATCGCCATAACACATTTCAATTATGCTTAGGGCAGTAGACATATTGATGCCATTTTTATTACCCGTATCGACATCGCCGCGTTTGTTGACTGCTGCACCTGCATTCATGCCATCGCCACCTTCGTTCATGCCATCGACTACCGAGGCCAACATATCGAGTTCTTTGGGATAGGCATGTTCAGCTTTATCGTATTTACGAGATATTGGACGCAGTACATTTAAAGCCACTTCATGAGCTTGATCGATTAATAATTTAAACTTTTTTGGATTTTGTAAGTTCATCGCGAGATCCTTTATTTTTGTTATGTGATTTAGGCATGCAGGCCAGAATGTATAATTGCTGTCGCACGTAGATCACGATACCAACGCTCTACAGGATGTTCTTTGGTGAAACCATGACCGCCCAAAATTTGTACGCCATCCGTTCCAATTTTCATAGCTTTTTCAGCACATAATATGCGAGCTAAATATGCTTCACGATGAAATGATTTCCCTGATTCTGCAAGGCTTGCAGCGTTTAGAATAAGCATATGCATAGCATCGATTTCAATTGCCATATCGGCAATCATAAAAGCTACACTTTGACGATGTGAAATAGGTTCACCAAAAGCAGTTCGTTCATTGGCATATTGGATACAATATTTTTTGAGGGCTGTGGCAGTTCCAACGGCCATGGCGCACCACATCAAATTACCTAGGTCGATGAACGCAGAATAATCAAAATCATCATCTCCTAGACGCTGCGCAGCGGTTTGCTCAAACTTTAAGGTCACGGTCTCAGTCGCTTTTAGACCCATGGCAGGCGATTTTTTGGAACGGATCGTTTCGTCACGATTCACCACGAACACTTCAGGTTGTCCGTTGAGCATTGCTGTAACCAACAATACATCTGCATGTTCACCTAAGAGCACTATGGTTTTTTCACCGGTAATTTTATAGTTTGAGCCATCGGCTACTGCACGGGTTTTTAATTGGTAAGGATTAAATGCGGGTGTATTTTCTTGCACTGCAAATGTTGCAATAATCTCTGAGTCTTCAGCAAAGACGGGAAGGTAGGTGGATTGAACCGATTCTGAACCCCATTGTGTGATTGCATTAATACAACTAAAGGTCGAGAGTAACCCAGCGGTCAGACTGAAATCACCTGCAGCTAAATGTTCAGCGATCAGGATGTTACTGACAATATTTTTTTCTGCCGCAACACCGCCTAAATCTTCAGGTAAAGCATAATAATTCAGTCCTAAATCTTGTATATGTTTCCATAATTGCGGTGGAAACTTTTCATCTTGGTCGGCCTGATGTGCCAGTGGATATAAGACTTCTGCAGCAAATTGCTGCATCGCATCAGCAGTCATTTGCTGTTCTTCTGTCAAATTTAAATCGAACAATGATTTTTGTTGATTTGGTAAACGTTGCTTATGCAGGTCATTATTTTTTTTAAAGGCTTTTTGTGTGTGACTTAAGGTTTTAAAACCCGCTTTCGAACTTTGATATAAGGATTTTTCAACAAATTTACGGAGTTTAAATTGGTCCAGTACATCACTTCCCGCAAGTTTAGTGAGTAGTGAGAGTCCAAGTCCTTGGGCTTTATTTACCATATTCGTCATTTTTTGTTTTCCATGTGCATAATGCTTTTTTTATGCTGACATGCATGCTCATGAAAAACCATGTCATAAGTGACATGGATGATTGTCAAAGATAAACGGTAAATTAAAATATTTTAATGAATTAAATAATTGATAAATATAAACTTTGTTAAAGATGAGGAGTGGTGTGTAAGTTTAAAATTGACTTGATTGACATATTACCAATCAAGTCGAGTTGAGCTGAATATAAGATTTATAGATATTTTTGAATCATACGACGAACATTGGTTTTGGCTTCAATGACCGTCATAAATGTATAAGCCCCGATAAATTTACGGCTAATAAACATAAATTCTTTGGGTGGAACGGAGAAATAGCGAGATGCCATCGACTTAGAGGCTTGTTGCATCACACGGCTATGTAATTGGCTCTTTTTCCAATCATAACGATGTTGCTCATCCATTACACCAGCAGGAATTTCAGGATTATTATCTAAGCTACTAAATGCTTCGGTAGCGAGTAAAAATACTTTTGCCATGTCGGGTTTGATGCTTTGCGGAATACCGTCAAAGAACTCATAACCAGTCATGGCTTGAACCATTTGCTCTGAACTGTGGTTATAACCCGCTGTAATTAAATGCCGTGCAACTCCGAGTAAATGTTCATCAAATTGACGAATAGCACCGAAGTCTAACAGTACAATTTTATCCAAAACGTCAGTACCATTTCCTAAACGAACTAAGTAATTACCAAAATTCGGGTCAGTTTGCATTTCACCCCATTCAAAAATTTCACGTACTGCAATTTCAAGTGAAGCTTCACCTAAGGCATTACGACGATCTTGTGGTAAAGACAGCATCACAGGGCTGTTAATGGGCACACCGCGCTCAAAGGTCATACACAACACTTGATTGGTTGAATAGCCATCAATAATTTGAGGAACGATATAACGTGGATCTTCTTTTAAACGAGCGCCGAAACGACGTGTGGTTTCAGCTTCAATTTTATAGTTCACTTCACGGTGCATCATTTCACGCACTTCATCAAACCACTGATCAAATTCACGGGTTTGCGGCACCATGCGAGTTAATTTCAGCATGTTTTTAAACAAATTCATATCGGAGTCTATCGCATCAGCGACACCCGGATATTGAATTTTTAAAACCAGTTCCAAACCATCAGATTTACGTTTTGCACGATGGACTTGTGCCAAAGATGCAGTACCTAGAGGTTCATGATCAATCACAAGGTCATCGAGTTTAGAACCCAATTGGTTTTGTAATTGAACTTTAATGGCAGGCCATGCAAGGGCAACGGTTTGGTTGTTCAGTGTGTTGAGGGCTTGAGTAATTTCTTCAGGGAGAAAGTGTTCACCATAAAGCGCCATCATTTGACCAATTTTAACAATTGAGCCTTTAAGTTTTCCAATTTCTGCGACTAAGTACTCGGCTTGGTCTTTCATGGCTTTTTTGCGCTTTCTCTCTTTTTCTTCTTCATTTGAGAAAATAGAGGTTGCGTTTGATGCTGCCCAGCGAGTACCAGCAAGTAAGGATGCCTTAGCGATAGATAAGCGACGATCCATAGAGGAAGTTTTTAACTGTTTAAGCTTATCGTTCTGATCTGACATGTAAAATAAATCCTGTAATCAGCTATTCGCAGAAAAATATATTGTATCCAATTTTAGCGTTTCTTAACGTATTAAAATAGTTCAACTTACTGAATATGTAGTAACTATATGCAAACCTAAGTAATCAGTACATTAATTCGACAAAATGGCATATATTTAAAGCCTGAATTTGATTTTAACCGTGTCATTTTGCATCAACGCGGCTTTGTGGGATTCGATATGTTGGTGAATTAACTTTTGTACCGACTCATTGGTAAAGCCCAAAGCATAACCTTTTACAATAATGATGCTTGGTAAGCTAAAAAATAGGGTACGCGCATTTTCTAAAGTAGCATTTGGAAAAACATTATGTTCTACCAACAATTGCTGAAAATACTGTTTCTCTAATTTGACTTTCTGTGACTGTGTATCATCCCAATAGCTTTGACGCATTGCCATTAGGTTGTTGTGCTTGTAGCTCATTGGAGCTCCGCAGTGTTAAATCTACTAAAATGTATGAGGGTAATTTTATGAAATAAAAGACATTGATCAAGTAAAAAATCATAAACAATTGAGCTTTAATCAGTTTTACCCTTGTAAAAAGTATTTGAAAACTAGAATACCGTTCACCATAGGAGCTACATTGAAAAAATTGAACAATAATTTCTAATGGAATGTTCCCGTTGCCAGATCTCTTGCAAATGAATCATCAATGAATGTCATAGTGAAAGTGAATAAAGGCTTATAAATATTATAAATGCGCTTAAAACAAGGTATCATAGGGCGTTTTAAAAATTATGAACTGGAGACGCCTTAAGTGGATCGACCGACTATTAGCCCTGAACATTTACAGGAAGCAGCTGAAAATTTAACAACAATTCGAGATTATATCCGTTTTGGGGTAACAGCTTTACGTCAATATGATGCCCACTTAGGTCAAGGTACAGAAGACTATTTTGCAGAAAGTTCAGCTTTGGTGTTACAAACACTGTCATTAGACTGGAATGCTGATGCAGAAATTTTAGATGCGAAAGTTTTGCCAAGTGAAGCAGCAGAATTTTTAGCATTATTAGAACGTCGTATTAATGAAAAAGTGCCGACTTCTTATTTATTAAATCTCTCTTATTTCTTTGGTAAGCCATTTTATGTTGATGAGCGTGTGCTAATTCCACGTTCACCAATTGCAGAACTTATTGAAAATCGTTTTGCACCTTATTGTTTAGGTGAAAATGGTGAAATGGGTGCAGCAGTCAATAACTTGCCTGAAAATCCAAGTCCCAAAACACCACAACGTATTTTAGATATGTGTACGGGTTCTGGTTGTATTGCAATTGCTTTGGCTTATGCTTTCCCAGATTCAGAAGTGGATGCGACAGATTTATCTAAAGATGCTCTTGAAGTGGCGCAAATTAACTGCGAACACCACAATAAACAATATCAAGTGGCATTACTTGAGTCTGATTTATTCGCAAAAATCCCTGCTGAAAATCAATATGATTTAATCGTTTCAAATCCACCATATGTTGATGCTGAAGACATGGCGGATTTACCTGATGAATTCCACCATGAGCCAGAAATGGCATTGGCTGCGGGTCAAGACGGTTTAGACCTTGTTCGTAAAATGCTCGCACAAGCTGCAGATTACCTGACTGAAGATGGTTTAATCGTGATTGAAGTGGGTAACTCTGAATGGGCTATGCGTCAAAACTTCAACACAGTTGATTTCTACTGGTTGCAGTTCCAAAAAGGTGGCACAGGTATCTTTGCTTTAACCGCTGCACAGTGCCGCGAATACCGCGATTTATTTATTCAATCTGTTCAAGCATAAGGAGTCGTTTGACATGGCAGGTAATAGTATAGGGCAACTCTTCCGTGTAACGACTTGTGGTGAATCTCATGGCGTTGGTCTTATGGCCATCGTGGATGGGGTTCCACCGGGTATTGAACTGTCTGAAGCAGATTTGCAAAAAGACTTAGACCGTCGTAAGCCAGGGACATCGAAGTTTGCAACTCAGCGTAAAGAACCTGATGAAGTTGAAATTTTTTCAGGCGTATTTGAGGGTAAAACCACAGGTACTTCGATTGGTCTTTTGATCCGTAATACAGATCAAAAGTCTAAAGATTATGGCAATATTGCACAGACTTTCCGTCCAGGTCATGCTGATTATACTTATACGCAAAAGTATGGTTTCCGTGACTATCGTGGTGGCGGTCGTTCAAGCGCTCGTGAAACAGCGATGCGTGTTGCTGCGGGTGCAATTGCGAAGAAATTTCTTCTTGAAAAATTTGGGATTGAAATTCGTGGCCATGTGACACAAATCGGGACTGAAAAAGCGGAAAAATTGGATTGGAATGAAGTTCCAAATAATCCATTCTTCTGTGGTGATGCCGATGCTGTGTCACGTTTTGAAGCGCTAGTCACTTCACTACGTGAGCAAGGTACAAGCTGTGGTGCAAAACTTGAAATTATTGCTTCTAAAGTCCCAGTGGGTTGGGGCGAGCCAGTATTTGATCGCTTAGATGCAGATATTGCACATGCAATGATGTCGATTAATGCAGTCAAAGGCGTTGAAATTGGCGATGGTTTTGGTGTAGCTGAACAGTTTGGTCATGAAACCCGTGATGAGCTGACAACTGATGGTTTCTTAGCAAATCATGCAGGTGGTATTTTAGGTGGTATTTCAAGCGGTCAAGACATTCGTGTGGCGATTGCATTAAAACCTACAGCGTCAATCACGACACCAGGTAAAACAATCAATATAAACCGTGAAGATACGGATGTATTGACTAAAGGTCGCCATGACCCATGTGTGGGTGTGCGTGCGACACCGATTGCAGAAGCAATGCTTGCGATTGTGTTGATGGATCACTTCATGCGTAACCGTGCACAAAATGCCGAAGTGGTTGCACCATTTGCACCGATTGAGCCGAAGTAATTCGACTTAATTCCTTTGCCAAGGGTTAGCAAAAATAGCACCTTTCTAAAAGACCAGACACATGTCTGGTCTTTTTTACACTGAAGAAAATATAGAAGAAATAGAATGCAAATACGACTAGCAAAAGCAAATGACATAGAAAACTTAGAAAGATTGATAAATCATGCCTACCGTGGGCAACATGTTCAAAGTTGGACGACTGAACATGGTATTGTTGATGGACAACGAATAAATCAGCAGCAATTACTTCATTTAATAAATACGGACAATTTTCAACTGTTTGTGATGTTAAATAATGCAGAACAGATCGTGGGGTGTATTGGTGCTGAATTCACAGGGAATACGTGTGACATCGGTACATTTGCGATAGATCCCGCATGGCAAGGTGGTGGATTGGGACGACAATTATTGGAGTATGCCGAAAAACAGGCAATCGTTTTAAAACCAAATCTTACTCAATTTGGTATGTATGTGATTGATGTGCGTTTGGAGTTGATCCAGTTTTATCAGCGCTGTGGTTATCAAAACATTCAACAACCTGAAAATTATCCTGTTGGGCAAGGTTTTGGTGAACCTTTGACTCAACTTGAATTGATTCGTTTGGTTAAAAATATCCATTGATCGTAAATATCGGATAGATCAAATTGAGTAAATTTTTCAATGTTCTGCAAATTTAACAGTTTGCAGAACATGTAATTTTGTCGTTAACCAATTAAAATTGGAAAACTAATAAGAACATTATTCGTCAACTTACTTTTAGGTATATGCGCGTAAAAATAGACGATAAGCATCAGATTTTACATTGTTTTTATACATATAGTGGGTAATATCACCTTGATTGGTCGACATCACGACCGCAATATTTTTGGCATTTTTGAAGTTCTTTAAAAGACGATCAGGAACCATCACAGTATTTGAAGAATCAACAATATTTGATTTCTCTAACTGGCGATAATCCGTTTGCCCAATAACGCTATAAGAATAAATTTTACCATCGACAATAAAAGTAAATTCATTCATTTCTAATTGCTTTTGGTCATATAGATGCAGTGAAAGCGCATATTCTCCACGAGTGGGCTGCCAATCGATTGAAAGTTCAGGGCAGCTTTGTCCTGCTTCGCATATCAGCTGTCCTCGAGTAACAATACGGTTCGTTGTTTTGGTATTTTCAACGATATTTGCGCCTTTTAATTTTATTTCCTTCGTTGCAGCAGGTTTCCCTGTATGCACAGTGATACATCCAGTCAGCAAGATTGTGATGATGCTTAATCCTAGAAAAGATTTCATATTATTTCCCATTGAACATTTATTGTTATAAATCAGTATTTATTTTCGACGCATAATCACACATTGAGTTAAAAAAGTAAAACACATCACACTTTTCTAGTTTTATTGAAAATGCGTGTTTTACTAACATTTTGATATTTAATTAATTTAATAGCTGATTCAATAGATATAACCTGAAGATTTAAAGGTTTTTTAATTTCTCTAAAATCTTAGCTTTGGCTTGGTCAATCTGATCTGGATTAGTTTGTTTTGAAAGCAGCTCGCGCGGTTTTTCACCTAAAAAATATTTGATGCGTTCTGCATTTGCTCCTGAAGGATGGGGAAATCCATCTAAAATTTGATGAGCGTTTAAATAACCTAAATGTTCAAGGTAATTTAGGACTTCATCTACACCTTTACCAAGGGGGATATAAAGGGCGTTTGGTAGTTGTTGAACCATGGGGATAAAGTAGTGATGTATATGCTGTTTCAGAAAATCATTTTTTAGCATCGCAGGCGTTGAACCTGCATAATTTTTGCCTTTGACCAAAATACATTGCTGTAACGCGGAGCACATTTGCACCATTTCTTGATGTTCAGTAAAAAGTTGTTGTGTGGTGGTGATGCCTAAATGGTGCTGTAAGCCAACATAGTCTAATAACTGGGTCAAATTTTTACGAATAGGACCGCTAAATGCACCACTTGTTTTGGCATTATTAAGGATTAGATTTTGGGATAACCCTTGCTGAATGCTAGCTTTTGCTGCAACTAAAGCATTTATCCATTGTTGTTGGCCTGGACAAATTCCAACAATGACTAGCTTTGCATCTAGATTGATGTGTTCAAATGGTGCATAAAAACTTTGTAGCGTTTTTTCTGCATCTATCAATAGCAAATCAGTCTGCGTTAATTCTTCAATCGAATGCGTGGCAATGATTTCAGCAAAATCCGCAAATTGGGCAAGTTTGTCCATATTGTGTCAATCAACCCTGTACCGAGTTGTCATTCTAACTGATATTGAATTGTATCAATCATTTAGACTGTTTTTTATAGTGAAATTGGGAATTGAAATAATGTAGAGCATAAATGCTAACAATATTGACCCAAGAAGCACTTGTATTTTGGTATAAAAATTGCTCATATCAATTAAGGCACAAAAGATATTCAGCGCCGATTAAAAATAATAGCGATGGTTGCAGGAGAGAAGCACGCGATGTGCTCGCCGAAGGAGCAAGTTCCCCCAGGAAACTCTCAGGCAAAAGGACTGTAATCATTATGAAAATCTGGAGAGAAGTAAGCTGGACTTACTCACCGAAGGGGAAGGTTAATATTTACCATTAACCAAAGCTCTCAGGTACCAATGACAGATGGGGCGAATCTAGGAATAATGATTCCAAGGAGCCTATATGTGTCATATTGTAGTGATTGGTGCAGGAATTACAGGGGTAACGACAGCCTATGAATTAGGCCTGTTGGGCTATCGAGTTACTGTCGTAGATAAACACTTATATCCAGCCATGGAAACTTCATTTGCCAATGGCGGGCAACTTTCAGCATGTAATGCAGAAGTTTGGAATCAAAAAGCCACAGTGCTTAAAGGCATAAAGTGGATGTCACAAAAGTCAGCACCTTTGTTGCTTAATCCTAGTTTTAATATTCATAAATACTCATGGCTATTTGAGTTTATGGGTCATATAAAAAATTATCGTGAAAATACCCATGAAACCGTTAAATTGGCTTTAATGGCTCGGCAACGTTTATTTGAAATTGCGGAAAATGAACAGCTGCAATTCGATTTGGAAAAACGCGGAATCTTACACTTCTTTCATAACCAACATGATTATGATGTTGCTACACAGGTCAATACCATGTTGTGTGAAGGTGGCCTAGAGCGGCATCCTGTGAGCTTGTCTGAAATTCGTCAAATTGAACCAAGTTTAACGGGTGAGTATTACGGCGGCTTTTATTGCCCAGGTGATGCAACCGGTGATATTCATAAGTTCACCACACAGCTTGCCAAAGCAACTGAACGCTATGATGTAAATTATCTTTGGGGTTTTGAAGTCACTGATTTTGAGCATCATACTGATGGTGTGAATATTCATTTAAAGCCAAGCACTGAAAATATGGATATTTTAAGGTCTGAAATAGATGTACTCAAAGCAGATGCTGTCGTGGTCTGTGGTGGTGTGGGGAGTTATGAATTGGCCAATAAGCTTGGCGATCGTGTTAATGTATATCCTGTGAAAGGCTATTCAATTACGATTAATTTAAATGATGAACAAAGTCAGACCAATGCACCTTGGGTGAGTCTATTGGATGAAAGTGCAAAAATTGTAACGTCAAGACTGGGTATAGATAGACTTCGAGTTGCTGGAACAGCAGAGTTTAATGGATACAATCGTGATATCCGAGCAGATCGCATTCAGCCCTTAATTGATTGGTCGAATCGAAATTTTAATTTATCGACAGAGCATGTTGTACCTTGGGCCGGATTACGTCCAATGATGCCAAATATGATGCCTGTGGTGGATGCAGGCAAGCGCAATCACATTTTCTATAATACCGGTCATGGACATTTAGGCTGGACTTTATCTGCTGCAACAGCGGCGATTATTAGCCAGAAAGTCTTAGCATCGCATCCTATTTAGTCGCAATGTTTAAACTAAAAAGCCTCCTATTTTGGAGGCTTTTTTATGATAGAAGGTCTGTTTGAAATTTAATCATATAAACGATAAATACCCGCAAAACGCTCACAACCTTTTTGATCCGTCTTTACTGAAAGTAAGGCTTTACTGTAAATAAACTGATATTTGCAGTCATTTTCATTGTCCGTAATTTGGCTTTTTTGTTCAGGTGTTGTGTAGGCAAGGAAAGGTATGATTTGCGTTTCGACCCGATTGTTCGGATTACGATAGGCAATGCCTTCAATTTTAATACTGTCTTTACTGAGTTGATGGACTTTTAAATGTACTGGTGATGTTGCAAAGTGACCATTTTCAAATTTTAGATAATGTTGCGTCAAACTCTGGTTCATTGAGGTGTAAATGTTCAAATCTTCATGACGAATTTCAAATTGCTGCTTAAAGCAATTCAACGTCTTACACTGCTGCACACGGTTGTACCAAATTTGTTGAGTATCTTCTAATAAACGCAAGGGGGCATCGGTAATCAATTGAGCCGTCAGAAAAAGCGTGTCGAGTTTTTCTCGCTGCTCGGAAAAACCATCAGCACAAAAGTTCTTTTGGGCTTGGCCAGTGGCGTGACGACAGTCGATGTTATTGGCATGCGTCAATGCGGATATACCGAGACCCAAGAAAACAAACAATCCAAATTTTTTGATGATATTTATATCAGTTTTCAACAGCATGATCGCTTATACTTTCACTATGTTGCGCTTGCCCACACTATAGCGAAATAGAAAGCGTGAATACAAGATTTCAATCATTATTTTCTAAAGGATCTATACCATGGTAGCTCAAATTCGTATTGGTCAGGGAATGGATGTACATGCATTTGAGGAAGGTGACTTTGTTACTCTTGCGGGCGTTCAGATTCCACATACACATGGTTTAAAAGCACATTCAGATGGTGATGTGGTGTTGCATGCATTATGTGATGCTTTATTGGGTGCTTTAGCCTTGGGGGATATTGGTCAACATTTCCCTGATACCGACCCAAAATTTAAAGGTGCAGATAGTCGTGTATTACTTAAACATGTATATCAACTGATTTTAGACCGGGGTTATGTGTTGAATAATGCTGATATTACAGTGGCGTGCGAACGTCCAAAATTGGCGAAACACAATTTAGAAATGCGTCAAAGCATTGCGGATGTCATGCAAGTAGAAGTGACACAAATTAGTGTGAAAGCAACAACGACCGAAAAACTAGGATTTACCGGTCGCCAAGAAGGAATTTTATCGACAGCGACAGTACTCATTTCTCACGCGAAATGATCCGGATGGATAAGGGCATGTTGTAAGTCTTTGGTTGCTTTACGACCTTGGAGTTGTAAAGCAACGGCATGGATCAAACCCGTCCATGTTTCATTCGGTTCCCAAATTTGATGCATCATTTCTTGTGCAGTTGGCATATCGATATCCATATAATATTGACGATATAAATACATTAAGCTACTGACACGAAAGTTTTTGGCACAGTGTAACCATACGGTTTGACCTTGAACCAAATGATCGAGCATATCTAAGACCAAAAGACATTGATCGTCTGAAGGTGTATCCCATGAAATAGGCACATGAATATAGTTTAGTCCAAAGTCTAAGCAAATACGGTCTTCATGTTCTAAATGATTTGATGCATCAGTCAGTGCCAAATTGATGACTGTGGTTACGCCATACTCTTTAATACTTTGTAGCTGGGAGGATGTAGGTTGTCCAGAAGTAAATAAGTGCTCGTGTATATATTGGAAGTTTTCAATGTGGCTTAGCGCATTTTCGATTTCATTCATTGGACAAAATTTCCTTCAAAAGAAAACGCCATCTTGAAGATGGCGTTTTTAAATCACTTAGCGTGTCGGCAAGACATCTTTAAGTGCTTCATGCATCTCTAACAAGACTTTTTCAGTCGTATCCCAGTCAATACATCCGTCAGTAACAGATTTACCGTATTCAAGGTCACAAAGATTGGCAGGAATATCCTGACGACCACCTTTTAAATGACTTTCTACCATAATACCCACGATTGACTTGTTGCCGTCAAGGATTTGTTCAGTAATATTTTTAAGAACAAGTGATTGTAAGTACGGGTCTTTATTTGAATTGGCATGACTGGTGTCAATCATAATTTTGCCACTAACTTTGGCTTTCGCTAAAGCAGCTTCTGCATCTGCAACTGAGCCTGCATCATAGTTAGGCTTGCCGTTACCACCACGAAGCACGACATGCGCGTATGGGTTACCACTGGTACGAATCACAGAAACTTGACCTTGATCGCTTAGACCCAAGAAGCTATGACCGTGTTTAACAGACTGCATCGCATTGGTTGCAACCGTTAAGCCACCATCTGTACCATTTTTAAAGCCAACAGGTGAAGATAAGCCTGAAGACATTTCACGGTGAGTTTGGCTTTCAGTAGTACGTGCACCAATTGCAGACCAAGAAATAAGGTCTTGGTAGTATTGAGGTGAGTTTGGATCGAGTGCCTCAGTGGCACATGGCAAACCTTTTTCGTTCAATTCGAGTAAAAGCTTACGACCAATACGTAGACCTTTTTCAATGTTGAAAGAATCGTTCATGTCAGGGTCATTGATTAGACCTTTCCAACCTACAGTCGTACGTGGCTTTTCGAAGTACACGCGCATGACGACATAAATGGTATCTTGGATTTTGTCGCTAAGAACTTTTAGACGGTCTGCATAATCATGGGCAGCGACTGTATCGTGAATAGAGCATGGACCAATGACAACGAATAAACGTTTGTCATTGCCATCTAAAATATTACGAACAGTTTCACGGCCTTTAAGGACTGTTTGATAAGCAGTTTCAGTCAGAGGTAACTCTTTTTTTAGTTCTGCAGGAGTAACAAGAGGCTGAATGCTTTTTACATTCACGTCATCAATGTCGTTTTGGGTAATAGAATTTGACTGTAAAGTATTCATTGCCGTCACTGGTTTGATTATACAAAAGGTTGTTTCATGAGCCGAATATAACATGAATATAGCATTCAATTGTTATAAAAAAGATCAATAAGTCTCTGAAAAAAAAGTGATGAATCTTGCAGTTAATTTAAACCTGATGATTATTGACCGCCGGAGCAATCAACATTGCAGTGGCTGGTTTTTCAACAGGTTTTGATTTTACAGGATTAATGATGAAATTCATGCCTAACATAAACAGCGTAATGCCTAGGACTTTACGAATGACTTTTTCAGGTAAACGTGAGCTGATTAAAGTTCCGACCACAATGGCTGGAATAGAACCAACCAATAACCAACCCAATAAATGAAAGTCGACATTGCCTGAGCTCATATGACCCAAGCCTGCGACTAAAGTCAGTAGAACAGCATGTACAACATCTGAACCGATAATACGAATCATGGGTAAATTCGGAAACATGAGCACCAAGGCCATAATGCCGAACGCGCCAGCACCGACGGAAGATAATGTAACGAATACACCAAGTACGATCCCCATCACAATAATTAAGGCACGTTTATTTTTAGCTTGTAAATTGACTCGTTCTAAATCTGATGTCATATCATCAAATTGATCATTTTTACGGAATTTGTTAAAGAACTTTTCGATATGACCACGGAAAATAATTGAAATACCTGTCAGGGTCAGCATAAAGCCAAGCACCATAGTCAACACAGTTTTGTAATGTGTCGACTGGCTGAGATAGTTTTCAAGTACCCAGTGGGTCGCAAAGGAAGCAGGAATACTTCCCACCGCTAGCCAAATCACGATTGGCCAAACAATGTTCATTTTACGGGCATGAACTAAAGAACCGCAAAACTTTGAAATCGAGGCATAAAGTAAATCTGTCCCAATTGCGATATGCGGTTCAATTTTATATAGGCTGATCAGAATAGGTGTCATCAGCGAGCCACCGCCAACACCTGTAATACCTACACAGAAGCCGACCACAACGCCTGCAAGTATGAACTCTAAAGGACCAACCATTGTTATATGCCAAATATCAAAAAACGTGCTTATCTTATGACTAATTGATATAAGTCGTTGTCTCGATTAGTGATTTACTTGTGAAAAAAATAGATAAAGAGCTATTGGCGGATAGTAAGGTCGTGAATTTTAAGAAATCTTAGAAACTGATCAAAGTTTTAAAAATAAGCGTTATGCAGCAATTTTTTAGATAAATAGCGTTAAAAAAAAGTGGACAAAATGTCCACTTTAGAAAATCTTAAAAAGACAGCGTTTCACCATCTAAAGGAATCAACACGTTATCCTGAATATTTTGGGCTTTTACATAGTCTGCAAGTTGCGCACGCGTTAAAGACATGTGATTAATTGCATCCATATGTACGGCAATAATTTTAGCATTGGGTGCTTGTTTTGTGGCGCGCAAAGTATCTTCTTTGCCCATAATAATCGACTCTTTAAATCCATCCACTAAAGCATTGCCCGTATTTAGGATAATGACATCAGGTTTAAATGTTTGAATGGCCTGATCGACTTCAGGACGCCAAATCGTGTCCCCAGCCAAATAAACGGTTTCATGACCAGTTGCTTCAAAAACAATACCCATTGCCTCACCTAAGCCTTTTTTGAGTTCAGAGACACGATACATTGCATCAGTGCCATGTTGGCCACCAGTTTTGGTTAACTTAACGCCATCAAAAGAGGTCTGACTTAAAACGCGTACATCTTTAAAACCCTGAGACTGAATGGTTTTTTGATCTTGGCTGTTTTGAACAAAGATAGACAGATTTTTTGGAATCGCGGCTTGTGCTGCATCGTCCCAATGGTCTAAATGTGTATGTGTGATAATGACAGCATCTACACCCGCCAGAATGGTTTCTGGTTTAAGCGGTAGGTCAACCAATGGATTGCGTAAATAACTACGATGTGTATTTGGAAAACCTTCATAAAAACCTTTAGCTGCAAACATCGGGTCAATTAAAAATGTTGTATCGGCATAGCTAATTTTTACTGTGGCATTTCGAATTTCTTGGATTTGAGTGATTTTAGAGGTATCACGTTGATTGGTACTCTCTGCCCATGACGTTGTAGCGCCCAAAATGAGTGATGTCACTAAAATGGTATATCCGAATAGGTTTTTCATAAAATAAGGTTCATTTAAAAGATGAGCTTATTATTCGAAATTGAAAAATTAAAGAAAATTGTCCATAAAGACAAGATTAGAAACTATTGGGCCAAATGTTATAATACATTTATTTGTAACGGTCATTTTTATGTCATTACCTAAAATTGCATTGTTCATTTATCAAGATATTCCACTGTTTCATTTTTCAGTCCCTCAAACAATTTTTAATATACAAATCGATGGAAAGAAATTATTTGAAGTCATCACTTTTTCGGCAGATGGATTAGCGGTCAGTACGGAAAAGTCAGTAATGATTCAAGTCGATGGTGGCTTAGAACTTATGTATGACGCTGATATCGTGATTATTCCAGGATGGGATGATATCAATCAGAAGCCAGTTGAATGTTTAATCAATGCATTGAAAGAAATACATCAAAAAGGCATCAAGATCGCAGGATTATGTTATGGCGCATTTCCACTTGCTTATGCAGGTTTACTCGACCATAAACATGTCACTACACATTGGGCGGGGAGTTCTGATTTTAAGCAAAAATTTCCATGTGTGAATTTGGATAAAGATGCTTTATATATTGAAGATTCAGGCATCATAACCTCGGCAGGAACAGGTGCTGCACTCGACTGCTGCTTGTATATAGTGGGGCAAATGTATGGTTCAAAAACAGCGAATAAAATATCAAGAATAATGGTGATCCCGACGCATCGGGAGGGTGGTCAGGCGCAATTTATAGAGCAGCCGATTTCAACCTTAACTTATGATACCGAGATTAATCAATTAGTTGATTATCTGCGTAAAAACCTATCTAAACAGCATACTATTGATGAGCTTGCGCTTTCTCTAAATATGAGTAGGCGGACGCTGACAAGACACTTTAAGCAGGCAACAGGAGTGCCTATCGTGACTTGGCTCAATAATGAAAGATTGAGATATGCGTCAGAATTACTTGAAGCAACAGATTATTCAATTGAAAAAATTATGGAAGCTTCTGGTTTTAATACTGCAGTATTATTTCGCAAACTTTTTAAGAAAAAATACGGAACAAGTCCGGTTCACTGGCGTAAGAGCTTTAGCACTCAGCTAAGTGAGCATGATGAGTAGCTGCTAAATAATATCCATCAATTGGAAAGATCAGCGAGAAAAAGCTAAAACTTAGCAATTCATTTATAACTATTTGTTTTTTTCAAAAAATAACATGTAGATAATAAATTAGGCTTTGGAATTTATTAGATATTTATAGATCAGAGCTTATGCATTATTTATGGGAAATAATGTCAACTTTGCTGATGACTCGTATAGAATCTACAGCTAAAGAATTACTGAGTAAAAGGACTGACTTTTGCAAAACCGAAAGCTAAAAATTGGTATCGTTGTTGGAGAAGTATCTGGTGATACCTTAGGCGCCAAACTGATCCGTAGTTTTCGTGAGCAGGGAATTGATGCTGAGTTTGAGGGCATTGGCGGTCCACAAATGATTGCAGAAGGTTTCAAAAGTTATTACCAGATGGATATTTTATCTGTGATGGGGATTGTCGAAGTCCTCAAAGACCTTAAGAAACTGTTTGCTGTACGTGATGGCTTAGTCGCGACATGGACTGAAAATCCTGTTGATGTCTTTATTGGTATAGATGCGCCAGATTTTAACTTACGACTGTCTAAAAGTTTAAAGCAAAAGCAGTTGCCGATTAAAACCGTGCAATATGTGAGTCCTTCGGTCTGGGCGTGGCGTCAAGGTCGAGTGCATGGCATAAAAGCCAGCATAGACTTGGTTCTTTGCCTTTTCCCATTTGAAAAAACCTTTTACCAAAAGTGGAATGTTCCCGCGGCATTTGTGGGTCATCCATTGGCAAGCCAATTGCCGCTGCAAAATCCGATTGCGGAAGCTAAAGCAGAATTGGGCTTAGATCCATCTCAAAAACATATTGCACTACTGCCGGGCAGCCGTCGCGGTGAAATTGAGCGTTTAGGGCCATTGCTCTTAGATGCAGCACAAATCATTAGCCAAAAACATCCTGAATATGTCTTTTTAATTCCAGCGATTAATGATGCGCGTAAACAGCAAATCGAAGCCTTATTGGTAAATTATCCAGCTGAATTAAAAACCAAAGTTCAACTGTTAGAAAATACTGATACTGAATCTAAAATTGGCCGTCAGGTGATGAATGCGTCGAATATCGTGGCATTGGCCTCTGGAACAGCGACTTTAGAAGCAATGCTGCTACACCGCCCAATGGTGACGTTTTATCAGCTCAATTGGCTGACTTATCATGTGGTGAAGTTCCTCATTAAGATTCAATATTATTCATTGCCGAATATTATTGCCGGCAAAAAAGTAATTCAGGAACTCATTCAAAAAGATGCAACAGCCGAAAAACTAGCGACAGAAATTGAAAAATTGATGAATGTGGAAACAGCCCAAATTCAAGCGATGCAGCATATCACCATGCATAAGCAGCTTTTATCAGGCAATAGTGAAAACCCAGTTACGGCAATTTTGAATATTTTAAAATAGTTTTTTAATTCAAAAGGATATTTAGTCTTCTTTGCTGATTTGATGTTGTTGTCGGTACTGCGTTGGGGTTAAATCATAAAACTTTTTAAAGGTTTGGCTAAACGCAGTTTCTGAAGAATATCCAATACGATGGGCAATTTGTTGAATGGAGAGTTGCCCAGCTTGGAGAAATTGGGTGGCCAATCTGAGTCGATGCTGTTGTAAATAAGCCAGTGGACTTTCACCTAACATTTGCGTGAAAAGACTGGCGAATTTTGAACGTGACATACAGCATTGTTCAGCAAGGGTTTCTACAGTCCAAGCAATGTGAGGTTGTTCATGTATGGCTGCAAGGGCACTGGATAATTCGGGATGGCTGAGCGCATGTAGCCAGTTGTTTGAGTCTGGCATTGCAGCGATATAATCGCGTACACATTCGATAAATAAAATACTCACCAAATGATCGAGGATTTTGTCACGGCCTGGTCGTATTTGATTGACTTCTACAGCTAAAAACTGCAAACCAATTTGCAACCACTCTGGCGCAGTACTGCTCATAATATGCGGTGTATGTAAAAACTTAGGCAGTGCATTAAATAGTGGTTTAGCCATAATGCTGTCGACATGCCCACGAATGGCGAGCATAAATAATTCGTCAGAATCCGCTGTACTTGCAGCGTTAAGAATCATAGTTTTATGGCGTTTTTCTTGAAAAAAAGGCGTAATGTTAACCGATTCAATTAGGCTGTCTGAAAGTGCAGAACAGCAGAAGTGATTTTGCCCTGAAGGTACTAAGCACAGATCTCCAGCTTCAAGTAAGACCTGCTCATTTTCCAGACATAAATAGCCTTTACCCTGAATGACGACATAAGCCACCATGGCATCCTGATCTTGAAAATGAAACGACCACGGCTGTTGTGATTTTAAATAAATATATTCTGATCGGTGTAAGTGAATATCATCAAAAATCTTACTTAAAGCATCCATTATTTATTTTCTACTCATTAATATTTCAATATTTTTGCCGAACATATGTGCATATGGGTCAGCATTTATCCTTAAATGCCAAAGACGATCACATAGTTTTTTTGGACGCTTAAAACTGTTCTATCAGTCCTATTTTGAAGAATATAAACACAGAAGAAGTAAATAGGGAAGTCATGCAGATGAATGCACCAGTAAAATTAAATGAACAGCAATTGGCACTTTTAGAGCAGAAAATGGGTAGCGTATTAGATAAAAAGCGCTATGGCTGGTTACTGAGTCCAGGTCTACCCGTGATTGGTATGGGCATTTTAGCGGGCTATCATTTTGGTCCAAAGTCCACCAAGAAAATATTTGCCATGGGCGGCCCTTTACTGTTGCATGTCATTATTCCGACTTTAGATGCATTAATTGGTGATGATGCCAACAATCCAACTGACGATGATATTAAAGTTCTGGTCAATGACCCTTATTACGATCGAATTGTGAAGTTGTTTATACCCTTACAAATGGCTGCAAATGTATTTGCAGGTTATGTCGTTACACGTAAAGACGTTTCGTTGCTCGATCAACTACTGTTGGGCATTTCCATGGGTGCAATCAATGGTGTAGGGGTGAATACGGCACATGAGTTATGTCATCGACCACATAAAAAAGATCATTATTGGGCACATGCAACTTTAGCACCATTGGGTTATAGCCATTTTCGGATTGAGCATCCATATGGACATCATAAACGTGCCGCTACACCTGAAGATCCAGCATCTTCAAAAATGGGTGAAACGTTCTATGAATTTTGGCCACGAACTGTATTTGGCGGGGTTAAATCAGCGATTCAAATTGAAAAACAGCGTTTAAAACGTAAAGGTTTATCGTTCTTTTCCAAAGACAATGAACTTTTTCATGGTTGGGCAATGAGTGCTGGTTTTCATGCAACCATGATTAAATTGTTTGGTGCTAGTGTAACGCCGTATCTGGCAACACAGGCACTTTATGGCATCAGTCTGTTTGAAATTATTAATTATATTGAACACTATGGCTTAAAACGCGAACAAAAGGCAGATGGTAGTTATGCACGCACCATGCCCGAACATAGCTGGAACAATAACAATATTGTGACCAATCTATTTTTGTATCAATTACAACGCCATTCAGATCATCATGCCTATCCGACACGTCCTTTTCAGGCTTTGAGGCATTTTGATGAAGCCCCTGAATTACCAAGTGGTTATGCCACCATGCTCATTCCAGCCTTAGTGCCATCAATATGGTTCAAAATGATGGATAAACGCGTATTTGATCACTATAAAGGTGATCTGACTAAGGCGAATATTTTGCCAAAACGCCGAGCAAGCATCGTCAAAAAATTTGGCTTAAGTGCAGATTGAAAAAATAGGATCTAAATAAACAAAAACCCAAGTCAGTTGACTTGGGTTTTTGATATCAGGCCAGTCTTTGGGCTAAACTTTAAGACCACCAATAGCGCAAGATATGAAAGAAAATTGGAGCAGAAAAACAAATGGAATCGATGCGATCGAGCATTCCGCCATGCCCTTGAATCAATTGCCCCCAATCTTTCACACCGCGATCGCGCTTAATCGCTGACATAACCAAGCCACCAAAAAAGCCGAAGATACAGACAATAAAACCAATCACTGCAGCTTGTAGATAACTAAAGGGCGTTAGCCATGACATTGCCACACCAAGGCTAGTTGCCAGAACAATACCACCGACTAAACCTTCTATGGTTTTCGAAGGTGAAAGAATCGGCGCGACTTTATGCTTTCCAAGCAGTTTTCCGCATACATATTGCAGTACATCTGAGGCTTGCACCACCATGATGAGCCACATTGCTAGCCAAATTTTCTCGCCTTGAAAACCTGGCAGTTTAAGATTAAGCAGTGCAGGAACGTGCGAAATACAAAAGACACTGATCATCAAGCCCCATTGAATTTTAGCACTGCGCTCCAAAAAGCGAGTCGTGTCTTCTTGTTTTAAGGTGGCAATTGGGATCAGTAAAAAAACGTATAAAGGAATAAAGATCGAGTACAAACCATACCAGTCGATATAGACCAAATAATATTGATAAGGAATGACAAAATAAAATGCGATCAACAATGGAAAATAGTCGCCACGACGCGTGGGGAGCAGACTAATAAATTCACGTAATGCAAAAAGTGAAATGAGCGCAAATAAAATGATAAAGGCAATTTTGCCAATTAGAATGGCAGCGCCAAGGACCAATAGCATGATCCACCATGCATTAATACGTGCATTTAAGTTATCAATCACTGGCGCAGGTGCATAGCCTGCACGCAATTTCAAAATACCGCCAACAGTAGAAGCGAAGATCAAAATGGCCGAAAAAATACCAAATAAAAGATAGGTCATCTGAGTATTACTTAAATCCATTATTGACACTCCGATGCTTTTAGTTTCAGTAATTCTTCTTGCGCATAAGTTAAAAACTCGGCTTTATCTAGTTCTTCATGTAAGGTTAAAGGTTTGCCAAAAATGACCGTTGATAACAGTGGTAAGGGAATCAGTGCACCTTTTGGCATCACACGTTTTAAATTGGAAATCCATACGGGTACGACTTCAACATCAGGAAATTGATTCTTTAAATGGTAGAGTCCACTTTTAAATGGCAATAATTCAACATCGTCATTTAAATTGCGCGTGCCCTCAGGGAAGAAAATAATAGAATAACCTTGCGCCAATACATCTTTGACCGGATCAAGCGGATCTTGATTATTTTCACGATTGCGCTGAATTGTGACACCCGTGAAAGTATCTTGGATGAGAAAGCGACGAAAACCATCTTTTAACCAGTAATCTGATGCCGCAATTGGACGGGTTTGACGCCGTAAATCTGTGGGCAGTGATGACCAAAGTAAAATGAAATCGATATGGCTATTATGGTTGGCATAATAGATCCGTTGTTTCATGACGGGTTTACAGCCCACCCACAAACTACGCGCACCTGTCAAAAGTCGTGCGCCTCGTCGGGTTAAAAAGGCGATAAACCGTGCAATGGAACGGCTCAAGATATTTCCCTTTTTGTCAGGGCGCGGACTGGTATGTAGATGTGGATGTATTGGCATAGGAATAATTTATTGTGAATTAATTATAAAGTAAAAATATGCAGATGAATGCAAGGTATTGCAAGCACAACACGAATATTTGAAGTTTGAATAGCTTCAAACAACCTTCGAGTCTAGTCTCCCAAGCACGCCCACTTTTTGAAGCGGGCATCAATTTCATATCAACTAAACTTTGATCTAAAGATTGGGTACTTTGTTCAAGATCATGTAAATTTGACTGTTCTGAAACCATATCTAAAAGTGCAGCGTCGAACTGAACACGAATGCTGAGAAAATGATGCAGTCCAATTAAAATCAGATTCAAAAGCAGTAACATAAGTGCAAATTTAAATGGAACTGTTAACAGAATGATCAGCACACAGCAAAGCGTAAAGGCTAGATAGCCTGAAGCCAACAGTCCTGAACTCGATTTTAATAGTTTCGAGACCACCATTAATTGCATCATCATGGCGCGAGACCTTTAAGCTTGAGACGGTAAACGTTCAATTGTTGAATTTGAGCGTCTTTAAGTACAACCCAAGGACGACTATGACGAATGATCCGCAAACAGTCTTCGACTGAATATTCAGGATGATGTTTTAACAACAATGCTGCGACCACAGCACTACTACGTGAATACCCAAGTGCACAAAAGATCAGTACATTCTGTGCTTCAGAGCCTTGATATGATTGCAATATATCTTCCAATCGTTGCACAGATTGATATAACTGATTGGCTTGCAGCGGAATCAAATCAAGACTCAAATTTTGTTGATATATTTTAGACTGATGATCTATGGGAAGTTCGGCACAACAGTCGAAAAGTGCATCGTATTGCTGAATTGTTGCTTGATTGGGGATGCGCCCTAAATACACATAACTTTTGCCTAATTTGACGATCTTTGAATCTTCAGGATTCTTCTTGGTCCAAACTCGGCTATTGATCCAAGCGAATAATAGATAAGGAGCAAAGAGTATTTTTGCTGCAATGGTCATTTGACCATTGGACTGCTTTTGAAAAAGATGTGGTCGATTAAATAAATATGCTAAGGCTACCAACAACATACTAACAGCAGGATAGAGCAGCCAAAGCCACACACCTTTTGCATAAGACACCGCCACAAAGAATAAAGCCGCAATGAAATATAAGATGCCGAGTTTAAAATGCTTTAAAGTCAATGAGCTTTGTAAGTTTTTAGTCCAAGGCGCAGCAGTGTGTAAGGGGAATAACCAAAGACAGAGTGCACCCACCAAAAGCCCTGTCGGGATATCAATGAAATGATGCTGCCATGTGGTGAGTACCGAGAGCCCAATCAGAAAAGCCCAAATATCGACAAGATATTTTTGAGTGCCTTGTACATGCCGTCTGTAGAAATCCCACAGAATGACCAGAAGTACGATATGCAGCGACGGGGCTTGATTAAACGGTTTATCGAAACCCATTAAAACGTCAAACCAAAGCCCGAAAAATCCACTTAGCTCAGGTCGCTCAAAGCTAAAACGTAAAGGAAAGAGTAAAAAACAACTGATGGAAATGATTTGTGCTGAAAATAGCCTAAGCGAATGCTGTTTTAATTCAAACTTATTCCAACACAGCAGTAGAGATAATCCATAAAACAGATCAATTGACCAATAAGGTACAATCGTCCAAGGCCAAAGAGGAATGTATTTTTCCCAATCAAAAACGATAAATTTAACCGAAGTTAAACTGTCGGCATAATGATTGGCAAAGCCATAACTTAAGAAAAAGAAAGGTGCCAAGACAGCAAGGCACAGTAGTCCAAGTTTCCAAGTACCTGCTTGTTTTTCAAATGTCTGCATTTATACACCCACCTGAAATTAAATTTTTTGTGCCACTGAAACTGTAAAGATACCAAATTCATCAATGACTTGATCGACCTTCTTGAAACCTGCTTGTTCGACCAAAGCATCCATTTCCGCTTGAGAACGTAAACGCATGACCCATGCATCACCTTCACGATGTGAGGTTAATGCGCGCGCGATGAACTCTTGTTGTGGGTGCCAAATTTGACCTGTGTAGATGAGATAGCCATTGGATTCGATGGCTTGGCTTAGACCTGCCAATGAATTACGTAAGAGATCATTATCACTGAAAAGTTCATATAGACCTGAAACAACAGCTAAAGTTGGTTTCGGCTCGACCGCTGCTAGTGATTGAGTATTAAACGCATCGGCTTCAATAAACTGAGCAATATGCGCTAAACCACGTTGCTGAATCATCTCTTGACCTGCCTGTACATTGATTGGGCTATAGTCTCTTAATAAAATTGAGTCAGCTTGTTCAGGAAGTTGAGCTACGGCATCCAAAATGTAGCGCCCATGACCTGCCGCAATATCCATAATTCTCAACGCTTGCTGTGAGTTTTTTAACTTCGTGGCATATTGGGTGAGCATGTGTTCAATATTTTGTTTGCGCACACGTATTCCACGCCAACCAATGGCATTGAGATATTGGCGATCAATGATTTTACCAATTGGATTTTTACTTTCACTCGTATTTCGGTAGACAAAATCAAGCGTACTACCAGAGTCATAGCCTGTATCTTCACCAATTTTTAAACCTTTAGAAAATAAGCTTCCGAGTTTTAAGTTTTTCTTGGTCGCTTCCCAAAAGGCATGTTTTAAAGAATGTTTCGGTAAAGTTGAACTTAAATTTTCTGCAACGGCGCAGCTTGGACCAATTTTATCGGCATGCAATAGATTCGGCGCAGCGTATGGACGGCTAAAACATTGTGTAATAAAACGATGGATTTTATCCGTGGCGATTTTGCGGTCTTTTTCACCTAAAGTATCATGATAGAAGCCATCTAAAACGTGAAACTCTTTGAGAGGGTGTGGAAGTTTTTGATAAAAATCACGCTGCGGTTTTTGCTGCACCACAAAGTCGGAGCCTGAGCTTAAAATTTGTGTCGGGACAAAGATATTTTGTGCATCATCGACAATACGCGCTGACGCAGCATATAAACCTAAAAGCATCCTGACAGAAATTGCACGTGCTATTTTTGGGTCAGTGTCATAACTTTTTGCACGCTCTTGATCATGTGTCAGCATTTTTGCTTTGACATAACTGTTAATAAAAAAGTTTCCACCGAGCTTACTCATGAGTGTCAGTCCGGGTTTGGCAAATGGTACATACAATTTAATGTCAAAAGCTGGTGAGGCTAGACATAAGGCACGAATTTTAGGGGCATAATCATGCACCCATGTTGCTGCCAGAACTGCACCCACACTTTGCGCCACAATGGCAATATTTTCAGATTGAATATTATAGTTAGACTGTAAATGCTGTACGAAGTATTGAATATCTTGAACACAGGCAGAAAAACTTGGTGCATCACCGCGTTCACCCGGTGAATTACCATGACCTCGCGCATCCCATGCAAAAAAGTCAAAATCAGGTAAATTCAGTTCTTCGACCAAGTGCGCCATCCGACCTGAATGCTCATGACCACGATGAAATAAAATAATCGCTTTTTTCTTTCGATTTTTCTTTAAATTCGGATTTTCCCAGTGTTGATAAAATAAGGCAGTGCCGTCATGGCTCGTAAAAGTGTGCTGAGTATTGTTATACATAATGCTTTGCTCAAATTGGTTTTAAAGTTTAAATAAAAATCACTGAAAAATTAAAATTGTTAAATTAGTCGTTTGCAATGAGACTGTTTTTGATTCGGTTATAAATGGTGAATAAGGATAAACAAATGATTATCCCGAGGATGAAATTACAAAAAAGGGATAACAGTTCAAGGTTAAGATTAAATAATGAAAATGCCACAATGATGATGCAAATCAGGCTAAAAGCCAAAGCGCGGTCACTTTTACCCATAGGGCCATCATAGCGTCGTTCTTGACCAATCAGTGGCGCCATGACACCCGTATATTCAGCTAAAATGGATAAAAAACAAGCCAAAATGAGGAGTTCAGCCCGAATAAAGGCAAAGCAAATTAAACTGAAATACAGTGCCGTATCTGAAATAACGTCACAAAGTTCATTATAAAACGCGCCTAATTTTGATTGTTGATTGAATTCTCGAGCAAGCATGCCATCAATAGCATTGAAGCCCATACGTATTAACATCCAAATCGGAAAAACCAGTAGCAAAATACCAATACCATGGCTCGAAAAGTAGATGTAAATGAACAGTGCGATGAGAAGCGAAATAAACATCGCAAAAAGGGTAACTTGATTTGCTGTTATACCGAATTGGTACAGAGACTTAACGAGAGGTCTCAATAAATTTTGAAATGCGGGTTTAAGTTGATAAATTGAAGGCATCTTATAATTGTAGAATCATGTTTTGCATGAATTTTATACGGGATTCGTTAAGCCAGACAAGCAATGGAATGTTAAAGATTGTCACAGCCTAAAAGGTGGCTAATAGCCTTTAAACTTCATAGCGCATTAAATTTTCCTGCATCGTGCTACATACCAACTTTCCGTTCTGCCACATTTGTCCATGTGTGAGTCCACGCGATTGGCTGGTACAAGTGGTTTGCATGTCATAGTACATCCATTCTTCAACGCGAAACGGGTGATGAAAATACAGCGTGTGATCGAGACTAGTCGTGGTTAGCTGTGGAGATAAATAATTTAATCCATGGATTTTTAACGCTGCGTTATAAAGATTATAGTCTGAGTAATACGCGGCGATTGCTTGGTGCATATACACAAAATCATGTTGCGCTGCTAAAGGATGGTGAATCTTTAAATATTCTGCATATTGATTCGGCTGGAGTGCTTCTGAGTTGAGTGCATTGTCTGGATCGCTCAACGCAAATTCAATCGGTCTGGAATCAACATGAAAGGGTTTGAGGAAATAAGGCACATCATCTGACTGGACTTGATGACTTAGCCTTTGTTTATGCCACTGCTCGTTTTGTAAACTAGTTACAGGATGCAAATCGAGTGCATCAGGTACTGCACTTTGATACTCGGCTCCATCTTCAGATTTCATGTAGGACAGTTGTGCCATGAAAATGCGTTTGCCATGCTGAATAGCTGTGACTTGTCGTGTTGCAAAACTTTGACCATCACGTAAATATTCAATTTTATATACAAGTGGAGCTAAGGCGTCGCCCCTTGCTAAAAAGTATGCATGTAAGGAATGCAGTGGAAGCTGAGTTGAAGATGCTGCGCTCACAATACTTTGCGCTAGCAGTTGACCACCAAATATGCGTGGGCCAAATATCGGCTCACTTTGTGCAAGAAAAAGCCGCTGATCTTTTTGTTCGAGGCTGAGCAATTGAATTAAATCTTGCGTAAGTGTGGTCATATTTTGTCTATTTTTTGCTTTGTTTAAATGTAGTGAAGAAGTTGCAGCATAACAAGTTCTAAAAATTTTTTAGCGAACAGTGTACCCGCTATTTATAGAAAAGGCATATAATTCAGGTTGCCGTGTTGTCGTATTGGAATGACGGAAAAGCAATGACTCCTGCATGTAAACTCTTAAAATCAAATAAAATCGAATTTTCAATTCATGAATATGAGCATGATCCAGACGCTAAAAGTTTTGGTCTGGAAGCTGCTGAAAAATTAGGACTAAGCGTCGAAGAAGTGTTTAAAACCCTGATGGTGACAGATGAGAAGAATTATTTTGTCGCTGTGCTCCCTGTTGAATATCAGCTTAATCTAAAAAAAGTGGCGGCTGCATTTGGCTGTAAAAAGTTGAAAATGGCAGACCCGAAAGATGCTGAGCGTTTAACTGGATATTTGGTGGGTGGTATTAGTCCTGTTGGACAAAAGAAAAGACTTAAAACCGTGATCTGTGAAAGCGCAAAAACACTAAATAAAATGTATGTTAGTGGCGGAAAAAGAGGGTTAGATATAGGTGTAAATCCAAATGATTTAGCTAAAGTTTTAAGTGCGAATTTTGCAGATATTATTGATAAGTAGTCTATGTTTTATTAAACAAATTTTCATGTTTTTATTAGTGTTACTCACAATGTTACTTACAAAAAGTAAAAAGTATTGCTAAATAAATAAGCCACCTAAAAGGTGGCTTTGTAATTTGAGTCTACATTAACTATTACAGATTGAACATAGGAGTTCAACCAATAGCTTTTTCTACTATTTTTTTATGGTTTGGTATAGAGACCTTCTTTAATTCGTGCATTCAGAGTTACTGGGCTCAATATTCAACAATTTTGCAAACTCAGCACGACCAATAAGGTGTTCATTTTTTGTGAGTAACGCTCTTTTAAGATATTGCATTTCATCAAAAATTGCTTAAAGCAGATCACAGTCACGCTTTTTAATAGCACGCATCAACTTTCCTTCTGTACTTTCAAACAAAATGCTACAACCAGTTTTTCCGCACAAATGCCGCTGTGAATTTTGTTCTGAAGCAAAGTCATTAAGCAATCAGCGTTCAGCTATGAAAGCAAAAATGGAAGCTCAAACTTTGGGCGATACTGCTGAATCTAGCCCTTAAAAACCTTAATGCCGAAAAGGAATCTAGTTTAAAGCCCAAATATGTCGAAACCGAATTGGGTAAAGAAAAGCTTTGCATCCAATGTGATGAGTATTGGCCTTTGAATAATGAATTTTGGTTTACCTATCTCAACAAACCCAACAAGAAAGGTGAAAGAACTATTGGTTATGAAGCAGCATGAAAGTGTTGCTACAACTTTAGATATAGACAGGAGCATATTGAGAATATAAACAAAATTAAATCAGCATATGAGAAAGGTCTTTTAATTTGAATTCCTACTGAGTTGCTGAATACAAAAAGCTTCTACCATATTTTTGGAAGAGGTGAGAGAGAAATTACCTTATAAGTTTAGTAAGTGCTTTAAATGCTTGAAATTCACCCTAAAATCGTTATAACTAAATGTACATGAATAGGAGAAAGAAGAAGCAGAATGAGTAATATTAGTGAAGCCAATAAGGAAGTAAGAACCTTTTTGAATATTGCAGCCGTAGATATCTATCATCCGGAAACGATTCGAGATAATGATTATTATTTGGAAAGATTCAAAGAAAATGAAAAAATGCAGGATATTCTCGAGAAAGTTGGTCGAAATAAGAGATATGTAATCGGCGATGCGAAAGAAAATTCACTAACCATGGCAATTAATGCTGCAGAAAAAGTATTGCAAAGGCATGGGATTGATAATGGTGATGTTGACATTATTATTTTCGCATCCACGACATTGGAATACTTATCTCCAACTAATGCGATGTGGTTGCATTCTTCTTTAAAAATAAAGAAAGAATGTATGTGCTTTGATATTAATGCGAATTGCTTAGGTATGTTTTTAGCATTAGAGCAAGCTTCTGTTTTACTTCAATCTAAGGATTCTTATAAGCGAGCTTTAGTGGTTGGTGCAGATCAATTGAGTAAGATAGGTAGTGAAGATCAGCCAATTCCCTCAAGTATTGTTGGTGATGCCGCTGCTGCAATTATCTTGGAAAAAGTAGCAGATAGTTCTGGATCAGGAATGATAGACCGCATCTATCAAACTGATAGTAGTTTCAATGATACTATTGTTCTGCCTCCGAAGGGTTTTTCCTGTTGTGAAACTCCAAATGAGAAAATCCACTGGTCAACTTTTAGCGGAATTGAAAGCGTTGATTTTGCCGCCGATGCACTTATGGAATTACTGGATAAGCACAATCTTAAAATGGAAGATATTTCCTGCTTTTTACTTTCTCAGTTCACAAAGATCAATATTGATATTCTCCAAGAGAAAATGAATATCCCTTGGGAGAAAATTGAATATATTGGAGATCAGTATGGGTATACAGGTGCAAACAGTTTATTTCTAGCTTATGCAAGCAGGCTTAATAAGGGAATGCTCAAAAAAGGTGATCTTATTGTTTTTTGGACATTGGGAGCAGGGTATCAAACAGGCCTTATGCTCTGGAAGTTATGATTAATATATAAAAAAGTTGGTTTTTTAAAGCATCTTAAGGTGCTTTTATAAATAAAGTTACAGTTATAAGAAAAGTGTTGTCTTCAAATGACAACTCAATATGTGTTTGAAGTCCATCCTAAGAAGAAAGGAATAGTTAAGCCGCTGTAATGGCGGTTTCTTTTTGCCCGCAAAATTAGTATCTTCTTATGAAATATATTTGAGGGTGCCTGGTTTGTTAAAACTGATTGCGGAGGATTTTATTCAGATTGATAAGATTGAGAATGTCTTACCTCTTTACAAAGAATTGGTGGAGAAGACCAGAAATGAATGTGGATGTATTTCTTATGAGCTACACCAAGACATAAAAAGTTTAGGTCATTTTATCTTTGTAGAGGTATGGGCAGACCGTGCGGCATTAGATTTCCATATTGAATCTGAACACTTTCAACGACTAGTACCACAAATTGATAAACATAAAGTTGAAAATGGTCGATTTACTCATATGCAAAAAATAGATTTTTGATTTTCACAAAACAAAATTCAAACCACTCTTTGGAGTGGTTTTTTAATACCTGTATTTTATGAATTGTAAAAACCATTATTACAACTCTACGGAATATAAATTAGAAGTCTAAAGCTTTACTTTAAAACCAAGCTGTTTTAGTTCGGATTTTTACGCCCAAAGAAAATCCCCGACAGCGCTAACAGTCAGGGTTTTGTTTTTCCAGTTCACCGTGCAAGCAAAGAGGAAAAGTATCTATGCCTGAAAGTATAACCGTGATTATTAAATTTGTAGAGGCAATCATGGATAAATATGGTTTCTGGAAAGTAACATTCAAAATTATATTGATGATAATTGCATGGAAAACCGTAATCGATGCTTCTGCTGAAAACTTAGAAAAAATCTATGTGAGCGGGGAAAAGCGTGGTTTAGATATTGGTTTAAAACCGCAAGATCTTGTTAAAGTATTGTGTGCGCAATTTGCAGATGTACTCGATGCTTAATTATTTTTCAATCAATACTCACCCTTAAATAATATTCTCAAAATCTATAAAACCCATTTCGCTGTAAATGGGTTTTTATGTTTAGGCAGTCTTAAAATTTAAAAAAGCTGGATTTTTCAGCACAATTATTCATTTCAACTATGATAAATCAGAAAACTATCAGTTAGTTCTATGTCACTTTTGCACATAAATATCTACAAAAAAAATAATAACAAAAAATTAAATATTAAAAATCATTGAGATAACCATAAATTTGCATTTGCGCTGCAAAAGTTCACAAAAATGCAATTATTAATAATAATGATTATCATTAACGTGGTTTCACGTTGGCCAGCGTACTAAGCATTTATGCAAAGTAAAAGAAACATAAATAAATGACATAGCTTGGAAAAGCTTAAAATTAGAGGATATGGTCAGATGAAAGAGCTTGCTAATCGCTTGGCGATGCAGCATCTTGTCAATGCATACTCGCAAGAAACTGGTAAGGCGACCTTACTGGAAAAGTATCAACAAAATTCATCACAATTGACGTTTAGCCAAGGCTTGACGTTGTTATCCATACCATTGGATAGTATCCAATCACAATTATTTGTACCGCTGTCTTATGTCAGCGTTGTCGGCAGGCACAGGCTTGCAGATCTCCCAAAAATATTTCATAAAGGGCAAAATGAGTCCTTTAGTTGCACAGCTATCGCCAGTTTATTGTTAGAACAACTGGTGCAAGAGTCAGGGCATACGCTTGAAGCATCATCTTTACTTGAGCGCTGGATTGAAAGTCGGGAAGCATTAACGCAATTTTTAAATGTCCGCAAATTCGATTTCGATAACTTGGTTCAAGCAGATCAAAACTTTATTGAGTCGGAACAAGCCTTGCTTCTTGGGCATAGCATGCATCCTGCGCCTAAAAGTCGGGTCGGTTTTGTGCATGAAGACTGGGAAAGTTTTTCACCCGAAGCGAAAGCTAAGACTCAATTGCATTACTGGTTGGTTGCACCTGAATACATTCAAGAAGGTTCGGCATTAGATCAAGACATTTCAACACAGCTCAAAACTGAAATGCAGTGGCATTTGTCAGAGTCAGATTTGGCACTACTCAATGCATATTCACATTATAAAATATTGCCTTTACACCCTTGGCAAGCGCGCTATTTACACAGTAAAAAGTGGTATAAGAATCTAAAAACTAAACAAAAAATTATTGATTTTGGTGAACAAGCTTGGTCATTTTCACCGACGACTTCGGTGCGTACATTGGCAAGTTTTGCAGCACCTTGGATGTTAAAACCTTCACTTTCAGTCATGATCACCAACTCAATTCGGGTGAATTTAGCTAAGGAGTGTCACCGTGGTGAAATGACGCATCGGCTTTGGCATTCAAGTTTAGGTCAGCAGATTTTATCGCAATGTCCGACTTTAAGAGCGGTCAATGATCCTGCTTGGATGGCAATGCATATCGATGGTGAAATCGTGGATGAAACGATTTGTATTTTCCGTGATCAGCCCTTCACCGAGCAGCAGCAAGTAACTTGTATTGCATCCTTATGTCAGGATCATCCCGCCGAACCGAAAAACCGTTTTGATACTTTGTTTGCACAAATTGCGAAAAACACCCAGCAGGATTTGCGCGCGATTGCGCTGGATTGGTTTCAACAATTTTTAAAGGTCAGTTTAGAACCTTTGATGTATGTCTATCATCACTACGGCATGGCCTTTGAGTCACATCAGCAAAATGTGTTGCTAGAGCTTGAAGATGCGATGCCGAAACATGTTTGGCTCCGTGATAATCAAGGCTTTTACTATATCCAAGAGTTGGCAGATGAAGTCTTGAAAGCATTTCCTGAACTGGAGGAAAAAGCCCATGCTGTTGGCTCTAAAGCATTTGTAGATGAGCGTTTTAGCTATTATTTCTTCGGAAATACCTTGTTTGGCATCATCAATGCGATTGGTACTACAGGTCATGCTTCTGAGCAGGCTTTACTTTCGGTGTTACAAGCAAAGCTTTTGCAATTACATCAAACTTATCCTCAAAGCACACTGATTCAATCACTGCTTTATCAACCGACTTTGCCTTATAAGGGAAATTTACTGACACGCTTACATGAACTGGACGAATTGATTGCACCCGTTGAACAGCAATCAGTCTATGTTCAGTTGCCAAATCCTTTATGTGTAGAACATAAGGATGTGCAATATGCTTGATTTTATTGGAATTGGACTAGGTCCATTTAATTTGAGCTTGGCGAGTTTGCTCCATGAACAGCGCCATTTACAGTATCAATTTTTTGAAAAAAAACCGCAGTTTGACTGGCATGCAGGCATGCAATTGCCCAATACAGTGTTACAAGTACCATTCATGGCGGATTTGGTCTCAATGGTTGATCCAACCAGTCCATTTAGTTTTCTAAATTATTTAAAGGCGCAGCAGCGTTTATATAAATTCTATTTTTTAGAACAAGCACAGATTCCTCGTCGTGAATATAACCATTATTGCCAATGGGTTGCCGATCAACTTTCAAATATTCAGTATCAATCCACCGTTAAAGCGATTTATGCCAAAGAGCAAGGTTTTGAAGTGGTGGTGGAGCAGGATGGACGTTTAAGCCAGTATTTATGCCGAAATTTGGTACTCGGTTCAGGCAATGTACCTTATCTGCCAGCATGTTTAAGGAATATTCAACAACAGTATCCTGTGAAATGCCTGCATTCGGCAAGTTACTGTACGGCAGATTTGGAGCACTTAAGCGGAAATGTGGTGGTTTTAGGTTCAGGTCAATCTTCTGCGGAAGTGTTTATGGATCTGTTTGACCGACAATATGCACATGATGCTGTGCAACATACTCAATTTAAGTTGCACTGGCTTACGCGATCAAATGGTTTTTTCCCGATGGAATATGCGCCTTTAGGTTTGGAGCATTTTAGTCCAGATTATACGGCACATTTTTATGCTTTAAGCACAAAAGACAAAGCCGACCAATTGAAGCAACAAGCCCTGTTATATAAAGGCATCAGCGCAAAAACCATTCGTGAGATTTATCAAAAACTCTACCATCGAAGTGTTGCAAATAACGATCAGTCAACGCATTTACATGCCCAAGTGGAGTTGGTCAACGCAAGCTATAAAGATGAGCAGATTCGTTTGACCTTCGAGCATAAAGTTACTCGTGAGCAGTTCTATATGGATGCAGATCGTGTCGTGGCATCTACAGGCTATTACCGTCCTGAATGGGACTATCTGAAATATCTCAAACCATTAATTCAATGCGATAGCCAAGGTCGTTGGATGATCAGCCACGATTATCGCGTTGAGCATTCAGCGATTGGTGAAATCTTTGTCCAAAATCAGGAAATGCATACGCATGGTGTGGGTACGCCAGATTTAGGACTGGGTGCTCATCGTGCTGCAATAATTGCCAACCAATTAGTCGGGTTTCAGTTATATGAGCTCGGTGATCGGGCACAAAGTTTTCAACATTTTAATGCAATGCAAAATCCTGAAATGAGACGAGCAGATCAATCTGTTACGACTCAACAGGGACAAAAAACCATTGCGACATTTGAAAAAAAGCGTTTATCCAATTTTGAGATGAACCGACCCACTGGCGTACAAAAAACACCTGAAAAACAGCATGCCAAATTAGAAAATTTATCTTAGAGAATTCAACATGAACTTTGCAAAATTACAAATAAATCAAAAGCAGTGGCGTCGTGCAGGGCAACGTCTAATCGAAATGGCGATCGCTGAGTTTTTATATGAAGAAATTATTCAAATTGAAGTGGTTGCAGAAAATATATGGCAACTTCAGGTTGATGACAAAACCTATCAATTTGAAGCAACTCAGTTTTTATTGGGTCACTGGAAAATTACGGAAGGCAGTGTACGCGATCTAGCGGAAACAGAGGATGCGCCTGCATGGAATTTGCATGAGTTCATTCGTGCATTCTCAAATCAAGCAGACGTCAAACCTTTTACCAAGGCATATTTGATAAAGGAAATGAACAATACTTGGTTAGCTGAAGCGCATCTTTTTGATGAAATTCGTTTACCGAGTTCGGCTGTGTTATCAGCACCGCATTATCGCATTGAGGGCATGCTACGTGGACATCCTTGGCTGATTATGAGTAAAGGCCGCATGGGCTTTGGCTATGACGATTACTTAACAGCAGCGCCAGAAATATCACCAACAGTGAAAGTTTTATGGTTAGCGGTTCATCAAGATTTGGCTGAATTTAGCTCAACACAAGAATGGCAGGCGTGTGAACTCTATCGCCATGAGTTAGATGCAGTACAGCTTCAACAATTTGAGAAATGCTTGGCTGAAAAAAACTGTGCTGCAAAAGATTATTATCTGATACCTGTACATGCGTGGCAGTGGCATCAATGGATATTGCCAACCTATGCCAATGAAATTGTAGATCTGCGCATTATTGAATTAGATCTTGGTTTCGATGATTACGTACCGATGCAATCCATTCGAACACTGTGCAATACCAGTCATCCGAAGCGGCATTATGTGAAATTACCAGTGAGTATTTTTAATACTGCGGTTTATCGAGGCTTACCGTCTAAACGTAATTTGGCAGCGCCTGCGGTAACGGCATGGCTAAAACACATTCAACATAATGATGCAGATTTGAAGCAAACTCAGGTGGAATTTTTAGGTGAAGTTGCCAGTTTGACTCTTCAACAACCTTGCTTTGATCAAATTGAAGGTGCTCCATACCAGTTTAAAGAGTTATTTGGCTGCTTGTGGCGAGAAAGTGTTGATCCATGTGTAGCTGAAAATCAGTTGGCAATGTCTCAGGCGGCCTTGTTGCACCGTGATATCAATGGGCAATCAATTTTACAGGTACTCATCACTGCCTCAGGTTTAACGCCACTGCAATGGTTAAAACGCTTCGCTGAAGTATGTGTCACGCCACTAATGATTTGTTTATATAAATACGGTTTAGCATTCTCACCGCATGGTGAAAATACCATGCTGATCCATGAACATGGCATTCCACAAAAAATGGTCTTGAAGGACTTTATAGACGATGTGAATTTGGTCGATGAAGATTTTCCAGAACTGAATAACTTACCCGAAGAAGGCAAAATTTTACTGCGCCATAGTGCAGAAGAACTTAGCCATTTTATTTTTACAGGGCTATTTATGGTGCATTACCGCTATATCTGTAATGTATTTTTGCAAGATTTTCCTGAACACCAAGAATTTGAATTTTGGCAAACCATTTCTCAAGTCATTGAAGAGTTTCACCAGCAGCATCCTGAACTGGCAGAACGAATTGAAAAATTCAGTATGTTTAGACCACAGTTTGAAAAAATTTGTCTAAACCGAGTTCGTCTATTTACCACCAGTTATAACGACGAGGCTGAACGACCTGTCCCTGTCTTTTTAGACCCTATTGCAAACCCTGTGAGTCCAGTGACTTTGCAGCAATGGGCAGCGCAGTCGAATATGGCTCAAGCTAATACTGTTTCATGCAAAGAAAGCATTGCTTCTTAACACATGACTTAAGACATGGTTTGGTCACTAAAAAAGATTTTTGACCACACATATTTCGCAAAAAATATTCGTATAACAGCACACATACATAGGACTAAATAAATGACTACTTTATCGCGTCAGCTCCCTGATTTTTATGAATATCATGAGAATGAGACGCAATTCTATTTAAGACAAATGCGCTATCCAGAAGATATGGCTTTGGTGCACAAATGGATGCATGAGCCGCATGTTATTCCTCAGTGGCAGTTAAATAAGTCTGAAATTGAACTCAAAGTGTATTACGAAAAAATGCTGGCAGATGATCATCACCGTATTTTGATTGTTGGTGTGGATGGTGTCGATGTGGGCTATACCGAAATTTATGAAGGAAAGCGTGATCGTTTAGGTATGTTCTACGAGGGCGATGAAAACGACCTCGGTTGGCATTTGTTATTTGGCGAAAAATCGGTGTTTGGAAAGGGTTATCTACGTCCAACCATGCGTTTATTAAGCTTCTATATCTTTGAAAATGCCGCCTCAGCAAAAATTGTGGGTGAGCCTGATCATAGCGTCAAACCTTATGCTGCTGTGGTGGAAGACATGTGTTATGAAGCGCAGCGTTTGATTCCGATGCCTGAAAAAACCGCCATGTTGTATTACTGCTTCCGCGAAACCTTTTATCAAAAATTTGGTCATTTCCTAACAGCATCCAAAAACTATCAGCAGCAACTTAAACAGGCGGCATCATGAGTTTTTGCTGCACACATATGCACATTTTGGACATGCGCTTTGCTGCGCATGTTTCTGTGGCTGAATTTGAACAATGGCTCACACAGGTCGAACGATTTTTTCTCAAAGATCAGTATTTCGTTTTAGTGATGCAGACTGAGGAAGGGACGACATTTCCTGAAGAATACCGTCAGATTCAAGCAGTCTGGTACAAAAAATTTAAACAGCAGTTTTTTCAATATTGTTTGGGGTTGGTCCGTATCGCACAGGATGCAGAAGATTTCAAACGGTTAAATACTCCCGCGCTGCATGCAGCGTGGCGAATGCCTTATTACGTTTCATTAGAACAGTCTGATGCGCTGCAATGGGCAGTGCAGAGGTGGATATGCAACAACACACAACACAATTAACACCAGCCACCGCAGCTAATCAAATCTCGAAGCTGAGTTTGGGTGTGGTGATTATTTTATATTTGGCGCATGCATTGCCACTGTATTTTTATAACGTGGCTTTGCCTGCGATTTTGCGACATCAAGGGGTAGATTTACGCTGGATTGGCATGCTGTCATTACTTTATATCCCATGGGCATTCAAATTTTTTTGGGCGCCATGGATTGATCAGCTCTATGTCAAAAAATTAGGAAAACGTAAAACTTGGCTATTGTTCACACAAATGGCTTTGGTACTGGGTGTCTTGGTTCTGGCATTTACCCAGTTTTCATATGGTTTGGCTGTATTTGTAATCGTCGGACTGTGGATTTCAACATTTGCTGCCACGCAAGATATCGCAATTGATGGTTATACCGTTGAAAAATTTACCGATGGCAATAGTCGACTTGGCAGTATGGCGCAGAGTATTGGGGTGGCACTCGGCAGCATGCTTGGTGGCGCTGCCACTTTATGGCTGTATCAATATTGGGGCTGGCAATGGGCACTGAGTGCTTTGGCATGCATGACTTTTGTCACCATGTTCGCTGTATTTTTTATTCGCGAGGACACTCAAAGCCAAATTGCCAAAGCCAAGCCCAGTTTAAAACGCGCTTTTCAACGCGCTGAAATACGTTGGGCTTTATTACTCATCGTATGTTATCGCGTGGTGGAAGCACCTGCTATGGCCATGCTCAATCCCATGCTGATCGATCAAAAATGGTCACTCTCACAAATTGGGGTATTGATGTCGGTGATTGGCGCTGCTGTTGGTTTACTGGCAGCAGTGAGTGCCGCATTTTTATTGAAAAAAATAGCCGCGACACAGTTATTGTTTTGGGCAGGATGGCTACGTAGTGCGTTGTATGCCGTGATTGGCTTTGCGGTCATTCTGGGTTGGCTTGAACAATGGCATCTACTGCTTGGTTTGTTCGTCGTAATTATGTTGGCAATTCGCTATGTCGCAATGACTTCACTATATGCCTATTTCATGCAGACCAGTTCAAAAGAACAAGCCGGTACAGATTTCACCATTCTAGTCTGCTTTGAATTATTGGTTTATTTCATTGGCGGAGCGCTTTCAGGCTTTCTCGCAAAATCACTAGGTTATGGTCACTTCTATCTGTTACTGGCAATCGGCTCAGTAGTTAGTGTTGTGCTCAGTCGACTCATCATTTCTAAAACTCAAAATCAAACAAAATTTCAGTAACACTGAATAAGGAAAATCCATGAAACATTATATATTGCCGATGCAGTTCACTTGTTTAAGCCTCGCAATTTGTACCCAATTATATGCACAAGATGTTGATGCTAATGTACAGACAAACACAGTGGTACAACGTGAAAATAGCGAAGTGACAAAAATGGCGCCAATTGTGGTCACTGCAACACGCTCAGCCAAAAGTATTGCGGATATTGCTGGAACGGTATACAGCATTCCAAAAGAAGAAATTGAAAAACAAGCCAATGCAGGCAAAACCACAGCAGACATTGTGGGTTTACTTGTACCATCACTTACACCTTCAAGTGGTACGACCTCAAACTATGGCATGACCATGCGTGGACGAGTCGTGCAATACATGATTGATGGCGTACCGCAAACAGGCTATCGCGATGGTTCACGTCAATTGACCAGTATTAGCCCTGCGATGATTGAACGGATTGAAGTGGTATCGGGGGCGAGCAGTATTTATGGTTCAGGCGCGACGGGTGGGATTATCAATATCATCACAAAGCGTGGGGGCTCAGAACCTCTGAGTTTTGAAACCAAGTTAGGCGTGACGGCTGGTGACAATTTTAAGTCAGATGCACTGGCTTATGAAGCCACCCAAACCATGAATTTTAATCAAGGTAATTTACGTGGCACATTGGGTGCGAGCTATACAAAACGTGGTGAAATTCAAGATAGTCATGGCAATCGCATTGCGCCTGAAATTGCTCAGACCGACCGACAAGACACCGATACACTAGATGTTAATGGTCGTGTGAGTTGGAAAATTGCAGACGGTCAAAGCTTAAGCTTTGGTGCGCAATATTATAATGATGAGCAAGACAGCGATTATGGCCCAGATTATGGCCCAAATTTAAATGCACTGCGCTCTCAGCCTGTCGGTGGGAAATTGCCATTATCCCTGACGTCAGTTAAAGGCTTAGAACTGGAAAATCAACCTCAGACTGAACGCTACAGCGTCAATACACAATATGAAAATCAGAATGTTTTAGGACATCGTTTAAACGCTGAAACGTACTATCGCAATGAAAAGGCACGTTGGTTCCCATCTGCACGAGAAATGGGGCAAGACCTATTTTTAGTGTATCAGTCTGAAACAGATATTGATGTTTGGGGTGCACGTCTAGCTTTGCAAAAAGACCTGAATATCAATGGTCGCCCATTGGGATTGACCTACGGTGTGGATTATGAAAATGAAACGGATCAGCAAAATATTCAGATGTATGACAATGCTGAATTTATTGCGAGTAATGGTCTGAGTTATAAGCCATTTAACTATTATGCATTTGGCCCAGATGTTGAAACCGATAAATTAGGCATTTTTGCCCAAGCACAATATGAGCTGACGGATCGACTAGGCTTACAAGCGGGAATTCGTCATGAGCGTGTAGAAAGTGATGTAGATTCTTCTGTTCCGTACATGGAAGCCATTACACAGGATTTAATGCCGGGTTATGAAGCTAAAACCTTAAATGGCGGCACTGTAAAGCATGATGCGACGCTATTTAACTTTGGTGCGGTGTACCATCTAACCGATGCTCAACAAGTGTTTGCCAATTTTTCACAAGGCTCTAACTTACCTGATATTCAGCGCATGCTCCGTGATGTGCCTGCAAACTCTGTGATCAATAGCCAAACCATTGATCCGATTAAAGTCAATAACTATGAGCTCGGCTGGCGTGTACAAAATGCAGCAGGCTTAAATGCAGGGGTGACCGCTTTCTATAATGATTCGGATAAAAGTCTGAAATTTGGTGCGCCCAATTACACCATTGATGTGATTGATACGGATGAAAGAATTTATGGTGTGGAAGCCAATGTTAGTTATGAGCTTCAACCCCAGTGGACTTTAGGCGGGACAGTTGCATATACCACAGGCCAATTTAAAAATACCCAAGGTGATTGGCAAGAACTTGATGCCATACGTGTAGCACCATTGAAAGCAACGGCATTTTCAGAGTGGCAGTTTGATAATGATATGAGCTTGCGTGTTCAAGCACTCGCAATAGGCGGGACAGACAAAGCACAAAAGGATGCCGTGAAATATGGTTCTTCGCCAGCAGCTGCAATTAAAGGATTTGTCACCATGGATGTAATTGCCAATGCAAAAGTTGGGCCTGGTAATCTCGGATTTGGTGTATATAACGTGTGGAATACAGACTACAAATCTGTATATAGTCAATCAGTTGAAACAGTCTATGGTCCAATGTCGAGCCTACCTGCACAGGGTAGAACCTATGGCTTGAGTTATAGCGTTAAATATTAAGCTTTACTGAGCCGGACACAGTCAATTTGTAGATTGATCACTTACAAAATAGGGGTGGCTTAAGTCACCTCTATTGTTTATAACGTAGCCATAAAAAAATGGATAACAAAAATAATGGATCGAAATAATAAATTGTTTATTGCTGCCAGTTTAGCCAATGGCGCAAGTTTTTCGATGATTTTGCCCTTACTTGCCCCTTTGGTTCGTGAGTTACATTTAACCGAAATACAAGGCGGTGCAATGGTGTCTGTGGGTGCTTTACTCATGGCAATTGCTGCAATTTATATTTCCAAAAACCAAAGTAAATTTTCCATCTATCAGCTGTTAAGCATAGGTTTTGTTGGGATGGCCTTCACATGGGGAATCTTCACAGGCGTTTTAATGTATGGCTTAAGCTCCCATGTCGGCATGTTATTACTGTTTAGTTTGTTGATGTTGTCGCGTGCAGCGACCGGTATTTTTATGGCGATGCCACAAATTGCTCTGCAAAGCTATGTCATGACCACATTTAATCAGGAGCAACAGCGCTCGCAAGCCATGTCTAAGTTTGGCGCATTAAACAGTGCAGGGGTGATTATTGGGCCATTTCTTACCACGCTATTGCTTGGTTTTGGTGGCATGATGACTCCGCTTTGGGGCGCGATTATTATCTTGAGCATAATTTCGGCTGTGTTAGTCATCTATTTTGATCGAATGCCTTTAAATCAAAGCACTTCTCGAATTCAGCAAGCTCAGAGTGAAGCGCCTAGCAGTCAATTCAGTTTAAAACATTGCTATTCATGGTTAATGCTTGGCTTTAGCTTGTATTTAGCGATTGTGACCGTCAATTTAACCGCAGGTTTTTATATTCAAGATCGGTTTGAAATGAGTACAGGTCAAGGGGCAGTTCACTTCGCTGAATGTTCACTGATTGTGGGCATTGCGCTAGTAATTATGCAAACGTTGATTTCTAAATACCTCAATTGGTCTGTGTACCGTTTACTTTGGGTTGGATTAGTCAGTATGGCGGTCGCACTTTTCATTTCTGTAATGACCAGTGAACTGCGTATATTTCAATTGACTTATCTGCTGTATGGAATATCTGTGGCTTGTCTAATTCCTGCCTTTACCACGGGCGCTGCACAAACAGCACCGAGTCATTTGCAAACTAAAGTGGCGAGTTGGTGTACTGCGACTCAAGCTTTGAGTTTTGTGGTTGGACCATTAATTAGCACAGGTTTATATCAATGGCAGCGTGAATATCCGTATTATTTTTTATTAACGTTGATGTTATTACTGATGTCGTTCTTTGTTTTACAGACATTAAAAATGAGGCAGATCAATAAAACCTCGTCTTACGATGTGACCGAATAAAGTATTCAAAAGTTACACTGAGGAGAAGTCATCTCAATTATTGACGCGTTTTTGTATGAGGTTAAGCATAAGAAACAGGCGCGGAAGCATATGATCGTGCATTATTTTGCTTACGTGATGTTACTTACGGCTCTCTTGATGTTACAAAATCTTAAGCAAGAATCGTACAATTGATTAAAAAATAATCAAAATTGTTTCATTAGTTATAATTGTCCAGCCTCAGCTTATAAGTGCTTTATGATTTCGTCACGATAAAAAAACGGAATATAAATGCTTAAATTTAATAACGATTTGGTACATGGCGCAATTTTTGATATGGATGGAACAATGTTTGATACTGAGCGTTTACGGTTTCAAACATTGAAACAGGCATCTCTTGAATTAACAGGTATCGAGTTTTCTGATTCATATTTAATGAACTGCTTAGGACTGAGTGCTCAAAGTGCGCATCGTCTTGCTCAAGCTGAATATGATGAAAATATCCCTTATGCTGACATTCGCAAACGTGCCGATGAACTCGAACTTGAGAGCGTACGTCAATATGGTGTACCCATTAAAAAAGGCTTGGTGCAAGTCCTTGAGCGATTAAGAAAATCTGGGCTGCGCATGGCCGTTGCGACTTCTAGCCGTCGTGCAATTGCAGAAGAATATTTAATCAATGCAAATGTCTATAAATTCTTTGATGTATTGGTCTGTGGTGATGAAGTTGAAAATGGCAAACCGCATCCTGAAATTTTTAAAAGAGCAGCAGAGAAAATTAATTTAGAGTCAGCTGAATGCTTGATGTTTGAAGACTCGGAAAATGGTGTCTGTTCTGCGCATGACGCAGGTGGAATAACGGTACTATTTAAGGACATTAAAGCGCCCAATGAAAATATGCTGTCAAATGCCAACTATTATTTTGAATGCATGTATGATTTTTTATTGGAGCTGGATCCATTCACAGCGCATTTAGATATGCCTAATGTACAGGAACCATTTCCACAAACCATCAATCAACTCACAGTTGGCATTCATGGTTTTGGTGCGATAGGTGGAGGCTATCTTGCGCAAGTGCTTTCACATTGGGATGGTTATACACGCCCGAAAAAAATCTATGCCTCGACTCGTAATCCTTTATACCGTTCTGCGGTAAATGCGTTTGGAACGTACAGCATTCGTTATGGGCAGTTATCTTATGATGAACGTATTGAAAATATGGAAATCATTGATGCTGAAAATATTCAGCAAATGCAGGATATGTATATTGAGTCGAGTCTAATCGCCATTTGTTTGCCTGAAAAAGCCATTGCCAATGAGGCAAAAACCATTGCGCAAGGTTTATATGCACGTCATATTGCCCATGATGAAAAATCGATTGAACCCCTAACTTTATTGCTCATTTTGAACAAAGTCGGTGCAAAAGCGTTATTACTTAAGCATTTGACTCAGGCATTAAAAGAATTGGCGGGGGATGAGGTCGCTGCACAAATCATCCAGCATCACTATTTCTGTGATACGGTTGTTAACCGTATGGTGTCTAAATTAAGTGATCAAAATCTCTATCGCCAACTACGCATCAAATACAATATTTTTAAACAATTTCAATCAGATGAAGTAGATAATGTTGATCTCGTGGAAATGGAAGATGCGACCCGTTTAAATGTAGAACAAGAACGTCAAGCCACTTTGTATGTTGAGGATATGCGACGTAATTTTCAGCCGAGTCATATATTACAAAGTATGGATTTGATCTTGTTTAATGCAGAATCTGACATGCCCATCTATGTGGAAAATAACAGTCCATTGCTAGAAAAAATGCGTCAGATGATTCTGGTCGAGCATATTCAAGATATTCAAATTATAAAGAATCGTTTGTGGAATGGTGTGCATGCCATGTTGGCGTGGAAATCGGCTTTACTCAAACATCAAACCGTTGGAGTGGCATTATCCGACTTGGGCGTAGAACAATTCATGCGGAATGTACTGCAGGAAGTTCAGGCGGGTTTAACCCAAACCTACCCAGATCGCGCGAATGATTTAACCCGTCTAAGCCAAAGTTTTATTGATTCTTGTGCCCATGCTTATAAGGATCCATGTACGCGAGTGGCTCGGGATCCACTACGAAAATTGTCTTTTAATGAACGAGTATTAGGCTCAATTGCCACCAATTTAAACTATGGCTTAGATACGCGATATTTACAGCAAGGCGTGATATATGGCTTGGTGTATGCCATTGAAACCCAAGCGATAGAACTATCTAAAGTCCATATGTTTTTAGAAACACAATTTAATATGATGGCCCAATCATTGAATTCTGACTTACATCCAGTACTTCAGCAGATGCGGGAAGATATATTAAATGCTGTTGCCGAGCACTTTGCTGATAATGAGACTAGTCGTGATAAAAACGAGCGTCATTCACAAGCTAAAAGGCCTTTGCAAAAAGCGTCTAACTTTGCCTAAATTTCTAACTTCAGCTTGAAATCGTTATATCGCTCAAAATGTATTTAAAAAAAAGTATGCTGAATTTAGGTTTGGCATATTTTTATTTTTGATCATAAAAAATTTAAGATGAATGAAATTCAGTGTTTAACTGAATAATCCTAAATCAAAATCCACTGTCCACCGAATCATTTCATGTTTTAATAAAGCTTATTGAATTTGAAGCGATTTATCCGTGTTCTTAAAACCATCTACCACTGTCGTCCCGACACTTGATCAGGATTATCCTGACTGGCATCAAGGTCGTCAGCACTATGCTTTGTGGTATTTGGAAATTCTAGAGCCAGAGCTTTTAGCCTACTTAACTGCACTCCGAGAACATTTTTCAGATATTTTATATACGCCGAATACACGCCAATTTCATATCACCTTATTTATATGTGGATTTTTTGAATCGGTTAATGCACAAGGTATGGCTAAACGACAAGGGCTCAAATTAGATGATGATTACGGCATCGAACAATTAAAACAGCATCAACAACAATTAAAGCAATGCTCACACGGCAATCTTCGGTTGTGTACAGGTAAAATCAATAGTTTTCAAAGTGCGCTATTTATTGAAGTACAAGATCCAGAGCAAAAATTAAAACAAATTCGGAACGCATTAAACCTACATCATGAAGAAATTGCGGCATTGGAATATTGTCCACATATTACGATTGGGCTGTATAAAAATGCGATAAATAGTGATGATGTGTTTGCACGAATTAAAGAAATACAGCAACAGACATTTAATATCGAAACTCAACACATCACTTTTGGGACGTATCAAGCGCAAATCTTACAAGGTCCATTAAGTGCTTATTATCACCATCAGTTACAGCAAAAATCAGGAATGGCGACAACATGATTCAATTGATATTGGGTGGAGCTCGGTCTGGTAAAAGTCGTTTAGCCGAACAGAATGCTAAAGATAGCGGACGTCCTGTCGTGTATGTAGCAACGGCTCAAGCCTATGATGATGAAATGCAGGAACGCATTAAACATCACCAAGCTGACCGCCCTGAACATTGGGGGCTGGTGGAAGAACCTGAGTATTTGGCAGATCGTTTACTAAAGATCGACCAAATCAATCAAGTCATTTTGGTCGATTGCCTGACCTTGTGGATGAGCAATTTGCTGTTAAATGAAGATGCTGAATTTCAGGTACAGCAATGCCAAAAGTTATTAGGTATTTTGCCGAAATTAAAGTCTGAAATCATTTTAGTCAGTAATGAAACTGGACTCGGTGTAGTCCCTATGGGGCAACTGAGTCGTAAATTTGTCGATGAATCTGGACGCTTACACCAACAGTTGGGGCAGTTGGCTGACCAAGTGGTGTTTTGTGTGGCAGGTTTTCCAATGGTGTTAAAAGGAGTAAAGCAATGAGCTGGTGGCTTGATGCATGTAAACAACCGAGTAATGAAGCAAAACAAACTGCCGAAGCCCATCAACTCCAATTAACCAAGCCAACAGGTTCGCTGTCTGAATTAGAAAGTACCGCAGTCCTATTGGCAGCTTTGCAAAATACGGCCAAACCCAATGTTGATTTTCCGTGGATCACGATTTTTGCAGGCGATCATGGGGTGATGGAAGAAAATATTTCCGCTTACCCGCAAGCAGTTACCCGTCAAATGCTGCAAAATTTTGCTACAGGCGGTGCGTGTATCAGCGTAATTGCCAAAGAATACCAAGCTAAATTGCAAGTGATTGATTGTGGTTCTGTAGGCGAAGCTTATAACTATGCAGGTGTAGAGCGTTACTGCATTGCAGCTGGTACAGCCAACTTCGCTAAAACAGTGGCAATGACCGAAGCACAATGCGTAGAAGCTATGAACTTGGGGCGCAAAAGTGTTGAAGATGCGATAGCAGCAGGTGCTTCAATTTATGTGGCTGGGGAGATGGGTATCGGGAATACCTGTGCTGCGTCTACAGTAGCGTGCTTTTTACTGAATGAGCCTGCTGAAAAGTTAACTGGAGTCGGTACAGGCATTCGAGCAGAGCAATTGGCACATAAAAAACATGTAATCGATCAAGCTTTAGCTTTGCATCAAGATTATGTTGGAAATGATGTATTTAAAGCCTTGTGTGCTGTGGGGGGACTAGAAATTGCTGCAATGACGGGCGCTTATATACGCTGTGCACAGTTAGGTTTAGCCATGATTGTAGATGGCTTTATTAGTACCGTTTCTGCATTGCTTGCTGTGCATTTAAACCCAGAAGTACGTGAATGGATGCTGTTTGGGCATCAGTCTGCAGAATATGGCCATGTCCGTTTATTGGCTGAATTAAACGCCAATCCTTTACTCAAATTAAACCTGCGCTTGGGGGAAGGCAGTGGAGCAGGTGCTTCACTGGGATTGATCCGTTTAGCTTGTAACTTACATAACAATATGGCAACTTTTGCTCAAGCCGCTGTCATTGGTGAAAAAGTTTAAATGGAAAGTTTCCGTTTAGATATTTTGCGTCATGGCGAAACGACGTTGAGTCACACCTTACGTGGCTCAACCGATGATGCTTTGACACAAAAGGGGTGGCAGCAAATGCAGCAGACCATAGACAACGAGCTTAGTATGCATGGTGTAAGTCAGCATCCCTTATGGGATGTGATCGTGAGTTCTGATCTTCAGCGTTGTCGTGAGTTTGCCTCTGAACTTTCGCAAAAATATAATTTGCCATTACAGATTAATCCTCAATTTCAAGAAATCCATTTTGGTGATTGGGAAGCGCTATCGACTCAACATATTTATGAGCAAAGCCCTGAGTTATTGGCTAAATTTTGGGAACAACCAACGCAATTTACGCCACCAAATGCAGAGAGCATGCAGCAGTTCCAACAACGTATTGTTCTAGGTCTGGAAAATGTGATTCAGCAAGCTCAAGTAGAGCAGTGGCAAAGGGTTTTATTGGTCTCACATGGTGGCGTGGTCAAACTTTTAAAATGCTTGGCACTAGATAAATCTTTAGATGAAATTTTGACGATGAGTGCAGAATTAGGTCAGCTCAATTCATTTAATATTCAAAGTTTAAAGAACATAAGCTTGATGGAGCCTAAAAAATGACACCATTTTTAATAGCGCTCCAATTTTTGACTACATTTCCAATTCAACTCAAAGCCATGCCATCAAAACAGCAGAATGGGCAATCGCTTTTGTTCTATCCAGTCGTGGGGCTGTTGATCGGTTGCATACTGGCACTTATGGCCTTTGTGTTGCAGAGTTTGCCACTCATTTTGCTCAGTAGCATGGTCTTGGTATTGTGGGTTTGGCTAACTGGTGGTTTACATCTTGATGGTTTGGCGGATACTGCTGATGCTTGGGTTGGTGGATTTGGAGATAAAGAACGTACACTTCAAATAATGAAAGACCCAGCTTGTGGTCCGATTGGTGTGCTCAGTTTGGTGATTATCTGCCTATTAAAATGGTCAGCAATTTATGTGTTGCTACAACAGCAAAGCTATATTGCGCTAATAATGTTTCCTGTATTGGGGCGATTAGCGCCATTATTTTTATTTTTAACGACATTGTATGTACGTGAAAAAGGCTTAGGTTCTTCAATTGCCGAATATATACCCCGTACAGGAGCCATCCTAATTTTTTTATCCTGTATATGTGGATGTTTATATTTTGGCTGGGTCGGTGCGATCAGTTTGATGGTATTTTTGATGACTCTGGTTTATTTGCGCTATAAGTTTATACAGCGAATTGATGGGGTAACGGGTGACACCATTGGTGCTGCAATTGAAATTTCTGAAGTATCAAGCTTGATGGCGTTTGTGATTGCAATGCATTATTTATTAAATTAGAAAAAACTTCAATTTCTTCAAGTTTAGCTGCATGAAAATACACAGATCGAGTTTCTGTAATGATTGATTATTAAAGTGTAGATTAGGGAAGCGTATATAAACGAATAATAAGCCCAGTATTTTGTCTGAGCTTATTTATGATTTGCATTTAACCTAATAAATATACCACCAGATGAATAACAGACGGTCCTAGCAGCACCATAAATACCCCTGCAAGAACCATACTTAAACAAGCAGCGACACCTTCCTCTTTGTCACGCATGAAAGCTTTACTCGTACCAAAACCATGTGCAGCATTACCCAGTGCTGAACCTTGGGCAAAATTTGAATGAAGTTTAAGTCCTGCGAGTACTAAATCTGCTATTGCCACACCAGCAATCCCCGTAATCATGGTAAATAAAATCACCAATTCAACGGACCCACCTATATGTGAAGTCAATTCCATGGCAAAAGGCGTTGAAATAGAACGAGCCATTAAACTAAAAGTCGTTTCTTGGTCAAAGCTGAACAGTTTTGCAAGATAAAATGCACTGACGATGCCCGCCAACATACCAATGACAATCCCTAAACTAATACTCATCGCATGTTTACGAATTACTTGATGGTATTCATAAATTGGAATTGCAAATGCTACCGTTGCAGGGCCAAGCATCCAAATAATCCACTGGCTCTCTTGCATATAGGTATCATAAGAAATATGAAAGATTGACATGAATATAATAATTACAAAGGGAACAAACAGTGCGGGAGCAAGTAACATATAAGGAAACTTACGATACAACTTTTTCGCTAAAACATAACCCACCAATGTGAAGACGAAAAATAAGATCGAGATTTCATTTAAACTCAGTGCATTCATAAGGTTTTACCCACCGTATTTATGTCTGAATGCTCTGCACTTGGTGTTTTTTTATTGCTTAACTTGCGTTCTAATTTAAATCCAAAATAGACGGTCAAAGCTGTAAATACCATCACGCAAATGGTGCCTACGACCACAGCAATCACTAACTGCCATCCTGAACTTAGCAATAAATTTTTATATTTAACGATACCCACGACACAAGGAATGAAAAACAGCACCAATTCAGCGAGGATTAAATCAGAGCCTTGTTTAATCCAAGACATTTTAAATAAACCGCTGAATAATGCCGCAAGTAATAAAAGTAAACCAATTACACCACCTGAAATTGGTAAATGAAACCAAGTCTGAATCTTTGAACCTAACCACCAAATTAGGACTAGTAAGAGAATTTGCGAGAGGGTCTTTGCAAAATTTAAAAGACGTGGAGAAGTCGACTGAGTGTCCATGAATGAAGGCTTATTGGGAGATGTGTCTATTGTAAATTTAGCGCTATACTACAATTATGAATAATTAAATATTAATTATGCTGAATTGGAATAATAGTTGTGGATATTAAAAGCCTGAAGATTTTTGTGACCATTGTACAAAAGCAAAGTTTTAGCCACGCAGCAGAAGCTTTATTTGTCACACAACCAACTATCAGTAAAGTGATTCGGCAGCTTGAAGACGAAATTGGCGTACCGTTATTTCATAAAGGAGATGCTGGTCGCAAACGCGAAGCACAGCTCACCTATATGGGTGAACAAATCTATCAGCATGCTTTGGTGATATTAAATGAGCAGCAAAGAATGCTTGATACGGTGACACAAGTGCGTGCATTGAAGCAGGGCAAACTCACACTCGGGTTACCACCCTTAGCGTCGGTTTTATTTAGTAGCTTGATTGCAATGTTTCATAAAAAATATCCAAATATTGAACTCAGTTTTTTTGAAGTGGGTGCAACAGGAATTGAAAATGCAATTTTAAAAAAACAAGTCGATGTCGGCATTATTCTTGGGCATTTAAAACCTGTACTGAGCGGCATACCAGTCATGGACTCACCATTATGTTTACTTTCAAAAAAAGAGTCACAATGGCGAAACCGCAAAAAAGTCTCTTTGGTTGAGCTGAAAGAAGAATCTTTTTTACTTTATGCCGATAGCTTTACGTTGAATAACATCATTATTCAAGCGGCTAATTTTGTCGGCTTTGAACCAAATGTGGTGTGTAAAAGTAGTCAGTGGGACTTTATTGCGAAAATGGTCGATACAGATGTCGGAATTGCTATTTTACCGAAGATATATTGTGAGCAACTTGAAACTGAAAAATACAATATTAGTATTTTAGAAAATCCAAATCTGAATTGGACTTTAAATATGGCGTGGAATACTACTGTAGCGATGAGTCCAGCAACACGAGCATGGCTAGAAATAATTGAAGAAAATAAAGATCAGATTCATTTTTAAGCTTAAATGAAAGCTAGTGCTCAGTTGGTTACACATAAATGCTTTGAATTAATGAGCGTTAAAACTCCGCCATGTATAAATGTTTTTGCAAAAATACATTGAATGAATTAATTTGTGTTTACGTTAGATTTGAAAATTGGATCAAAGAGATGAAATGGGATGAAATTGGACAACAACCATGTTCAATTGCTCGCGCACTGTCAGTGCTCGGCGATCGCTGGACCATGCTCATTATCCGCAATGCTTTTATGGGGATTCGTCGCTTCGATGATTTTCAAGAAAACCTTGGTGTAACACGACATGTACTTTCTGACCGTTTAAAACGCTTGGTCGAGCAGGAGATTTTAGTAAAAGTCCCATATGTTGAACGTCAGGAGCGTTTTGAATATCGACTTACACCCAAAGGTTTAGATTTATACCCAATACTGTTGGCAATGACCCATTGGGCAGACCAATATATGGATAATGGTGAAGGTTCACCCGTGGAATATGTCCATAAACAATGTGGTCAGACCTTTACTCCACTGATGGTATGTTCATGCTGTCATGAGCCGATTAATGCGAAACAGGTCAAACCCGTATTTACTCAAGCTTATTTCAATGCAATACAGCCCGTAAAACAAGCTTGAAAGGGTTATCAATATAGTAAAAATAGCCTAAGCTATTTTGATCAATATTGAATTAAAGACAATTTGCAGGTTTTGGAATCCCTGCAAGACGGCTCAAATGTCGTGCAACCAGTCCTGTGTTAAATTTCTCTTGTAGTACAGCATTATTAATCTCAGCGCTTACTGTTTTCATTAAATATTTAATTAATGGGCGTGTTGCAGGAGAGTGACCAAACTGTTGGTAGAACTGGCGAACGGCTTGTAAGATTTCAAAGTGCCAAGGGCTGAGTTCTAGTTCCAAACTTTTCGCTAATTCTTGTGCGACAGTTTCATTCCAAATGGTGTAATCCACCAAATGTCCATCTTGGTCAAGTTCAAGATTCATCGTAGTTCCAATATTTTGATTCTGTAAAATCTATCAATAATTTCAACTGTGAAAAGCTGCCGAAAATGTATCGAAAACTCAACTTAGTTTCAGTGCCACCGTATTATTTTAAAGTGACGCAGCGATTATATTGCAAACATAGGTCGGCAAATTCAGCATAGCTAATCACCTGCATGTGATTATAGTTGGCATTCTTCGCTAAAATTTGCACATCTTGCTCAAGTACATAGCATGTACCTAATTGCTGAATTTGTTCATCGGCAATGAAGAGAACTGCTTCACCCATTAAAACAATAGCATCAGCTTCAGCGACTAAATTTCGTAATTGGTGAATACATTGTAAGGTGTTTGCATAACTTGACTGTATGAGGTAAAGGGTTGAGTTAGACATGTATATTTCCTAAATTACCAATACAGCACATGGTCAAAACTTTGAATTAAGTTTGCATTTAATTCAACAAATTTAAGCTCTTGCTCAGCATTGACCACAAAGGGATGTTTCGAATTTTTTTGTTCAATCAAGATTGGGCTTAAATCATAAAACTCAAAACTATCTACCAAATTCGATGCCAATTTAAATGCATGCTTAAATTGATCAAATTCCTGATCAGCATTTAACAAACTCAATGCAGCATCTTTAAAGAGTACTTTCACTTTACAGCCAAAGGTGGCCAAAACCATTGTGGCAGATAAGCTTTCATGTACCTGTAAACTTGCAAGATTTGCATGGGTTAATATAACGAGTACAGTTTTCACAGGGTATTCCTTTTCAATACAGCAAATTAGCGAAAATAAATAACTTAGAACTGAATCAAGCGTTCAGTTGTCTGTACGGCATCGGCTAGTTCACCTAAACCAACAAGTTCAAACTGAGTTGCTAAGTTGTGCTGTTGAATTTGATGACGCTGTGCATTTTCCTGATCGGTAATTCCGCGCGCTAAAGCTGCACTCACGCAAACAGGTAGACGAATTCCAAGTTTTTGCCATTCTTGACTTAGTCTGCGTTGATCATCTGGCACCCATTGCAGGGCATTTGCCACATTTACACCATCTTGATAGAAAAAAACCCGAAAGCTTTCATTTTTATCTTTAAGTGCTTGTGCCAAACCTAATGCATGCCAAGCATGAATTGAAGCGGGTGAGGAGGTAATTAGTAATAAGGTACTCATCGAAATTCACTAAATGAATAGGCAGCCCATGGGACTGGTTATTCTGACTTCAGAAGAAAAAGCTATTATATAATGTTTTTGTAAGTCATCTAAATAAATCAACAGTCTAACCCTTAAAATTTATTAAATATTAATTTAAAACAGTAGGTTGTGGGTTTTAAGTGTGTATATAAGCAACAATATTCTGTCTTGAGCATGATGTATGTAATTCCGATGGCTGCGCATCAAGAATATGACCAAAGTCAGTAGGAAAAATTTAATTGTGAATGCGATGATTGATTAGAAAGTAAATTAGTGACACTAAGTTTGATTATGACTTAGTGACCTTGAAAATAAAGATGATTTTAAGGTATTTATAAAGCCAAGATTTGAGATACGCGTTATATTTGCTCATTGGGAAAAGACGATTTTACCCAATATTTTTTTGCTCATTAATAGACTAATAAAATCAATAACTTATATTTTAGCTTGAAAATTTGGGTAAAATTTAAATTTTAATAGCAAATTATTGTTATTTATTTAATTTTTAGTGCTAAATTACTGTTCACTGCCGTGTAGGCAGCTTAGAAAATTAAAAAATATCCTTTTAGTTGTCATCGTACGTTCACTGCCGTGTAGGCAGCTTAGAAATTCCCCCGCATGGTAAGCCCGTATTGCCTTTTGTTCACTGCCGTGTAGGCAGCTTAGAAATGCGAGTTTCGTTAAAATTGCGAATGCATCTTGTTCACTGCCGTGTAGGCAGCTTAGAAATGACTTCTTGGCAGGTGCTACATCTTCATTATGTTCACTGCCGTGTAGGCAGCTTAGAAAATCAGATGAAAAATTCATATATTTGCCCTTCAGTTCACTGCCGTGTAGGCAGCTTAGAAATGTTGCTTCGTGCAAATGAGCAAATGGAAAAAGTTCACTGCCGTGTAGGCAGCTTAGAAAAATTACACAGCAAGCAATTGATGCTTATAATTGTTCACTGCCGTGTAGGCAGCTTAGAAAGCAGAAATGTATATTTTCTTATCAGATGAGAAGTTCACTGCCGTGTAGGCAGCTTAGAAAATTCTACCAGTAGCGTTAGGCACGGGCGGCGAGTTCACTGCCGTGTAGGCAGCTTAGAAAAGTATTAAGCTTAATGTTGGTGGAATGACCTTGTTCACTGCCGCATAGGCAGCTTAGAAATGCAAACCACGAATAGCAGCAGGTCGGCTTGAGTTCACTGCCGCATAGGCAGCTTAGAAATTCTAAAGCCAAAAAACGCATTGGTGATTTCTGTTCACTGCCGCATAGGCAGCTTAGAAAACCAGCGCCTGTGAAAAGAGCCAACTCATTTAGTTCACTGCCGTATAGGCAGCTTAGAAAAAAAGCGAGTAAGCTCAAAAAATTTATATGCGCAAATTAATTCAATATAGTCGTAAAGCCAATACAGTTCGCACCTACAACTGCAACACACGCAATATTTCAAGCTTGTAAAATAAGATCAGATAACTTCAGCGAATTTTTGAGTTGGTTTTTTACGTTGCGCTATTGTGAACAACTTCGGAGAAATACCCAAATTACACTTATAAATTTTAAGACATTGATAAATATAAGGAGTATCGAAAATGATTTTAGTGACTGGTGGTTTAGGCTTTATCGGCTCACATATCGCTTTGAGTTTAATGGCTCAGGGACAAGAAGTCATTATTGTCGATAACCTCTCTAATGCGAACTTACAAACCTTGGAACGTATAGAATATATTTCAGGTATGTACGTACCTTTTGTCAAACTTGATATTCGAAATACTCCCGCATTAAATAAAGTTTTTGAACAATATACTGTCGATGCTGTGGTCCATGCGGCTGGTTTTAAGTCATTAGAAGAGTCGGTACTAAAACCACTTGAATATTATAATGATAATGTCAGCTGTATTATGAGTTTGTTACGCGCAATGCAACGAACAGGCGTACGTACATTCATACATTTATCTAGTCTTGCTGTTTACGGACAGTCATCCGCAGAGCTATCTGAAGATACGGTATTTAACTACGCCTATCCAAATCCTTATGTTAAATCTCAGCAAATGGTTGAAGAAATCATTCGTGATACGGCACGAACAGACAATGAGTGGAAAATTGCTATTTTACGCTTAGGTAATATTGCAGGCGCATTTGAACACGGTGTACTGGGTGAATTTGTAACACCTTTACCGAAAAACATTGTGCCATTGGCAATGCAAGTAGGTGCCATGCAACGAGATTATATTGAACTGCGTAAACAGGCTAAAACCGCTGATGGAACCGTTGAACGTAGCTTTTTACATGTCTTGGACTGCTGTAAAGCGGTCTGGCTATGTTTGCAATGGCTTCCAACGCAGCAGTATGCTTGTGAAGCCTTTAATATTGCAGGCGAATTGGTTTCTATTCAAAAATTGCTCGATGTAATTGCAGAAGTTACAGAATCTGAAATTAAAACAGTCGATGCGACTTATTACCCAAATCAAGAGTTTGACCAATTGGGTGCCAATATTGATAAGGCAGAAAACACCTTTCATTGGCAACCTGAACAAAGTTTGAAGAAAATGCTTGAAGATGAGTGGCGTTTTTATCAACAAACTTTACGTGGTCAATAAGCAAATTAAGCTTAAAAGCCATTTTCATCAATGAATAAGCCATTTAAATTCAATCATAATGATTTCAAAATTTAAGCGATAAGGCTTATCAAATAATCCACTTATTATTGATAATAATTATCATTTACTTATTTGGGTTATTTAAATAAACTGTTTATGAATAATCACGGAAGTATCTGAACTTTCGTAAAAAGTTTGATAAGGAAATGAGGTTAAGTATGCAAACACGTATTGAACATGACACGATGGGCGAAGTAGAAGTACCAAGCGAAGCAATGTGGGGTGCACAGACCCAGCGTAGTTTGCAGAATTTTAAAATTGGTGGTGAACGTCTACCACGCCCAATGATCCGTGCAATGGGACTTGTTAAAAAATCTGCTGCAATTACCAATGCTGCTTTAGGTCAAATTCCACAAGAATTATCAGGCTATATTGTCAATGCCGCTGAAGAAGTAATTTCTGGTCAATGGGATGCACAATTTCCGCTCGTGGTTTGGCAAACAGGCTCAGGTACGCAAAGTAACATGAACTGTAATGAGGTGATTGCAAATATTGCCAACCAAAAATTAGGCAATCCTTTGGGTTCACAAAAACCAGTTCATCCCAATGATCATGTAAACCGTGCACAATCAACCAACGACTCATTTCCAACCGCAATTCATGTGGCTGCAAGTTTACAGATTAATGAGCTTTTGATCCCTGCAGTGACCAAATTACGTGACACCTTGGATGCAAAATCAAATGATTTTAAAGACATTGTCAAAATAGGTCGTACGCATTTACAAGACGCGACGCCATTAACCTTAGGTCAAGAGTTTAGCGGTTATGTCTCGCAACTTGATCACGGGCTAAAGCGTTTAAATCAAGCTTTAGAAGGGTTGTATGAGCTACCTTTAGGCGGAACAGCCGTAGGTACAGGATTGAATGCCCATCCTGACTATGCAGTAAAAGCTGCTGCTGAGCTTGCGACTCAAACGGGTTTACCTTTTGTCACTGCTCCAAATAAATTTGAAGCCCTTGCAGGTCGTGATGCAGCTGTGTTTGCTTCAGGTGCATTAAAAACGCTTGCTGTGAGTTTAAATAAAATTGCAAATGACGTGCGCTGGCTAGCCAGTGGTCCACGTTGTGGATTTGGTGAACTTCGAATTCCTGAAAATGAGCCTGGTTCAAGTATTATGCCAGGTAAAGTTAACCCGACTCAAAGTGAAGCAATGACTATGGTTGTTGCACAAGTATTGGGTAATGATACGACTATTAATGTCGCGGGTGCTTCGGGTAATTTTGAATTAAACGTGTTCATGCCTGTGATCGCATTTAATTTAATGCAATCTATACAACTGCTAGGCGATGCTTGTAATAGCTTTAATGACCATTGTGCTATTGGCATTGAGCCAAATCGTGAAAAAATTGATCATTTCTTACATGATTCATTAATGTTAGTGACAGCGCTCAATCCAGTCATTGGTTATGAAAATGCGGCGAAAGTTGCAAAAACGGCTTATAAAGAAGGTAAGACATTAAAACAGGTTGCTGTAGAACTCGGACTCGTTACTGCTGAGCAGTTTGATGAAGTAGTGCGCCCTGAACAAATGGTTTCGCCAAATACGAAGTAATGTTTTAGCAAGAGCATGAAATCTTAGAGGTCGGATATTTATATTCGATCTCTAACTTTTTAAGAATTAAAAAAATTAGCATCACTAAAAAATAAAATAGATTTTTTTCAAAATGATTGGCATTGAATAAACTCACATACTTGTTAAAATGCCTGACGTTTCAGTATTTTTTAATCCATTTTTTGATTTTAAACATCAAGTTTGAAATCATAATGATTAAAATTATGTTTTTCTTAAGGATTTTCTCCCCATGCTCAAAATATTTTTAACCGATGCCCAAAAGCAAGTTCAATTTAAAGACTATCCGGGTGAGCATCCTGTTAAATTTGTTTTGAACTTTAAAAAGATTTTCCCAAGTGTGATGGAATTGTTATTGCCAGTTCTACCTGAAGATGAAAACTTGGATGACATGAGTTGGGAGTCAACCACGACAGATTTTGAAAAATTCAAATTATTGCTCAGTGGTTGGGGTGTGATTGAATTACGTTTAAACGCGATTGCTCAATATAAAGATCGTGCTTATGCAGACAACTTAGTAAAAAAAGCACAGCAAAAACGTAAAGAGTTTAAAAAGTCTCAGCCTAAATTGCAGACTGTGGAACTCGATTACTTATTTATGCACGAAGTTCATGCTTTGATTGATTCTGAGTTGGTTGAATTGGGGGAAAAATTCTATCTTCCAACCTTGCGCGAGTTATGGAAAAACCAAGTATCAATGAAAGTCCTTGAAGCAAAATTCTAAATGCTTAAAAAATCCTCCACTTTAGGAGGATTTTTTATATCTACATCAGAACATCAGATTTACAAGTGCAAATGCCTCACGCATAGTAAGCGTCGTTTAGATTATTTTTGAATAAATGGTCAAAACTGGAATATAAATTGCTTCACTGTTAAATGTATTGCCTGTTGTTGGGCAGTAAAATTCATTCACATAAGGACTTTAGAAATATGTCAAATCAGTTTATTGATCTCATTAGCAAACGCCGTACTATTTACGCTATTGGTAAAAATATCAGTCAAACACCTGAATACTTAACTGATTTGATTCAACATGCAATTAAACAAAGTCCGTCATCTTTTAACTCTCAGTCTTCGCGTGCGGTAATTTTATTTAATGGTGAAAATGAAAAATTTTGGGGCTTAGTGGCTGAAAAATTAAAGTCATATGCAAAAGACGAGGAAAGTGCTGCAAAAACCACAGCAAAAATGGCAAGTTTTGCCGCAGGTGTAGGTACAGTATTATTTTTTGAAGATTTAGATGTTGTGAAAGGCCTGCAAGATCAGTTCCCATCATATGCCGAAAATTTTCCAATTTGGGCAGAACATTCAACGGCAATTGCCCAATTTGCGACATGGACAGCGCTTAATACAGAAGGTCTAGGGGCATCATTGCAGCACTACAACCCTATTGTAGATGAGCAAGTACATGCTGAATGGAACATTCCTACGAACTGGAAACTTCGTGCACAATTGGTTTTTGGTTCAGTAGAAGGTGGAGCAAAAGAAAAACCATATATGGATGATGCAGCACGCTTCAAAGTTTTTCAATAATTCATAAATTTCAAAAAAAGAACCACTTCTGTGGTTCTTTTTTTGTGTGTAAAGGGTAGGCAAAGTCTTCATCCCTGAAAACTTTGCCTTTTTTTTAGCCCATTGAGGGTAGGGCTAAAAACTGGGTGTTAGAACCAATCTTGTTGCATGTCCAGACACGTCTCATCGAAATTAACCAATAATTTGGCTTGATGTTCAATTTCAGGGAGTTCCCAACGTATAAAGTATTGAGCTGCTTGCAATTTTCCTGCCATAAAGTTTTGATCCTCTACATGATTTGATGCAGAAAATTTATTCACAGCTTTATTTGCCATATCTAACCAAAGCCAAGCGATAATTAGGCGGCCCATCATGTCTAAATACAGTGCAGAATTTGCCAGTGCTTCATCGACTTGTCCCTGCATTAAGGCTTTACCAAGTATATTTGTGGTGTTTTGCACAGTTTGTAGATGTTGTTGGAAACGTTGAGCAAGCGGTTGAATACGATCATCTCTTGAAACATCCAGAGTATTTTGGATACGCTGCATCAATAGATTTAGACCTTTACGGTTATGCTGCCAAAGTTTCCGCCCTAATAAATCTAAAGATTGGATGCCAAAAGTACCTTCGTGAATCGGGTTAAGGCGATTATCTCGGTAGCATTGCTCAAGTGGGTACTCGCGTGTATATCCTGCACCACCTAAAACTTGAATTGCCAAGTCATTGGCTTTAGGCCCATACGCTGAAGGAAAAGATTTCACTACAGGTGTAATTAGATCGAGTAAGATCGCACTGTCTTCATTGCCACCAGCTTGATGTTCATCAATTAAACGTGCAGCAAATAAACATAACGCTAGTGATCCTTCGACATAAGATTTTTGTGCCAAGAGCATACGTTTGACATCTGTATGCTGGATAATATTGACAGGTTTTGCAGCAGGGTCTTTATCCGATACGATACGGCCTTGTGGGCGGTTTTTTGCGTAATCGAGTGATTCTAAATAACCACGATAGCCAATCATTGCTGCGCCTAAGCCCACACCAACACGTGCTTCGTTCATCATTTTGAACATGTATTTTAAACCAGAGCCTGCTTCACCAATTAAATAGCCTGTGCATTGATCGTGTTCACCAAAGCTGAGTACGGTAGATGTGGTTCCGCGATAGCCCATTTTATGCAATAGACCAGCTAAGTGAACGTCATTATGTTCAGCTAAAGTGCCATCCGCATGGGTTTTAAATTTTGGCACGATAAAAAGTGAGATGCCTTTTACACCTTGAGGTGCATCTTGTATACGCGCTAAAACCAAATGCACGATATTTTCTGTGATGTCTTGATCACCACCAGAAATAAACATTTTTTGGCCCTTAATGAAGTAAGTTCCATCTGTTTGGGGAATAGCTTTAGTAGTGATATCGCCGAGGGATGAACCAACATTAGGTTCAGTCAGTGCCATCGTGCCAGAAAAACGACCATTAAACATGGGTGCCAAAAATGTATTTTTTTGCTCAGTAGAACCGAAAGCTTGAATCACATTGGCAGCGGCAGCAGTCAAAAATGAATAGGCCACGGTTGATGGGTTTGCAGACATGAAATACGCATTCGCTGCCATATTGATCAGTGTCGGTAATTGCATTCCACCTAGATCATAGTCATGTTGGGCACAGAGAAATCCTGCATTGGCAAATTGTTGCCATGCTGTTTTAACTTCGGGAATGGTTGAAACTTGCGTGCCATCAAAAGTAGGTTCCTGATGATCGGCTTTGGCATTATGTGGCGCAAAAAAGTCGGTGGCTATGCCTTCAGCTGTCTCTAAAATGCTGTTAAAAGTCTCAACATCGTGTTCGCTATAGCGTGGCATTTGATTAAGTTCATTGGCTTTGAACACATCAAAAAGCATAAAACTTAAATCTTTATTATTCATTAGCTGTGCCATTGCTCAAACCTATGTGAGTACTTTGAATAAGTCTAGATTAGCAGTTGCTTTTTGATTATTGGATTGTCAATAATGACACTAAATGAGTCAAAAATGACATTATCATCAAGGCTATAGATATGATTAAAATCGTGGTTGTGGCGTTCAATGGTGCACTAGCCTCAGCCATTACTGGAATATTTGATATTTTTGCAATGGCAGGTGCAAGTTGGAACCGCATCCAAAATAAAGATGTACAGCGTTTATTTGAAGTCCGAATTGCCACAGAAGATGGTGAGTCTATTCAATGTATTAATGGCATACGTTTACAAGCAGATTGTTCTTTTGATGAAATTGATCAGGCCGATATTTTAATCGTTCCAACCATTGGCGCACCGATCCTTGATGTATTAAGCAGTAATGCCAAACTCATTCAATTTCTAAAAAATCAGTATGAAAAGCAATGCTTAATTGCAGGGAACTGCACAGGTAATTTTTTCTTGGCAGAAGCGGGCTTGCTTGACCACAAACAAGCTACGACGCATTGGGGTTTTCAGCATATATTTCGTGAGCGATATCCGCAGGTTAAACTCAATGTAGATCAACTCATCACATATGATTTACAGATTTATTGTGCAGGTGGTGGTTTAGCTTGGTTTGATTTAGGGATGCATTTAATAGAGCGTTTTTATGGCTTTGAAATTGCCATTCAAACCGCAAAGTCTTTTGTGATTGATTATCGACGTGATAGCCAATTGTCTTATTCGTTGATGAAAATAGGTCAACCTCATCACGATGAATTGGTGCAAAAAGTACAAGATTGGCTAGAGCAGAATTTTGAAAAAGAAATTGTATTGGATGATTTAGCAGAATTATTTAATGTGACTAAGCGAACGCTCATTCGACGCTTCAATAGTGCTTTAGATGTGCCTCCCAATCAATATCTACAAGCCATTCGTATAGAGGCGGCGCGCAAACGATTGGAAGAAACTGACCATGCATTAGACTTAATTATGCAGGATGTTGGCTATAGTGATCCAAGTTCATTTCGACGTTTATTTCATAAAAAAACGGGGCTAACCCCGTTGGAATATCGCCGACGTTTTAGTCGACGATTTTAGCTATAAATGAAGGAATCACTTAAGCCAATTTCTTGGTGTATCGGCCATGTAAGAGGTAATAAAGCACGATACATGCAAAGGCAGCAAAAGCACTGTAAAGATACAATTGCGAATAACCGATATAATCCAACATCATGCCAATAAAATATGGACCGAATCCTAATCCAGCATCTAAAAATATAAAGAAGGTTGAGGTCGCAAAACCCATGCGCTCAAGTGGTGCACTTTTAACAGCAACGGTTTGGCAAACTGATTGAATATTGCCATAACCTAAACCCAATAAGCCTGCACACAATAAAAGCATCCATGAGCTGTGAGTTAAACTCAGTAAGATCAGTGCAATTCCCATGATAATAAATGCAGGATAAATCACCACATTTTCACCTTTACGATCCATGAGCGGACCAGTAAATGGACGGGATATCAAAATCGCAATAGCGTACATGAGAAAGAAGAACGAAGCTGTTTCCACCAAATCAATTTCTTTGGCATAGAAATTAATAAATGAAAGCACGCCTGAGTAGCAAATAGATGCAAACAGCATAATTAAGGAAATGGGTAATGCTTTGGGTTCTACAAATTTTGAAATCCAACTTGGTTTTTTCGCAGCGACCTCAGTCTCAATCATTTTATTCACAGTTGGAAGGTCAGGAACTTGTATGAGTAAAGCTACTAATAAACAACTGATCGAGATGACAGTGGAAACAATAAAGATCGACTGATAACCGACATGTAGCATCATCCAAATCGCTAAAAATGGCCCAATTGCTGTGCCTAAGGTACTACTCATGCTGTAATAGCCAATACCTTCACCGCGTCGTGTTGCAGGTAAGATTTGGGCAATAATAGTACCTAATACGGTTGATGCCATGCCCATCATAAAACCATGCATAAAGCGCACGACGAGCAACATGCCAACGCCAAAATGGATGAAGTAAAAACCTGAAAATATAAGGAATCCAGCTAGACCGACGATAAGCGTTGTTTTACGTCCGAAGCGTTCAAGGAAGTTGCCGACCAATAAGCGGCCAACCAAAGTCCCAACAATAAACAGACCTGAAACTAAGCCTGCTTGTGCAGTCGTTGCACCTAATTCAGCAACGGCATAACCGACAATGACCACAACCAATAAATAGAAGATTAAAACCAATTGGAAGTTAATGGCACTCACTAAAATAAAATTGCGAGTCCATAAAGGTGCTTTAGTTTGCATGCTGATCCCCTGAATGTTGGGCTTCTAGCGCACGGACAATGTTATGAAACATCTCTACCACATGTTGAATGTCATGCGGTTCAAATTGAGCGATTAAGCTATTTTCGAAACGGTCAATTTCTTGAGCACATTGCTTAAATAATGATTCACCACTTTCACTTAAGATTAACTTTTTCTGACGTTTATCTTCAGTTTCAACATGGGTCAATATTTGTAATTCAGACAATGCATGTACACGTTTCGCAATAGACGGCTTAGATACATTTAAATATTCAGCCATTTCAATAGAAGTACATCCGTTTTTTTCACGGATCACAAACATGACTTGCCATAGGGAATAGTTGAGCTGATATGGAACCAATAAGGTGTTGATTTCGTCACTCATCATACGGGCGCAGCGTAGTAAAGATGAGCGAAATCCGAGTACAGAATTCAAAATGGTTAACTAGGGTAACTAAATTAATTGCAACTTTACGCTTATTAATGACCCAGTTCAAGTCTAGTACATATTTTTTAATGCAAGGTTTAGAGCTATAAAAAACCAGTGCGAGCACTGGTTTACTTTAAAATTTTGAATAAATGAAATATTAATTTTCAATAGATGCTTCAGCAGCAGCGATTGCAGCGTCATCTTCTTCTGCAGAAGATTCAACAACTGCTAATTCGGCATCTTCGGCCAATTCAGAATCTTCCTCGGAACCAATTTGCTCTAAGTATGCGGCAAGTTGTTCATCTGTCATTTCAGGTTCGCCTTCACTCATCATCATCTGTTCTTCAGTTGGCATTTGGCTCATCTGGCTGATTATTTGTTGATAGCTAATCATTGCAGGGATCATCACCAATAGGTATAGCACGATCAAAACTAGATTGAGTGAACCAATCACTTTTTCAGTTTGTTCAGTTGGACGTTTGAGACCAAACTTATTTTCACCATCCGTACCTTTCGCTGCCATGATATATAGACCAAAAATCGCACCGATTAAAGGAATAAAGAAGATCAGACACAACCAGCCGCTCTTATCTAGATCATGTAAACGACGAATGGTGATACAAATGCTAGCAACAATCGTAGCAATGACTGAAAACACAGCAAGTACAACAGCTGAAATACCCATTGCTGAGCTAAATAAAGCGCTAAAACTACGTTCTGGCGACATATATACAGCAAGTAAACCAAGAACTACGGCTATCCCTAATACACAGGTATAGATCATGCCGATGATAAACATCCATGCTAAATACGATAGGCGTCCAAAACGACCTTTAGGAGATAGGGGATGATTGGATATTTCTGTAGTTGCTTGTATATTTTGATTTTCTGGAAACGGATTGAGCTCCGTAGAAGTCATTTCGGTCATTGTTATTCCAAAGTTTTAATATTTTGTATTATTTTTCGCCCAGTAGGGCATGGCTATTGTATTGAAAACTAAAAAAAGGTCAAACTTTAAACTAAAAAAATAGACTATTTGAGCAAATAATCTATTCGATTTTAATGAGTTATTTTTAAATTAAAACTAGTCATTACTTCGTTAATTTACGATATTCTTTCGGTCGCATTGGACGGCTGGCTTTCCACAAGCCTTTCTTTTGTTTGCGGGCCTTGTTTTGTAATGACATCATATATTGCAGATGTTTTTTGTCGCGAATATATTCCTCATACACCCACGCCGCACCACGTTTGACCATTTCTTCATTCATACTTTTGCGGTAGCGATAGATCACGCCAACACAGCGGCCATAACGGTCTACATCAGTAATTTCGACGCGAATGAATTTTTTATACACCATTGATTTAATCAGTCTAGCCGATTCTTTGCCATAGGCTTGGCTGGACTCAGGTGCATCGACATAGGCAAAACGCAGTTTGGTTTCAGAGCGGCGTAAATTCATACGGTAGCAGGTGAGGGTATCGCCATCACTAATTGCAGATACACGACAAAGATAAGACTTTCCTTTTTTAAAGGGTCTAAAAAAATTATTTAAAAAGCGTGAAATTTTAACAATGAGATAAAGTGCGACGAGGCAAAGCAGTGCGCCAAGCCCAATCAGCCAACTGGCAGGTAAATTTGAAAGCATAAGAAGGCGAGCTGTAAAAATATAGATCGAAAAACAAAATAAGATTTATATATTTTATAAGAGTGTTTGAAAAATGGCTGTTGAATAAAGCAACGATTAAGCCTGAAAGCCGTGTATTGCTTGCATTTGCATTAAAAGTGATCGACTTGATAAAAGCGATATTTTTCTTCAAAGCGATCAAAATAAATAGCCTAAGCAAATAGAGGAATCTATCCTATCTGGAAATAGCCTAAGCAAAAATTTTGGAAATTTCGCTTCGCAAAAAAACATGTCGTGAATTATCTTCCAAATCATTATGCCAATACATCCCCAAATTTATATGAGGTAATTCAACAGGCACATCAAAAATATTCAAACCTTTAGAAACTTGTAAATGCGCTAAAATATTTTTAGGAATTGTTAAAATAGCATCAGTTTGCTGATTCAAAATTTGCAAAGCTGTTGAGTAATGCTGACAACGCAAGAAAACCTGACGAGATAATTTTTTACGGTTTAAATATATATCCTCTACTAAAACCCCAGTCCGGCGAGAGGAAACACCAATATGAGGGGAAGCGAAATAGGTTTCTTGATCCATATGATGATGTTGACTACAGACCACAAACTGATCTTGAACGAGTGATTTATATGTAATCTTATCCCCAAAGTTTTGTTCTAAATCAATCACAAAATCAATTTGCTGTGCCGCTAGATCAGCCACAATTGTTTTACGGTCAAGTTTTATACTAAAAAACTGAATGTCTAAATGACTTTTCTGAAAATGCTCAACTAGTTTTGGAAAAATAAGAGGTTCAATTTCGTCATGCACCGCAATTTTTAATGTCTGTACCATTGCAGGTTCAAATTGCTGTTTTTGAACGGAAATACTTTGAATCGCGATCAGCGCATTTTTAATAACAGGATAGATTTGTTCTGCAAAAGGGGTCGGTAACATTTTTGCCCCAGCGCGAACGAATAGATCATCCTGTAAATGTTGTCTTAAACGCTGTAATGCATGGCTTGCCGCAGACTGCGTAATACACAAAATCTGCGCAGCTTTTGAAATACTTTTCTGTTCATAGACCGATATAAATAAGGGATATAGATTGATATCGATACGATGAAAAATACCCATATCGAGCACAGTACTTTTATGCATAATATTCATTTTTAAATATTGAATTAAATCATTTTGTTCATAATAGTTTTCAGGGTATGTTGTTGTAAAGCGTAAAACACAATATTGAAAAGGATCATGCCATGTTTGAGTTATCAGCACGTGCACAGGACTATGTAGAAAGAACAAAACAATTCATTAAAAACGAAATTGAACCTGTAGAAACTGAGTTTTGGCATGATGTACATGAATTAAACCAAGGCGGCGATTGGACGAAATGGCAATGGCCAGCTCAGCTTGAGGTACTGAAAGACAAAGCTAAAGCTGCAGGGCTTTGGAATATGTTTTTGCCTTGCGACAAATTAGGTCAAGGTTTGTCGGTACAGGAATATGCACATATTGCTGAACTTTCGGGTCGAAGCTTAATTGCACCAATTGTATTTAACTGTAATGCGCCAGACAGCGGCAATATGGAATTGATTTGGCGCTATGGTACAGAAGCACAAAAAGAACAATGGTTAATGCCTCTTTTGGATGGAAAAATCCGTTCTGTTTTCTGTATGACTGAGCCTGCCGTAGCATCATCAGATGCGACCAATATGCAAGCGACTGCCGTCATTGAGGGTGATGAAATTATCCTCAATGGCCGTAAATGGTGGTCGTCAGGTCTTGGTGATCCGAATGCCAAAATCATTATTTTTATGGCACATACGCCAGATGAAAGCAAAGATCGTCATCATCAGCATTCCATGGTTTTGGTGCCCATTGAAACTGCAGGCGTGAAAATTGAACGTATGCTGCCAGTTTTAGGTGATTATGATGCACCGCACGGACACGGCGAAATCAGCTTTAATAATGTCCGCGTTCCATTAGCCAACTTTATTGGTGGTGCTGGGCAAGGTTTTGAAATTGCGCAAGGGCGACTTGGCCCAGGCCGTATCCATCACTGCATGCGCTGTATAGGTGCAGCTGAAAAATCATTAGAATTGATGATCGACCGTGGTATGAGCCGTACCGCATTTGGTAAAGAAATTTTAAAACTCGGTGGTAATTTAGAACGCGTTGCCGAAGCGCGAGTTGCAATCGACCAGGCCCGTTTATTGACGCTTTATGCTGCTTATAAAATGGATACCATGGGGAATATGGCAGCTTTAACCGAAATCTCTGCCATTAAAGTGGTTGCACCGAGCGTACTTGAAAAAGTCGTTGATATGGCGATGCAAATTCATGGCGGCGCTGGCGTTTCTCGTGATACACCGCTCACTGGTTTCTTTGCTCAGGCACGTTCATTACGTTTGGCAGATGGTCCAGATGAAGTGCATAAAGGCATGATTGCGAAGCTGGAATTGGCCAAACGTGGCTACAGTTCACGCCGTAAAAAGTAAGCATTTTCTACAAAATATATAGCATGGCAACTCTGAGTTGACCGTGCTATAAACATATGAAGATAACAATTTAATTTACTTAAGCATGACTTATAGAATTTAGGCAGTCACCTTTGGTGTAACGGCTTAAAAGGCTGAGTTATAAAGATTTGCATAAAAGATTTAGGAAGAAAATGATGTCAGTAATTGATGTAGGCGGCACAGTTCGTGAGGGTGAAGAATTAGATGTCCGTGCGGTAACTAACTGGCTAATTGAAAATGGCTCAGAAATTTCTGGTCTTGTTGAAGTGACTCAATATTCAGGCGGTGCATCGAATTGGACCTATCGTTTAAAGTATGACAATGCCGATTTAATCCTACGTCGTCCACCTAAAGGCACCAAAGCCAAATCTGCACATGACATGGCGCGTGAGTATAACGTGCAAAAAGCTTTGTCAGAGTTTTATCCTGTATTACCAGAAATGGTTGCGCTTTGTCAGGATGAGTCAGTGATTGGTTGCGACTTTTACGTGATGAAACGGGTTGAAGGTATTATTCCACGTGCCAATTTACCTAAAGAATTAAATTTCAATGAAACTCAGGTGCGAGAACTTTGCATCAATGTCATTGATAAACTGATTGATCTGCACCAAGTACCTTATGAAGGAACAAGTCTTGAGAAAATTGGCAAAGGCGAAGGGTATTGCCGCCGCCAAGTTGAAGGTTGGGATGCACGCTATGAAAAAGCCAAAACCATCAATGTGCCTTCATTTAAATACGTGCGTAAGTGGTTAAAAGACAATATCCCTGAAGATAACAAAACCTGTGTCATTCATAATGACTGGCGTTTCGACAACGTTATTTTAAATCCAGAGAATCCAACTGAAGTGATAGGCGTGCTGGATTGGGAAATGGCGACACTTGGCGATCCACTGATGGATTTAGGTTCTGCTTTGGCCTATTGGGTAGAAGACAGCGACAATGCAATTTTTAAAGCAACGCGTCGTCAGCCGACCAATTTAAAAGGCATGTTTAGCCGTAAAGAAGTAGTTCAGTATTATTTAGAAAAAACGGGTATGCATACGGACAATTGGACCTTTTATGAAGTCTTCGGTATTTTCCGTTTAGCCGTGATTGCACAGCAGATTTATTATCGTTTTTATCATAAGCAAACCAATAATCCAGCCTTTAAAGATTTTTGGATCGTGATTCATGCTTTACACATCCGTGCACTCAAACTCATCGGGCTACAAAAAATTGAAGCCAATGACGTTGCTCAAAAGTACATCGAGAAAATGAAGGGAATTTTAGGAAAATGACCACGATTTATTTGATTCGTCACGGTCAAGCTTCGTTTGGTGCAGCAAGCTATGACCAGCTTTCACCTAATGGTGAACAGCAGGCGAAAGTTCTTGGGCACTATTTTAATGATATTTTGAAAGAAACGCCTTATGTGGTTGCGGGGTCTATGCAGCGGCATCAACAAACGGCTCAATTATGTTTGGATGAATCTTTTTCTGAAAGTGAGATTGTTACAGATTCTGCATGGAATGAGTTCAATCATCAGCAAGTATTTGCCCAGTATGAACCTCGTTTTAATGAGCCGCATTTGCTGAAAGAAGATGTTTCTAAAGAAGCCAATCCACGTGCTTATTTAGCCAAAATTTTTGAAGGTGCAATTGGCCGCTGGACAGGCGGAGAATATCACCACGAATATGAAGAATCTTGGCCAACATTTAAGAATCGTGTAGAAACTGCATTGCAAAAGCTCTGTGATGAGTTAGCCAAAACCAAGCCTCGCTATGCAGTAGTGTTTACCTCTGGCGGCGTGATCTCTGTTGCAGCAGGCAAAATTTTAGGTCTTAGCCCTGAAAAAACGTTTGCGCTGAATTGGGCCATTGCCAATACAAGTATGACCACATTACGTTTGGTTGGTAATGAGCCGCAGCTGCTGAGCTTAAACGAACATCATTTTATAAAAGCCGCAGATCCAAGCTTATTAACTTGGATTTGATTTAAAAAACACAAAGGATTCAATCATGGCTAAAACAATTTTAATTACTGGCGCAAGTTCAGGTATCGGTGCAGGAATGGCACGTGAATTTGCGCAAAAAGGCTATAATTTAGCGATTTGCGCACGCCGTTTAGAGCGTTTAGAAACCCTCAAGCAAGAACTTGAAGGCCAATACGGTATTAAAGTGATTGCCAAAACTTTAGACGTGACCAATTACGATCAAGTTTTTGAAGTGTTCCGTGCTTTTAAAGCAGATTTTGGCTCTATAGACCGTGTGATTGTGAATGCGGGTGTAGGTGAAGGCCGTCGCATTGGTAAAGGCAACTTTGAAATTAACCGTACCACAGTAGAAACTAATTTTATTTCTGCTTTGGCGCAGTGTGAAGCTGCGGTTGAAATTTTCCGTGCGCAAAATTCGGGTCACTTGGTGGTGATTTCATCGATGAGTGCAATGCGTGGCATGCCTAAACACCTAACTGCTTATGGCGCAAGTAAAGCAGGTGTTGCTGCACTCGCTGAAGGTATTCGTGCAGAATTGATTGATACCCCAATTAAAGTGACCACAATTTTCCCTGGTTATATTCGTACAGAAATTAATGAAGGTGCGAAAAAACTACCTTTTGAAGTCGATGAAAAAACAGGTTCGCGTTTATTAGCAGCTGAAATTGAAAAAGCACCTGTGAAAGCTTATGTACCAAAATGGCCTTGGTTACCACTTGGCTTAGCAATGAAAGTGTTACCGCTTAGAATTGTGAATAAACTAGGCTAATTTTAAGTTTTAAATTTTGTTATAAAAAAGCTCCTATAGGGGCTTTTTTCATTTGTAGAATCAATATCAACTGAGATATCTGTTCTTTTTAGCAGAATAGCATTTATAGTAGTTGTTCAATTTTCATGATTCCTTTCTAACTATCACACATAACTTCTTGCTTAACATTTATATGTTGATCTTCTATCCAAGAGTTTTTTCGTCCAATATAATTTTTTATTTTAAACTGATCGTTATCAAGTAGCGTTATTTCATAAAACTTTAAGCGCCAATTTTCAATGGGATATCTATCAATACTTAAAGGGACACATTTCTTTATGTTAACAAGTTGTTGAAATGAGCACACTATTGATTTAGATGATATTTCAGTGCAACTATTCCAAAATCCTATTTCGTTCTTTGGATAAATACGATGTAAATTAATCCAATTTAATTTTTTATCTTCTGTCAAAGCTTCATTATTTCTATATAGCGATTTTTCAGTAGAATGAGAATATTCGAAACTTGACATACAAATGCCATTTTTTAAAAAGCACTCAGGATTATCATTAAAAATAGCAATAATTCCAATAATTCCAATAATTCCAATAATTCCAATAATTCCAATAATAGCAATGATTCCGATAATTTTACTTTTTTTCATTTTGGTGCTTGCTTATACAATAGGCAATTAGGTTTATTTGCATTAATATTAATTTATTTCGCAACCCTAAAGCTAATCTGCGCCACAATGCATGAGATAAATAATACACATGCTGCTGCAAGCGCAGGATTATCGTCAATGCCGCTGAGCGAAGCACAAATTGCACCAATCACCATTTGGCAGCAACCATAAATACCCGATGCTGAACCTGCGATTTTAGGATTCACATTTAAGGCTTTGGTTAAAGACGCTGGAGAGGTGAGACCAGCGCCTACACAAAAACAAACGATAACGATAGGGATCATCACCGTATAAACATTAATAATATCGAAAAAGCTAAATAATAGAAAAATACTAGCAAAGACAAAGCTGATGCTGCTGCCAATTGTAATCATCAGATCAATAGACAATCGACCTGCTAAAAGACTGGTTGCAAATGTGCCTATCCAAACACCGACCATAATTAGCGCTAAATAAATACCCACTTCATGCAAAGTGCCGCCAAACTGCTGTATCACAATGTAGGAAGCCACACTTAAAAATGCATATATGGAGGTAGTCGCCAAGCCACCGCCTAAAGTTAAACCTAAAAACTTAGGAGAACTGATCAGCTGCTTGTAATTGCTGACCACTATTTTCACAGAAGTTTCACGCTTTAGGGCGCTGTCTTGAATAAAGATATATACCAAGACCAAATTGATCAGACCTAAAATACTGAGCGCAATAAATATACTGCGCCAGCCTGAGATGGAGGCCAACAAACCGCCTAACAGGGGGGCAAGCCCTGGGCCAAACATCACCATCATATTCATTAAAGATAAGCGCTTGGTGGTGTCTGCGCCCGTTGACGTATCTCGGACAATTGCACGACCAAGAAGCAAACCCGTACATCCACCTAATGCTTGTATAAAACGCATGCCAATCAGCATTTCAATATTGGTTGCAAATAAAGCGCCGATACTGGCTGCGGAGTATAAAAGCATCCCAAATATAAGAATCGGTCTACGGCCAAAACTATCTGCCAAAGGTCCATAAAATAATTGGCCAATGGCCAGACCTAAAATATAAATACTCAGTGTGAGCTGAACCTCATGCAGATCCGCATGAAAATCTTGACCGACCAAGGGTAAAACTGGCACAAAAATATGCATGGCCAGTGTACCGCTGAGCGTTAATACAGCCAGAAACCACAGTGGAATGTTGCCTTTTGAAGACATAATTAATCTTCCTCGCTGCTATTGGTTTTAGGCTTTACGATTGGGCTATGATCGAATTCAAGTTGTTGCTCAAATGTTTGGTCTTGAGGTAAATCCTCTAGAATGAGCACGAGGCTTTTTAGTACTTTTCTCGCAATTTGAAACTCTTCTGGATCTAACTGGGCTTTAATTTCATCTTCCAAGCTTTGTGACATTTGTTCCAAATGCTCAACAATTTCGCGACCTTTAGCCGTGATGCTGGTCGCTTTGGCACGGCGGTCATGCTCTTCAGGGATGCGCTCAATCATACCTGCGTGTTCTAAATTATTGAGGACACGAACCACAGAAGAGCTATCGAGTGACAACATAGCCGCCAAATCTTTTTGACGAATGGGTTTGTCTATACGAGATAAATAAACCAAAGGAAGCCAAGTTGCTTCAGTAAGATCATATTTTTCTAGCCGTGCATCGATAGTTTTGCGCCAAGTCCGCGCAACTAAAGAGGCCAAGCCCGCAAATCGCAATTGATCCAGTTCAGAATGTGTACTCATAATTAAATAGATTGCATGTCATCTATTTTTAAAATATGCCTCTAGAGCTGATATGTCAATTTGCATTAGTGATTTGCATAAAATTTGGAGAATCCCCATTTCAAATCTAGAAAGGGCTTGGCTGTAAATACATTTATTTTTACTGTGTAAGGTGTATGTTTTTGTTTTAATTTTGAGTATTTACTCAGATTTAATCCAATTAAATATTTGAAATTGAATGATTTGTTGAATTAATAGTCAGATGGGATATAAAAGTTAAATTATGGATTTTCTTTTTTATGTTTTGCTTTAATGTACAAGTGTTCATGAATTATAGGTTTATCTTATGTCCATTTCTTCAGAAATGACAGATCAGCAAAAAATTGCCAAAGTTAGAGCTGTCGTCACGCAGGCGGGTGAAGATTTGCGCCAGCAATTTCCCATTTTAAAGCATCAAAACTTTATAGGTGCCAGTATTTTGGTATTTGCACTTCTGGGAATGGTTATATCTGCTTGGGCTTATGCTGTAGGTATTTTACCTACGTGGGCTTGTATAGTGTTAATTGCAATATTTGCCTCACTGACTCATGAACTTGAACATGATTTAATTCATTATATGTATTTTAAAAAAACGCCGTGGGCGCATCATTTGATGTTAGCTTTGGTGTGGTTAGCACGTCCAAATACTATTAATCCGTGGGCACGTCGACGTTTACATTTGAATCATCATAAATATTCAGGCTCTGAGTATGATCTTGAAGAACGCGGAATCAGTAATGGAATGCCTTGGGGGCTACGCCGTCTCTTGGTGATCAGTGATCAACTCATGTCCGTATATATTCGGCCTATTCAAATGTTGAAAATGATTCGGCTATTTCGGAAAATGCAACCTGAGAAAGAACGTAACACTGCACTACGTGAGCAATTAACAGGCTTTTTTCCACTCAGTATTATTTACTATGGTCTATGGTATGTTTTTGTGGTTTATCACGTGGTGAATGGTATTGCTCCCATGTTAGGACAAACAATTAACTGGTCAGTGACTTTGGTAAAAGCTATACCGACAATTAACTTTTTAGCGGTCATCTGGATTATTCCTAACTTTATTCGTTCATTTTGCTTGCAATTTATTAGTTCAAATATGCACTACTATGGCGATATCGATCCACGAAATGTGATTAAACAAACTCAAGTGTTGAACCCTTGGTGGTTATACCCAATGCAATTATTTTGTTTTAATTTTGGTACAACCCATGCTATTCATCATTTTGTGGTGAAGGAACCATTTTATATACGACATTTAACGACCAAAAGTGCACATCAAGTGATGCGTGAAATAGGTGTTCGGTTTAATGATTTTGGAACGTTTAAAAGAAAAAATCGTTGGCATTAAATAATTACATGATATAAAGCCCTCAGATGAGGGCTTTATTTTGAAAATAACTATCTAATAAAAAATTAGATGAGTCGTACATCTAGATCAGTTATTTTGTGAGAAAAAATGTATCAAGGCATCTTGTAAAGTCACTTGCCAAATCGCATAGGAGTGACCACCTACATAACTTTTATAGGTCACGTCATGTCCTTTCGCTTTTAAGTCTGCGGCAACAATTGGCGAAGTTTCTAAAATGCTCAGACCATTGTTATTACGTGAACTTTCATAACTATTGGCAGATATATACCAATGCTGCTTGGGTTGTTTTTTCTGTTCACGAATGATTTTACTCATACTATTTGGTTCATCCGTAGGCTCAGCTTGCCACCAAAATGAGCCAGATAAAGGTACAGCATGACTGATTTCTTTAGGATATTTCAGTGCTAGATACGCAGAACTGAGACCGCCTAAACTTGAACCCAATAGCACCGTTTTATTTTTATTGCGTCTATTAGGCACGTACTGATCTATCCACGGCAGTAATTCTTCGCCAAAAAATGAGGTAAATTCAGCATTTGGTGTGAGTTCTTTAGGGCGTACTGCGTCATTAGGTGGAGAAACAAAGACCGCTTGAATGGGTGGGAGTTTGCCTTGCTCAACTAAAATATCCAATGCCTTCGGCACATTCAGCAAGTCTGCATATTGCTGGCCATCAAAGAAAATCGCGGTAATGTAGTCTTGTTTTGAGTTTTTTCGAGCAGATTGATAAATCTGAATGGTGCGCTGATTATTTAAAATCTGACTCTGCATTTGATAGCTTTTAACTTCAGGGTTTACCCGATCTGCATAATCCTGTGGATTGATAAAAGCAGGTGCGTTTTCTAGAGCTACATAGTTTTCATTGCGCATACCTGAAGTATCATCCAACGGTAGATAGTGCTTTGGATTGTATGGATCTAATTTTTGTACCTGTAAAATGGCACGGCGCTGAGTGCGTGATTCTTTGAGTTTAGGGTTTAAATGTGCACAATAATTAGATAAATAGCCTTCTAAATTAGGGACATCTACGGCAAAACTATAGCTGCCCATAAATTGATTATTTACAATCGCTTCTTTAAACCAAACATCAGTTTGCGGAATACGCGTTAGCCATTCATGGTCATTACTTGGTCCGCCAATCAGGCGTACATTATGCTGCGCACCACGCCATAAAAAGATAATACGGCTATTTTGCGAATCAATTTTTTCAACTAAGGGCGTACCTTTGCTTTCAACGTCTTGCCAAAACTGATGAATAAGATTGTTCGATTGGGCTGGATTTGATTTGATGTCAGCCTGTAATTGGCGCAGTCGAATACTTTCGGGCTGAACTGCTTCGCATGGTGCAGCCATTTTTAAATCTGTACTTTGATTCTTTGGCGTTTGTGATTGTATTTTTTCATTGGCAAAAATTGCTGTTGTGCTTAAAGAAGCAGTTAAAACGAATAGAGATAAACTCATTTTTTGACTAAACATGATTCTAAAGTGATTGCGTAAATTTTAGAAATGATAATCATTATTAATCTATAGTGCCAGTTTAAATGTGAAAACGACTGTTATATTTAAATCTTCTCGATCAGCCACACAGAGTGCGCTATATTCCTTAAAAATTTTCCATACATTTAAGTTTGCTCATTATGTTGCTAAAAGCTGCCACGATTGCATTAATTCCTGCATTGGTTATTCAAGGGCGCCGCGTAAAAAAGAATACGCTGCGTTTGCCTGAGCCTGAAGGTTTACGTGAAGGGCAAACTGGCACAGGGAAGCCTTTATCAATTTTGATTGTTGGAGATTCTGCCGCTGCAGGGGTCGGTGTTGATACGCAGCAAGATGCATTGCTTGGTGCAGTGATTGATGCATTGAAAATGGATTATGCAATCGATTGGAAACTGCATGCGAAATCTGGCGATGGTACAGGGCAAATTATAAAAAATATTAAGACATTACAAAATCGTCATTATGATGTGGTACTAACTTCAGTTGGGGTAAATGACGTCACAAAACTCATGCCAGCCAAGGTTTGGATGAAGAAACAGCATGATTTATACCGTCTAATTCAACAAAAATTTAGCCCTAAATTGGTCATTGCCGCAGGTGTACCACCGATGCAAATGTTTCCAGCATTACCTAATCCCTTAAGCTGGCTGTTTGGACAATATGCCAAGCAAATGAATGCTGAACTTGCGAAGTTGGTGAAGGCGCGCGCGAATATGCAATGGATTGAATACGATATGCCAAAGTATCAAGCCTTGAATTTAGAGATGGCGGCTGATGGTTTTCATCCTAGTAAAGAAATCTATCAAATTTGGGGTCAAACAGCCGCAGAGATGATTCGTCAACACAATTGATGATGTAAAAAAGGCCATTTTCAAGCAAGATACAATCATAAGTAAGATAAAATTATGAAAGAAAATGAATTAAAGCCTGCTCATAGCACTGAGAAAATAAGTGTTGATGTTGAACAAGGCAATCAAATTGAAACACATCCCTTAGCGCCATTTTTACCTAAAAATGGCAAGTTGCTGATGCTCGGCAGTTTTCCGCCACCCAAAACACGCTGGAAAATGGACTTTTATTATCCAAATTTTCAAAATGACATGTGGAAAATCTTTGGTGTTTGCTTTTTTCAGGATAAAAACCACTTTTTAAATGTGGATTCGAAGACTTTCAAAGAGCAATTGATCCGTGATTTTTTAAATGAAAAAGGGATTGGTATTTTTGATACGGCCTATCAAGTGATTCGGCTCAAAGGGAATGCCTCAGATAAACATCTTCAAATCTATCAACCTACCGATATTGCACAACTACTTACGCAAATGCCGAATTGTCACAGCATAATGACCACGGGGGATAAAGCGACGGATACCTTAATGCTGTCTATGTCTGAAAATACCGAAAAGCCGCAAATTGGGCAGAGTGTACAGGCTGAGTTTGCTGGCCGAGAATTGACTTTGTATCGGATGCCATCGTCATCGCGGGCGTATCCACTGGCATTAGAAAAAAAGGCCGAAGCGTATGCGCAATTGTTTAAAGATGTGGGTTTGATGTAGTAAGTTACAAATATCGGAAAATTGCAATTTTAGGCATATTTTTCTGTCTAATCTAAGGAGGGTTTAGTTATCTAAAATTAATTCTTTAATAGAACTTCGAGCTCTAGTGAGCTTTAGGCATCATCTCCGGATACTCAACCCAGCGAAAATCATGAACTTTAAAATCACGTACTTGATGGAAATCACCCCAAATCAAAGTACTGCCTTTGGTCCATTTTAAGGCTTGGATTCTGCGCTGTGCCTGTGTCAATTCAGCTTCATTCGCTAGTCTTAAATCACCAATTTCGACATATAAACGTACACCAGGATAGTCCCTAAATTGCCCTTGAATAAGTGATTTAAGCCAAAACAGCTTACTGCTATTAATAGCTTGTATACAGGCTTTTGGATTCTGGACTAAATTTTCTCGTAATGCCTCTGAATAGCGATCAAAAAAGAAACCAGAAAACTGATCGTCATGCAGAAATACAGTACCAATTGGTGTGATGGTTGGCTGTAATTGTTGATCTACCGTTGCAATAGAGCAATGCATCGCTGCACGTTGTGCATCTGCAACTACTTTTCGAATATTCGTCCAATCTTGTAAGTTCATGGTTTTGTCTATTTTATTGTTATCATTAATTTTAACTATAGCAGGACTTTACTTGGATGATTTGCTCTACAGCGACAATGAACGAGTCATTCATGCCACTGTAATTTAAAATGTAATAATATTTTCATTTTGCAGACACTTAGGCATATTTTTTTGCCATCACCACGCAGCTCACTACAGCAAGAGATATGGCAATCATCAAAAAGCTAATATGCTCATTCAATAAAACAGCGCAAAATACCAGTCCAATAAAAGGCTGTACCAATTGAATTTGCCCAATTTTAGCAATACCGCCTAAAGCTAAACCTTTGTACCAAAAAAAGAATCCAATGAGCATGCTGAAAAGAGAAACATAAGCCAGACCAATATAGGCAGAAGTTGGAACATGCTGAAAACTGCTTGGGAAATAGAGCCAGCAAAGTGGAAGCATCAATGGCAGCGCAATAATTAGCGCCCAGCAAATCACTTGCCATCCACCTAAAGTCTTTGAAAGCACGCCTCCTTCTGCGTAGCCCAATCCGCAAAGCAAAATAGCAATGATCATATATAGATCACCCAGCGAAATGCCGTTTAAACCTGATTGATGCAGCATAAAGAAAATCACCAAGGCGCTGCCAATACTTGCATACAGCCAAAATGCAGCATGGGGTACTTCCTTAGCACGCAACACTGCAAAAAATGCAGTTGCTAAAGGTAATAAGGCGACAAAAATGAGTGAGTGAGCCGCAGTTTCAGTTTGCAATGCCAATGCGGTAAATAAAGGAAAACCAATCACTACGCCAGCCGAAGTAATACATAAAGATTTAATCTGTTGCCCAGATGGTCGGGGCTGCTTTAAAACAATTAAGAGCAATAAAGCCAAGGCTGCGGCAATGCAAGCACGTGCACCGGTTAAAAACTCAGGGCTAAAACCTTGTACCGCTACACGGGTTGCAGGCATAGATCCTGCAAAAATCACTACGCCAATCAAGCCATTCAGCCAACCTTGCTGCGTTTTATTAAGATTAAATTGCATTTGAATTCCATCGATATGAAACTAAAGATCATTCAACAAATCTAAACCTTGAAATAGAAGAACAATAGATACAGTCCAATACAATTCAAAAGAACTGTTATGTATAAAAGTCCAATACAATTTGCATTAAAAATTGTATTTTCATAAGCTTTATAAAGTGAACACGCTGCGTCTAACAGATCATTGTGATGCCTTGAATATATAGTCAGCTAAGTATTTTTTTCAATCAACATTTTGATGACAAAAACTTTAGGGTTCATAACTTATAAGTCTTAGGAAAAATGGAAGCGACAATGACAAAAATTGAATGGGTCATGCAGCAAGTCAAAAGCCTCATTGAGCAGAAACAACTTGCTGAAGGTGGACGGGTTCCATCGGTGCGTCAATTTTCTCAGCAACTAGGCTGTTCAGTTTCCACCGTGGTTGAAGCCTATGCACGTCTTGTGAGCACAGGTATTTTGGAATCTAGAATTGGCGCGGGTTATTATGTCTGTAAAGCTTCTACGGCAGGCGCTCTATTGGCAGAGCATCCTATTAAATATAGCCGTGAAGTCGATCCGTTATGGATTTCGCGTCAATCTTTGGATGCGCATGAGGATATGCTGAAGCCCGGCTGCGGCTGGCTGCCTAAAGAATGGATGCCTGAGCAAAGCTTGCGGAAAGCCTTAAAAATGGCTGCAAAGTCCGACAGTTGTTTCTTGCTAGATTATTCGATACCGTATGGACATGCAGATTTAAGGCGCTATATTGCACGGAAACGTGAAATTTACGATGTCACACTAAACCTAAAACAAATATTAATCAGCGATTCCGCAACCCATTCTATTGATCTAATTTTTCGTCATTTATTAAAAGCGGGCGATACCGTAATTATTGACGATCCTTGTTATTTCAATTTCAGAGCTTTGATTAAGGAGCATGGCCTAAATTATATTGCCGTGCCATATGGAAAACATGGGCCAGATGTAGACGCTTTTAAACTGGCTTTGCAATTAAAACCCAAATTGTATTTGACCAATTCAGGCATTCACAACCCAACGGGTGCAGCGCTATCCATGCAAACCGCATTTGAAATCGCTAAATTGGCTGAACAAAGTGGTTTAACGATTATTGAAGATGATATTTTTGCAGATTTTGAATATTTGCATGCGCCGCGTTATTTAACTTTGCTTGGTCTAAAGCAAGTGATTCAAATCGGCAGTTTTACCAAAACGCTGTCAGCGGCAGTACGCTGTGGTTATATCATTGCGCAAGAAACACTGATTGATCAGCTCATTGATTTAAACATTGCGACCCACTTTAATACAAGCCATCTTAATGCTGAAATTATCTATCAAGCGTTGATGGATAGCAGTTATGTACGGCATATTGAATGGGTCAAAAAACAATTGCAAAAGCATATGACTGATACTGTTAAAAAGCTTGCGCTGCTTGGGATACATCCCGTCGTTATGCCTAAAGCGGGCATCTTCTTATGGTGTGAATTGCCTGCACATATAGATGCTGCCGAACTGTCCAAAATCTGTTTAGCCAAAGACGTCATTCTTGCACCGGGCAACTCATTCAGCCAAGCGAAAAATGCAGGACAGTTCATGCGTTTTAATGTGGCGCAGTGTATCGACAAAAAAGTCTTTGATATGTTGCAACAAAGTTTGAATGAGCTGCAATTGCAGGATGCTGTTTAAGGTTAAAAATATTGGTAGTCTTGACCTAAATTGATGACTGATACAAGTGGATGATTAGCCATCATATTCGACATAATCCCAAAGGTTTAATCGCGCTTTAATTTCTTTACGAATATTCGGCATTAGCGGCAATAATGTGCCATCAATCCATAAGCTGAGCGCTTGGGAAGACAATAGTTGTTGATCGACATCAATCAGCTGAGCACCTTTCACGACAACCAATGTTTCAGATACGGCGGCAGTTTCAATGCCTTTGAAAAGGACTTGCAGTTCATGTCCAGTATCTTGAATCAGCCATTCCAATTCAATTTGAATATTTTGATTAGACTTTAAAACGGCTTGACCTTCGATCATTTCACTATCGGCTAAACAGTCGTGATCTACACGTACCTTGGACAGTATCCATTCTTGGTGGCTTAAGTCTTCTAAAGTCTTAAATGGGGTTAAAATATCACTTAAATTAAACTGACGGCTTATATCAAAAAATTGCATTGAGGGGAGATCACGAGGCATAAATAAAGGGAGAGTATTGCACGAAGTATTTTAAGGCAATGCAATAGCACTGTAAAACCTTTGTACACATTGATCTTTTTTATGTATAAATGCTAGGCAGAACAGACTTGTGATGGAATCCATTATTTAACAAAAGAATCAGCCGTTAAAAACATGGCTTAAACACAGTTTAGAATGAAACACACCTATAAGAAATTTAAGGCATATAGGTCATTGATGAAATATAAGTAATTTGAAATATAAGTCATTTTAAATATAAAAAATTATGAGGAAGCAGAAGATGGCGCAAGAAATGTTTCAACACAGCGATAATGGAATTTCAGTGGAATTGCCCGATGTTCCAAGCCCGATTGATTTAAGAAATCCTGAAGATGCTTTGCAATGGGCTAATGAAGTCAATGTTAAACGCCCATGGCGTTATGAAATCTTTGATTTTTATGTAGAGCAAATTCTAAAACACTCTGCAAAGGTAACAGTGCTGGAACTGGGTTCGGGGCCGGGGTATTTGGCGAAGCATGTGTTGTCGCATTGTCCCCATATTAAATATACAGCCTTTGATTTTTCAGAGGCGATGCATGAGCTATCAAAAAGTAAGTTAATTACTTCTGAATTAGAGCGAGCAAAGTTTATTACAGGTGATTTCAAGCAAGCAGATTGGGCGAAGCAATTAAGAGCTCAAAGCATGCAGCAGACTTTTGATGTAATCGTCATTCATCAAGCGTTACATGAATTACGCCATAAACGTTATGCAACTGCATTTCATCAGGCAGTGAAAAGCTTAATGCATGAAGACAGCATCTATTTTGTTTGTGATCATATTTTTGCGCCAGATGCTCAGCAAAATAATCAGTTGTATATGTCTGTTGATGAGCACCTAACAGCATTTGAAATAGCAGAATTTAAAACAACGGAATTCATTCAAAACCTTAAAGGGTTGGCAGTATTTAAGGTTCAAATTGGATGAATCACTGTATGACAGATCATGAATAGAGGGTAAATTGAAAGACAAAATTCTAAAAAATACCAATATGTATAGATGATGTCATTACAAATACATTACATTAACCACTCAATAGGTAGATATGACACTGCATGCATCGCAAAGCGCTGAAAACGTGTGGTGTTCGGATCTGCATGCAATTCAACAGTTTTTCCATCCACCTTATGATCAAGCCAAATAATTTGGTTATTTTTATCCAGTTTTAATTCATAAGCGACTTGCGGCAAATAACGATCGAGTGAGTTTGAAATTTGATTTTGCAATTTTTCAGATTCAACCACTAAGCCGACTTCAGTATTTAAATTGGCAGAGCGCGGATCAAAATTGAATGAACCAATAAATACCATGCCATCTATATCGAAGAATTTGGCATGCAGACTAGAAGCATTTTTACCTTTTGCAGGAATCACACTGCCTGTCATGACCTCATACCACGTTCTTTTTTTGCGTTCTATATAGGGCTTAAACTCATAGAGTTTTATGCCGCTTTTGAGCAAATCTGTCCGGTATTTTTGGTAAAAGGCGTGTACAACAGCTACGTCATTGGCTGCTAGCGAGTTTGTCAAAACACGAACTTTTACCTGATTTTTGGCTAACTGAGTTAAATAGTCTGTACCACGTTGTGTCGGTACAAAATATGCTGACACTAGCTCTAAATGCTGTTTCGGTTCACCCATAAAGTGAATCATTTGATTATAAATCAGCTGTTCCTTTGTAGATTCACCACGGATTTTATTTGGACTGTCTGCGACAAAATGTGCTGCTGCCCAGTTAAATTCACGACTTTTCAAATCTTCATTTAATTGTTTTTGCACAAATTCAATTTTATTTTCGACGTTATTTTTTTGATTAGCATCCAGTTCATATTCTTCATTCAGCTGATTTAGACTTGCTTTGGAGCCATCACCTAGCAACTGCCGAACGTCATAACTGAGATTGTCATTCCAGAAATTTTGAAAAACCTCATTGGCATGGCTGACCGCAGTGCCATAAAACAGAATATCGAGATCGGTAAATTGAAAACTTTCACTGGCATCGAAGTATTCACGGCTAATGTTGCGTCCGCCAGTTACTGCAATTGCGCCATCAGCAATAATTAGCTTGTTATGCATACGGTGGTTAATATTTTTCAGCCGAAATGCATAATCAACAACTCTAAATTTTCGATATTTATAGGGATTGAATAACTTAATTTCAAAGTTGGGATGTGCCGCGAGTGCTTTGAGTGCTGGATCAAGCTGTGTGCCATTTTGATCATCAATTAACAAGCGAACTTTAACACCACGATCCGCTGCTTTGAGCAACTCATGTAGCATCATATGACCAATATAGTCGTCTTTCCAAATATAATATTGCAAATCAATATTATGCTGTGCTTTACGGATGACATGTACACGTGAGGCAATACTCAAAAAGGCATCATCTAAGGCCAAATAGCCTGTTAAACCTTGGGCGAGTTGCTCATCGACATTTTTGTCATTCAGCCAATGTTCTGTATGTGGTTTTACCGCGGATTCAGGCTTTGATGTATTCATAGGCAAACTGCACCCTGTAAGCATAAGCAACATTAAAGAAAATGAAACAGCTGGTATGGGTAAATGGATCTGCATATTTATTTTTAAGTTATCAAAACGTTATAAGTTCATATTATCACCATGTTAAAGGTTGAATCGAGTCATGGAAAGCGGTTACTGTAGATCATCTGTTAAACCTGCCAACATAGGATGTTTACTCAATGAAATCACGTGCAGCTGTCGCATTTGGGCCAGGCCAACCTTTAGAAATTGTCGAAATTGATGTTGCTCCACCCAAAGCAGGTGAAGTGCTGGTTAAAATCAGTCATACAGGTGTATGTCATACAGACTCATTTACTTTATCTGGCGATGATCCAGAAGGTGTATTCCCAGCAGTGCTTGGTCACGAAGGCGCAGGCATTGTGGTTGAAGTCGGTGAAGGCGTTACCAGTGTTAAGCCGGGCGATCATGTCATTCCTTTATATACTGCGGAATGTGGCGAATGCTTGTTCTGTAAATCTGGCAAAACCAACTTGTGCGTAGCTGTTCGTGCAACTCAAGGTAAAGGCTTGATGCCAGATGGCACCACGCGTTTTTCTTATAATGGTCAGCCGATTTATCACTACATGGGCTGTTCAACCTTCTCTGAATATACCGTGGTTGCTGAAGTGTCTTTGGCAAAAATTAATCCTGAAGCCAATCACGAACATGTGTGCTTATTGGGCTGCGGCGTAACAACGGGTCTTGGTGCCGTAAAAAATACAGCAAAAGTACAAGAAGGCGATACAGTTGCAGTCTTTGGCTTAGGCGGTATTGGTTTGGCTGTGGTGCAAGGCGCGAAAAAAGCCAAAGCGGGCCGTATCATTGCGGTGGATACCAATGCTGACAAATTCAAACTGGCAGAACAATTTGGCGCAACCGATTTTGTGAATCCAAAAGACCATGATCGTCCTGTACAGGAAGTGATTGTTGAAATGACAGGTTGGGGTGTAGACCATTCATTTGAATGTATTGGCAATACCAATGTCATGCGTTCAGCACTTGAATGTGCACATCGCGGTTGGGGCCAATCGGTGATTATTGGTGTAGCGGGTGCAGGCCAAGAAATTTCTACACGTCCGTTCCAGTTGGTGACAGGTCGTACTTGGAAAGGTACTGCTTTTGGTGGCGTAAAAGGCCGTTCTCAATTGCCAGGCATGGTCGAAGAAGCCATGACAGGTGAGATTCAGCTTGAACCATTTGTAACGCATACCATGGGCTTGGAAAAAATCAATGAAGCCTTTGATTTAATGCATGAAGGTAAATCTATTCGTTCAGTTGTACATTTTGAAGACTAAAGTCTACATCAGGCCAAAAAGTGAATATTTTTGGCCTGAACTATTTGATAATCATAAAAAATATAATAATCAAACAGCCTCCAGCCGTTTCTTAAGCGTATCACGCGGGCTTTCATAAAAGAAAAGCTTATAGTCTTTTGCAAAATGTCCTAAATGATTAAAACCATGTTCCAACGCTACTTCGGCAATATTACACGGCGCCATAAGCTGTATGGTTTGGTAAACATTTTTGAGACGGGTATGTTTTAAATACTGCATGGGTGAAAGCTGAAAATAACGTTTAAAGAGCGTATTTATTTTGGTTGCAGAGCTGCAGGAGAAATCACAAATATCCTGTAACGATATAGGCAGTTTAGAATTGTGCTGAATAAATTGTACCGCTTGCTGCAACTCTTTAGGCAACTGCTGACCTAAATGTGTATTTAATTGATCACTGTAATTATGCTTCTGAATAAACAGCAATTTTTTAATTAATAAGCTTTCCATCTCTTGATGAAAATATTGAAAATGCGCAATACCCATCTGATGAATATCACGAATAAAAAAATTCACCTGCTGCCACCACTGTGCAATTTCAGTACTCTCAATCTGCATTTGTGAGTCAAAAACGATTTCTTGCTCTATATACTGGCCTGTGAGCAGTTGCAGCGTTTGTTTCACTTTTTCTTTTGGAATAGCCAAATGCAATTTTCTGCAATCACCAGCAATATTCAGCTGCAGCTCTTCTTGAGGATTAACAACCAAAGCGACCTTTTGATTGGACACAATACTTTGTGAACCAGCAATTAACTGTTGTTCGCCAGACACAGGCAGACTCAAGCTATAGCAATGCAGTTTTTTTTCATTCACGATGGATACATCTGTACCGTATTGAATATATCCCAAAGATACGGAGTCTTTGGCTAAGCGAGCATATTCATGCTGAAAATTCAGATTCTGAGTTTTTTTAACGATCAGCTCATGGCTGCCGCAAATATGATTCATCCAATTTTGCGCATCCGACACCGCATATTGGTTTGAGACAGAAAGTTGATGCATGGCGTATTCCTTGCGCAGATCAATGTTGGCTTATTCAGCATCTAATGCCTTTTGCTGTGATTAGTCTAAATCAGGGTAGCTATAAATCAAAAATATCAAATAAGTATATGGGTATACCTTATAGGTGGACTGCATATTTGTGATATTTGGATATTTAGCTGTAAGAATTGGATAGAATGCACCAGCTTAAATTCATACCTTAAAGAAAAGCTTTAAGGAGTGAAGGAATGCAAAATACTCAAGTGATGGAACGTGATTGGAAATCATTTGTTCAGGACAATATTGATTTTCGCGAGAACGAAGGCGTATTTCGTGTCGGACGTTCAATATTTACCGAGCCAGAATTATTTGATTTGGAAATGGAATATATCTTCGAAAAATCGTGGATCTATGCCTGCCATGAAAGCGAAATTGCAAATCCCAATGATTTTATAACGGTACAGATTGGTCGTTATCCAATGATCATTACCCGTGATAAAGAAAAGCAGTTGCATGCCTTGTCCAATACTTGCTCGCACCGCGGTACAACATTAACCCGCGTGTATAAAGGCAATCAGTCGAGTTTTGTGTGTCCATTCCATGCATGGTGCTATAAAAATGACGGGAAATTACTTAAAGTCAAAGCGCCTGCAGAGTATTGCGATACTACTTTTGATAAATCGACTTTAGGCTTAAAAAAAGGCTTAGTTCAAAGCTATCGCGGCTTTGTATTTGTTAATTTAGATGTAAATTCACAGCAAAACCTAGAAGACTTTTTGGGTGATACCCGTAAATTTTTAGATATGATGATTGCCCAGTCGCCAACAGGTGAGCTGGAAGTGATTGAAGGCCGCTCTAAGTATGAGTTTGATGCCAACTGGAAACTTCAGAACGAAAATGGGCTAGATGGCTATCATGTCAGCACGGTGCACTATAACTATGTAGCTACCGTACAGCACCGCAAAACCATTGAAGATGAAAAAGGCATTAATAACAGCAAAACCTTGGATTACAGTAAATTAGGTGCGGGTGATACGCAAACGGATGATGGCTGGTTCAGTTTTAAAAATGGCCATAGCGTATTGTTCAGTGATATGCCAAATCCAGAAGTGCGCCCGGGCTATGGCAGTGTAATGCCGCGCTTACTCGAAGAATACGGTCACGAAACAGCGGAATGGATGATGCACCGCTTACGTAATCTAAATATCTATCCAAGCTTGTTCTTTATGGATCAGATCAGCTCACAACTGCGGATTATCCGCCCAGTAGCATGGAACAAAACGGAAATTATTTCTCAGTGCTTAGGGGTAAAAGGTGAGTCAGATGATGACCGTGAAAGCCGTATCCGCCAGTTTGAAGATTTCTTTAATGTTTCTGGCATGGGCACTCCAGACGATCTGGTGGAATTTAAAGAAGCGCAGCGCGGCTTTGAAGCACGTAATTCTAAATGGAATGATATTTCACGCGGCTTCCAAAGCTGGAACTACGGTGAAAGTAAAAACAGTAAAATTTTAAATATTCAGCCTCTGATTACCGGCACTGAAATTACCCAAGAAGGTTTGTATGTGAATCAACACCGTACTTGGCAATCGTTAATGCTGAAGGGTCTCGCAAATCGAAAAATCAGTGTGGTAGAGGAGTAATCACGATGTCTAATGCTGAATTGCACTATCAAATTAAACAGTTTTTATATGCCAATGCTCATAAATGTGACCAGAAAGATTGGAAAGGTTATATCGAAGATTTTTCTGAAGACATGATCTTTCATGTTCCGCAGTGGAAATCTGAACATGAATACACGACCAACCCAAAACGCGAAATGTCACTTATTTATTATGCAAACCGCGGCGGTTTAGAAGACCGAATTTTCCGAGTAGAAACAGAAAAATCATCTTCTGCATATCCTCTTCCGCGGACTTTGCATCAGCTTAGCAATATTCAAATTGTGAAGTCTGCTCAGGATGAAATTGAAGTCACAGCAGGTTGGGATACGTCGTATGTGCGCATGGAAAATGCCAACCGATTCTTTGGACATGTGAATTACAAAATCCGTAAAGAAGGTGACCAGTTTAAAATTTGCGCAAAGCAGGTCATTTTACTTAATGACAAAATTAATGCAGTTTTAGATTTTTATCATCTCTAAAACCTATCAGTTTAGCGAAAGCTAGCCCCTTAGCGTGAGATTGAGTTCCTTGCATGTCCTTCTTCGATCTCACGCTTCTCATTAAGCGCAATATAGAACAACTTTTTAAATGAAAATGAGATGTTCCAGGAGGGAACAATGCGTGAAATTAATGTGAACCAATTGATAGACAACTCAAAATTAACCGCCTTTCATTGGCGGGTCATTATTTTGAGTACACTTATTATTATTTTTGATGGTTACGACCTCGTAATTTACGGGGTTGCTTTGCCGCTGCTGATGAAAGAATGGGGAATTGATCCCGTTACGGCGGGTTTCATCGGCAGTGTAGCGCTCTTTGGTATGATGTTTGGTGCACTGATTTTCGGCACTATTGCCGATAAATTAGAACATTATGGTGTAAGCCGTAAGCGAGTAATTGCGGTATGTATTATCCTTTTCAGCTTATTTACTGTGCTCTGCGGATATGCAGAAACCCCGCAGCAATTTTCAATTTGCCGCTTTATTGCAGGGATTGGCATTGGAGGTGTAATGCCCAATGTAATTGCATTGGTAAGTGAGTATGCACCTAAAAAATATAAAAGTTTCTTCGTTACTTTAATGTTCAGTGGCTACGCAATTGGCGGTATGGCAGCGGCATTTTTAGGCTCGATTTTAGTGCCAGTCTATGGCTGGAAAATCATGTTTTTAATTGCGGGCATTCCTTTAGTGGTGCTGCTGCCTTTGATGAAAATATTGCCAGAGTCCATTGACTATTTGGTACGTCGTAAACAAATGCAGACCGTACAGAAGTTTTTAAGCAAAATGGAACCGACGTATCGCTATCAGGCAGGTGACGTTTTTGTTTTAAGCAGTGCCAACCAGCAAGCATCAAATGCACCAGTGAAAAAGATTTTTTCGGATGGACGAGCATTTAGTACATTGATGTTTTGGTGCTCAATTTTTATGACCTTAATCATGGTTTATGCCTTAGGCAATTGGCTGCCAAAATTGATGATAGAAGCGGGTTATAACTTATCTAAAAGCTTAATTTTCCTATTTTCTCTTAATGTAGGCGGTATGGTAGGGTCTATTTTAGGTGGATATCTAGCAGATCGTTATAACTTAAAATACGTATTGATGGTTATGCTCTTGATTGGCGCCGTATCGTTATCTTTGCTTTCATTCCAATTTAGCAGTGTTGTGCTGTACTTACTTATCGCTTGCGCAGGCGCTGCCTCTATTGGATCACAAATTATGCTTTTGGCTTATATGGCAAAATTTTATCCTGCCAATATTCGTACCACAGGTATTGGCTGGGGACTTGGAATGGGCCGTATAGGCGCAATTTTAGGACCAATTTTGACAGGCTGGCTTTTAGCCATGCAGCTGCCGCATGTTTATAATTTTCTAGCGCTGAGCATTCCTGCAGTATTGGGAATAATTACAGTATATTTGGTGCAGGATCGGAACATTGCAGCAGATGAAACTGCAGAAGATTCAAAAATAAAATATGAACAATTAACTGAATAATTATGCTCACTTAATCGTAAAAATACCAGTCTCAGATGACTGGTATTTTTGTTTGTTCCTGATTGGCAAATAATGCCAAATTGTCTGACAGAAAATGCAAATAAATTAAAAATGATAGATTCTGTCCTCTATTGATATAGAACAAAAAATAGCCATGCAATATCTTGGCATCACAATAATTAACACTTGTATATTATTTTTTACTATTCAAAAAACGAGGGTCTTATGCATACACGCGCAGAATATAAGCCGGAATGGATTCGTGAAGATTTTGTTGATTTTATTGCAGAAAAATTCGACTCAACCTGGGCATGGAAAAAAATTAAAGCTGAAATCAACAGTGTAAAACCATTAAGCACCGACTTTATTCAGTTGCAATTGCGCCCGAACCAAAATTTTAAATTAAAGACGTATTTACCCGGCCAAAGTGTATTGGTGACTGTGGTGATTGGTGGTGTACGCCAGCAGCGCAGTTATTCAATCGTGCAAGTTTCAGCGCAAGGAATGTTTAGCATTGCCGTGAAAAAGCAAGGTTTGGTGTCAAATGCTTTGACTGCACTGCCAGCGGGTTCGATTGTTGAAGTATCACAGCCGCAAGGTGACTTTACTTTAAAGCCATCTTCTCGCGATAGCTTATTGATTGCTTCTGGCAGTGGCATTACCGCGATTTATGCGCTTCTGCAAGATCATCAGAAGCTCTATCAGCATCCAGTTGATCTAATTTATTTTAGCCGTGATGATGCCTATGTGACTGAACTGAAAGCTTTGGCAACGCAATATCCAAATTTAAAACTGCACTTGATCAATACCACGCAGCAGAAGCAGCACTTAACAGCAGAGTTAATCAATGAATTGGTAACTGATTTTGCTGAGCGTGAATGCTATGCCTGCGGTGCATCTTCCATGATGCAAAGCGTGCAAAACTTATATCAGCAAGCAGAACGTACTGAGCAGTTGCATACTGAATATTTCCAGCTGGTCATTGATGAAACGCTTGAAAAACAGCCAGTGAAATTTATACTCGCGCAGCAAGATTTCCAAGCCAAAGGTAATTTACTCGAAAGTGCTGAACAAGCAGGTTTAAGGCCAGCGCATGGCTGCCGTATGGGTATATGCAATACCTGCTCATGCACCAAAGTCACAGGTTCGGTTAAAAACATTCTTACTGGTGAAATTGACAGCCAAAACAATTCGCAGATCAAACTGTGTATTTCACAAGCTATCAGCCCAGTCACCATTAATTTATAAACTTTTAAAGATACGTTAAAGGGGAGAAAAACAAATGAATAAACCCGTAAATTTTAATGTGAACAGTAAGTCGCAATATCTTAGCTCTGCCCAAGTAGAAGAATTTGGCGCAAAAGTTGAAGTCATCCGCCGTGAAATTATGGACAGCTTGGGCGAGCAAGATGCGAAATATATTTATAAAATTCGCAACTTTGTTCGCTATAGCGAAATCGCATCGCGCGGCATGTTGATGTTTGCTGGTTGGTTGCCGCCAGTTTGGCTTTTAGGTACGGGTCTGTTGGGTGTATCTAAAATTGTCGAAAATATGGAATTGGGTCATAACGTCATGCACGGTCAGTTTGATTGGCTGAATGATCCAAGCCTGAATGGCGCCAATTATGATTGGGACACTATGGCAACGGGCCCAGACTGGAAATATACCCATAACTATATTCACCATACCTATACCAATATTGTCGGTATGGATCATGATGTGGGCTATGGTTTGATTCGTGTCAGTGAAGCCCAAAAATGGGAACCGCGTTTCTTGTTTAATCTGCCATTGGCGGCACAGTTGATGCTGTTCTTTGAATGGTATGTCGGCGTACAAAACTTACATATTGAAGATGTTATTGCCTACAAAACCAAAACTTGGACAGAGGTGTGGAAAGACGCTGAACCAGTTCGTAAAAAAATGAAGCGCCAAGTGCTTAAAGATTATGTATTTTTTCCGCTCATTGCGGGGCCAAATGCAATTCCGGTATTTACGGGTAATGCTGTTGCCAATGTCATCCGAAGCCTATGGGCATCTGCTGTGATTTTTAACGGTCACTTTACTGAAGATGCTGAAAACTTTGAGATGGACAATACTGACAACGAAACCCGTGCAGAATGGTATCTACGTCAGATTCGTGGCTCAAGTAACTTCAGTGGCACGCAATGGCTACACATTTTGAGTGGTAATTTAAGCCATCAAATTGAACATCATTTGTTCCCAGATATGCCTGCCAACCGCTATGCAGAAGCGGCTCCTAAGATTCGCGCTTTATGTGCTGAATACGGTATTCATTATAACGAAGCCAGCTTTATGAAACAGTTTGGCAGTGTTTGGGTTAAAATTGCCAAGTGTTCATTGCCCAATGACTGGAAAGCTGAGACTAAGCACTATGCAGCGAAAGCCAAACAGCGTGTGCAATCGATGTTGGCAAGTAAATTTAACTTCTAAATGCTATTTCTGAATCTGTAGCATCTGCTAAAAAAAGATGATTGAAAATTAACAACTTGACGATAAAACCCAGCCTATGTGCTGGGTTTTATTTATCTCACATGCTAAAAAATGAAGCCAAAACTCACTTGGATGGACGAATCTTTTGCTAAAAAATCTAGATTCAATTTCCAAAGCTCCTTAGTTGTTAGGCATTAATTTTCAATACGAAAAGACTGTTCAATTCCACATTGTTGTACAAAGGCGGCATCATGCGAGACCAAAAGCACAGCACCAGTATATTGCCGAATGGCTTGTGCCAAAAGTTCACGTGATTCAATATCCAAGTGATTTTCAGGTTCATCTAACAACAGCAGCTCAATATTTTCAGGCCAACAATTTAAACCGAGCAGGGCTACTTTAAGTTTTTCTCCGCCGCTAAATTGACTCAGTGTCTGTTCTGACTTATCGCCACGTATCCGCAGCTGACCTAACTGATTTCGCCATTCTTCAGCTGAAATTGCGGTATTGAAGGTTGCTAAATTTTCTAAGACGGTTAACTGAGGATTTAAATCGCTGAAGGTTTGATCTAAATACAAGGTTTTCACGCCTAAAAAAATCTGTTCATTCAACGATTTTGTTGAGCCCGTTTCTTGCAATAGCTTTAATAGGGTCGATTTCCCAGTACCGTTATGACCTTGCAGATGAATTTTCTCTCCAGCATTTATAGCAAAACTGATTGGCTGAGCTGTGCCATGGGGCAGTTGCAGATTATTGATGCGTAAAATTTCTCCTGTTTTAACTGCTTGATGCTGAAAGTAAAACTGCTGCTGCTTCAAATGTTCTAATTGCATTTGGCTGCCACGCAGTTCAGTTTGTTTTTCCTGCATTTGCTTTTGTTGCTGCTTCTGCACACTAGATAAACTTTGACCCGCTTGTTCCTTTTTAAAATCCAACAATATGGGCGCTTGTGAGTTGCTGGCACGCAATTGTTTTCCACTGCGTTCACGTTTTTGCGCTTTCATTTGGGTTTCATGTTGTTTAACTTTAATCTGTTTTAACTCACGCTTTTGCTGATCTGTACGCCGTTCTAAGGCTTCATATTGCAGTGAATACTGCTGAACATAGTCTGCATAATTACCAGTAATATGCTGTAAGCCATGTTCATTTAAGGCATAAATATGTTGTACATGATCTAGCAAAGCACGGTCATGGCTAATAATTAAAGCACCAGCGGGGTGCGCTTTAAGGCAATCTATAAGCCAGTATCGAGATTCAGCATCCAAATGGTTGCTAGGCTCATCTAAAAGCAGATAATGGTCGGTTTTTAAGAATAAAGCACATAAAGCCAGCTTGGTTTTTTGACCCTCACTGAGCAAAGCAACAGGAAAATTTAAATCCTGTGGAAGCTTTGCCTGCGTCAATTGGGTTTGCCAGATTGCAGGTAACTGCCAATGGTGCTCAACCAAATCAAAATCTTCAAAGCTGCCAAGACCAGCGTCAATACGCTGAAAAGCCTGATGTAAATGTGCAACACCAAGCGCATCTGCGATGGTATCCGCTTCAATTCGCTGTAATTGAGACAAATAGGCATGGGGCATCTGCCAAGAAATCTTTCCCTCAAAAGGAAGTTTAGATGCTTCTTGAAAATGTAAAATCTGCATCAGTAGCGATTTTCCTAAGCCATTTCTGCCGATACAGGCTGAAATTTGTCGTGGCACTAAACTCAATTGCAATTCGCGAAACAAGGATTTACTGGAAAATTCTAAACTCAGCTGATGCACATTACAGGCAGTAACAGGAGATTGAAGTGAATTAGATTGCGGAAATAGGGGTTGGGTCATTTATGCGCCTCATACAATAGATTCATGCGCAAAATAGCGATTAAATATTCGTAGAATGATTTAAAAAAACGAATGAATTGAACTGCATGAAGCATGTAGGCGCTATTTTACACATCAAAAAATAAACATTGAAAATGATCTTGATGTTGAAACAGCACTTACTTCATTGGCAGATACTCGATAATAATCTAGAAGGGGTATGAGCTAGGAAGTGTATATAACGGTGATAAATTAATCAATCTATAAATATATTTTGCGTCAGGATCAGCTAAAATTTATTGGATGATTCCAACAGAAAAGATAAAAAAACTGTTGTCAAAGCCGACAATACAGCGTATTTTAATTTTCAGATACTTACTTTTTGATGATATCAAGATGTTAAAGCAACCATTAATCTCAAACGCTTACTATTATTTCTGGCAATTTAGATAGTTGCCTGAACGCGTTCGGGCAAAGAAAATGGTTGCCCACCAAGTTTATACCTGATCGGCAACCCTGATCAGGTTTTTTTATGTCTTGATTTTTATAAATATTTTGGAGATTTTTCATGTTAACACTACGCAATTCATATTTTAGCAACGGTTATTGGTTTTACTTTAGTCAATTTATGTCTAAAGCCTTGAAATCCCAAAGTCCCACAACGCTCAGATAAAAGATCGGACTGTATGTAGACAGTCCAAAGGAAGAAAACCAATGAATGCGCTAAATACTGCTTTACAACAAACAAAACCGAATGAAACTCACGCGACAGAAACGACCTTAAGCTTGCCGCATGAACTTAAACAGCAATTGTCATTGCCAGCACATTTGGCTGTGCAAATTTCAGAACATAGAACAACGATTCAAAATATTTTAGACGGTACTGATTCACGCTTAATGGTGATTACAGGCCCATGTTCGATTCATGATCCAGAGTCTGCACTTGAATACGCTAAAAAAATTAAACATTTACAAGAACAAGTGTCTGACCAAATTTTGCTTGTGATGCGCGCGTATATTGAAAAGCCACGTACAACTGTAGGCTGGAAAGGTTTCATGTATGACCCGAATTTAGATGGGTCTGGTGATATGCAATTAGGCCTCGAAAAATCTCGTGAACTCTACTTACAAATTATTGAAATGGGTTTACCAATTGCCTCAGAAATTCTAAGCCCAATGGCAACCGCTTATTTCGATGATTTATTGGCATGGGGTGCAATTGGCGCACGTACCAGCGAATCACAAATCCATCGTGAAATTTCAAGCCACATGCCATACAGCATTGGCTTCAAGAATGGTACAGACGGTTCAATCCAAATTGCACTGGATGCGATTCAATCTGCTTCAAATCCACATCAATTCATGGGCATGAGCCAAAGTGGTTTGCCAAGTATTCTATCTTCTAAAGGCAATCCTAAAGCGCATCTCATTTTACGTGGCTCAAATACGGGTCCTAATTATGACGTTGCTGAAATCGAAAAAATTAAAGCCAAAGTTAAAGGTGAATTACCGGCCTTAGTGATTGACTGTAGTCATGGTAATAGTCATAAAGACCCAATGAAGCAACCTGAAGTGTTACGTACGATTGTAAAGCAACGCATACAAACTCAAGTTCGTGGTGTTATGTTAGAAAGCCATTTAGTGGATGGCGCACAAAAAATCTCTTGCGAAATGAACTATGGTCAATCGGTTACAGATGGCTGTTTGGGTTGGGAAAAAACAGAAAAGCTTATTCAGCAAATTACAATTGATTTACGCGCTGAACAAATTAAACGGATTGCTTAAAATCAATAACGAATGACCTTACACCAGTAGCCTCAACCTCAAGAAAATAGGTTGGGGCTTTTTATTGTTCTTAATTTTTAAAATGGATACTGCTTAGTTTATTTAAAACGTGAATTGGCTCACATCAATTTTATTAATTATCAAATTATTCAGTATTTTAGATTTGAGACGACTTTATTTTTTATGCAAAATAGCCCTGACCTCATATAGGGCTAAACATGAAGCTCCCATATAGAGCTGTCAAAATAATTTGAAATTGGGGAAAGTTATGTACACTGCTGATCTGCTCGAAGAAGCACGCCGTTTTATGTTTCATATGTTGACCAAAGTGGTCGAATACGGTGGTTCAGATTTATTTATTACAGCAGATTTTCCTCCGAGTATTAAACATCAGGGTTTGATGAAACCCTTTGGACAACAAGCGCTAGATGCAAATAAGACCAAACTGTTTGCTTATAGTTTGATGAATGAAAAGCAACGTAAAGAATTTGAAACTGAGTTGGAATGTAACTTTGCGATTAGCGTGCCAAATGTTTCGCGGTTCCGAGTTAATGTGTTTCAACAACAACTACAAGTGGGCATGGTGATTCGTACTATTACTGCCGAAATTCCAAATTTTGAAAAACTTAGACTTCCTGAATCATTAAAACACGTGATTATGGAAAAGCGCGGTTTGGTTTTAGTTGTAGGCGGTACTGGTTCGGGTAAATCGACTTCTTTGGCGGCTTTGATTGATTATCGTAATGAACATAGTGCAGGGCATATCATCACAGTCGAAGACCCTGTGGAATATGTGCATAAACATAAAAAATCCATGATTACCCATCGTGAAGTGGGCGTCGATTGCCACTCTTGGCACAATGCGTTAAAGAATACATTGCGTCAGGCGCCAGATGTGATTTTGATTGGTGAGATCCGTGATACTGAAACCATGGAACATGCCATTGCCTTTGCAGAAACGGGGCATTTATGCCTAGGTACATTGCACTCTAACAATGCCAACCAAACTCTAGACCGAATCATTAACTTCTTCCCAGAAGAACGCCGCAATCAGCTCTTGATGGATTTATCCTCTAATATGAAAGCGATTATTTCACAGCGTCTGATTCGTACAGAAGATGGCAAAGGACGACGAGCTGCTGTTGAAATTATGTTGAATACGCCGTTAGTCTCTGACTTAATTCTAAAAGGTGATTTTCATGAGTTGAAAGCGATTATGGCTAAGTCACGTGAACTCGGCATGCAGACTTTTGACCAAGCGCTATTTGATTTATATAACGATGGTGCGATCTCTTATGAAGAAGCGCTACGTAATGCAGATTCTACCAATGAATTGCGCTTACAAATTAAACTGAAAAGTCCAAGAGCAAATGGAAGTGCTGTTGCAACCAATACACAAAGTTTGAGCATGGTTGCAGAAAAGGAACCTGAAGCTGAAGTGGCGGAAGTTGCTGAACAATAGGAACATGAAGTTCTAGATTGAATCAGGCTTACCAATGTAGGCCTGATTTTTATAAGGGCGTTAGGGAGAAATTTAATCCTTAAGCTGTTTTTTGTTGGCTTACTACGAAATGATAGTAAATGAGACTGATGCAGACCAAAACAGCACAGCAGATATACGCTGTAGAATAACCATAACCAGAAATAATTAGCCCTAAGACCATTGAACCAATCGCAATACCTAAATCATAGAAGGTGAAATAAGTCGATGTCGCATGCCCGATACGATGTTTAGGTGAGCGTTGTATAGAAATGGTTTGTAAGCAAGGTTGAGCCGAACCGAAACCTATGCCAATGAAAAAGGCAGCACACATAAAACCAATAACGCTGTCAATCTGACTTAAAACCAAAAGACCGATAGAAAATAAAATAAGGGCAGGGTAAACCACATAGCTTGGGCCTTTACGGTCATAAAGACGACCTGTAAACGGACGCAGGCTCATCATTGAAATTGCAAATACGGCAAAAAATAGACCCGCATAACTGAGTAGATGTTTAGACTCAGCAAAAGTCGAAATGAAAGACATAATGCTGGCATAGCAGAATGAAATCATCATTGCCATAACAGCAACGGGTAGTGCTTTAAACTCGATAAAGTCTTGAATAGAAAGTTTTTTTTGCGACTGTTCTGAAGATTCTTTCGCATTGTTTTGAAGCGGAATTAAAAAACAAAATATAAATCCGAGTACGACACAGCCCAGTAAAAGAGTCGAAATATGGGTAAAACTGGTATGTTGAATGAGGGTCAGTCCAATTAAAGGCCCAAGAACAATCCCTAAATTTACCGATACCAGAAAATAACCCATGCCTTCGCCCTTACGCTTTTCAGGAATAAAGGCATTCACAATTGGCACATTCACCGTGGTTAAAATACTAAACCAGATACCATGTAAAAAACGGATAATCATAAGTAGGGTGAGATTGTCTGCAAAAATATAGGTCAGGCAAAGCAGACAGAACATGCTTTCAGAAATATACAGGGCTTTTTTTGTGCCAATTTTTTCAATGATTAAAGCACTAAATGGACGTACTGCAATCGCTGAGGCCATGAATAAAGTCATAGCAAGGCCTGCTTGAGAAAGGCTGCCTCCCAAATCATTTACGATATATATCGGTAAAATCGTGGTGTGAGCAAAATAAAATATAAATAAAAATAAGTTATTGGCCAAACACAGAATAAAGGATTTATTCCATAGGGTTTCAGAATTGGGATTGGACATGTCACACCAGATCGAGCAGGGATTGCCAACGTTTTATTTACATGGTTTTTCATTGTTACGATATTGGGAGTGTATCGAGAGTAACAATTCAACGAGGGCATAAAAGTGTGTTTATTTTAGTCATAAAATGTAAAAAATAAAACAATATGAGAATATCTTTTTAATAAATTTATATTTTTACCAATAAAACAGCATAAATTATCAATAAAACTAAAGGGTGTTGCTCAATCGTAAAACTACGGCGCAAAAAAAACAGCGCGAACGCTGTTTTTTCTCAATGTGTATAATTAATTTTGAATTATAGGCCAGCTTCGTATTGTTCACTGCTTAACAGTGCGTCTACATCGGCAATGTTATCTGGCTTGATTTTATAAATCCAACCTTTGCTATAAGGTGCATCGTTGACAAAATCTGGATCATCTTCTAAGTCTGGATTCACTTCGACTACAGTACCTGAAACTGGCGCGTGAATATCAGAAGCTGTTTTTACTGATTCTACAACACCTGCTTGTTCGCCAGCAGTGATGTGTTGACCGACTTCAGGCGCTTCTACATAAACCAAGTCGCCTAAAGCATCTTGTGCGTGATCAGAAATACCTGTAACAACGAGGTCACCTTCAATGCGTACCCACTCATGTGTAGTTGCATACTTCAAATCTGAAGGATGATTCATTGATAACTCCTTAAATCAATTAAATTCATTTTTGGCATGAGTTATACATGCTTTTTGGTTAAAACAAAAGACTTATAAGTATGGATCTTTACGCCAATTGCTTGGGCTGCGACCACTCCAACGTTTAAATGCTCGACTAAAATTTGCAACGTCGCTATAACCTAGTTCATCGGCAATTTGTTCTAAGGTAAAGTCAGTTCTAGACAATAATGAAGTTGCGTGTCGATATCGAACTTCATCAACCAAGGTTGAAAATGAAGTACCTTCAGCTGCAAGTTGACGCTTCAGGGTGCGATCTGACATATGTAGGCGTTCAGCTACACTTTCAATGCTTAAATAATGCTGTTCCGAATTGGTCAAAATATCACGGACTCGCATTGCGATACGATGTCGTTCACCTAAAGCGGAAAGTTCGGCTTCACATTGGTTAATTGCAATTTGACTGGCAATCGGATCGGCATGGACCAATTTATTGCCGAGATACTGTTTGTCGAAACTTAAAAGCAAATGTGGTTGATCAAAACGGAACTGATGACGTGGATATTTTGCTATGAAACGTTCGAAGCCATCTGGCTGTGGAAAATCAAAATCAATTTCACCCGCTGAATAATCCACTCCTGTTATGGCTTTTCCCATACTAATCATGCCAAAAATTAGGGCGATAGATATTTCAGTCCGTAAAGGTTCTAAGGTGACATCCGTTTGTAGTTGAATGGTCGCTTTACTGCCAAAAGTAGAAAAAAATAATTGTAAAAATGGCATGCGAAGCTGAATGAAGCGATTGGCCAAGACTAATGCATCAGTAATGTCTTTGGCGGTCATAATGGCATAACCAATAAAACCATGAATTGAAATGCGCATCTGGTTACCGAGGTGGAAACCAAGCGTGGGTTCGCCGGTCAAACGTAAAGCATGTTCAACCAATTGATTAGCGATAGGCGTTGGAATTCTAAATTCGGGCTCTGCGAGTTGTTCGCTATTCAGTCCAAATGGGCTAAATAAAGTTTCAGCAGTATAACCCCAACGTGAGACAACATCTAAAAGGAGTAGTCCATAGACTCCCGGAATACCCTGATCCTGACGGGGATTAATTGTTTTCATAGCCTTCCGTTGCAATGCGAATTTTTTCTTTTGTTCAAAACTATATTGTCATGAAAATACGTTAGATCCCACAAAAATTGTTGGACAAACTGAATCTGCTTTTCATTTATAACGACCTACTTCAACGATGTAAAGTAGGTCAAAGTGCAATTATTCAGCTTTATAGTCTTTACTAAACACAATAATTTTAGTGGTGGACATAAACAATACATCACCATGTTGGTTCAATGCATGCGTTACATAACTGACAATAGCACGGTCATTTTTACTTTTAGATGGCGTAATAGCTGAAATTTCAACCTCTGCATGTAGTTTATCACCAGGCCGTGTTGGACGTGGCCAGCGCAGACTTGACTCAGAGCCGATTAGACCATAAGCGACAGGGAAGCATTCCGTCCATAAACGCATCGTTACTGCCGCAGTATGCCAACCGCTTGCAGCTAAACCCTTAAATACTGGATGTTCTTCGGCTTTATTTTCATCTGTATGAAATTCCTGAGGATCGTAAGCATGTGCGAATTGTTTAATTTCTTCTGTCGTCATTTCATATTCACGACTAACAAAACGATCACCGACTTTAAGGTCTTCCAAATACAGCATACTAATCTTCCTTTGATTGTTTCTTTTGTTGCTCAATTAAAAAGCCACCCGTTTGGCGCTGCCACAGATGAGCATATATTCCATTGAGTGCGACAAGCTCATCATGCGTACCTTGTTCTGCAATGCGCCCTTGATCTAACACAATTAAACGGTCCATTTGAGCAATCGTCGAGAGGCGATGTGCAATGGCAATGACCGTCTTACCTTGCATCAAGTCATCTAAACTTGACTGAATCGCAGCTTCAACCTCTGAATCTAGCGCACTGGTTGCCTCATCTAAAATCAAAATCGGCGCGTCTTTTAAAAATACTCGTGCAATGGCAATACGTTGACGTTGACCACCTGACAGCTTAACTCCACGTTCACCAACAAAGGCGTCATAACCACGTTGTCCACGTAAATCAATGAGTTGAGGAATAAATTCATCCGCTTTAGCTTTTCGAACAGCACTATACATTTCTTCATCGGTCGCATCTGGGCGACCATATTTAATGTTTTCTTCAACTGTGCGGTGCAACAGAGAGGTATCTTGAGTAACTAAGGCAATGTTTTTCCTTAAGCTATCTTGAGTAACATCTTCTATATTTTGCCCATCAATCGAAATACGACCTTGGTTGATGTCATAAAAATGTAGAAGTAGTTGAATTAATGTTGATTTACCTGCACCTGAACGCCCGACAATCCCGATTTTCTCACCCGGACGAATGGTCAAATTAAAATGATCAATCACATTTTTATCGTTATAAGCAAAACTCACATCTTCGAATTTGATTTCACCATGTTGAACTTTTAAGTCCTGTGCGTTTTCTTTATCTTGGATTTGAATCGGTCGTCCCATGGTTTTCATACCATCTTGAATCGTACCGACATTTTCAAATAAAGCGGAAGTTTGCCACATCATAAACTCAGAAATACTGCTGAGTTTTAAGATCATTGCTGTTGCGGCAGCAATCACGCCGAGTTCCGCTTGACCATCCATCCATAGCCAAATAGCGGTTCCTAGAACACCACCATACAGTACGATAATGAGTAGGTTGGTCGTGATGTTATATCGAGCACCCAAACGCATCTGTTTATAGACCGTGACCATGAATTCTTTCATAGACGCTTTGGCATAGCGACTTTCACGTCCTGCATGTGCAAATAGCTTAACGGTTTGAATATTGGTATAGGCATCTGTAACGCGGCCTGTCATCACGGCACGGGCGTTGGCTTGTTCATTAGAAATTTGGCTTAACTTAGGAATGAAATAGCTGGCAGAGGCGATAAAAAGGACCAACCATAATATTAATGGAATCACCAAAAGCGGTGAAATTGCGCCTAATATAATGGTGATTGAGATTAGGTAAATAAATACATAAGCCACCATGTCGCCAAGAATGATCCAAAATTCACGCACCGCTAGGGCAGTTTGCATGACTTTGGCAGAAAGACGACCTGCAAAATCATTATGGAAAAAATCTAAGCTCTGCTTTAACAGTAAATTATGAAATCTCCAACGTAAGCGCATTGGAAATGTACTGTATAAAATTTGATGCTTGATAATGGTTTGCAGACAAGAGAAAAAGATATTCGCAAATAAAATAAAGCTTAAAATAGTCAGGTTCGTTTGATGTTGCTGTAAAAAAGTATCTGGCTGTGATTGGCTTAGCCAATTCACTAACTCACCAATTTTCGCATACAACAAAGCCTCAAAGCTTGCCACACCTGCAGTGCATAAAACTAAGATCACTAAATACTGTTTTACGCCTGTAGCCGCTTGCCAAACAAAAGGAAAAAATTGGGTTGGGAGTGGTTTATCGAGATCCTTTTCAGGATAAGCGTCAACTAATCTTTCAAACCATTTAAGCATGCAAATAACCTGAGAATTTTACTGTTATCGATCGAATTTTTTGGATAAATCGAGTGTAAATGATTCAGGTGATTTAAACCATGCTGTTTTGTTGAGATAAGCTAAGTTGGTTGACCGCAAAAATTCATACAATTGAAATGTACAACACGATTTCGACCTTGGCGTTTTGCTTCATACAATGCTATGTCTGCATGTTTAATCAAATAATCTAGAACTGGATATTCAGGGATGATTTTGGATACACCAATCGATACAGAAAATTTAATCTCAATATTATTAATGATTAGCGTGTGCTGTTCCATTTTATGTCTAAGCCGTTCAGCAATTTTCAATGCATCAGCCTGAACAGTATAGGGGAGAAGGACAATAAATTCTTCACCACCGAATCTCGCCAATAGGTCATTAAAACGCATTTCATTTTTGGCAATTTCGGCAATTTTACGCAATACCTGATCACCAATATCATGTCCAAATTTGTCATTAATACTTTTAAAATGATCAACATCAAAAATAAATAAACTGGTACAGACTGTTTTAGGGGTTTCTCGTATTTTTTGATTCGCAGCATGGACAAATTGTCTGCGATTGCTGATTTGCGTCAGTTCATCTGTATGGGCAAGTTTGCGCAGCGTGTGATAATTCCAGTCATCTAATAATGCGCGCAAAAAGTTTTTACGAGAATTTAAAGTATTGTTCCAGCAAATATAGATACTAAAGAGCAGAATTGGCACATATACAAATAAGAAAATAATGAAATCGTTAAATGCATTTAGGCGCCAAACACCAAATAAAATAGCACAGCTAATCATTGCAGAGCTAATCAAGGACGGACGAAAATGAACTTGAATACTGAGGTTGCCTAAGACAATTAAAATAACTGCTGCATATTGGTAAGTTAGAACGTTATCACTTGTTGAATGTAACAGTATCTCAAACCATAAAACCGCGGAGAGACAGGTCGCGAGCGGCAAAATTAAATCTAAAAGTTGAATGCGTTTGATATATTTGAATAAAAAATAATTAAGACCAAATGCACCTACAATGGCAATGATTCTGATCATCCCAGATAAAACTTCGACATCGGGCAAGACATAGCGATCTGCCCAAAAATAAATGAGGAATGCCAGTTGTGCTACAAAGTTAACTTGTCGTAAATACTGTTTTTGATTGAAATACAAAAACTTATGATAGGCATCTTTAAAACGTGCAGGAATACAGGCAATTGGGTCGAGCAAAGCTGCTTCAATCCGCTCACGGTTATCTATATCACAAGCCTCAGCTTTGATGAGCGTATGCTTAACAGGTGATTGATTCATCGAATCAAACATTTTTTCTGTCTGAGTTTTAACTGACTTCTGAGAAGGTGTAAAAATGCCTTCCATGATCAAGTCCTTATTTTAGATGTGTTTTATGATCTATTTACCAAATAGTATATAATTTAATTAATTTTTGTATACAGTATGTACGATATATTTCATCAATTTAACCAGTATATTTTTTTGTGAGTCTAAAAACTGACTTTAACGCTATAGACAAGAAGTACAAAAAATAAGCATATAGAATTAATCTGAATCAAAAGTCTGAGTAGCTGTAATCGTCTTAAAATCTTCACCAGAAGGTGCTTGATAGACTTTTAAACCAAACTCAGGAATGATCGCAATTAAGTGATCAAAAATATCCGATTGAATGGCCTCATAATCTTTCCAAGCAATGGTATTGCTAAAGGCATAAATTTCAAGGGGAAGACCTTCACTGGTCGGTTGCAATTGACGGACTAAAATCGTTTGATGCTGGGCAATACCGGTGTGCTGTTTTAAATAAAATTCAACATAAGCGCGAAATGTACCTAAGTTGGTCAAACGACGTTGATTGTATTGAGATTGGTTGCTCAGTTGTTGGTTAAAGTGGGCGAGTTCTTCGTGCTTAGTATCAAGATACTGATCTAATAAAAGAAATTCTTTAAGTTTGTTCTGTTCATCTTGGGTCATGAAGTGGACCGAACTTTGATCGATATATAGTGACCGTTTAATGCGTCTAACCCCAGCTTGTGCCATGCCACGCCAATTTTTAAAAGTATCTGTTACCAATTTATTGGTCGGTATTGTGGTAAAAGTCTTATCAAAGTTTTGAACGGTAATGGTATGTAATGACATATCAATGACATCGCCATCCGCATTTAGAGAGGGCATCTCTATCCAGTCGCCTATACGCACCATGTCATATGATGAAATCTGTACTGATGCCACCAACGATAAAATAGTATTTTGAAACACCAACATCAATACTGCAGCCATAGCACCAAAGCCTGCGAGTAAGGTAAACACATCTTTTTTTAAGAATGTACCCAAAATCATCAGTCCACAGACTAAAAAGATGATCAATTTGACTAACTGTAAATAGCCTTTAATGGGTTTGTTTCTAGATTTCGGATTGCGTTGATAGATGAGATTAAAAATATTTAATAATTCAGAAATTGCGAGTGCGATCGTTAAAAAGATGAAAGCTTGACACGCCATTTGTACCAGAGTTACAAATTTAGCCGAAAGGTGTGGCACAGTCGTGATGCCATTTAAAATCACGATGGCGGGAACGATATTGGCAAAGCGTTTAATGACACTATGTTCAGCCAAAATTTGGCTATGACTAAATGCCATTTTCGATACTAGCTTGCGGATACCACGCACCACGATCTGTTTGGCAATAAAGTTAGCAAGAATGGCAAAAAGGATGAGGAGACTGAGTGAAGTCAGCATCTCAAGCCACGGATATTGATCTGACCAATCTTGAATATTTTGTATAAACTGAAATTTTTCCAAAATCATCCTTATCTTCTTTATCAATACGCTAGGTTTATTGGTTAATCTATTGTAATTATGATGATTATTTAAGCAAATTTTTCGCCAATATATTTACTGAGCCACGACATGTTTTGATCATGATGTTACTTAGCTAAGCATTGAATCGATTAGTTAAACGCTTAGTTATGGAATAATTAAACCCTTCAAAATTGGTGTGTAAAACATAAAAAAAGCCCCCAAATTGGGAGCTTTCAAACGATGTGTGAAGTCTTACCACATCAAATCATCAGGAATGACATAAGCCGCATACGGATCTTCTTCGTCCGTGGTTTGCTCATTCACTTCAGCGTTATTGACGATAATAAACCCTTCCATCTTGGTATTGATTCGATCGGCCAAGGCTTTTGGTAAAAATGCATAACTTGCATTTTCACGTGCGATCACAAGGCTACCAGAAACGAGGGCATTGTAGATTTGTTGGTTGATATAGACTTTTTTGATTTTACTATCATCAATAAATTGATAGGTCGACTCACCATCTGTATCACGAATTTTATGCTGCCCGATCATTTGCATGATTGCAGCTTTTAATTCTTTTTCATGTAAAACAGCTTTTCGACCTTGCTCTAAAGCTTGATCTTTTGCCATTTTTTGTTGCTGATCTTGCTCAATTTTCGCTTTGATTTCAGCTTCATTGCTTTCACCTGTACGTTTTTCATGTACAGCTTGTTTAGACAATTTTTTTGCCTTTTTATTATCGACCAGACCTGCTTTGAGCAGTTGAGCCTGTAATGCATTTTTAACCATAGTACGTTCCAACTATTCGTGTATATGTCGATAATTCAAGTAAATGATCCAATACACTGCACTCATGATAAGACTTAAGGCAGCAGGGATCAGGAATGCGTTTAATTTTAAATAAGGATAAAGCCCACTGGCAAGTAAACCACCAAGAATAAATCCAGTCAGGATGAGCACATGTAAAATAATGCGCTTTGGTTCGAGCCCCAATCCACGTGCTTTATAACCCAGCGCTAAACCGAGATCGGTTAATACACCAGATAAATGTGTGGTTCGAATGATGGTGCCTTTGTAGTGGCTCACCATTGCATTTTGCACACCCATTGCGACACAAGCCCAAAGTAAGGCATAGCGAGGGAAATAGGGTAAAAGAAACCAACATAGCACAATAAAAAAAGCCACCAAGCTTAAAGGCGTTCCGTAACGCCGATTTAAGCTAAAGTGACTATTTCCAAGAATCAGCCCACTATAAAATGAACCAATCACATAACACAGCACGATCAAAACCAAATAGAGAATGGTTTCGGGTTGCCATTCAATCATAGCCATTGCCAGCATGCTGACATTACCTGTCATGTGTGAAACGGATTGGTGCAATACAGTCACCAGTCCAAGTACATTAATCATGCCTGCATTTACGGCAAGAAAGAATGCTCCAAGTTGGATCCACAATGGCAAAGTCTGAAATGGCATGGCATATGTTAAAAAATATCTATTATCAAGATATTACTTTAAACCACGATCGACTGCAGCAGTAAATAATACGTCAGTCGAAGAGTTTAATGCGGTTTCAGTTGAATCTTGAAGTACGCTGATGACCATACCAATGGCAACCACTTGCATAGCGATATCGCTTGAAATACCAAACAGGCCACAAGCCACCGGAATGAGCAATAATGATCCACCAGCAACACCTGAAGCACCACATGCAGAAACCGTTGCAACTACAGATAAAATCAACATTGTTGTGAAATCAACTGAAATACCTAAAGTATTTACTGTCGCTAATGTCAAAACGGTAATCGTTACTGACGCACCCGCCATGTTAATCGCTGCACCTAGAGGAATTGCCACACTGGCAGTCGATTCTGGAACACCTAAACGTTTTGCAAGGTCAAGGTTCACGGGGATGTTTGCAGCAGAGCTACGGGTAAAGAATGCGGTGATCCCACTTTCACGTAGACATTGGAATACTAATGGATATGGATTAGAACGTGTCATAAATGCCACCATCAGTGGGTTGATGACCAATGCAACAAAGAACATCGTACCGATTAAGACAGCAAGTAAGTGTCCATAACTGATCAGTGTTTTTAAACCTGAGTCGGCAAATGTAACAGCAACCAAACCGAAGATACCAATAGGTGCAAAGTTAATCACTAAACGGATGACTTTATTCACCGCATCAGCAGCATCAGATAAGAATAATTTGGTGGTATCCGTTGCATGACGAAATGCAATACCTAAGGCTACAGCCCAAGCCAAAATACCAATGAAATTTGCTTCAGAAATTGCTGTAACAGGGTTTGCGACAAAACTTAATAATAAGTTTTTCAAGATTTCAGCAAGACTGCCTGGTGGAACAAGATTTTCTGCAGCAACATCAAGAATCAATGTACTTGGGAAAAAAATACTGACAATCACCGCACTGAGTGCCGCAAGGAACATACCCAATGCATACATGAACATAATTGGCTTAATGTATGCATTGCTGCTACCAACTCTGAAATTTGCAATGGATGACAATACAAGTACAAATACCAGTATAGGTGCTACGGATTTCAATGCCTTAATGAATAGATCACCAAGCAAACTTAAATATGGTGCAACGCCCGGAGCAACAACAGCAACCAATACGCCCAAAATGATGGCGATAATAATTCGGGTTACTAAACTCAAGCGTGTAAATGCTGAAAACATAGGAGAGCCTTGTCAGAATTACTATGACAAATTGATGAAAATTAGCCACATATTTTATACGAAAATGTGGAATGCTTAAAAAATAATTTTATTTAAAAATAAATATATGATTTTCATATATTATTTATTTGTATCGTTTCGTAATCTACGAAATTCAGAAATAAAGCCTGAATGACTTTGTATAAAGCGTGAACACATTTAGTCATGCGTTATATCTGATATTCAGACGTAGGCGTCGCTAATTCCCGAATGGCCAAATAATGCGTCATAAAAATTTGACCACTTAAATGCGTCAACAGTTTTGAATGCTGTAATTTGTCCATGACAGGACCTTTGACTTCTGAAAAATGCAGTCGAATTTTCAATTTAGAGAGTTCAGCATTGAGATCTTCCAGCATTTCCAATGCACTTAAATCGATGGAACTAACACTGGAACAATTGATAATCACATGTTCAAGTTCTGCATTTTTACTGACTTCATTGATTAAAAAACCTTTAAGTGCGTTGGCATTTAAAAAACTCAAATTTTCATCAATACGCATCGATAAAATATGCGGCGCAGTATACACATGATGACGCTGAACATTTCGAAAATGTTGAGTGCCTTCAACCAAACCAATCACTGCCATGTGCGGACGACTGATACGCCATAACATCAAAATGAAGGTTGAGATAATACCGATGATTAGACCTGTTGAGATATCAATACAGACCACACCAAAGAAGGTGACCCACATGGCAATACCGTCTGCTCTAGAATAACGCCACGTATCTAAAAATGGTTTGAAGTCTACCAATTTCCAAATTGAGACGATAATCGTTGCCGCTAAAATGACGAGCGGTAAGTCTCGGAAGAAACCTGTAAAGTACAGGCTTACAACGACAATTAATAGTGAAGACAATACGCCTGCCATTGGTGTTTTCGCCCCAGCGTCAGCGTTTACTACAGTGCGCGACAAGCTGCCAGTGACAGGGAAAGAGGAACTAATCCCCGCACTTAAATTTGCTAGACCTAAAGCAATAAGTTCCTGATTACTATTTAACTGACTTCGCTGTTGTAATGCCGTCGCTTGGGCAATCGATAATGACTCCACAAAACTGATCATCGCAATCATGGTTGCACCAGGAAGTAGGGTTTGAACCATTTTCCAGTTCCAATGCGGAAAACTGAGTGGTGGAAAACCTGAGGGAATTTCGCCAACGGTTTTAATGCCGACATCTTGTAAATTCCAATACATCACACAAACAATAGATAAAAACACTAAAATCAATGGAATGGCTTTACTAAAAAATGCTGTCGCTCCAATGCGAGATTGTACGGATTGAGATGCTAAAACTTTGGGCATGTAAATCAGAAATAGAATGGCGATGATACCGAAAGTCAAAGACGCAAAATTCGTTAAGCTCAAGTATTGCCAGAGTGAAATAACAAATTCTGGAATATTGTTGCCAGCTAAAGGGACATCAACTAAAAATTTGAATTGACCTAAAGCAATAAGAAGAGCAGAAGCGATAATGAAACTTTTAATGACAGGATGGCTAATCAGTTGGATCAAAAAGCCAAAACGTAACATACCCAGAAGTAAGGATATGATCCCTACCAGCAACGCCAATAAGGTTGCTGCTTCGATATAAACGGGTGAGCCGACTTCATAGAGGGGATTTAAAGTGGCAAAAGTCATCATTGAGATAATGGCGACTGGGCCAATGGACAGCGTTGAACTACCGCCGACCAGTGCATATACAATCATCGGTAAAATGCTGGCATATAAGCCCATGATTGGAGGTAAACCAGCAAGCATTGAATAAGCCATGCCTTGAGGCACCAACATTGCAATGACAATTAATGATGCCAATACATCAGATTTAAATTTGACGGGGGTATAAGTCTGTAACCATTGCCAAGCAGGAATATGCTGCAGCAGAGATCTTTTTAAATCTGACATATAAATTTCTAAATCACAAATTCATATATATTATGCACAAAAAGTGATAAGAAGTGTTGAAAAGCAAAGATTCAATTTGAAGATCTGGGCGTTATTTTTAGTTTCGCTCATTTAGTATAGATTTTAATTTAAATATATAATTGATTAATTTGAATATTTATTTTTTGATATCAAATAAAATGCTGCTCATTGTAGCTCTACAATTGTATTGAACAGCACTAAAATAGAATGAAATGTTGATTTAATGATGCTTAAAAGGCTGTTGGCAATACAAGTTATACAATGTATTCAGCACTTGGACTAAATTGGCATCTTTAATGGAATAATAAATTTGTTTACCGTCACGACGCGTCATGACGACATCGCTCTTACGCAACATCATCAACTGTTGTGATAAGGTGGGCTGTTTAATTTCAGTGATTTGTTCAATCTGTGACACATTTAATTCTTGCTGTGCCAGATGACATAAGATTAGTAGACGATCCGTATTTGCCAGCGACTTCAAAACGCCCACGACTAATTCGGCAGAATCACGCATAGTGGTGATTTCCAGATCGGTATTCATTGGAAATGTCCATAGGATTAACAACAATCCAAGTATACGGATATCAGGGTTTAATACATTGAATAAATAAGACAATTTCTATGGTTTTTAGTGAATTCTTATATCAAAAATAATAATATGTACAAAATTAGTTCATCAGTTAATTTTATTGCTAGATTTTAGTGCAATCTATCACAAAAATACGTAGTGATATAAGACATTAGCTTAAAAATACATGCAGAGTTTTATTTTGGTTGTATGATCTAAAGATCAATTCATTACAAATACATCAGGGAAATATTCATGACTACAGATTCAGCTTTTCCAGTACCTGGCAATTTAGGTATTGCGGTTTATAGTAATAATGCGGAAGCGATTGGCAATACACCTCTTGTTCGCATTAATCGTGCCATTCAATCTGATGCAACTGTATTAGCTAAAGTTGAAAGTCGTAACCCTGCATTTTCTGTTAAATGTCGTGTGGGTGCAGCGCTCATTGCAGATGCAGAAGAAAAAGGTTTGTTGAAACCGGGCATGCACATTGTTGAGCCAACAAGTGGTAATACCGGGATTGCACTGGCGTTTGTTGCTGCGGCAAAAGGTTATGACATTACTTTAACGATGCCATCAAGTATGAGTATAGAACGTCGTAAAGTACTCAAATCTTTTGGTGCAAACCTAGTGCTAACCGAACCTGCAAAAGGTATGAAAGGTGCAGTAGAAGAAGCACAGCGTTTGGTGGATGAGCATCCAGATACGTATTATTTACCTCAACAATTTGAAAACCCAGCCAATCCTAAAATCCATGAACTCACTACAGGTCCAGAAATTTGGGAAGCGACTGCTGGTAAAGTAGATATTTTAGTTTCAGGTGTAGGTACTGGTGGTACGATTTCAGGGATTTCAAGCTATTTTGAAAAAGTGAAAAATCAGCCAATTTACTCAGTTGCTGTTGAGCCAGCAGAATCACCAATTATTGCACAAGCGAAAAAAGGTGAGTCTTTAACGCCTGGTCCTCACAAAATTCAAGGTATTGGTGCAAACTTTATTCCAGGTAACTTAGATCTAGATCTTGTTGACGAAGTGATGGGGATTGAAAGTAGCGAAGCCATTGAATGGGCGCGTAAAACTGCGACTCATGAAGGAATTTTAGTGGGTATTTCAAGTGGTGCTGCAATGGCTGCTGCTGCAAAACTTGCGGCACGTCCTGAAAATGCCGGTAAAAATATTGTGGTGATCTTGCCAGATGGCGGTGAACGTTATCTTTCTTCAGTGCTCTTTGAAGATATTAGCGCAGACTAATTGGTTCTTTAAAAGAAAAGCCCTTTCAGCAGAATGGGCTTTTTAATTTGCGAATCATAAATCAGAATTTTAAGAGCATTTATGCTGCATCTTGGTCGATATTAGAGTCATCATTATTTTTCTTTTTTGATCTCGTTGGAATTGTTCCCATTTTTCTAGAAATGTATTTAAAAAAAAACCTGATATAACACAGACCGTGACTGCAGGGATGACCACCTGCAAGAGCCAGACGTCAATATGGTCGAGACTCCAGCTTAACAGTAAAAATAAAAATGCTATGAAATAAGCACAGTTGAAACTTAAATTTGACAGTTTGTACATTCGATAAAGATCGTATTTGGATTAGGCATCGTCAAAAATATATCTTACTCAATTCTGAGTTGATGTATAGGTTTATTATCAAAAAAACCAACTGACCGCTTGATGATTATTCAAAATTACTGATATTGAACTTTCATTAGTCAATCAATTGATTAAGGTGGTTTTGTATAAAAAGCTTGACCTTCCAATTGTGTCAATGTTTAAGCTATAGCATGTCATAGAATCTTTGAATTGAGATATCCTCATGAGTTTACAAACACCATCATCCCCATTGTATGAAGGAACACTCGCAATTGAGGGAATGACTTGTGCATCATGTGTTGCACGTGTCGAAAAAGCATTGAAAAAAGTAGAAGGCATAGATGAAGCCTCTGTAAATTTGGCGACAGAATCTGCGCATGTTAGAAGTCATACACCGATTGATTACGCACAATTGATTCAATCTGTAGAAAAAGCAGGTTTTGATGTTGCAACTGAAAGTTTTGAATTTAACATCGAAGGCATGACCTGTGCTTCTTGCGTGGCACGCGTTGAAAAAGCCATTCAAAAAATACCTGAAGTCATTTCAGCTCAAGTCAATTTGGCGACGGAAAAAGCCAGTATTCAAGCCATTTCAAGTATTGATAAAAAACAAATTATTCAGGCGATAGAAAAAGCAGGCTATTCAATTGCAGTTCAAGATATTGAACTGAATATTGAAGGGATGACCTGTGCATCATGTGTTGCCCGTGTTGAAAAAGCCTTAAATGCTGTTGAAGGTGTGACCCGTGCCAATGTGAATTTGGCGACGGAAAAAGCCTTTGTTCAAGCACCAGCTTCTAAAACTGAAGACTTAATCGCTGCGGTTAAAAAAGCAGGTTATAACGCGCAAGTGGTTCAGGCAGACCAGCAATCTTCTCATGCAAAGAAAAAGCAGCAAGAGCAGGATGTTTTAAAACGCGATTTAATCATAGCTTTGGTTTTGGCAGTCCCTGTTTTTATCTTGGAAATGGGTTCACATATGATCCCAGCCTTTCATCATTTTATTGCTCATAGCATTGGCACACAAAACAGCTGGTACATTCAATTTGTGTTAACGACCTTGGTGCTGATTTTCCCAGGAAGACGTTTTTATCAACATGGTCTACCTGCATTATTGCGTTTAGCACCAGATATGAACTCACTTGTCGCCGTGGGTACATTGGCTGCATTTGGTTTTTCATGTGTAGCAACTTTTGCGTCCCAATTGCTTCCGCAAGGAACAGTGCATGTGTATTTTGAAGCAGCAGCCGTGATCGTTGCCTTAATTTTACTCGGACGTTTTATGGAGGCAAAGGCCAAAGGTAAAACTTCCCAAGCCATCCAGTATCTTGTTGGTATGCAACCTAAAACAGCGCGTGTAGAACGTAACGGTCAAACCATTGATCTGCCAATATCCGACGTGCAAACTGGCATGATCATCGAAATTCGGCCTGGTGAACGTTGCCCTGTAGATGGTGAAGTGATTTCGGGAAATAGTTATATTGATGAAGCCATGATCAGTGGTGAGCCAATTCCTGTGGCGAAACAAATCGGGGACCAAGTTGTTGGCGGTACCATTAATCAAAATGGTCATTTAAAGATTAAAGCTACTGCTGTAGGGCAAGATTCTGTTTTAGCTCAAATTATTCACATGGTCGAACAAGCTCAAGGCTCTAAGCTTCCGATTCAAGCTTTAGTGGATAAAGTGACCCTATGGTTTGTACCTGTAGTGATGTCACTGGCTGTCATAACATTCTTGGTTTGGTATTTTGTGGGACCTGAGCCAAGTTTAACCTATGCTTTGGTTAATGCTGTAGCTGTACTGATTATTGCCTGTCCTTGTGCCATGGGTTTGGCAACACCAACTTCAATTATGGTCGGTACAGGTCGTGGTGCAGAATTGGGTGTGTTATTTCGTAAAGGTGAAGCCCTTCAACAGTTAAAAAACACTCACGTTGTGGCGGTCGATAAAACAGGCACATTGACTGAAGGCAAGCCAAAACTGACAAATTTTGAAGTTGTCGATGGATTTGATAAAGATCGCGTTTTTCAAATTTTAGCATCCGTAGAAAGTAAGTCAGAGCATCCTATTGCTTATGCAATTGTAGAGGCCGCAAAAGATTTAAATCTTGATTTGCTCGATGTTGAACATTTTGATTCGGTTACAGGTGCGGGGATTCAAGCACTAGTTAATGGTCAGCAAATTTATATTGGCGCAGATCATCTGATGCATAAATTAGGTTTAGAGACATCGATATTTTCAGAACTTGCTGAACAGATGGGTAATGAAGGTAAAACGCCACTTTATATTTCAATCGATCAGCAATTGGCAGCAATTGTAGCTGTAGCTGATCCAATCAAAGATACGACATATTCTGCGATTCAAGCGTTACATGATTTAGGACTGAAAGTTGCCATGATCACGGGCGATAACCGTCATACAGCAACAGCAATTGCAAAGCAGTTAAAGATAGACCATGTCATTGCAGAAGTAATGCCTGAACAAAAAGTCCAGTCAGTACAAGAGCTACAAAATGCGCATGGCATTGTGTGTTTTGTCGGTGATGGTATTAATGATGCACCAGCACTTGCCCAAGCAGATGTAGGTATGGCAATTGGTACAGGTACGGATGTGGCAATTGAAGCTGCCGATGTCGTGTTAATGTCAGGAAATTTACAAATGGTGCCGACAGCAATTTCCTTAAGCACTGCAACAATGAATAATATTCGCCAAAATTTATTTTGGGCCTTTGTTTATAATGCCGCATTAATCCCTGTGGCAGCAGGTGTTTTATATCCATTTTTTGGCATATTGCTTTCACCAATGTTCGCCGCAGGTGCGATGGCATTATCATCTGTCTTTGTGGTTTCAAATGCACTTCGCCTCAAAGGCTTTAAAGGTCCTGAATTTGAGGAGTCTTAATATGAATATCGGTCAAGCGGCAAAAGTATCGGGTATCTCAGCCAAAATGATTCGTTATTATGAATCTATTGGCTTGCTCAACAACGCTAAACGTACAGAAGCTGGTTATCGTATTTATAGTGAGACAGATGTTAAAACTTTGAGTTTTTTGCGTCATGCACGTGATTTGGGTTTTTCATCGGAACAAATGAAAGAATTGCTAGATCTGTGGAAAAATGATGAAAGACAAAGTGTTGAAGTGAAAGCATTGGCTTTGAAACATATTCATAGCTTGAATCAGAAAATTGCTGTTTTACAAGCGATGGTGGAGATATTGCAACAGTCAGTAGATGGCTGTGCGGGTAATGAGCAAGCAGACTGCAATATTTTGAATCAAATTGAAAAAGGTATGATGGAATGTTGCCATGTGCCCAAAACCTAAAAGCACTTGACCTTACTATTGTGGCAAGGTTTATAGTCTTGAACAGTGGATCAAGAGGAAGATAAGATGAAATTTCGTATAGACAATATGACCTGTGGTGGTTGCGCACGTAGCGTAACGGCGACCATTAAAGACTTAGATGAAAATGCCAATGTAAATATAGATGTGGCAACGAAGTTGGTTGAAGTTGAATCAAGTGCTAGTGCCGATCAAATCATTACTGCTTTAACTGAAGATGGCTTTCCACCAGTCATTGCATAAGACCGATAATTCGTAATTGATAATAAGCCGAACGGAAGTTCGGCTTTTATTTTGATGTATAAGCACTGCTTTATACGGCAGAAATTTTATCTGGCGTCATCAAGGCCTGATTCACATATAGCTTAATCAAGCGCTCACGTGAACCAATTGATTTTTGATAATGCGTCGAATTTAGTAGCAGGGAAGCACCGTAGGTCACAGTCCAGATATAAGATAAATAGTCTCGAATCGACATAGCACTATCCAATGATTTTAAATATTCACTGGTCATGTCTTTAATTTCAATAATACGTTCTTCACGGACTTGATATAATTCTTCAAATAGTTCTTTTAATTTGCGCTCATTATTGGTTAAGCGTTCTTCAATAACATGTAATAATATGGTTCGATTTGAATTCAGCATATTATAAAGCATATATTGTGAAACATAGGTTTTAATATCGTGATTATATTTTTTTGAAATTTCTAATAATCTTTTTTCATTTAATATAATAAGTTCTAAATATAACTGGTTTTTACTTTTAAAGTGTTTATAGATTGTGCCTTTGGCTATATCTAATTCACAGGCTAATTCACTGAGCGTGATGTCTTGATTATTGTCTAATAGCAGGGTTTCTGCCATGGCTAAAATTTTCTCCTTACGCAGGATAAAATTTTGTTGGCGTACTGAGCTCATGTTACCTGTTCCATATACATCTTAAGAGAGAACAAGCCTAGCTTATGCTAGAACTTGCAGTAGTTACATTCCACTATGGTCTCAAATTTGACACAAACTGGCTTAAAAATAAACATATTAGTGAATGATGTAACGAATATAAATTTCATAGCGTCAATTTAATGTCAATAAAACTGAACCCAAGAGGTCATAATTTTCAAATAAAATTCCATTTTGAAAAAATTTAATTTATTGTCTTTTCGCTTTTACAACAAAAGCAGTATTTAACATAACGGTATAAGTGGATATTTTGATTAATAATCACTGAGATTAAATGTGAATATGGTTCATATTATGTTTGGTTTATATCGAATCTTAGGTATGGATTTTATTTCTTTAATGAATTTATATATTTGTGAAAGTAAAATACTGCAAAATATTACAGGTTTATTATTATAAACTTGTAGGTAAAACACGATAACTATTACTCAAATAGCTATCTACATGATTAAACAGATTTTTAAAAATTCTCTCAAAATAATCCTTATTTTGTGTGGGAACGTGCAACTTTAAAAAAGTAGTTTGTCTGTAAAGACAAAGCCTGAAAAAAGGAAAGTACAATGCCAATATACAATGCGCCTTTAAAGGACATGGACTTCATCTTAAATGATGTATTTCAAGCAGATGAGTTCTGGCAATCAAATGAAAAACTAGCCCACATCGACATGGCAACTGCAAATGCCATTTTGGAAGAAATGGCGAAGTTTTCTAAAAACGTGATTTTAGACTTAAACCGTACAGCAGATGAAGAAGATGGCGTGCAGTTTAATCAAGGCGTTGTCACTACTCCTACAGGTTTTAAAGATGCATTCAAACAATTTGCCGAAGGCGGTTGGGTGGGTTTAGGTGCGTCCGAGGAATGGGGCGGTCAGAACATGCCAAAAATGCTGACAGTACTTGCCGATGAAATGATTTGGAGTACTAATCCATCATTCATGCTCTATCCACTTTTGACAGTGGGCGCAGGCATGGCGATCAATGACCGTGCATCGCAAGAGCAAAAAGAAACCTATTTGCCAAAATTTTACACGGGTGAATGGTCAGGTACGATGTGTTTGACTGAACCGCACTCTGGAACAGATTTAGGGATTATTAAAACCAAAGCAGAATCAAACAATGACGGCTCATTCAATATCACAGGTACAAAAATCTTTATTACCAGTGGTGAGCACGATCTGTGTGAAAATATCATTCATTTAGTTTTGGCAAAAACGCCGAATGCGCCAGCAGGTTCACGCGGCATTTCACTGTTTATTGTGCCTAAATTCCATGTGAATGCAGATGGTTCAATCGGTGAGCGCAATGCAGTGTCAGCTGGCTCAGTTGAGCACAAAATGGGCATTAAAGGTTCAGCAACGTGTGTGATGAATTTTGATGGTGCCAAAGGCTATATCGTAGGTAATGAAAACGAAGGTCTAGCGGCAATGTTCGTGATGATGAACTACGAGCGTTTATCCATGGGCATTCAAGGCATTGGTGCAGCAGAGTTTGCCTATCAAAATGCGGCACAGTATGCGACTGACCGTTTGCAAGGCCGTGCAGCGACAGGGGCACAATCTCCAGAAAAACCAGCGGATTCAATTCTAGTTCATGGTGATGTACGCCGTATGCTGCTCAATGTCCGTGCAAACAATGAAGCATCACGTGCATTTGCTGTCTATGTGGGTCAACAACTGGATATTACTAAATATTCAACAGATGAAGCGGCAGTGAAAAAAGCCAATGACCGTGTGGCGCTCCTGACTCCAATTGCGAAGGCATATTTAACCGATAAAGCACTAGATTCAACTTTAGAAGCGCAAATGTGTTTTGGTGGTCATGGTTATATTCGTGAATGGGGCATGGAGCAATGTATACGTGACTTGCGTATTTCACAAATTTACGAGGGCACCAATGGGGTACAAGCCATTGATTTAATCGGTCGTAAAACCACGAAATGTAATGGCGCATTTATTGCGGAGTACATTGCAGAAATTCGTGAATTTGCAGCGTCTATGTCTGACTCTAAAGTGAAAACTGCTACCGCTCAGGTGTGTGATGAACTAGAAAGCTTAACGCAATTTATTGTTGAACAAGCGAAAACTACACCTGATTTTGCCAACTCAGTGGCAGTGGATTACTTACATGCTGTGGGCTTGCTCAGCTTTGTTTATATGTTTGCGCGCATTAGTAAAGCTGCAGCTGTGAAACCTGAAAGCTTCTTCCAAAATAAATTAGTACTCGCAGAATATTATGTAGAAAAAGTGCTTCCTGACTTGGCAGCACGTGCACAGCGAATCAAGGCGGGTTCAGCGTTGGTCATGCAATTATCTGCAGAATACTTCACCGCTCAGTCTTAAGCAGACATCGAAATTTCAGCAAAACCCCTTATGATGGACAACGCCAAGGAAACAGCCACGTTTCCTTGGATGTTAAAAACTTAAAAGATTTAAATCAGGACGAAATAAAAAATGATTGTAATTGTAGACGGCGTACGTACACCGATGGGTGGCTTTCAGGGTTCACTATCATCGTGCACAGCTCCAGATTTAGGTGCAGCAGCTATTCAAGCTACAGTATCTCGTGCAGGCTTACAACCGGCTGATATTGATGAAGTAATCTTTGGTTGTGTATTGCCAGCGGGTTTAAAACAAGGTCCTGCGCGTCAGGCAATGCGTCAAGCAGGTTTACCTGACTCAACGGGTGCAACCACCATCAATAAAATTTGTGGTTCAGGCATGAAAGCCGTGATGCAAGCAGCTGATGCGATTAAAGCGGGCTCAGCAAATATTGTGGTTGCGGGCGGTATGGAGTCGATGTCGAATGCGCCATATTTATTAGAAAAAGCGCGTGCAGGCTACCGCATGGGACATGGTAAAACCACAGACCACATGTTCCAAGAAGGTCTAGAAGACGCTGAAACAGGCCTTTCGATGGGTATTTTGGCACAAGAAATGGCAGACAAAAAAGGCTATACCCGTGAACAGCAAGATACTTTTGCCATTAACTCATTAAATAAAGCAGTTGCAGCCATTAATGGCGGTTTCTTTAAAGATGAAATCGTGCCTGTAACGGTGAAAAGTCGTAAAGGCGATGTGGTTGTCGATCAAGATGAGCAGCCATTAAGTGCGAAGCCTGAAAAAATTCCAACACTTCGTCCTGCATTTAAAAAAGACGGTACGATTACTGCGGCCAATGCCAGCTCAATTTCAGATGGTGCATCTGCATTAGTCATTACCTCTGCTGAAACTGCAAATGAACGTGGTTTAAAGCCATTGGCAAATATTGTTGCTTATGCCACCAATTCACAACACCCTTCAGAATTTACCATCGCGCCAGTGGGTGCGATTGAGAAAGTCCTACAAAAAGCGGGATGGGATGCTCAAGACGTTGACCTTTGGGAAGTGAATGAAGCTTTTGCCATGGTGACCATGCTGGCAATCGATGGATTTAACTTAGATGAAGCAAAAGTAAACATTCATGGTGGTGCTTGCTCACTTGGTCACCCATTAGGTTCATCAGGTTCACGTATTATTGTGACGCTTTTGCATGCTTTAAAACGTACAGGCGGTAAAAAAGGTGTCGCGGCACTCTGTATTGGTGGTGGTGAAGCGACAGCAATTGCGGTTGAACTGCTGTAATTTACCTACATTTTTATTGAGATAAGCTGTTTTTTTGACAATTTGTTTTTTAGACAGGGCGACTGTTAGATAGCTCATTTCTAGATTCGTAAGTTTTTGGATAAGCAATAACAAACGCTATCTCAGTTCGCTAGGATGGCGAATAACGAGATGTTTATTTTGAGATTTTTATTATGAATGGTTTAGATCGCATTCGCTTACTCTCCCTTCGCGACAAAGTCATGTCTGCCGAAAAAGCGATTGAGTTAATTCAAGATGGTTCAGTAGTTGGTTTAAGCGGTTTTGGTGGTGCAGGTGAGGCAAAAACTGTGCCTCTAGCACTGGCAGATCATGCAGTTTCACATCCTTTACGGATTACTTTAGCCACGGGTGCAAGTTTGGGTAACCGAATTGACGGTCGCTTAAATGAAGCACATGCCATTGCACGTCGTTATCCTTATCAAGCGGATCCCGGTTTGCGTAAAGCGATTAATGCCGGTGAAGTGATGTATATCGATCAGCATTTGTCGGAAATGGCAGACAATATTCGCCATCATAATTTGCCACGCATTAATGTGGCTGTGATTGCGGCAACAGCGATCACTGAAGATGGTCAAATCATCCCAACGGGTTCATGCGGTAACTCGGCGAACTTTATTGAAATGGCGGATCATGTGATTGTTGAAATAGACAATACCATTAACCCAGTTCTTGAAGGTGTGCATGATATCTATGTACCCAAAGCGCGCCCAAACCGTGCCCCAATTCCTTTAACGCAAGCATGTGACCGCATTGGCACCATTGGCATTCATGTCAGCCTAGAAAAAATTTCTGCAATTGTGATCAATGATTTACCTGATACACAGTTCAAAATGGATGAGCCAGATGCTGAAACTTTGGCAATTGCTCAGCACCTGATTACGTTTTTTGAAGCTGAAGTTGCACAAGGGCGTTTGCCTGAAAATTTAGGGCCACTGCAATCGGGTGTTGGTTCTATTGCCAATGCCGTATTTGCAGGCTTTGAACACTCCAATTTTCATGATTTGGAAATGTACTCGGAAGTGCTTCAGGACTGTACATTCCAACTGATTGATTCAGGCAAAATGAAGTTTGCTTCAGGTTGTTCAATGACGTTGTCTGAGCCTTGTGCTCAGCATGTGATGAATAATTTTGATCAATACAAAGATAAAATTGTGCTGCGTCCGCAAGAGCTGTCGAATAATCCTGAAATTATCCGCCGACTTGGTATTATTGCCATCAATACGGCATTGGAGTTTGATATTTACGGAAATGTAAATTCAACCCATGTAACAGGCACAAAAATGATGAATGGTATTGGCGGTTCTGGTGATTTTACCCGCCATGCGCATATTGCCATTTTCGTGACCAAATCGATGGCGAAAGGCGGTGCAATTTCATCTGTTGTACCTATGGTGAGTCATACCGACCACACAGAACATGATGTAGATGTGCTGGTGACTGAACAAGGTCTGGCGGACTTGCGTGGACTTTCACCACGTGAACGTGCACGTAAAGTTATCAATATTTGCGCGCATCCTGAATATCGCGAAGCCTTGATGAGTTATTTTGAACGTGCTTGCGAGCGCGGCGGGCAAACTCCGCATTTACTTAATGAAGCATTGTCATGGCATGCCAAATTTGAAGAAGCGGGCAGTATGAAAACTGCTTAAATTAATACAGTTTAAATAATATTTTTTAATAAAAAAGCCCGATTCGTTCGGGCTTTTTACTTTATGGATGATTAAAAGCACGATTAAAGCGTAGTAATCAGTTCCGCAAAGTCAGCTACAAAATAATCTGCTTTGGTTTTGATTTGTTCTAATTCATGTTCTGAGTATTGATCGTAAATCGCTACAACTTCAATGCCTGCTTGATTTGCCGCTTCAACACCAATCAGGGAATCTTCAATAATTAAACAATCTTCAGGGTTTAAGCCAAAATGCTGCATCGCAGTTAAATACACTTCAGGATGTGGCTTGATATTTTCAACATTTTCACGCGTCAGGACGAGATGAAAATCCTGCTCAAAATTCAATTTGGGATGGATATTAAGGTTGTTGGATTGATAACGACGAATATTATTAATGCTGGTGGTTGTGGTAATCGCAACCGAAATACCTTGCAGGATGAGTGCTTTGACAAAATTTTCTGCTTGCGGTTTAAGCTCAATCACATGATCGAGGAAATGATGCGAAATTGCATAACGACGTATTTTGATTTCTTCAGCGCTTAAATCTGACATGCCATAACTTTCTTTTAGAAACTGACAATACATTAAGTAAGGATCAGGGCGATGCTTGAATTTTTGCAGTTGAGTGTCACGTTGCTGCTGCACGATAGAATGGGGAATGATTTGAGCGGTTAGTTCTTGAATTAACTGTGCATCGACTTGATTCCAAATCCCGACAGAGTCGATGAGCGTTCCATCTAAATCAAAGCAAACTAGTTTTTTCGCATTCAACATGCTTTATATCCCCATTGAATTAAGGGCATTATGCGTATTCTGAAAGCTGAATGAAAGTTATTTGCTATGTTTATAATCAGTCTAGCGTTTCATCTGCAATAAAAGTAATATTTCGATATTGGCATTTTTTATATTTCAGCCGATGATACATTTTCAATTTGAGTGTTTTTGATAAAGGATTTTGATTTTCGTGTTTGAACTGGACTGCAAACTTCTCAGCATTTTTTTTCATGTTTATAAGTACAAAAATGTGTCTCAGGCCGCTGAACATTTGCAGATGAGTCAACCGACGGTCAGTAATATCCTAAATAAAATTCGACAGCATTATAACGATCCACTCTTTTTAAGAATGGGTAATGAAATGGTACCTACTGAGTTGTCACGCCAACTTTTTCCAATGGTGAGTGAAGCTTTAAGTAAAGTGGAAGCTATTAATAATTTTTCAATTGATTTTGACCAAGCTGTTTCAGATCAGAAATTTACTTTAGCTATGACTGATGTATCGCATTTGGTTTTATTGCCTAAAATTAGCCAATATCTAAAAAAACATGCGCCACAAATTCGTTTAAATGTTCGACCCATCACCTCAGAAACCAGTTACCAAATGGCCAATGGTGAAATTGATTTAGCATTGGGTTTTTTACCGCATTTGGAAAGTGGTTTTTATCAACAAAAGCTTTTTGAACAATACTATGTGGTCATTGCAGCGAAGGATCATCCACGTTTAACAGGTGATAGCATAAGCACAGAACAATATTTAAGTGAATCGCATATCGATATTGATGCAGGAATGGGGCATTATCATATTGAAAATGAGTTACTTAATCTCGATTTGAAGCGTGATATTTTAATGCGATTGCCGAGCTATTTAGGGGTAGGCTTGGTGGTACAAGATACTGATGCTATTGCGACAGTACCTTATTATTTGAGTGAAGTTCTACTTTCACGCGGCAATTTAAAAATCTTTGAGGCTCCAATTGCTTTTCCAACCTATGGGGTTAAGCAGTATTGGCATATGTCTTGTCACCATAAACCGAGCCATCAGTGGCTACGTCATATGTTCCATGAGATATTGGTAAAGTAAATATAAATCTTTCATAGCTGTAAAAAAAACCGCCTTTCGGCGGTTCACTTACCTAGATTTGATACTTAAAAGCCATATCAAAAGTGCCACCAAAGCTGGAATTAAAATCCCCAAACTCATTGGCAAAATGCTATCACTGCCACCGACTGCAACACAGCTCGACACGATAAAAGCTAAACCAAACTGGCAAACACCTAGCAAAGCCGAACCTGTACCTGCACGTTCACGCGCAGCAGCCATTGCCAAAGCCATGCCATTGGCAGATAGCAAACTGACAAAACCAATGGTGAACCATAAAGGCACGATGTATAACCACATTGATGCGGTACTTGATGCCAAAGTCGTCACCAAAGCCATAGCTACATAAATCCAAAGACCAGCAGCTAAAATTTGTTGTGGCTTATAACGATCAAGTAATTTCTTATTCAGTTAAAAATCACCGAGTTTTAAATTTCGTATTACACGTGATCTTATTTCACTAACAACAGACTAAAACAACCTGAATAAAAGTTTTGATAAGGGGGATTTCCCGAGCAAAAGCGATAACATCAAAAAATCTGCTTTGAAAAATAAAAACATCATAAACAAAGTTATAGATGGTTTTGATTGCCACCATATTTCAGGCAAAAAAACCATTGGCACTGTAATTTTTTATATTCATGGCAGGGCATATATTAATAGAATTTTTAAGTAACAATATGCTTTTAAAAATAAAATTATCGATCAATCTGGCGTACAAGTTGTTATTCCAGATTACCCAATGACACCCGATTATATTTATAAACAGTCATTTCAAATGGTCGAGCAAGCTGATACAGAAGTATTGAAAACTACGCCTGCTGAAAACATTTTATTTATGGGGGACTCTGCTGGCGGCGGCTATACACTGGGATTGTATTTCAAGCTCAAGCAGAAGAAGAAGAAGAAGAAGAAACCTGTGCCAGGCAGTATCGTTTTGATTTCACCGTGGCGAGATGTGAGTTTGGAAAATCCTGAAATCTATAAATATCTGATGAAAGAGCCATTGATATTTTTTATCCAGACTCAGAAAAATTTTATCAACAACTACTTCTCAAATCGCCAAGATCGTCAATAGTTAATTGATGATGATTGAGTGAATCAAAATATGCTTAACCAGCTTTATTGTTGCAATTAAAAGGATATATAAAAGCAAATAAATCAAAGTTCAGGTACATTTTAGCCAGAAGTTAAGCTAAGGTTTTAGTAGTATCAGGCGGATTAAAAATTAAATACAACATTTTATGGTGAATAAAACGTAGTTTATCTAACACAACATTAGAAAGGGTAAATGGATATGCATCATCTAGTCCCATACTGCGATTAAGGGCATTCAAGTTAAAAGTAAGTGTCATCCAATTGTCTAATAATAAATCAAAGTCTTGTGCGCCAATGGGATTTTCCACCAGTTCTAGGTTATTTAAGTTGTCGATATCAGTTTTAACCATTAAACCAGCATAGTAGGCAGTTTCTAAAGTATCCATCATGTGTAAATAGTGTGCCCATGTTTCCGCCCAATCTTCCCATGGATGTGTACTTGCATAAGAGCTGACATAGTTATCTGCCCAATTAAGTGGTGCACCATCGTCATAATGGCGTTTTAGCGCGTCTTTATAATTTAGCCGCTCATCGCCAAAGTAGAGGCGAAAATCATCAATTAATTCTGGGCGTAAATGTTTAATTAAATCGAAATAATAATGTCCACTTTCATGGCGGAAATGTCCTAATAAGGTACGATAGTTTTCACCCATTTTTATGCGTGTCGTCTCGCGGTAAATCACATCCGCTTCACTGGCATTTAAGGTAATCACGCCATTGGCGTGTCCAGTCATAACTGGGTGATCGACTGTAGGCATGAGAAAATTAAAGCGTAGACCCAAACGGTCTTCATCGCTGCGTTTCGGGCGAGGCATAATATTTAGCTGCTGCATCAAATATAAAAAACGCCGTTTGGCACTTTCTAAACGTGCCCAATATACAATGTTGTCTGGATCATCCAAATTGGGGATGACATGCGTCAATTGACAAGATTCGCAGTAGATTTCATCGCTATCGGCAGGCACCACCCAATTACAAACCTGATGATGTTGATAGTTGTAACAAGGTTTATAGCGTTGACCTCTTTGCTTAGCATTTAGTGCAAGCCAAAGCGTTGCACTATGTTTTTCAAAACAGCCCATCTCTTTTTCAGAGGCGATATAGCCTAATGCAGTGTGACAGTTCATGCATTCGGTATTGGCAAAAAACACTTGTTTATGACAAACAGCGCAGCTGAAATATTTCATAGCAGTCTTGAAGATGCATTATTTTTAAACAATTATAAAGCAATAAAAAGATGTTCGTCATGGATGATCACTAAAAATTACGATAAGGCCATATTGCTTTAAGTGTATGGAAAATTTACATTTTTTAATTTAGGTCATTTACATCTATAGCTGAATTCAATTCCTGTTTCATCCATTCAACAAAATTAACAATCATTGGTGAAATATCGTGGCTAGAATGAATCAAATAGTATTTTCGTGCACCTTCAAGTTGCTGTGTAGAAGCTAAGACCAGCTCCTTTTTTTTCAGTTCAGATTCAATGAGCATTTTAGGAATAAGTGCCATCCCCATACCGTGTGTAGCTGCTACAGCAAGCATGGAAAATAGTTCATGTCGTTGACCTGCAAATGGTTTTTCATGTTGAATTTTCTGGGCTTGGAACCATTCCTGCCAAATCATGGGGCGAGTAGTTTGTTGTAGTAGGGGAAGTTGAATCAATTGTTCAGGACTTAAATGGTAGGCATATTCAGAATCAAGTTTTGCCTCAGGAAACATCTGCTGAATTAATGTTGGTGAGCACACTGGCACAATGCTTTCATTCATTAAAAAATGTGCTTGGATGCCAGGCCAATGTTTAATTTGTTGTTCAGTTCCTGCAAAAATGGCTGCATCAAAAATATTGTCATTAAACAAAAAGGGCTTAGTGCTGGTTTCTAAATGTAGAGTAATTTCGGGATGCTGTGCGTTTAATCGATGTAATTTTGGTAATAACCAGCGCGTAGCAAATGTCGGGACCACACCAATTTTTAGCGTTCCACCCAGACCTTTATGTGTCATTAAATCGGATGTGCTTTTTTCTAAACCTTGCAAAAATGGTTTGATGCTTTTGGCATATTGTTTTCCTGCTTCAGTTAGATCAACACCATGTCGCGTTCGACTAAATAAACTTACGCCCAAAAACTCTTCAAGCTGTTGTATTTGTCGAGATACAGCACTTTGCGTAATAAATAGCTCTTGAGATGCATGTGTATAACTGGCGTGCTTGGCCGCAGATTCAAAACAAATCAGGCTTTGAAGTGAGGGAATATTGCGGCGCATAGATAAATCCTTTTATCAAGTGGTATCACAAAATGGCATATAAGAAAGATTTCCATATAGCACTTTAGTCTAAAAATAGTGGGTTTTCCGTTTAACATCAGTGGCGAAAGTGCTTATGTCTCTCAGTTTTATTTTTAGATATGTATAACACGCATATCTGCATGAATATTTATCGTTTGAAAGAATTACTTTTCACACATAGCATCGATGAAAACAAAGTCAAACCTGTTAGCAGAGGACGCTATGAATCAAATGGTTAATACTAAAAAAGTGGCAAAAGTACAGTTCGATTGGAAAGATCCGTTTTTATTGGAACTGCAACTGACCGAAGAAGAGCGCATGATTCGAGACACTGCGCATGCTTACTGCCAAGAGCGTTTACAGCCGCGTGTGCTGGAACAATTCCGTCACGAACAAACTGATGCTTCAATTTTCCGTGAAATGGGTGAACTGGGTCTACTTGGTCCAACAATTCCAGAACAGTATGGTGGAGCGGGTTTGAACTATGTGAGCTATGGTTTGGTAGCACGTGAAATTGAATATGTTGACTCGGGTTATCGTTCAATGGCGAGTGTGCAAAGTTCACTTGTGATGGTGCCGATTAATGAATTTGGCTCTGAAGAACAAAAGCAAAAGTACCTGCCAAAACTGGCAACTGGCGATTACATTGGCTGTTTTGGCCTAACCGAACCAGACCATGGTTCAGACCCAGGCAGTATGATTACACGTGCGAAAAAAGTAGATGGTGGCTATCGTTTAACAGGCGCAAAGATGTGGATCACCAACAGCCCGATTGCGGATGTATTTGTCGTTTGGGCCAAAGAAGTATCACAAGAAGGCAATGTCGGTGACATTCGCGGTTTCATTTTAGAAAAAGGATGGGAAGGGCTATCAGCGCCAGCGATACACGGTAAAGTCGGGCTACGTGCTTCCATCACTGGTGAAATCGTTATGGATAATGTTTTTGTCCCAGAAGAAAATGCCTTCCCTGAAATACGAGGCTTACGCGGTCCATTTACTTGCTTGAACAGTGCTCGTTATGGCATTGCATGGGGCGCAATGGGTGCAGCTGAATTCTGTTGGCATACAGCCCATCAATACACAATGGACCGAAAACAGTTTGGTCGTCCATTGGCAGCGAATCAGTTGGTTCAGAAGAAACTGGCCGATATGCAAACTGAAATTGCACTAGGTCTACAGGCTGCACTGCGCTTTGGTCGTATGAAAGACGAAGGCATTGCTTCGGTCGAGGGGACTTCACTGATTAAACGAAATAACTGTGGCAAGGCACTGGATATCGCCCGAGTTGCGCGAGACATGTTGGGTGGTAATGGTATATCAGATGAATTTGGTGTGGCACGACATTTGGTCAATCTAGAGGTAGTGAATACCTATGAAGGCACGCATGATGTACATGCACTGATTCTTGGCCGTGCACAAACGGGCATTGCAGCATTCTAAAAAATCTAAATTTAAGAGCATTCAATATTGAATGCTCTTGGAATTTTTTAACCTAAAAAATCAAATTAATCGAAAAGGATTCATCGTGAAACACTCTTTTAAATCTGTACAAAATGCCTAAAGAAAATGAATTAGAAAAATAATAAATGCATGGCAAGTGTACAGAAATAGGATTGCCGATGACTCATTTGGGAAAATGAGGAACAAGGAATATGAATAACGAAATGCAAAATGGAGCAGGAACGCTCAAATTGCCTTCAAATGTTGGAACAATGCACCGTATTACCAGTAATACTTGGAAAATGGCATTTATTTTTGCTTTTATTTCGCTGGTTATTGATGGTGTAGACATCATGCTATTGTCATTTAGTCTGACCAGTTTAAAAGCTGAGTTTGGCTTATCGACATTTCAAGCAGGCATGTTAGGCAGCTCATCACTGGCTGGTATGGCACTGGGCGGTATTTCTGGTGGTTGGGCTTGCGACAAGTATGGTCGTGTCAAAACCATTGCTTGGTCAGTGGTCTTTTTTTCAATTATGACCTGTATTTTAGGTATTACTCAAAGTTATGAGCAATTCTTAGTATTACGCTTTATAGGTGCATTTGGTCTGGGTTCGCTTTATATGGCGTGTAATACATTAATGGCTGAATATGTACCGACCAAATACCGTACGACAGTATTAGGGACCTTACAAACGGGTCAAACTGTAGGTTATATCGTTGCAACCTTAATGGCTGGTGCGATTATTCCAGATCACGGTTGGCGTATGCTGTTCTATGTAACGATTATTCCTGCGGCATTTGCATTGATCTTTATGCGCTTTGTACCTGAGCCAAAGTCATGGCAAGAGGCGAAAATTGAACAACTTCAACGTCGTGAATTAAATCTACAGCCCATTGCCAGTACAGAACTAACGCAAAATAATACAGCTCCAGACAGTATTTTTAAACGTATTTTTGGCCACACCAATCACCGTAAAATGTTCTTATTGTGGATGAGTACCGCAGCATTTTTACAGTTTGGCTATTATGGCGTAAATAACTGGATGCCAACCTATTTAGAAACTGAACTAAGCATGAACTTTAAAGCCATGACGGGTTACATGGTTGGTGCTTATACAGCAATGATTCTAGGTAAAATTCTTGCTGGCTATGCAGCGGATAAATTTGGTCGTCGTATTACCTTTGTGTTTGGCACAGTTGCAACTGCTGCGTTCTTACCCATCATTATTTTTTATAATACACCAACCAATATTGCCTATTTACTTGTGACCTTTGGCTTCTTGTATGGCATTCCATATGGTGTAAATGCAACTTATATGGCTGAAAGTTTCTCAACCGATGTACGTGGTACAGCCATTGGTGGTGCTTACAACATGGGGCGTCTAGGTGCAGCAATTGCTCCAGCAACCATTGGCTTCATTGCCGCAGGTGGTTCATTCACCATGGCATTTATTGTAATGGGTACAGCTTACTTCATTGCTGGTGTAATTCCGGGTCTGTTTATTCGTGAGCGTCAATATGACCCACAACAAGCGACCATCTCTAACACGCAGGAAAAACTTGCAAAAATGGATACACATGCAGCAGATCATGTGAACAACGAAAGTGCTAAACCAGTAACAGTAAAATAAATGTCTGAAGCCATGAGGTTTGATTCAAGCTTCATGGCTGAATAAAAGGAGTTAGAAATGGGCGCATTACAAGGAATTCGAGTATTAGATTTAAGCCGAGTATTGGCCGGTCCGTGGTGCGGTCAAATTTTGGCAGATTTGGGTGCAGAAGTGATAAAAATCGAACGCCCACAAGTGGGTGATGATACTCGTATGTGGGGACCACCGTGGATGCTTGACCAACAAGGCAAAGCTACACGTGAGTCGGGGTATTATCAATGTGCCAACCGCAATAAGTATTCTGTGGCGATTGATATTGCAACATCTGAAGGGCAAGAACTCATTCGTGAGATTGCCAAGACGTCGGATGTAGTCATTGAAAATTATAAAGCCAGTTCTTTGGTTAAATATGGTTTGGACTATGCAACGCTCAGTGCTTTGAATCCGAATCTGGTGTATTGCTCGATTACTGGTTTTGGGCAAGACGGCCCACGTTCAGCAGAACCAGGTTACGACTTTATTATTCAAGGTATGTCTGGCCTGATGAGTATTACGGGCGAGGCGGATGATGTCGAAGGTGGCGGTGCACAAAAAGTCGGTGTAGCTGTAGTGGATATCCAAACTGGATTATATTCGACCATTGCGATACAAGCCGCTTTACTTGCCCGCCAGCATACAGGGCGCGGTCAATATATTGATATGTCCTTACTCGATGTACAAGTTGCAGCTTTGGCCAACCAAGGCATGAACTATTTGACGTCAGGTCATGCGCCTAAAAGAATGGGAAATAAACACCCTAATATCGTGCCGTATCAGACATTTAAAGCGCAAGACAAAGAGTTTATTATCGCTTGTGGCAATGATAAGCAATTTAAAGATTTGTGCATTGCCATTGGATATCCAGAATTGCTGGAGAATCCAAACTTTTTACGCAATCAAGATCGGGTTAAACACCGTGAGGAACTCATCCCACTTTTGTCCGCGTTTTTCTTAAAGGAAAATGCCAAAAAATGGGTCGATGCAATTCATGCCTATAAAGTGCCTGTTGGGATTATTAACTCAGTTGAAGACGCATTAAATGAACCGCAAATCCAGCATCGTGACATGGTAGTGAATATTCCACATCGCTTAAAACCTGATTTTAAAGTGATTGGTTCACCAATCAAACTTTCGGATACACCTGTGGAATATAAACATGCTCCGCCACAGTTGGGAGAGCACACTTCGAAAATTTTATCTCGCTTTAAAACACATCAAGAATTAGAAACATTAAAAGCTAAGGGCATCATTGACCTCTTACAAGATCCTGCAGCTTAAGGTAGCCCTTTCATTTATAAACAATATGCATTTCTTATTTGACCGAAGAACGCCAATACTTCGGTCATTTTTTTATTAAGCGGCAAGAAAATTTTTTAGCCGCTAATCGTGGCTTAGATACTAAAACGTTTAAATCTAAATTAACCAATTGCTGATCTTTGACTCCCCATTTGCCCTTAATGAAAGCTTGATTATAGGAGGGCCAATTGGTTGTACGATAAATTTTAGGGGCAGGCTTATTTATTTTGAAAGTATATTGCTGAATAAGTCGTTTATGCTAGGTTTATGCAACATAGCCTATATAAACTATTAGAAAATACGTACAGCCGTGATGAAGAAGCAAATGAAAATATAACGAAATGTTTTGACTGCGATATCAAATTCAGTTTTCTGAATGCTGATTTTTGATGGCTTTTAACCCTGCAATTGAAAATGTTTTTAAATGCGTTGCAAGTTGTTGAGCATCCATTTTAGATACGCTATGTAATGGGCTTAAAGGATTAATTTCCGCCAAAATTAACATAAAACAGGGCGCCATTACACTCAACATACAGGCCAAAATTTTAGGTTGGTTCGGACTCAGGCCTGATATTTCACTGATCATGTCTAAAATCAATAAAAATTTACGATTACCATCTTGTTTAAAAAATTGATCTAAACGACTTGATGAAGTTAATAATTCTCGTATTAAAATTTGGCTGTACCAAGTATTTCCTGTTAATAAATTGAGGGTTAATTTTTCAAAAAATAGCCCGAGTTTTTCTTCAGCGGAAATATCTAAAGCAGCAAGCGCAATGAGGTCTTTTTCATCAAAATATTGACTATGTGCTTCAGTAATAACGGCCTGATATAGACCTTCACGACCTTTAAAATGATAGTTAATAGAGGCGAGATCAACTTCAGCTGCCTGAGCGATAGCTTTATTACTCGATTTTGCAAAACCATTTTGCGCAATGAGTTTAGATGCGGCAAATAAAATTTTCTGTTTGGTAGCATCACCATCTGTGCGACGAGCTCTAGGCATAATTTAGGTTTTAGAAATGGAAATCAGCCTCAGTATATATTTATAGATTTAATTTATGTTAGTTTAAATTAAATTTAAACTAATACATTAAAATGAGACATGGTGTCGTATGAAAAAAGCTGTCATTGCAGGCATATTGCTGATCATTGTCGCTGTAATTGGTGGCACTTGGTATTATTTTAATCGAACTAAAACTGATGATGGCAGCTTAACGCTGTATGGAAATGTCGATATTCGACAAGTTTCTTTGGCTTTTGAACAGCCGGGGCGTATCCAGAAATTAACAGTTCAAGAAGGTGAGGTAGTCAAAAAAGGTGAGGTACTTGCCACTTTAAATACGGATAGTTTAAATATTCAAAAACAACAAGCAGAGGCGCAGCTCAAAGTTCAACAGCAAACCGTCATTGAACAAGATGTTGGAACACGTCCAGAACAAATCACTCAGGCTGAAGCCATACTCGCATCTGCTTTGACCCAATTAGATAAATCTGAGAAAGATTTAAAGCGCATGCAAGTTCTATTTAATAGTACGGCAGGGCAAGCCATCAGCAAGCAAGAACTGGATTATGCAAAAAGCAATCAAGCGACCGCAGCAGCAGCAGTAAAAGAAAAACAAGCGAATCTCGCATTATTAAAACATGGGGCACGTCGTGAAGACCGTGAAGCAGCCAAAGCACAAACAGAAGTTGCTCAAGCAGGATTGGATTTAATCGATTATCAAATTCAGCGTAGTGTCTTGGTTTCTCCTGTAGATGCTGTGGTACGTGCACGTTTGCAAGAAGTTGGTGATATGACCACAGCTCAGAAACCTGTGTTTACCTTGGCGTTAACCAACCCTAAATGGGTGCGTGTCTATGCCAATGAAATTCAATTGGGCCAAATCAAAATGGGCGGGATGGCTCAAATTGTTCGTGATTCACAGCCGAATAAGCCTATTGCAGGTAAAATTGGCTTTATTTCATCCGTTGCGGAATTTACACCCAAAACGGTGCAAACTGAGGATATTCGAACGAGTCTGGTTTATGAGGTACGGATTTATGTGGAAGATCCAAATGATGCTTTAAAAATGGGTCAGCCTGTGACAGTCAATATTGTTCAGGCCAAAGCAGAGTAATGGCTTATGACCAATCCGCATGTTGTCGTAGCCAAAAATTTGCGCCAAATATTTTCTGCATCCGATAAGAAAAATTCAGAAGTTGTAGCGATTCAAGACTTAAATATTGAAATTAAGTCAGGACAACTGACGGCTTTAGTTGGCCCAGATGGTGCAGGCAAAACCACATTTATGCGATTGATGGCGGGGTTATATGCACCGAGTGCGGGTTCACTTGATGTGCTGGGTATTGATGTCGCCAAATATCCACAACAGGTGCAAGATCGTATTAGCTATATGCCACAGCGCTTTGGACTTTATGAAGATTTAAGTGTCCAAGAAAATTTAGATCTGTATGCAGATTTGCATGGTGTCGCTCAAGAAATACGAAAAGAACGCTTTGCAAGATTGCTTGCTATTACAGATCTGACAAAATTCACTCAACGACCCGCAGGAAAACTTTCTGGGGGAATGAAACAAAAGTTGGGCTTGGCTTGTACATTGGTACGTTCTCCTGAATTGTTATTGTTGGATGAACCGAGCGTGGGTGTCGATCCACTGTCACGCAGAGACTTATGGCAAATTATTCAGCAATTGGTGTCTGAAGAAAACCTGAGTGTAATTATTAGCACTGCATATATGGATGAAGCAGAACGCTGCGCTGAAGTCTACGTGATGTACCAAGGTCAAGTTTTAAAACATGGCACACCGAAAAGTTTAAGTGCTGAAGCTGATGGCTTAACTTGGCAACTTCGACTCCCACTAGACTTGAAAGCTCGGGTAATCCAGTCACAACTTTTAGATTTACCTTTATATATTACCGATGCAGTTCCGAAGGGCGATACAGTACGTTTTATTAGCACTCTAGAATATCCTCAGTTACCAATCCAATATGTACCTTACAATTGTCAAATAGCAGCTCGACCCGCTGAACTTGAAGATGCCTTTATGCTGTTTTTGCATCAAGCACAGCAAAATGAACAAAAAATATTTAAATCAGAAAATAAACCCAATTTAAAACCACATGATTTAGAACACGCCAATTTAATTCAAACTCAAATTCAAGCTTTGGGTGAAATTTCTGAAAACAAAGCTGAACCTGTCATACAAGTTCAGGATTTAGTCCGTACTTTTGGTGATTTTACCGCAGTGGCTAAAACCTCATTTGAAGTTCAACGTGGTGAAATTTTTGGCTTGCTCGGCCCGAATGGTGCAGGAAAAACGACAACCTTTAGAATGCTTTGTGGGTTGTTACCTGCAAGTAGTGGCTCATTACAGGTTGCAGGTGTGAATTTGCGATATGCTCGCGCTGAGGCAAGACGTAAAATTGGTTATGTCTCTCAAAAATTTGCCCTATACAGCAACTTAAGTGTTTTAGAGAACCTGAAATTCTTTGGCGGCGCTTATGGTTTGACTAGAAAAAAAATTAAAGAACGTATCGAAGAATCTTTAATTCAATTTAATTTAAACCCCAGTGCCAAAAGTGGTGATTTACCGAATGGATTTAAACAACGTTTATCCATGGCGGCCGCACTATTGCATCAACCCGAAATCATTTTCTTAGATGAACCTACCAGTGGTATTGATCCATTGGCAAGGCGTTCATTTTGGTACACCATTGGTGAATTGGCCAATCAAGGTATGACAATCATCATTACCACGCATTTTATGGAAGAAGCGGAATATTGTGATCGTATTGCGATCCAAGATGCAGGACATTTATTAGCACTTGGTTCACCGAAAGAAGTTCGCTTGCAGGCAGGGACTGCGCAAGAACATGATATGAATAGTGCCTTTATCGCTATTGTTGAACAGGCAAGGAGAAGCACATGAATATAAATGCTTTTTTTCGACGCTTGTTCGCATTGATTCGTAAAGAAAGTCGTCAATTATTAAGGGATAAAAGTAGTTTAGCCATAGGTTTAGTATTACCGATTATTTTAATTTTGTTGTTTGGTTATGGTCTTTCTTTCGATTTAAATAACGGGCGTGTCGCTGTCGTGGTGCAACAGAGCTCGTCACAAAGCGAACAGTTAATTGCGGGATTAAATGGCACACACTATTTGTCGGTAACACCCTTTAGCAATTTCCATGAGGCAGAAGAAGCTATGGGAAGGGATGAAATTGATGCCATCGTCAACTTACCTTCTGATTTTGCAAGTCAACGTGAGAATGGAACAGCAACGATTCAAATTATTAGTAATGGGCGTTCTACCAGTATTGCAACGACGATACAAGGTTATATTTCAGGTGCATTTAATACTGCACAAATGATTCAAGCAGACCGAAGTCATCCAAGTTCCAACCTTGGTGCAATTACTGTTGAACAACGGATGTGGTTTAACGAGTCAGCAAACAGTACGTGGTTCTTAGTGCCAGGTTTAATTGTATTGATTCTTACCTTGATTGGTGCGTTTCTTACTGGCTTGTTGATTGCACGAGAGCGTGAACGAGGGACGCTTGAAGCAATTTTTGTAACGCCTGTACGCCCCCTTGAAATGGTGATTGCTAAACTCACACCTTATGTCGTCATTGGAATTGTAGATATTGTGGTATGTCTCGTCACGGCTTCTTGGGTCTTTGATGTTCCTATTCGAGGATCCTTATTTTCAGTCGTCAGTGCTTCATTTTTATATTTAATGGTGTCTTTGTTACTTGGATTGACCATTTCTGGTTTTGCCAATAGTCAATTTCAAGCCAGTCAAATGGCATTACTTGCTAGTTTTATGCCTGCAATGATGCTCTCGGGTTTTGTATTTGATACACGTAACTTACCGCTTGTGGTGCAAATCGTCAGTAATCTCTTACCTGCAACGCATTTTATGACCTTGATAAAAACGCTGTTTTTAGGAGGGGATGATTGGCGTTTATGGTTTAAAGAATGTGGGATATTAATGATCTATGTCATTTTACTGACTGTGGCATCCTGTATTTCGCTAAAAAAACGCTTGAGGTAATGCATATGGCTTCATTTTTTGCGTGGCTGAATTATCTGATGGTTTTGGTGAGAAAGGAATTTTTGACCATTTTTAGCGATCCAGCGAACCGTGCTATTTTATTTGCCCCTGCACTTATTCAAGCACTACTGTTTGGTTATGCTGCAAGTTATGACGTCAATCATGTGGATTATGCCATATTGGATCAAAGCCATAGTCAGGCATCGGCTCAATTATTACAGCATTTAGATGGTTCTGGCATTTTTAATCGAACAGTGACGATAGACAGCAATCAGCAAATCAAACAAGTGATAGATGATCGTCAGGCACTTGCAGTTATAACAATACCCAGTGATTTTGAGGACAAACTAAACCAAGGTCAAAATTCCCCAATCCAAGTTATTCTCGATGGTCGTAACTCGTCGACCGCTGGCATGGCAGGATCTTATATCAATAATGTCATCGCTCAAGTTAATTTGGAACGCACGAACACTACGCCAATCGTAAATATTGAAAGTCGTATTTGGTATAACCCAAATGCAGAATCACGGTGGGGATTAATGCCTTCATTAATTGCGGCTTTAAGTATGATACAAACTTTATTGTTATCTGCGCTTTCTGTGGCAAGGGAACGGGAGCAGGGTACTTTTGATCAGCTCTTGGTAACACCTTATCGTCCGCTAGAAATTATGATTGGTAAAGCCTTGCCTCCTATTTTTGTTGGTTTAATACAATCAACAATTATTTTACTCATTATCCTGTATTGGTTCAAAATCCCAATGAATGGATCGGTTGGATTACTGTATTTCGGATTATTGAGTTTTAATATTGCTGTAGTTGGATTGGGCTTATCAATTTCAGCAATTTCCTTAAATATGCAGCAAGCGATGCTATATACATTTTTCTTAATCATGCCAATGATGCTGCTTTCTGGATTATTAACGCCAGTTCAAAACATGCCATATGTATTGGAACTTGCGACCTATGCGAATCCTTTACGATTCAGCATTAATCTAATTCAGCGAATATATTTGGAAGGTGCGACTATAGCGCAGGTTAAGTGGGACTTTGTCCCGATGTTCATACTGGCTGTGATTACGCTTCCACTAGCAGCGTGGTTATTTAGGAATAGGTTATCTTAGAACTTAGATTCTCAAATGAAGAGCTACATTTGTAGCTCTTTTTCAACGGACATTAGTCATAAAAAATAGCAAATTCTTCAACAGGGACTCGAGGTGTTTGCAGCTGATTGACCACTTCAGACTCATCTGCATAACCTAGAGAAATCGCACAAACCAGTTCTTCATCGTCTGGAATATCCAAAACCTCTGCAACCACCTGATGAAAAGGATTCCATGCGGCTTGCGGACAACTATCAATGCCGCGGGCTTTGGCAGCAATCATGACATTCTGGATCATCATTGCAATATCCATTTTTGAACCTGTTTCTAAGATCGTATTGGCGGTAAAGAATAACCCGACAGGCGCATCAAACAGCTGATAATTGCGTAAAAGCTGCTGTTGCATTTTGTCTTGTTCACCTTTTTGAATACCCAATAGACCGTACAAGCCCCAACCATTTTCACGGCGGCGCTCAATAAATGGCGAAGTCCATTTTATCGGATAATATTTAAAGCTTTCTTGATATAAATCAGCTTTTTCTGGATCGGAAAAAATTTCGGTTTGTGCAGCACAAACCTTCTGTATTAATGCCTCACGCTTTTGTCCAGTGACCACATAAACTTTCCACGGCTGAATATTATTGCCTGAGGGCGCACGACTAGACACCGTTAAAATGTCTTTGATCGTTTGTGTTTCAATTGGAGTCGTTTTAAAAGCACGTACCGAATGTCTTGAATTAATGACTTGATCGACCAATGTATGTTGCTGCATATAAATTCCCTTTAAGATTGATATTGTGATTTTAGTTAAACACCCAATTTTTTAGTTCAGAGCATGATAGTTCGCTAGATATAAAAAATAATTTTTAATTCACGTCTGCATCTAGTTGTTTAAGATCGATCTGCTTAAGACCCACATTTAACTTATTGAGTAAATGAATTAAGCTGGCTAAATCATCCAAGGCAAAGCCAGACATAGCTTGATGATAAAAATGAAAAAAATGCTCTTGAAGGTCTAGCCAGTTTTGTTGCCCTAATGGCGTGAGCGCTACATTTTTAGCTCGTTTATCTGCATCGGAGGTAACACGCTGTACACTGCCTTCACGTTCTAAACGCTTTAAAACATTGTCTAAACTTTGTCGGCTAATCCCTAAGTATTCGGTTAAATCTGAAAATGACATACCTGCATCATTGAGTTGTGGGCGCGAAAGTGCACCCATTACAGCCCAATGGACAGGTGAAATACCGAGTTCATTTAAACATTGGCGATCAAGACTATTACCAACCTGAAATAATCGAAAAAACAGTCGATTATGAATCATATATAAAGATTGATCGTAAATTCCAAGTTTTGAATCAGACATAGTTATTAAGCACATTTTCTAATGATATTTGCAGCTAGTATATCGGCTTAGAATATTAGTACAGCTATTTTTGAGAAAAATTCGCTGACCTTTTTTCTAAAAATGCCTGTATACCTTCAGCAGCATCAGCGCTTTGACTGCATTCCACAAAAAGTTTGGCTTCCAATTCAAGTCCTTGATGGATATTTAAATCGGATGCAGATTGAACGGCTTGCATTATTTGATGAATCGCAGCTGGAAATTGCATTGCCAATGAATCTAGATATTCTTTTGCGCTTGCAATCGGATCTTGCATTTCAATGATTTGATTCACTAAGCCGATGCTATAGGCTTCTTCCGCAGAAACAATTTTGCCGCTGACAACCATTTCAAGTGCTTTCGATACACCAATTAAGCGTGGTAAACGCTGTGTTCCACCATAGCCAGGAATTAAACCGAGTTTTATTTCCGGGAGTCCAAGACCTGCCGTAGGGCTACATATTCGAAATGTACATGCCAAAGCAAGTTCAAGTCCACCTCCTAAAGCCATGCCATGAATACTGGCCAGTGTCGGAAATTTTAATTCATTTATCTGTTGGAATAAGGCCTGACCGATTTGTATTTTATGCAAATGCTCTACGGGAGTCTTATTCAGTAATTCTGTGATATCTGCACCTGCGCAAAAGGCTTTGCCTTCACCGACAAAAATGGCTGCACGCAGATTCAGTACTGAAATTTCAGAAACAATTTCTTGTAATTTTTCAATCATTTCTGAATTTAATGCATTTCGTGCTTTTGGTCGATTCAATCTGATAATCGCAATGTTATTTTCATAGTGAAGCTCAGCAGTCATGTTCCATTTCCTTGGTAAATTAGACTTATGAAAAGCATATGTTGAATCAAATATATGTCAATATATAAATACAAATAAAATTAAACACCATTAATTATTAGTATTTTATGGTTAAATATATGTAATAGTATTGACATAAAAAATATATTCATTAATCTGAATTGGATGCTTATTAAACAGGTTCGGTTTTTTGATTTCTGTTAGAAATCCCCAGAATGCAATCGGATGCGTATGGCTGACAGAATGCTTAAAACAGTAGTGAACTAAAACAACAATAACAATCAAGGAGTTGATTGATGAGTCAAGTCGATATGCAGAGTTTAGCGAGTGAAGCTAAATTCAACGGTTTTCATGCCAAAGTTTTAATGTGGTGCATGCTGATTATCATTATCGATGGATATGATATTTCTGTTGCAGGTGCAGCTTTACCTTCGATTATGGAACAAATGAATGTAAGTGCTTCAACGGCTGGTTTTATGGCAAGTTCAGCACTATTTGGAATGATGATTGGGGCTATATTTTTTGGTGGTCTCGCTGATAAAATTGGTCGCCGTTTAACCATTGCCATTTGTGTATTTTTATTCAGTGCTTTTACTGCGATAGCAGGTTTAACTGATGATCCAGTCACATTCAGCATCGTGCGTTTTATTGCAGGATTAGGCATTGGGGGAGTCATGCCGAATGTGGTTGCGCAAATGACGGAATATTCACCGAAAAAAGTACGTAATGTCATGACCTCATTGATGTTTTCGGGTTATGCCGTAGGCGGAATTTTAGCGGCAGTTTTGGGTAAACAGTTTATTATGCAATATGGCTGGCAGGTGGTGTTCTATGCTGCTGGTGTACCAGTTGTTTTGCTGCCTTTTATTTTAAAATCTATGCCTGAATCTGTGGTTTATTTGGTGAAGCATAATAAACAAGCTGAACTGCGTAAGATTGCCGAGCAAATTGCACCGCAAGCACAATTCCCTGCGGATGCGGTTTTTGTTAATGGTTCATCAAATAATAATTTAAAACCGACAGTAGGGCTGTTATTTAGTGACGGACGAGCTTTTAGTACGCTGATGTTTTGGGTGGCATTTTTTACCTGCCTGTTTATGGTTTATGCGTTAAGTACTTGGCTCACCAAATTAATGGCAATGTCAGGCTATTCATTGGGTTCAGCACTGACTTTTGTGATCGCACTGAATATTGGCGCAATTATTGGTGCAGTCGGTGGTGGCTGGTTAGCAGATCGCTTCCACATTAAATGGGTATTGGTCATTATGTATGCTATAGGCAGTGCCTTTCTATATCTAATGACTTTGCCTATGTCGACAACTATGCTGTATTTCATTATTGCGGTTGTTGGTGCTTGTTCAACAGGTGCGCAAATCGTTGCATATTCATATTGCGGTCAATTTTATCCAAGCGTCATTCGTTCAACAGGAATCGGTCTGGCATCTGGCGTAGGGCGTTTAGGTGCAATTGGCGCACCGCTATTAATTGGTTTTATTGTTTCGCTAAATTTACCAATTCAGCAAAACTTCTTTGTGATTGCCTTGGCTGGTTTAATAGGCGCTGTAGCTTTATCTCTAATTAATCATAGACGTGCAGATATGGCCCAAGCACAGAGTAAAACCAATTTTAATTTAACAACTGAGGAAGTGTAAATGAAGGCTCTTGTTGCTGTAAAACGTGTGGTTGATGCCAACGTTAAAGTTCGCGTTAAGCCGGACAACAGTGGGGTTGACCTTACTAACGTTAAGATGTCAATCAACCCATTCTGTGAAATCGCAGTGGAAGAAGCGGTTCGCTTAAAAGAAAAAGGAACTGTTTCAGAAATCGTTGTTGTTTCTATTGGTCCTAAAGAAGCGCAAGAACAAATCCGTTCTTCTATGGCGCTTGGTGCAGACCGCGGCATCCTTGTTGAAGCTGACGAAAACCAATTAGGTGTACTTGAAATTGCAAAAATCCTAAAAGGTGTTGTTGAAGCTGAACAACCTCAATTGATCCTTCTTGGTAAACAAGCGATTGATGACGACTCTAACCAAGTTGGTCAGATGCTTGGTGCGCTTCTAGGTGCAGGCCAAGGTACTTTCGCTTCAGAAGTTAAAGTTGAAGGCGACAAAGTACAAGTGACTCGTGAAATCGACGGTGGTTTACAAACTGTTGAACT
>NZ_NEGG01000010.1 GCF_002135295.1 Acinetobacter sp. ANC 5054 | reverse complement strand
CCGCCAATACGGCGGTTTTCTCATTTTTAAGAGGTCCATATGGCTCAATATTTATTTGGTGCCGGTAAAATATTTGCCACACCATTACAGGATGTGCACGGTAATCCAATCACCAATGGCACGCCGGTTGAAGTGAGCGTACTGCAGTCAACGTCAGTTGATATCAGCTATGACTTAAAAGAACTTTTTGGCCGTGGTCAGTTTGCTGTAGACGCTGCACGCGGTAAAGGTTCGATTAAGTGCAAAGCGACAATGGGTCGCATCAACGGCGCATTGTTGAATTCCATCTTCTTTGGTGGCGTAGTCACTGAAGGTGGTATTACTGCAGTAGCACAAACCATTAATGGTGAAGTCGTTGCAGCCTCAGTAACGCCAGTCGTTCCGAATAGCGGTACATTCGTAAAAGACTTAGGTGTGACAGATGCCAAAGCTATTCCATTAAAGCGTGTGGCGAGTGCACCAGTTGCAGGTCAATACAGTGTTGATGAAGTGACAGGTGTTTATACCTTTGCAGCAGATGATGTAGGTAAAACTGTTTTTATCAGCTTTAAATACACAGCAACGGTAGCAGGTGCTAAATCTGGTGTCGTAAGCAACTTGGATATGGGCTTCACGCCTGAATTTAGTGTTGATCTGATGCGTGACTACAAGGGGAAATTCTTTGGTATTGAATTCTTCCGCTGTGTCAGCAATAAGCTTGCGTTCAGTTCAAAACAGGATGATTACGATCTACCTGAGTTTGAATTCCAGCCAATGGCCGATGATTTAGGCCGTGTCTTCAGATGGACTACTTCGGAGTAATAACAAATGCAATTTAACCAGGTCGAAAACCCACGTGGTAACCCACTTAAAATTAATGGCCAGATTTGGATTTTTGCGCCGTTGTCATTAGGTGCTGCTGAAAAGCTGATGCCACAGCTTAAAACCTTTGATCCAAGCGATTTTGCTTTAGTAGCAGATGTTGCGCATAGCTCTTTAAAGCGTAACTATCCTGACATTCCACGTGAATTTGTTGCTGATGAACTACTTGATGTTGGTCACGTGAACGCCGTATTTGAAACGGTCATGGGGGCTTCTGGTCTGGTTTATACAGGCGAAGATGAACAGGCCACTGATTCGGGGGAATAGACTGGGAGGAACTGTACACGCATTTGGTGTTGACTTTGGGCAAGGAATATGATTACGTGCGTAATGAGTTGGATTTCCCAAGAGTCAAAGCATTAAATGCTTATCACAAGCAGTGTCCTCCCAGCCATGTTGGCATTCAGCGTCTATGTCGAATCCTTGAAGCATTTATGGGGATTGAAGACAGTAAAGCTTCAGATAATACGCAAAGCGATGATGATGATCTGTTTGCGGATCTGCAGAACTTTCCTCAGGGTGGCTAAGGTTGCCCTGATTGATTTATATAATTGAGTTGATTAAAGTTTGTGTAAACTTTATAAAAACTTGGATATAACCATGAAAAAAGTATTAGGGGGTAGCTTACTAGCATTTGGTTTAACAGCTTGTGCTACTACATACAAAGCACCAATGACATTAAATCAAAGTGCTAGTGAGCAAGTTGTCGGAACAAAAGAGCAAATATTTAAAGCAGCGCAAAGAGCACTGGCTATTAATGGCGAACAGATTATGAGTGCTAATGTGGAAGCAGGTGTGATCTCAACTGCTGCTCGAGATCTTCGATTAACTCCACTGCAAGCTGACTGTGGTACTACAATGGGTATCGACTATTTGAAAGATAATCGAACTAGTACAAAGGTTGCATACAATATTTTGATTGATAATGGTTCTCTAGATGTCAGAACAACTTTACAAGGTGATTATAAAGTTGGTGACGTGACTCAGAATATAACTCTAACCTGTGTATCACGAGGTGTCTTCGAACAACAGATGATTCAGAAGATTAAGGCTGAGATTAGATAATTAATGGGCCTTAATTTCAGAAAGAGCTTTAAGATTGCACCTGGTGTCAAATTAAATGTCGGCAAGAAAGGCATTTCAAGTGTATCAGTTGGTGTAAAAGGCGCGAGAGTGAGCTTGGGCAAGACAGGCACTAGAACAACAGTGGGCATACCCGGCACTGGCCTGTCATATAGTAGTTTTAAATCAAATAAAACTCAGCCGAAATCTTTACCAAGTAATTATCAGCAGCATTCTTTTGCAGATACAACACAGGTGCAGAGTAAGGATTATAAAAAGGTCTCATTTTTATTGGGATTTGGTATTTTTTGGATGCCATATATTTTTGCATGGTTCACGCTAAGAAAGGGGCATTCAAGCAAAGCGAGATGGATAAGTTTTATATGGATGATTCTTGTGTTGATAATTGCTATGTCTGATTAAGCACATCAGGGTGCTTTTCATCAATAACAACTAAACCGCCTCACGGCGGTTTTTTTATGCCTGTGAGATAGGAATTATGAGCAACAATCGAGTGGAAGTGCACGTTGGTGCGAAGACTTCTGAACTTAAAAAGGGCATGGATGAAGCTGAAAAGATCGTTAGCGATGGCGCTAAACGGATTGAGAATACAGGAAATAAGGTTAAATTTAAGCTTGATTTTTCAAGCATTAAAACTGGTTTGGATGACATAACCAAGAATATCAACAATAAATTTGAAGATATTGGCAAATCAATTTCAGGTAATCTGACTAAAAGCTTTGTCGCTATCGGAGTTGGTATAGCGGCTTCTGTTGGGACGGCGGCTATTGGATTAGCATCATTAACGTCTGAAGTTGGTCGAGCATCTAAGGAATTGGAAATCCAAGCACGCTTAGCCAATACAACAACAAAAGAATTCCAAGAGTGGGCATTTGCTTCTAAGTCAGTCATGGTTGAGCAAGACAAACTATCTGACATCATGAAAGATGTGAATGATAAGTTTGGTGACTTCATGCAAACTGGTGGCGGAGAAATGGCTGATTTCTTCGAAAAAATTGCACCAAAGGTAGGTGTAACCGCTAAAGAGTTTCAGGGTCTTACTGGTCCACAAATTCTCGAAAAGTATTATCAAACGTTAGAGAAAGCAAACGTATCCCAAGCTGAGATGACTTTCTATATGGAGTCAATCGCTAATGATGCAACGCTACTAGCTCCATTGCTAGAAAACAACGCTGAGAAGCTAAAAGAATATTCAAAACAAGCGCATGAACTTGGCTTGATTATGGATCAGGATGCAATTGCTAAGACCAAGGAATTCAATACTGCATTAAATATAATTCAGCAAACGATTGACAGTGTATTTACGAGACTGGCAGCTCAAGCAGCGCCAGCACTAACAAACCTGGCAAATGATTTCCTTAGTTTTGCATCAAGATCTAGAGAGGGTATTGATAGCGCAGTCACAGCGATAATCACAATATTCGAGAGTCTTCTTGATATTGTTCAAAGTCTATTTAGTACGATCAGTGGAATTTGGAGTGATTTAACTGCCGATATCGGTGATGGATCTATTCAACAAGTAGGATTCATGGATTTGGTAGCGGGTGCGATGAATGGATTCGCTGCCGTAGCTGTTGGGCTAAAAGTTAGTATTGAAATAGCATTTGCTGCTATTCGTGCGGTCGTTGCTACAGTGTGCCAAGCAATTAATATTTCAGTGAACACTGTAATGAATGTATTTGGCGGATTCCGAGATACGATTCAATACGGCCTTGATGTCTTGTCTATTAAGTTTCAGACCTTTGGTAATGTTGTTAGCAATGTTTTGAACTTTAACTTCTCAGCTGCCAAAGCGTCGTGGGAAAGTGGTCTATCACAATTAGGCTCAATTGCTGATCGCTATACTGGTCAGATGCAGTCACGTCTAAACAATCTAAAAACAAGTTGGAATACAGGTGTAAGCAACACAGCTAATGCTTGGGGTGCAGCAGGTTCAGCTATTGTCAATTCTGCAACAACGGGTGGGAAAAGACTCCAGAATCTGTTCTTAAAAAATCCTACTGTAGTCGGAACTGCACCACCACCTACACCATCACCAACATTTAACTCAAATAAGGGTATTGGCACAGGAGTCAAAGACTCTAAAGGAAGTTCGGCTAAATCAAAAGCTGATGCTGATGCAAAAGCAAGAGAGAGGGCAGCAGAGCAAGAAGCTAAAGCAATTGCTGATATTCGGTATAAGTATGCTACTCAAGAACAGAAAATAAAGCTGGATCTTGAAAAAGCACTTAAAGAAATTGAAAAAGCCAAAATCACCGATGCTGAAAAGGCTGCTTTTAAGGTACGTGTAGAAAAGGATGCCAGTGACAAGATTGCTGCATTAAATGCTGAACAGTTTGAGAAAATTAAAGCTATTCGCGAAGCTGAAATTCAAAACAAGCAGCATCAAGCTCAGCGAATCTATGAGATTGAAAAGGCTAATATTCAAGCTGAATTCGATGCTAAGAAAATTTCAAATGTTCAAAAAGCACGACTTGAAAAAGAGTTAGAGGATCAGCTCAGAGCTATCAAGCGTAATGGCTTGCAAGAGCGCCTTGACTTAGAAAATCAAATGTCTGGTATCTCAGGAAAACAGGGTGATCAGAATCAGATTATGAACAATATTTCTGATTTAGATACTGATCAAAAGGTTTCCGATACCAAGCAAGTTGGAGTTCTTTCAGATGCCCAAATGAAAGACTTTGAGGATAAGTTTGGTGGTCTAACGTCACGAATGTCTGGTCTATGGGATAAAGGCATTCAGTCTATGATGAATGGCACGCTGACATGGAAAAATGCCATGAATGCCATTTTCACAGAACTGGCAGGGGCATTTATTCAAAGCATGATTACGGCACCAATGAAAAAGTACGCTGCAAGCTTAGCCACTCGATTGGCTGTAAAGCTTGGATTCATCAAAACTGAAACCGCTGCTGAAGTTACAGGTCAATCCGCACAGACTGGCGCTGTGGTAGCAGGTGAAGGAATGAAGACAGCCGCAACATCAACAGGGGTTTTAGCTCGACTAGGTTTAAAACTAATGGAAGTCTTAAAGTCAATCATGATGTCGGCCTGGGAGGCAATGGCTGGAGCTTGGGCGGCATTATCAGCCATTCCTATTGTGGGTCCTGCTTTAGGCGTGGCAGCAGGTATAGCAGCATTTGCTGGTGTTTCGGCAATTGTTGGAAAAGTAGCTTCTGCTCGAGGCGGATATGACATTCCTGCAGGCGTGAATCCGATGACACAACTTCACGAAGAGGAAATGGTCTTACCTAAGCAACATGCAAATACGATACGTGCATTAGGTAAATCATTAACAGCAGACGGTGGATTAGGTGTATCTCAAGCACCGAGTCAGCAAGTGAATAATCATTTCTCTGTTCAAGCCTTTGATTCACGTGATGTAAAACGATTCTTTGAAAAACATGGTCGAGAACTTACGAATGGATTAAAAGGGCATCGTCGTAATTTTGGTACCTAAGGAGGTAATTATGTCAGACGTACTATTTCCTGAATTACCAGGTCTTGAGTGGGAGTTGTCAAAGACCCCCATATTTAACACTAAAATTATGACATCAGCGAATGGTCGGGAGCTTCGTGCGAGTTACCAGGCCGTTCCTAAGTATGAAATATCCATGTCATTTGCTTTTCTGCGTGAATCGAAAGGGCGAAATGAATTACAACAATTAGAAGGTTTCTTTATCGAGCGCCGTGGTGCATTCGATTCCTTTCTTTTCAAAATGCCTGAGGATTGCGAGTATGACTGCACATTCGTTGGGGATGGTGTTACTAAAATTTTCCAACTTTATAGATTAATGCGTGATGTGAAGTACCCCCTATCTCACGTAAAGCCTGTTGGAGGTGGTGTAGGTGCACTAATGTGGGATTCAAATGTGCGAAAACCCATGTGGTATATAGATGATTTATTGCTTCAGTGGTCATCTGGCGTAGACTTTACAATCAGCAAAGACGGTGTACTCAGTTTATTATCACCAATACCTAAAGGTCTGATTTTGAGAGTTGTTGGAACATTTTACTATCGTTGCCGTTTTGCTGATGATGAACAGCAATACACCAACTTTATGAGCAAATTATGGAAAGCCAACAAAGTTGAAATAATTGGATCATTAGGAAATAAAGTATGAGAGCAGCTTTTCCAAAACTAATTGCCTTACTGGATGCAGATCAATTTCTCATGGCTGATCTCTATACCATTACAACCGTACAAGGTGATGCATACCGATACACGAATTATGACTTTGATTTGACTGTAGCAGATCAAACATATAGTTCGAGTGGACCTATTATCAGTCGTGAAGGGATCAGCCTATCACTGGGTATTGAGGTTGATAATTTATCGATCAGTATTGATTGTATTGATGATAATGAATGGAACGGCATCAATGTTGTTCAAGCGTTTCATAATGGTCAATTAGATGGTGCTCGATTTAAGTTAGAACGCATATTTATGGATATGAATACACCAACGGATACTAGTGCCGGCACCATTAAGTTGTTTGAAGGTCGAATCATTGAGCCTGACTTAGATCGAAATTCAATCCAAGCCAGTGTTGCATCAGATCTGGATGAATTGAATGTGCAAATGCCGCGAAATCTTTATCAGCCAAGCTGTACCAATACACTATTTGATACGGCATGTGGTCTATTGCATCAAAACTTTATGGTGCAAACGACAATTGAATTGGGCAGTACTACAGCTCGAATCTTATGCCAGGTGAATCAGCCTCAAGGTTGGTTCACGCAAGGTGTAATTGAGTTTTTAGACGGTGGCAATGCAGGTCTAAAACGGACGATTCGTATGCATGAGTCAGGGGCATTGTTATTGACTTTGCCATTGCTGGAAGCACCGCAGGCAGGGCAACGAATCAAGGTTTATCCTGGATGTGATAAACGCTTGGAAACTTGCCAGAACCGTTTCAATAATTTCGCTCGTTTTCGTGGTGCGCCTTTTATTCCTGTACCAGAAACAGCAGTTTAATTAATTTAGTCTTCAATCCACACCCTGTATATACAGGGTTTTTTTATGGAGTAAGAATATGGTGTACTTACCCGAAGCAGCTGATTTCACAAATCCAGATGTCACTGAAAAACAATTTAAAGAAAAACTTACTGATTTATTGGGATTTCTTAAGCAAGAATTTCCAGCTAACTCATTCGATGTAAAGAGAAACATAGTGCCTCGCTTTTCAGCAGACTGCTGGACTGTAGATGGTCCACGAAGTATGTCTTTCTGCATAATTGGGGAGGATGAAGATGCATTTGATGTTTATTTTACTTCAAGACGCAAAAATGATTTTGCTGCTGCTATCTTTTTTACTGAAGATCTAGCGATGCATAAATATCTAAGCTATGAAAAGAAAGGAAATTTTAACAACTGCACATTATCATTTTCAATTGATACAGATGGAGACGTTCCAGCGATTGACGATGAGCAACTTGGCTTGGTTATGACGGTTGTTGTGAATGATACTAGTGGTGTAAATGGTCAGACACCATATTATTTGCGATTAGCTAATCTCGCTGATCTAGAAACTTTAACAGCAACCCATGCCGATATTACGATTGATTGGAATACTGTAGTCAGTGGTTATGAGCAGAACATTCCATTCCCGAAAGACAATATTCAGCGTATTTTTATCGGTTGCTTAACAAGCGGATTCGATTCTATATCGTCAAATCCATTGCCGCTACCTGAGTCAGGTGAGTTACACATTAGTAAAATCAAGTGCACTGGTTCAAATAGCACATATATTCGTAAATCGCTAAACATACCGCAGCATACACTTGGAATGTGTACAGGCTATGATGATAGCTACAATGTAAACCCTCTACGCCTTATTAAGAACTGCTACGATTTAGGGTATCGAGGATTTGTTAATCATTACTGTGGTATGTCACACTTTTATGATTCCAGATGGGATGATCTACAGCAGCGATTCATTGTACGCAAACCAGATACTGACGAATTGTTTGATACGTATCTAAATCGTGAAGCTACTATCTGGCATAAGTATTTTGCAAAAGCTGCGAAAAAATACTTCATGAAAACAATCTTCTCAATTTCTTACGAGTTATACAGTGAGGCCGCTGAACTATCATGGACTCAAAGAGATTGGTCAGATAACTATGGATATACAGGATATATTCCACCCAGTTACTTGATTAGTCCATGCAATGTTGAAGGTATGAACTGGCTACGGTCGGTATTTGTTGAATTTGCTGGCATATTGAGCGATGAGGGTTTAGTGCCACATCTTCAAGTTGGCGAACCATGGTGGTGGATTAATGCGGACGGAAAACCTTGCATTTATGATTACTCCACCCGTGTGAAATTTAACGATGAAACAGGTCTATATGCGCACGAGATTTCGGATCGTATGAGTGATATCTCCAGTGAGATTGATCAAATATATTTAAAGTTTCTACAGCGCGAGCTGGGTAATTCAGTTCTAAGTGTAAAAACTGCTGTAAAAGACGTTTATCCAGAAGCTCAAGTTTCAACTCTTTTTTTTCTACCTAGTATTTTGGGAGAAAAAAGTGGATTAGCATCTATTGTCAATTACCCAGTTGATCAATACAAATACCCAAATTTAGACTTTATTCAAACTGAAACTTACGATTGGCTCATTGTTGGTGAGTTTGATAAAGCGTTACGAGGCTTTACTTCTGCTATTGATGAATTAGGGTATCCAGCTCATTTGGTTCATTACTTATTAGGGTTTGTGCCTGATAATTTTTTAGGTCAGATTGTCAACCCTGAGTACCGACTTGAAAAAGATGGCCCAAAAGTTTGGCAAGCAATTCTCGGCAATGCTTATCTAGGTAAAGAGTACAACGTAGCAAAACAGTACATTTGGGCATATAACCAAGTCATGCGTGACAGCTTAATTGTAACACCTCAAGACTTTTTGAGGCAATTTTGGTTGGCTGATGAGTTGTATCGAAGTCAAACTGAAGAGGACGTAGTAACAGGTACACCAGTTGCAAATCTGCCAACCAACCCATCTAGACCAAACCAACCCGAGCATAAGTGGCCTTAACTATGAAGCATTTAGAGGCTGTTTCTGAAGCTATGACCTGGATCGGCACACCATATCATCATCAGGGAAGGGTCAAAGGAGTAGGTGTGGATTGTGGAACCTTGATCTGTGAAGTCTATGAAAAAGTGGGCTTGATGGATCATTTAGATCCGCGACCTTATCCACCAGATTGGCACATGCATCAGCTTGGCCAACGATATTTAGAGCACGTTTTATCTGTGTGCTATGAAGTCGATGAGCCACAGCCTGGTGACATTGTTTTATACCACTTTGGCAAATGCATCAGTCATGGTGCAATAGTCGTCGAATGGCCAACGATTATTCACTCCTATATACATCAAGGAGTAATACTCCAAGATGGCACAAAAGGAAGTCTAGCTCGCAGAATTGCGGGCTTTTTTCGTATGAAGAGGCTAAAAGAATAATGGGTGGAATATTTGGAAGTACAACGATCAGTACGTCTGATAAGCGTATCAATTCGATGCGCATTCAGCAATCTGCGTATGGTCTAACACAGCCATTGGTCTATGGCAAAAATCGTGTTGCAGCCAATATGTTTTGGTACGGGGATTTTAAATCCACTGCTCACACGACAACCACTAAATCTGGTGGCAAAGGTGGTAAAACCAAGACAAAAAACACAACATATACTTATTCAGCATCTTTGATGCTTGGTCTATGCGAAAACAAAATCAAAGACATTGGCATCATTTGGCGTGATAAAGAACAGATCGTCACGAAAACTGAAGGTGGTGTGCAACTCAAGCCTATTGATCAAATCGGTTTTGAATTATTCGATGGTGATCACAATCCAGTTTGGGGCTATTTAGCATCAAAGCATCCAGATGAAGCGGTGCATTATCCATTCCTTGGATATGTGGCATGTGCCAATTATGATTTGGGCGGTAGTGCAGCATTATCGAATCATAATTTTGAAGTGATTAGTGATATTACATTTTCAGAAAAGATTCACGATGCCAATCCAGCCGATGTGATTGAAGATTTCATCACCAATCCACGGTACGGTGCAGCACCTAGTTTGAATGTGGCAGATTTATCTGAATTTCGAACCTATTGTGCAGCCACTAATTTGTTGATCAGCCCTGCTTTGACTGAACAGCGTGAAGCATTTGAGATCATCAATGAAATTGTTGAAGCAGTGAATTGTGCAGTCGTACCGAGTCCAGATGGCTTGAAAATCCGTTCATACGGTGACAGTGCAGTGACAGGAAATGGTGTAACATTTACACCAAATCTTGAACCAGTTTATCACCTGACTGATGATGATTTTTTAGACAAAGATCAGCCAGTGCGTGTACGTCGAAGTCGTGACACTGATGCATACAATCATTGCCAAATTGAATACGTGAATCGTTTTAACCAGTACAACACTGAAACGGTTGAAGCCAAGGACCAAGCCAATATCGAAATGTTTGGTCTGCGTACACAAGATCCGGTCAAGTTCGATTTTTTTTGTGAGCCAAAAATTGCTCGTCATGCGGTGCAATTGCTATTACAGCGAAAACTGTATGTTCGAAATGAATATGAGTTTGAATTAGGCTGGAAGTACTGCCGACTTGAACCGATGGACATTGTGACCATCACTGACGAATCCTTAGGTTTGAATCAGTTTCCGGTAAGAATCACACGAGTTGAAGAAGATGAGGAGGGTGTACTCTCAATTACCGCTGAAGAGCTTGCAGTCGGATCTCGTTCAGCAGTTGAGTATGACCTGCAATCATCGAATGGGTACCAAGGTGGCAATGAAGAACCAGGCAACGTCAATGCACCAGCTATTTTTGAGCCTCCATTAGAATTAACCGATGGTAAAAATCAAATTTGGGTGGCTGCATCTGGTGGTATTAATTGGGGTGGCTGTAACGTTTGGGCAAGTACAGACAACACGACTTATGAAATGATCGGGACCATCTACGGTTCTGCTCGTTACGGTACTTTAGTTTCAGCCATTGATGTGGATGACACATCGATGCAGATTCAGTTGAATACATCGAGTCAAATCTTTGGTGGTACACTTGAAGATGCTGAAGTGGATGTAACACTATGTAAAGTCGGTGATGAATATATCAACTACATCAATGCGACCTTGGATGGATCAGGGCGTTATACATTAAGTGGCATGCTTCGTGGTCGTTTTGATGATACTAGTTCACATATCGCTGGCGAATCGTTTGTTCGTATTGATCGTGCGATTTTTGAATATGACTTCAACTCAAATATGGTCGGCAAACAGATTTATCTGAAGTTCACAAGCTTCAATGGTCTTGAGCAAAAAGAAGAAACCTTGGATGAAGTGACGGCATACAGTTACACTATCAATGGTGGTCGCCCTGCAGGCGTCAAAGGTTTATCACTTCAATCTGCATTTGAAGGAACGAGCTTTAAAGTTCAATGGCAAAGTGCCGCTGGTGCGACAGGTTATATTGTTCAGATTTGGTCGAATGGTGTATTGCTTCGAACTGTTGATACAACGAATACCGATTATTCATACAGTATGGATGAAGCGAAAATCGACGGTATTCAACGTGCATATACAGTACGGGTCGCAAGTAAAAACGGTTCAATTGTCAGTACCTTTGCTGAGCTTAACATCAGTAATCCAGTGCCACCACAATTGCTGAACGTGTACACATCAGCAACTGCAAATTCGATCACAGCGACTTGGATTCCAAGTGAAGTACTTGATCTGAAAGATTACCAGGTGTGGATCAGTACTAATGCGAACTTTGATCCTGATACAACGGTAGCGCGTTGGACAGGTACTGAAAATGCTTGCACGATTACGGGCTTACAATCAACGACCACATATTATGTGCGTGTTGCTGCGCGGGACATATGGAAGCCGACCTCTTGGAACTATTCAACACGAATCACACAGGCAACTGCTGATAGTTAAAATTTTCAACCATAAAGCACCTTTAGGTGCTTTTTTATGCCTAAAAATTAGGGGAATTTAATGGAGCCTGTCTCTACAAGTGGTTTCGCAGCTTTTTTAAAATTTTACGGTGCTGCAGTTGCCGTCACACTGGCCATCTGCTTGGTTGCAACGGTCGTCATTATGATGCGTTTACCGCGCTCACCACAGGAATGGGCTGTAGGCTTAATTTGTACTGTAGTTTCTAGTCTTACTGGAGGCGCATTTATTATTGTGAAATGGGGCTTACATGAATGGGTAACTGATATCTGGGGAATGATTGCCCTAGGCGGATTCTTCTTTATCTGTGGACTACCCGGTTGGGCTATTGTGCGTTGGACTTTTAATTTTATTAACAAGCAGGAAGGTAAGACGATTATTGAAGTTGTGAAAGAGCTGAAAGATGCGAGAAATGATCTTAGAAAATAATCAAACATTTTAAATAGTAAAAAGCCCGTGATTCGCAGTCATGGGCTTTTTTGTTTCCCACAAATTGATAAGAAATAAGTGAGAACCTATGAACAAGTTTACCAAAGGTAAATTTAAAATTCATCCGAAAGAGGGCATGGAAATGGAAGGTTATTTGTCAGGCTGGTTGCGATTTTGTGTTGGGGTGGCAATCCTTTTAATTGCAGCAAGTCCATTTATCTATTCGTTGTCGTATTTTTTTAATGTACTAGGTGTTGGGCGATGATGAATATTTTTAAAGAAAGATGGCAGGTGGTGATCTGGATCATTAACTTATTCAAATAAAACCGACCGAATATAAGGTCGGTTTTTTATTGTCTGTGCGCCATAAGGCGCTTTTTTTATGCCTAAAGGAAAGTGAAATGAATAAGAAATTAACCGCAGAGCAAGTTTTAGAACAAGCAAAAGCGCTTGGTGTTGAAAGCGCCGTATTACGGGCTGTGATAGAAGTTGAATGTAAAGGATCAGGCTTTAATGCCGACAATACGCCAGTGATTCTATTTGAACGTCATGTGATGCGGCAGCGCTTGATTGCCAATGGCCAATCTAAAATAGCAGATCAAATGATGGTTAAGCGTCCTGATCTATGCAGTAAAAGTACAGGCGGTTATGGTTTGTATTCAGCCCAACACGGTCGATTGAATGCTGCTGCGCAATATCATCGGGCTTCAGCACTAGAGTCGGCTAGCTGGGGAATTGGGCAAGTGATGGGGTATCACTGGAAGGCTTTAGGATATGCATCGCTACAAGAATTCATTAATGCAATGTATAAAGATGAAGCCTCCCAACTTGATGCTATGTGTCGATACATTCAAGTGAATGGCCTGGTGAATGCACTCAAAAATCAGGACTGGAAAGCCTTTTCGCGTGGTTATAATGGTGCTGCTTACGCAAAGAATAGCTATGATGTGAAATTGGCCAATGCGTATAAAAAAGCCCTCAATTGAGGGCTTAAACTATAAAACTTTTGATATGTGATACCGAAGATACATACTAACAATAATCCATTTAAACCTAATAGCATCCAAAAATTTTAGCCGTGGCTCGTCAGTCAGATGTTTTTAATAGCAGTTCCATTCAGTACATTTAAAGGGCATTTTTACACTTGAAAGATATTAAAATTATCCAAATATAATAGACTGAATAAATCTTATAGTTTGTAAAACAGAATTATTTAATTGGAGTCATAAGTATGAAAAAAATACTATGTGCGGTACTGGGTGGTTTTGTCTTACTAAGTGCAAATACATCTTTTGCAAAGTCTGATGCAGCGTTATTAAAGGAAGCTGAAAAAAATGTTGTAACGATTGCTCAAGCTAAAAAATTATCAGATGAATCTGGTGTAACTATAAAAGGAAAAATTACCAAGCATATCTCTGGTGATGATTTTGAGCTTAAAGATACAACTGGCACGATAGTAATCGATGTTGATGATGATCTATGGAAGCCTATGCAGCTTAAAGTCGGAGACAAAGTCCGTGTTGTTGGTGAGGTTGATACCCATCGTATTAAACCTACTGATATTGATGTAATCCATATAGAACGAACAAAATAATTCTATAGGCTTCATGTAGATATATATCTAAATTTGCAGTATAAAAAACCCTCACTAAGAGGGTTTTTTAGTAGCAGGGTGTTAAACCTCTACCCAAGTATCTTTAACTTCTTGAGAATCTTTAGTCAGTACAATTTTATTGTCTGTAATTTCACCAACCCATGAAACTGGAATTAAGTGGTGATGACCGTCACCATGTTTAGTCAGTTTAATTTGGTCGGAGCCTTGCAAGTGGTCTACTTCACCAACTTTAGTTCCACATGAAGCAATTACATCTGCATGGCTCTTAATATTTTCAACATTAATAGTAGTCATTAGAATATATTCCTATTTCAATGTGAGTGAGCATTCAGCCTATCGTAAATAAACGCTGATATCATGTGTTGAAATAGAAGGGATACAAAGTGCCTAATGTTCTTACATCCTTGGCTAGATAAATTACATTGTATTATTTAGAAATAAGTATCCATAAAGGGGATTTATAAGATTACTTACTTATGCTTTGTCTTAATTAGGTTGGATAAATCAAAAACGATGAATTTTGCATAATCAATGTATTCATCAACTTTGGCCTGAACTGCAAACGTTACCATAAACAAGATACAGATTACTCAAGTAGAAATAGAACACATTCAGCAGTTCTTTATTGTTGACACTCTAATTTTGATTCAGTCCAACAGTCACAATTGCAGCGGGGGCATTGAGCATTTAGAAAACTAATAAATTGTGTTTGTCCACACAGCATGCACGAATAGTACGTTTTGGAATCAAAAATCTTAGCTTTTTGGTAGTGATCTGGAAAAATTGGTAGTCCCCATTTGATATTATCTTTGGCATAAGGAATTACACTTAGACACCCATCAGTTTCAAGTAATGCTGACTTAACTTGACCAAGGTGTTCTATTTTGTTTTGCCTTAACTCAGCAAAAAATTCATCATATGAATATTTTTCCTGTTTGATATCTTCAACAATCAATAAGCCTTCTTTGACGATATACATTGGCCTACCTTCTAATATTGTTTCAAAAGTATCTGATTTCATGATTAGATACGTTGTGAATCTATATAGAAGAATAATGACTACAAACACAATGAGTGCTTGTACGATTGGAATATCATCATTAAACATTGGATCGCCAGCTGCAGAACCCAAACTTAAAATGATGGCTAACTCAAATACTGAAAGTTGCCTGACACCTCTTTTACCTGAAAATCTTAAAAAAATAATAATTAAGATAAACATAATGATGCATCGGAAAATAATTTCTAATGCAAAAGTAAAAGAAGTGTCATGCAGAATTATTTTTATAAAGTCCATGCTTAATACATTTTTTGAATTTTAGTTTATAAGTTGTAGTTTACATCTTTTCCCAAGCATCCTTGATTGCATGCTTAGCATGTTCCCACTTCAAACGAGAATCTGCTTTGAACTCTTCCCATTTGGTTTGTAAATCCGGCTCAGAATCTTCGAAACGCGCATTCTCACCGTATAAATGACGTTCGCGCTCACCAAGCTCATAAGCTGACCTTAGATCACGGTCATAGTCAATATCGGGTACTTCACGTTGAAGATCGCCATAGTACGGTCTATTGGAGTAATCCGTGCGCCAGTCATGATGTATTGGATGTTCATTTTGATGGTCGTTCATTGTAATAACTCCGATTAATTAGTTAATAAATTACAAAAGCAGTGATCCCTGGGCTGCTTCTGTAAATTAAAAAATTACTGTTGTTACTTTGATTATCAATCTTGCTGACGTTGTTGCTGATCATTTTGCTGACGGTGTTGATCAGATTGCTGGTTTTGTTGATGTTGAGGTTGCTGTTGTTGCTGATCATTCTGCTGGCGCTGTTGATCAGACTGCTGGTTTTGTTGTCGTTGTTGATTGTTTTGCTGTTGAGGTTGCTGCTGTTGTTGCTGATCAGACTGCTGGTTTTGTTGTCGTTGTTGATTGTTTTGCTGTTGAGGTTGCTGCTGTTGTTGCTGATCATTCTGTTGACGCTGTTGATCAGACTGCTGGTTTTGTTGATGTTGAGGTTTTTGAGTATCACCACGCTGGTGCTGTAAGCGAGTATCATTATTTTGATCTTGGTTATAGCTAGACATAATACTGTTCCTTTAAAGATTAATTAGATAATCTACTCAATCACAGTAGATCAATTATTAATAACATGAATACTTGAATAAAAAACTTTTAAAATGTTACGTAATTTTTTTATTTTATAATTTCTTTAATTTAATTATTTGTTCTGTTGATTTATAAGTAATTTAAATATTACTTTATTTACACAATGTTAACAATTAACCATTCTTTAATATTATTTTTAATGATTTACATATATTTTTATAGAGCGTTCTTAATTTTGCTTTAGGATGTCCTTTAGTCATTATCTCAAACTGGTAATATGTATTCTTATAAAATATACAATAAAAGAAAGTACCAACTGGCTTTTGTTTAGTCTCAGATCCCCCGCGTTTAAGTAAACCAGTGCATGATATATAAATGTCAGATTTATATATGTTTTTACCATTCATTATCAATTGCTTTGTTACCTCAGGTGACTCTGCTGTGTGTTCATCAATTATTGATTGTTTTATTTTAAATAATTTCTTTTTAAAGTTTAGGTCGTAGCAGACAATCCCGCCATCTAGTATGTCACCAGAGTATTGATCTTGTGAGATTTTATAAGCGATATATCCGGCACTGGCGCTTTCAAATAGACAAATTTTAAGGTCTTTCTTTGCTATTATTTTAAAAATAGATTTCATAATTAAATCCTCTTATTTATTATTATAATAATAAATAAGAGGATTTAATGTTGTGAAGGAGTTCACATTTATAAATTTTGTTACTAATATATTAATTTTTATTGAAATCTATAAGCTTATGTTTTGCAAGGTAAAGCAGACGTAGGGTTACAAATGAATAACCGATGTTAAATAAAAATAACAAATCAGAATATTATGTGAATTATGTTTGAACAGTCTTATTACCGCGAGAGAACTATAATGCCGACAGCAGTAAAAGAAAGAATATTACATCTAATTACTAAAGATCATCAGAAATATTATGAACTTGTCGAATACTTTTTAGATCCAGCGATATCCCAGTCCGCAAAGGAATTAAAGTCATTTCATATCCTTGAAAATGAAATTCAAAGCATTCGTACTGAAAATATTGATATGCCAGAAGATTTAAATTTGCTGGGTGAGTGGATTGAACAAAAAAATCGTACTCAATGTGAGCACTATAAAGAATATTTAGAAAGACGGGAAAACGGAGCAGGGAGAGAATACTTTTCTAACCTAAGTAAGGCTTATGAGTTTCTATATAAGGTTGCACCGACAAAAAAAGTTGATGGGTCATGGCTGTATAGTATGATTCAGTATTGGAATGATCCAGTTTTTAGAGATTTCATACAAATATATTTAGAAGAGTTAGGGCTTGGTTCTGAGAAAAGTAACCATGTAAGCATGTACAACACAATATTGTTAACACATGGGTTGGACCAGCTCTCACTAAATCTACCTGATGAATACTATCATCAAGCAGCAGTACAACTTGCGCTTGCGTATGCACCTTCGGAATTTATACCTGAAATAGCTGGATTTAATTTAGGTTACGAACAACTGCCATTGCATCTATTAATAACGAACTATGAATTAAAAGAGCTAGGGATTGACCCCCAGTACTTTAATGTACATATAACAATAGATAATTTTGATAATGGACATGCCAAACTGGCAACAAATGCAGTAAAAAAATTAGCAAGCCATTATAGGTCCAAAGAAGAATTCTTTAGAAAACTAAAAATTGGTTATCTTCTAAATGATAAAGGCATTAGTTCAGTTAAAATTATTAAAAACTTATGCTCTGAAAAAATGGTTTTAGAGATATTTAAGAAGAAAGCATTAGTTGGCAAACATATGCATAACAATAAGTGTAAATTTAATAATAAAACGACAAATGAGTGGTTATCTGCAGAAGATGAGATTGAAGACTTTATTTTTGAGTTGATCAAAATAGGCTGGATTAAACTCAATCAACCACCTGAAGAAAGCAAATTTTGGAACATGATTCATAATGACGACGGGAAGATGTTTGGTGTATTCAGTGCGGTTGAAAAAACGTTTATTTATGATTGGATTGCTGGAAATTCCAAAAATCCTAAGCACAATCTTATAAATAAAGAGTTTGTTAAAAACTTCTTAGAAACCAGCACATTTAGCTATTTGGCCAACCATGAATTGACTGAACTAAAAAAACAAGTGGCTGGTAGCACCAATGCAGGGTACAAGATCAATAAGCTTTTAAAATACTTAGCACCACATATGCATCATCAAGAAATTGGGTTATGGAGTACCCAGCGTATCGTAGAGAGTTTATTTCCATCTCTAGCCCGCCAATAAAATGAATCTTCCAAAAGTTTTATAACTATTATCGTCAGAAACAACCGCCTTCGGGCGGTTTTTTATTAATATGTGATAATTTTAAAGATAAAAATAAATATATGTTTATTAATAAAAAAATAAAATAATGCTTAGATTTTTGTAAAAGTATACAAATTTTGAAATAATTTAATTAAAATAAATTTGTATACTGATTTGTATACTCGCCATATCCTAACCAAGCCTTTTAGATGCAAAAGCATACAACTCTGAAAAGTTTATAACCTATTGTAAATACTAAGGAATACAGCTTGATGCTTAACATTCCAATCCAGTCCAAATTAGGTGGATTCTACTTTTTTTATTATGCCATCGTTGGGACGTTCATGCCTTACTGGAGCCTATACTTAGAAGATCAAGGCTTTAATTATCAAGAAATAGGTTGGTTGTCATCTATTGCAATTATTACTCGTTTTTTTGCTCCATTTATATGGGGATGGATAGCCGATAAATCTGGCAAACGAATGCTCTTAGTTCGAATTGCAACATGGATGGAAGCGTGTATTTGGTTTTTGATATTTATCATTCCAAATAATTTTCAGTCAGTTGCTTTGCTGATGCTCATTTTCAGTTTTTTTCAAAATGCCATTTTGGCGCAGTTTGAAGGGGTTACTTTGTTTTGGTTGGCTGATCGACGTGCAGAGCTATATGGTAAAGTCCGAAAATGGGGTTCAATAGGCTTTATCATCGGTGTATTTGGAATTGGTGCTTTACTTGAAATTATTCCAATTTCGATGTTGCCTATCATGTTGTTATGCATTGCATTTTTAGCCTTTCTTTGGTCATTTACAATTAAAGAGCCTACTTCAGCACCGTTATCTCAAAAAAAACTAGAACCACTATGGCCAATATTAAAACGTCCAATTGTTGCATGTTTTTTCATTATTGAATTTTTTCTTCTTTTTTCACATGCACCATTTTATAGCTTTTATAGTAATTTTCTTAAACAAGCTGAATTTAGCACAACCCAGATCGGTTTCCTTTGGTCTGTAGGTGTAATCGCTGAAATTATCATGTTTGCATATGCCAACGTATTTTTAACGCGTTTTTCATGGCGTGTTTTAATTACCGTGTGTTTGATTTTGACAGGAATACGTTGGTGTGTCGTTGGAATATTTCCAACAAGTTTCTTGGCGCAATTCTGTGCCCAAACCATTCATGCATTTAGTTTTGGCTTATTTCATATGATTGCAATGCGCATCATTTTTCAAAATTTTAATGCCAGTCAACAAGGTCGTGGACAAGCTTTATATAGCACCATGTGGGGACTTGGTGTTGCGTGTGGCAGTATCTTGGCTGGACAATATTGGGATCAATTATCAGGCGCTTGGATATTTATTATTGCAGGTTTTGCTGTATTGCCCGCGCTATTATTTGTATTTGGTTTGCCAAAAACGATTCAGTCAAATTAAAAAAAATTCTTAGTCTAACTAAAATTACGCTAAAGCTAATACAACTTGGTTCCGACCAGTTTGTTTTGCTTGGTAAAGCGCTTGATCCGCTTGGTTAATCAAATATTGTAAATTAGGGGCATCTGGTAGATTCTGATGATTGATTCCTATACTTACAGTAATAAATAGTTCATTAGTGTTATCAACTTTAATTGGAGTGATTTCCACAACATTCCGAATGCGTTCAGCAATATTGTGCGCATCCTCAGCTTGAATATTGCTGAGTAAAATGACAAATTCTTCACCACCAATGCGTGCAAATAAATCGTCTTCGCGCAGATTATCTCGAACAATATCTGAGAATCGCTGAAGTACGACATCACCAATATAATGCCCATGCTGATCATTCAGACGTTTAAAGTGATCAATATCAAGCATAATAATTGAAAAGGTTAATTCAGTATGACTATTCAAATACTTTTCACCTTGTTCAAAAAAATAACGGCGATTCATCGCATGAGTCAGGCTATCATGATTGGCAAGGTATAAAACTTCTTTAAAAAGATCATGTCTGTTGCGGCTAATCACGCATAAAATCAAAGGTGCAAGAATTAGCATTGTAAGGCCAATACGCACAGAAATTGCTGTTGATAAATAAGCCACTGACGAATCGGCCAAATAAAAATTATTGAGATTGTAGTAAGTAGCTAAAATTACAACTGCATTAATGACAGCTAGGGTAAATAACTGATAACTCAACGCCGCCCAAATAAGTGCAGCTAAAGGATATAAAATGGCACCGGGACCTGTGAAAATAGAAGTCAATAAAACACATAGAGCAACTGCGATTGCTGGAAAAAATTTATTTAACAAAAGAGCCCGAGGACGTCGATTTCTAAAGCTGTTTTTGATTTCCAAAAGAGTCGGCATTGACAGAATTAGAGGTAGCATGATTAATGCATTCATAATTTCTGTAATCCACCACATGCCAAAGTCAATGAACAGACGATTGGTCGTCATAAAAGTATTTGGAATATATGGCACGGTAAATATTGCAAATGTAGCACTAGCCAGACAACCACCACCGGCGATGATGGCAATCATGGTAAGAAAAGTAAAACCCTTATTATAATTATGATAATTGACTTGAAAATACCGCATAAAAAACAAAGAGATGATGGTATTGATTAAATTAGCAAAAGTTAAAAATAAGGTCAGTTGAAAATGGTTACCTGTTAGCAGGTCTGCAAGCATATATCCTGTAAATGCTCCTAACCAACCGCCTGCATTACTTAAATTTGGAAAACGTAAAAACAGTGAGAGAAGTACTGCATTTGCAGGCCAAAAAATAGCAAGAAAAGTAAGTGGGCGACTTAAAATACCAATTAGACAAAAACAAAAAATGATCGCGGCAATAAGCACGAAGGCAATGCTTTGGCGTGTTGTAGGAGGTGTAAGACAATTTAAATGCAATTTCATCAGCCTAAATCGCCTAATTAGTTTAAGTTAAAGTAATTAATGAGTTATATAATAAAGGAAAATTTAAATAAAAATATGTATAAATTGTGAATTATGTGATTTATTTGGCATTAAATTGGGCTCTCGGTGGTGAAGTGTAGGTGTTTTGTATTATTGAAATAATAAAATCGATTGTTATGAAAATGTGATAAACCGTGGATTTGTAAAAAAATGTGTTACTTTAAAGGTATGATTTATATGACTGATTAAATGTATGAAAAAAGCATATCTTACAGTTTTACTCATGTTGAGTTCATCATTGGTGATGGCGGCGGAAAATAAAAATTCGACCCAAGATGCAGATGTAAAAAACCGCGTTGATGTCGTAAATAGTTTTAAAGTGACGACTCGTTCTGAATTGGTGGGTTTATGGGGCATGGAGATACCGACAAATCGGAAGTGTATCGAATATTATAATTTTAAGGGAAATAATGATGTTGTCATTAAAAGCGGAAGTGAGTGGTCTTCCGGGATTTATGACTATCAGCCTACGCAGGATCCCAATGAGCAAATTCCAGCTTTAATTTTACAAGTGAAGTATGATAATAATCAGGTCGATTGTTCGGGCAATCAGCAAGATCAAACTGGGGAAATTTCACAGTATTTTGTGAAATGGAAAAGCCCATCGGTAATTAACCTCTGTACCAATGAAAAAGCAGAGCAGTGTTTTGCGACTTTACGCCGTGTATTGCCATAGGAAATTTAACACTGCATTATTTTAATAAATTGAAAAAAACCACTCATAGCGAGTGGTTTTTTTATGAAGCAGAGGAATTATTTATCCTCATGACCTTCAATTTTCTTTAACAAATGTTTTTCTAAATAGTGAATATCCATTGCTTGCTCGCAGAAGTTTTTATCTTCTAAAATCAAGTCTCTATGTAATGGAATATTTGTTTTTACACCAGTGAGAATAATTTCTTCAAGTGCTTGCTTCATTCGTGCAATAGACGTATCACGGTCTTTACCATGTGCAATGAGTTTAGCAATCATTGAGTCATAGTATGGTGGAATGCTATAGCCTTGATAAATATGTGAATCAAGACGTATACCTGCGCCACCCGGAGCATAGAAGTGATCAATTTTACCCGGTGAAGGCATAAAGGTTGATGGATCTTCTGCATTGATACGACATTCAATTGCATGACCTTTTAGCTGGATATCTTCTTGTTGAAGATCCAAACCAAGACCTGCTGCAATACGAAGCTGTTGTTCAATAATGTCGACACCAGTGACCATTTCAGTTACTGGATGCTCAACTTGAACTCGGGTATTCATTTCAATAAAGAAAAATTCACCGTCTTCAAATAAGAATTCAAAAGTACCTGCGCCGCGGTATTGCATTAATTTACAAGCATTGACACATGCTTCTAAAATTTCAGCTCGTGCTTCTTCTGGTAAGCCCGGTGCAGGCGCTTCTTCTAAAACTTTTTGATGGCGACGTTGTAAAGAACAGTCACGATCATAAAGGTGAATTGCATGACCATTACCATCTGCCAAAACTTGCACTTCGACGTGACGTGGTTTTTGTAGGAAACGTTCCATATAAACGGTATCGTCACCAAACCACATTTCAGCATCACGCTGCGCAGCTTGTACAGATTCGAGTAGGGTGTCTACACGCTCGACAATACGCATACCACGACCACCACCACCAGAAGCCGCTTTCACGATTAATGGAAAGCCAATTTCTTTGGCTTCAGCAAGAGCGTTGTGGATGGTTACAGCATGGTCACAACCAGGTACAGTCGGTACGCCAGCTTTTTTCATTGCAATAATGGCTGAAACTTTATTCCCCATTAAGCGAATGTGTTCTGGGCGTGGACCAATAAATATAAAACCTGAGTTTTCTACAATTTCAGCAAATTCAGCATTTTCTGACAAGAAACCATAACCGGGATGGATGGCATCTGCACCAGTAATTTCTGCAGCTGTAATAATTGCAGGGATATTAAGATAACTTTCGCTGCTGGCACCTGGTCCAATACATACAGCTTCATCACAGAAGCGTAAATGCATTAGGTCTTTGTCGGCATCGGAATAAATCCCTACGGTTTTAATTCCTAAAGTTCTGCAAGCGCGGGTGATGCGTAACGCAATTTCACCACGGTTTGCAATTAAAACTTTTTGCAACATTGTGATTCCCCGTGGTCTTAAGCGCGATAGCGGAATAATGGTTGACCGAATTGGATCACATCGCCATTTTTAACTAAAATTTCTTCAATTACGCCGCTTTGAGTTGCTTCAATTGGGTTCATGATTTTCATTGCTTCAATAATACCCAGTGTTTCACCAGCAGATACAGTTTGACCTACTTTAACAAAAGGTGCTTCACCTGGGTTTGGAGCTGCATAGAATACGCCTACCATTGGAGATGGTTCAACTGCACCACGAGGTGTACGTGGAGCCGCTGGTGCAGCAGCAGGTGCTGCCATTGCAGGAACACCTGCTGCAACAACTGGATTACGACGAGTCAACGCGATTGATTGATCGCCTTCTTTAACTTCAATCGCCTGTAAGTCAGATTCAATCATCAAATCGATGAGTTTCTTGATTTTACGGATATCCATGAACAGTATTCCTAATTAAGATTGAGAAGTTGGTTGAATTTTTTCGATGGCGAAGTCTAGAGCAGCGGCATAGCCTTTTGCACCAAGACCACAAATAACGCCAACGGCTTTATCTGATAGATATGAGTGATGTCTAAATGCCTCACGTGCGTGAACATTTGACAAATGTACTTCGATAAATGGTATTGCCACGCCAAGAAGGGCATCACGAACAGCCACAGATGTATGTGTCAATGCGGCAGGGTTGATAACAATAAATTGAACGCCTTCTTGTTGCGCTTGATGAATACGGTCGACAATTGCGCCTTCCCAGTTGCTTTGGAAAGTGTCGAGGGATATGGAAGCGTTTTGGGCCTGTGAAATCAAATTTTGGTTAATATCTTCTAGTGTTAGATATCCATAAACTTCTGGTTCACGTTTACCCAGTAAGTTGAGATTCGGTCCATGAATGACCAAAATGGTCGAGCTCATTCAGCCTGCTCCAATTAAAAGTTGCAATATTACTTTGCAAGATAGCTGCAAAGTTTGCTTATTATGGCATAAAATTCCACATTTTTTTTATAATTTCTTTGAATTGACGTGAAAAGCATGTGCCGATAATGGGCTATATAATGCGAACTTTGCGGCGAATAGACAATGTTAAAAGGTTACATTTTTATTGTGTTCTTATAATTTCTAATTTTAAACCCAATTGGCGAAAACTATGCATAGCATTTGTGTAATCTTGGTTATCTAGTCAAATGGGAGCTATATTGGCTTCAACTATAATCTATCGCGTGCAAAAGAAAAAAGCTTTTATATATCTATTGAAAATGCCTAAGTATGTTGAATATAGGCATATCATTTCAGATAGATGTTCAACCAATGAGTATAATTGTCTTTTTTTTGAAGCAAATATTTTTTTGGCCATAATTCAAAGTAATATTTCAAGATTGATTAATTTTTGTATGTAAATATTATATTAAAAACAAAGAATTATAATTTTTTTCGCTGTTTTTGATGTGGCTTAAGAACCGACAGAAATATTATTCATGTGCTTTCATTTTGCTTTTTAGCTCGAAGAAAGTACTAATTCTTTGTCAACGAGTTTCTATCCTAAGTCATAAATTTTTCTTTATTTTGTGGGTTTTCGGGAAAGTATTAAGTAGATGGAAATGTTCATAGCCTAATTGTCTTGTTGCACTTCTCTATTTAAATTGTGGTTGACATCATTCCTGTAAAATAATTGATAAAGTCTGTAGGCAATACTGGAGTGACCATTTAGCTCATAATTTCTAGGCATTGGTGAAACTCCTTAAGGTTGTTCTTTAATGTATGCATTGGCAAAAGTGTCATTTAAGTTTTGGCAGATCGTGCTCATTTTGCATATTGAGCTTATTTTTTATTCAAATGTACTAAAATCGGAAGATATTAAGGAAATTGGAAGGCGTATGTTTCTTCTTTTACCTGCATTTCATAACGACCAATAATTACAAAGTCACGTTATTATCCTGTAATGATTGAAGATTTAATTCAAACGTAAATTTAGGCTTCAAATTTTCTCCGAGTTAGAGTATTTCACGTTAAACTGCATCCATCATTATTCCTTCAATGCCAGAGAACCTACATGGCCAAAAATGCACAGAATTCATCACCTTTAGCAGAACTTATCGCAGAGCAAAAATTATTATGTGAAGAAGTGGGTTCAGCTTATGTTGAAGTCAAAGGTGACGATGTTATTGCTGTTGCAGTACATACATTAAATAAAGACCCAATCGTCGGTATTCGTAAGCCTGCTGAAGGCGAAGAAAATGTTAGTTGGTATATCTATGGTGGTGAGTTAGAAGGTGCGGAGAGTTTTGAAACGATGACAATCCGTAAATTCCAAGAACTAGCACCAGAAGTGCTGCCTTATTTAGCGCTAGATGTTGGTTATCGCTTTATGATTGACGCAGATGATTACGAAGATATCTGGAAAGAAGGTGATGAGGCCTAATTAGATGCAATCAAGGAAGATCTTTCAGAATTGTTGGTTTACTTTGCTTTGTAGTGCTGCCGCTATTGCACATGCTGAGACTGTACAGCTATCAGTGCAGAAGCTATCGCAAGCTGAATATAATCAAAAAATTCAGCAGTATACGGATCAAGTCAATTTGAGCAAAACAATTTTGGATGCTGAAGGATCGTCAGCGACTGCTCAGGAGCAAACACAGGCTTTTTGTACTCGTCTCAATGCCTATCGTCAGATTTTAAAAATTTCCCAAGAAAACGCGACTCTTGAAATGGCAAATCTGATGCAGTTTGCAGCGCAGCATTATTTGCAGCAGCAACAGGAAAGTCTGCAATCTTCTGGTTTGAATGAAAGTGCATTTTGTTCAACTGACAGTAAATAGCTTTTGATTCGGTAGTTTTTGTTTTTTGATCGATACTCAAGTTTTTATATTTGCCTCAATATGCAAGATGTATCAGACCCAAAACGTTATTGTTTATATTGAATGAAATAAAACGAAAATAAGCATGTTTTGAATGTATTGCTTATTCTTCATAATTGAAAACCCATATTGTCAGGAAATGATATGAATTAGGGTTAAAATGATAAGCAGGTCACACTAATATAACCATGTTAGGACGATTACTATGTACGGACATCCCTGGTCCTGTTGTATATGTGGTCCTGATACATCAACTTGTTGATGTCATTCTCTTTTAGCCACTGAATAAGTGGCTATTTTTTTTGCATTAATCTTTGAGCCTATTTCAATGATTTGTACTCTAAAAATAAGGTTGATATGAAGTTGTCTAGCTTTCAAGCTTTAATATTGTTTTTATGAGTGTTTAATTCTTAAGTTTTAACAATATATAAGCCAAATAGTTGACACTTTTATTGGTGGATAAATAGACAAATGCAAGGAGTGTGATAATATGTTGAGACACATTATTTTTGATGTTTAAGGAGTTGTTCTATGACAGCTTATACTTCAGTGATGAAAGCAAGTCAGTATGAGGATGATCTCATCCCAAATCTTGCAATTCATGCATTTCGCCATGCTTTTGAGCAAGCAAGTGCAACATCGGCTGTGGTTTATGTCAAAGGTCAGCAATTGGTTCAACGCCTGCAAAATGGTCAAGAAATACAACTTAAAGATGTCTCTTCAGACTTTGTTCAGTTCGATTCAATTCCTCAAATTTTAAAACGCAAAAAGAAAATAGAAGAAACGGTTTAATTTATGCCTCCACAACCTCGAATTAGGATGTTTGCAGGTCCAAATGGTTCAGGTAAAAGTACAGTTAAAGAATATTTATTGCCCCATCATATTGGGGCTTATTTAAATGCGGATGAGTTAGAAGCACAATTAAAACATTCGCAGCGTGTAAATTTATTTGATTACCATCCTGCTTTAAATGCAGAAGCATTAATTCATTTTTTACAACAAAAAAAGCGACCCTCAGAAGGGAACATGATTCCACTCATGTCGCGTGAGCCTATAATTTTAGATCGATGGAAAATCGAATTCCATTCAGACCAAATTGATTCGTATCTCTGTGCACGAATAATTGATTATATTCGTCTTCAATTTCTTGATTTGAAAATTAGTTTTACTTTTGAAACAGTTATGTCGCATATCTCTAAAGTAGAGTTTTTAAGAGAAGCCAAACGAAAAGGATTTAAAACCTATTTATATTATGTTTCGACTATCGATCCGCTTATTAATATTTCCCGTGTAAAGTATCGTGTGCAAACAGGCGGTCATGGTGTACCTGAGCAAAAAATTCGTAAACGCTATTACCGTAGTATGGATTTACTGATGCAAGCAATTGAAGTAACAGATCGAAGTTATATTTTTGACAATTCTACTGATGGACAGCAAGCATCATTTATTGCAGAAATTGAGCGTGCTGAAATTTTGAAAATGAATCATGGGATTCAACGTTTTCCATGGTGGTTTGTAGAAAAAGTTTTAAAAGAGTTTGAAGCAGAATAATCAAAAAATACATTAAGGCTAAAAGACTAAGGAATTATAAATGACAATACAGAATCATCAAGACGCTGTACCGACGCACAGTTTAGAGCAACAAATCGTTCAGTTGGAATAACTAATGGTCGAGGAGACGCAAAAGCAAGACAATTCGAGTAGTACGGATTGGGCTGCAGGAATTGACATGTCGCAGATTATTGAGCTGGGATCTGAAGTAGTCGACTGGATGGGGGAAGCCCTGAGTGATATTAGTACTGATTTATAATTGATAATAAAAAATTAACAATAAATGCGGTGGGTTAAAAAATTACCGAGGAAATATTCAGTGAATTTTCAACTTTATAAAATTTAACTTAATAAAGTGATCAGTTTTGGCTAGGCCTTAGATGAAATTTTAATTGCTACATATGATCAAGAATAAAACTTGAACAAGAAAATAATCTGAATCACTTGCAACTTTCCATAAATAACATATTATAAAAACATATATTGTTCTTGTGGGCTTGTGTATGCATCCTTTTTTAACAGCATTTCTTGGTGGCGTGATGCTTGGTCTGGCCGCTGTGGGTTATCTATATGTTCATGGACGTATAGCAGGGATCAGTGGATTGATAGCTCAAGTAATGAATCCTTTAACACTATTCAAAACACCAGCATTTTGGTTTTTGGCGGGCTTATTTATTATTCCTTTTGCGTATGCACAGCTAACAATAACCAATATTGAATTAAATGCCAGTCCGTGGATGATGATTATCGCAGGTTTACTCGTGGGTTTTGGCACACGGATGGGTTCTGGTTGTACCAGCGGGCATGGCATTTGTGGAATTAGCCGACTTTCAAAACGCTCATTTGTAGCAACAGGTAGTTTTATGCTTGCTGGGGCAATTACTGTCTATGTTATGCGACACGTGTTGGGAGCTCAATGATGAAAAATGTATTGGCTTTTTTGTTTGGTGGATTATTTGCGATTGGATTAATGTTTTCAGGCATGTCAAATCCAGAGAAAGTTCTAAATTTTCTTGATATAACAGGGAATTGGGATGCAAGTCTTGCATTCGTTATGTTGGGTGCAATTGCTGTGGCATTTATACCGTTTCAGATAGCTGTCCGAAAAGCGGCGCCAAAAACATTGGATGGAAGTGCAATAGATTTACCTCAGAATAATCAGATAGATTCAAAGCTTATATTAGGCAGTATTCTTTTTGGCATAGGCTGGGGAATTGCAGGTATTTGTCCAGCACCAGCATTTACTTTAATTGGCCTTGGATTTTACCAAGCTATTTATTTTATTGTAGCTATGATTTTGGGTGTTTATATTCACCGAAAGTTTGCAGGAGCAAATTGATGTCAAATCGGGTATGTGTGCAAGATTTTTTTGATAAAAATACCAATACATTCAGTTATGTAGTTGCAGACCCTGACACTAGGAAATGTGCCATTATCGACAGTGTTTTAGATTATGATGCGGCTTCTGCATCAATCCATACCACACATGCCGATCAAATTATAGATTTTATTCAAAAAAATAGCCTAAGTGTAGAGTGGATTTTGGAAACCCACGTACATGCAGATCATTTAACAGCGTCGCAATATCTACAAGCTAAACTTGGCGGAAAAATTGCCATGAGCCATAATATTGGCGTTGTGCAAGAAACCTTTTGTGCAATCTACAATTTTGATATGAATTATTTTAATTCACATCAGTCCTTTGATTATCTCTTCGCTGATCATGAGCATTTTAAAATTGGTAAATTAGAGGCATATAACATTCCTACACCTGGGCATACACCAGCCTGTTTAAGTTATGTGATCGGTGACGATGCAGTTTTTGTTGGCGATACCTTGTTTATGCCGGATTATGGCACAGCACGATGTGATTTTCCTAAGGGCAGTGCGGCAAGCTTATTTGATTCCGTACAAAAATTGTATGATTTACCAGCGGATATGCGTGTCTTTCTTTGTCATGATTATCTACCAGAAGGACGTCATGACTATATTTGCGAAAGTTCGATTGAAATACAAAAAAAACAAAATATTCATATTCATGAAGGAACGATAAAGGCTGACTTTGTGGAAATGAGAAATCAACGCGATGCAGCGTTATCAATGCCCAAACTTATATTACCTGCCATACAAATTAATATGGATGCAGGTAAATTTCCAGAACCAGAACAAAATGGCATACGTTATTTAAAAATACCGTTAAATATTTTTAAGCATTGAATCTATTTATTAAATAAGCGCTTTTGCTTAGGCGCTACTATAACTTAAAATAGCCTAAGCAAATGTTATTTGCATTTTAAATAGCCTAAGCAGTTTTTATTGAAAATTGGCAATTGATTAAATGCCATCAACGAAGCATCATAAAGAAAAATGTAAGTAGTTACTCAACAATGATCTTAAATTATGAATTGCACCCAAATTCAGATTCTACGAAAAAACCTTTAATTTTTATTCATGGTTTATTCGGAAGTCTCAGTAATTTAGGCATGCTGGCAAGAGAATTTCAAAATACACATACAGTAATCCAAATTGATTTACGTAATCATGGTAAATCAGCACACAGTGCAGAAATGGATTATCCAACAATGGCACAAGATATACTGGAAACCTTAGATACATTACACATTGACCAATTCTCTGTGATCGGCCATTCAATGGGTGGGAAGGTTGCAATGTATTTAGCTTTAAATTCTCCAAGGGTAAATCAACTAGCTGTTTTGGATATTGCACCATTTGCATATCAAGAAAGCCATCACGATGAAATTTTTAAGGCCTTATTTGCTGTAGAAAAGGCTCAAATACAATCGCGAGCACAAGCCATAGAAATAATGAAAGGCTATATACAGACTGATATGATCATTCAATTCCTGCTGAAATCATTTAGTAAAGGGCAATGGCTATTTAATGTTGAAGCGTTATATCAACATTATCAAGAGATTACAGGTTGGGTGAATGCAGATAAAGTTTGGCAAAATCCAGCTTTATTCATAAAGGGTGGTTTATCACCTTATATATCTAAAGAACAACATCTAAATGCGCTTGTACAACAGTTTCCTCAAGCAAAATTAATTGAAATAGAACATGCAGGACATTGGTTACATGCAGAAAAGACATCACAAGTTTTAGAAGAATTAAAAGCATATATTCAATAATTAAAAAAGCCTTTCTCATAAGAAAGGCTTTTTATCAAAATGAACTATTCTATTTTTATGTTGCTGGCTTGCAGTTGACCTTCAGATGTTAATAATGCAGCCATTTCAGCAGTCTTTTTTAGGCCTGGCATGCGATATTCCGTATGCCCATAGTCTTGGATTGATTTCCAACGACCGCCCCAAGTCAGACCAACAGATTCCGCAACTTCACCATAGAGTTGATATCCGCGCATGGCCCACGGGTCACGTTCTGAAATCACCACTTTACCATTTCGTTTAAATGCAACATCAGCCGCCAGACCAAATTGGTGATAACTTTGGAAACCTTTAGCACGCGTTGTATTTTTATTGGTGGCTAAGTTATTTTGACGCTCAGGACTACGGTATCCTTCGAGTAAGACCATTTCATAACCATGCCGTTCTTGCATGAGTTTAAACACCATCAATAATCGCTGTTTATAGCGTGGGTTCATCTTATGCCATTTACGATCAGCTGATGGAACATCAGTAGAAAATGAATGTGTATGAATATCCTGAATTTCAGGATTAAACGTTGATGCCATTATAGAAGCTTGCTCTATTGTTGTCGCTTCTTCGGCCATCGCTTCTTGCACCAGATATTCTTCGACTTCAGGCGGCGCATCCAACACTTGACCATCTAACATTGCATAGATTTGTGGATCAGCCTTTCTTAAATAGTCAGCCTCGACTTTGCTTGCAGTAACAGGACGGGTAAAAGCAAAAACCAAAATACTGGCAAAAAGTATGAATCCTACAAAAAGAATCCACCATTGTTGCAAATGCCAATGTGATTGAATTTGCTTTGGTGCAGCAGCATAGTTGAACTCATAAGCAAATTCGCGGGCATTTTGAATGCGCTTTTTACTTTGAGGAATTAAGTCGTAAAAAAAGTCTAAAACTTTAACTCTGACTTCATAAGAAAAACAAAGCACTGTGACCAGTGCTAAAGCAAGAAAACAACCCATCAAGAAAATGATCATGGTGTGGCTGAAGTGCTTACATTTGTGGCAGAACTTACTTTCGGACGTTTTGTTTCAGAAATTTGCGTACCACCCATTGGTTCTTCATAACTTTCTTCAACTGCAGGAGCTGGTTTTACTGTTGCTGGTTTAGTGGTATGAACCGTTACACTTTGTGTTGGCTTAACTGGTGTTTTTGCGGCTGTTGTAGCTGTAGAATTTTTAATGACAGTTGGTTTTTGTTGAACCGTCTGTGGTTTAGGTTGCTCTAAATTAAATGGCGAAGCTGATTTTTGCTGTGACAGATTACTTGATGCTACTGTTTCACTATGGCCATGATTAAATGCTGTGCCAATTTCTTTAGAATAGATATTGTCAGACTCTTTCGAATCTTCATTATCAAGATTGGCTGAAGTAAGATTGCTCGATTGGTGTGCCAATACATCCATATCTTGTAAAACTTGGTTTTTAGCTTGTATTGGTTGTCCAGATTCGGGCTTTTGATCCTGATGAACTGATCTTGGTTCATTATTGGATGAATCATCTGATGAAAGATAGAAATAACCCAGACCAGCAACAATAATTAAGGCAGCACCCACTAAAAAACCAATTGCAGCATGTGCAATTGGTGGTAAATTATTTTTTTGTATTGACTGTAAAATACGTACATTATTCGATTTTTCGTTTGCCATTTTATTTTAGTCTTATGGTAAATGAATAGTGATATAAGCTTGTTCTGACGGGGCTGTAATTACATTTTGGTATTGAGATAATGCCTTGTTATTTTGGTTAGACAACATGTATTTCAAACCACCAAAAGCCAATACTGCAAACAATGCCCAAAAAATTAAAATCCAGAAAAATGGCAATTCACGATGAATGATATTTTTAATTTGATCAGGCAATGCTGCAAAAGGTGAAAATGCTTTTTTGCCTTTCATGTAATCAATTTCATCACCAACACGTGCAACCAATGAATTGAGCATTTCAATCGATTCAAGACGATATTTACCATGAAAACCAAGTAACATGCAGTAATGGTAAACTTCTAGAGCAGCAAGGCGCTCTTTGTTTTTCGAGCGAATTTGTTCTAAATTTTCAAAGAAACGATAGCCAGCGAGTTGCGAACCAAAAAGACTTAACTGTAACGGATTCATCATCCAATTATTTTGCAAGTCGAAAAATCGCGCATCTTGTTGAGTCACAATTGTTTCATCTAACAAAGCACAATAGGCATATTTAGCATCGGTAATATCATCATTACTAAACTGAAGTTTTCTTGCCTGACTTTCAAAACGATTTAATAAATCTAAAATTTTTGTCCTAAAACTCGTTGGATTTGAAGGTACATATTGATTTTTCAAAAGAAATACAATGTAAAAACCATCATGCAAAAGATCAACAAGATTTGTAGAGCTGTTTACTTTTGTTTCAGTTATGGGTTTTGATGCACCCAGTCCAATTTGGCCATCATCAAATAAAGAGGGTGCATTGTTTGAAGTATTCATTTTAATGCCTTATCCATTCATCACAACAATAAGTTCGATCGAAATATCTTGGAAGCCTGCAGGGATATAGACACAAATTGATTCTGAATCCAGCATCCGTTGATATAAGTCATTATTTGGTTCAACTTCAAAATAGCTGACCCCAGAACGTACAGGAATTGCAGTTGGTACTTGCATCATATGTTGTAATGGAACGGCAGGTAAAGCAGCCATCACACGTTGTTCAACATCAATGGTATTGCCGACTTTGAAGCGTAACGGTACATAGGAAATAATGTCATGCGTAGGCATTGCACTACTTGATACAGCAAGATAAAGGCGAGAGTCACGAGTGATTTTGTCACTTTCTAAACTACCAACCCAATATGATGGGCGCGTTTCTTTCAAGTTAATACTGATGTAACGGTTAGAAATAATCGTGTCGAGTAAATCTCGCAAAATGACATCAAGTTGAGCAAAACTTTCTTGCAAATTATGATGTTGATATTGCGGTAATTGATCAACTTCATAAGCTGTTGAAAATGTTAATAATGAACCAGTCAAACGTAATAATTCAAAATATAATCGTTCAGGATGAATCAGCGGATATTGCAATAAATGATTAAGTGTTGCGTGCGCAGTATTTAATGCATTCACTAGCCAAAATGAAACAATATCACCTGAACGGAATTCAATTAACTTTTGTTCATTTTCACGATTATTCGATTGAATCGTTTTAATTTTGGCTTTGATAATATTCAGTGTACGTTTCAAGCCAGTGATTAAAGATTCACATGAACTAATATGTAAAATCGGTGGGATAAATTGATAATCCAGTACAAAATTCCCCGAACTTTGTCGTTTAATTTTCCCAATCGGCATATATAAGAAACCATCAAGATTATGTTGTGGTTCTTGGCCTAACTCAAAAATTTTAAATTCAGCACGACGACGGAGTAGCGTAATCTCCGCTGCCGTCGCATCAGTAAATAAATCGTGAGTTTGTGTCAGATGTGAATGATAGCGACTGGATTGGGTGTTTTCTTCAAAATTAACATTACGCTTGTTGGGTTGCACGATCGGTAATGCTAAATAAACCTGCATTTCACCTCGTAAATTTAATGAATCTAACAATACCGGTTCGGGCAATAAATCTTGTGCAGGTGCTTGATAAATTTCACCATCTTGCCAAATCATTTCAACTTTATTTAAAGCTAATGTATTGGTGCTTATTTGTGACTCATCGAAAATCAGGCTTTGAACGCCATAAGCAAAAGGGATTGTTGCACGAACGGTATGGTTTAGACGCTGCTCATGATATGCATCTTGCAATTGAAAGTGTTGAGGGCGTAAAAATAAACCTTCACCCCATAAAATTTTTTCTGCTCTAAACATTGATGTTACCAGTCGCTATTTGATTCATTAGATTGTTGTTGAACGCCTAACATTTCTTGTACGGCTTCAAGCGGATTTTCATTTTTAATGACTTGCGTTAGCCATTCGTGTAATGGCATTTGCGACCACTTAATCGTTTTTTGCAACATATAGCTAACAGGGCTATGAGGTTCATTCACTTGGAAATAATCCGCAATGTCTTGCAAAACACGCATAGCTTGTTCGCGGTTTTCTAAATGGTTCTGTGCTTGCGGTTTAAATTGTTGCGCATTTTGTTCTTGTTGTATTTGCATATCTTTTTGCACATGTTGCATAGCGGAGGCTGTTGGAGTTTCGCTTACAGTCGTTGATGATGTTTCAGTTGAAGTCGAATTCATAAATGCATCTGCTTTATAAATCTTTTTTAAACTCAAATGAATCATTTCAATTTGTGAGTCAATACCAGCAAAACTTGGCGCATCTAATCCCATCAATTGATCTAAAGTATCTTTTAGATTTTGCCAAACTTTTAGGATTTCTAAAAATTGTTGATAAGATTGATACTGAATTGATTTTGATGTGTTGAACAAGGCATGTTCAAATTGTTCCATTTCATTAATGCTGTCATCTTGTTCATCATCATCGTGACTCGATTTACGACGTTGATTTTGTTGATGAAGCATACGTTCATAGTCAGCCAATGAATATGCTGCACTCGCACTAACTATAGGTACAGTTTTAATCAGTATTGGAATCTGATTAATTATTCCTTGAAGCAAACCTAAACGCTGATCAAGATCTTCATCTTCAATTTCAGGGTGTAACTGTATCCAATAGTTTTCAAGACTACGCTGAGTCAGTTCAATACCTTTTGCAATACCAGCAAAACCATGAATATGCGTCCAAGCCTCAAGTAACCAACCATAGAGTCGGATATCCTTCGTTTGTTCACATAACAATTCGGATGATTTTTGATGAACAAAGCCCCAATCCGCTTGTTTGGGTTCGGCGATCCAATCACCTTGATCAAGTAATGGATCATCCTGCGTTTTAGCTTTTTTTATTGCGTGAAAATCATTCGAAAATGAATAATCACTCCCACAAGGTTGATCCTCAGAAATGGGTTGCAATAATGTTTCGAGTTCCAGACTCATATTCTACTTATTTCCTAACTTAGGCTTCTACAGTTTTCGGCTTCTTGGTATTGCGTTTTTTAGTAAGTTTAGCTTTTGGGTCAAGTAAATAAATAATGTCATCATCTTTTACATCAATTTCGATAAGTGATGGAATTTTTTGTTCACTCATTGCCATTAATAGCTCAGTCGCAAGAGAGGGTAATACACTCGAATTTAAAATGTTATCAACATTACGTGCGCCACTATCTACTTCTGTACAACGGCTTAACAATAATTCAACTAAATCATCTGTATAGCGAGTTTCAGTTCCATATTGTTTATGAATACGTGCTGTAATTTTTCCTAATTTATGATGAATAATACGGACCAGTAAGTCATCATGTAGTGGGAAATAAGGCACAATACGCATACGACCCAAAAATGCAGGTTTAAACTGCTTGTATAAAGCTGGTTTTAATACATCAATCAATTCTTCTGCCGTAGGCCATTCTTCAACTGGTTGGCTCACACAGGCTTGCATAATGGCGCTTGAACCGGCATTTGATGTTAATAAAATTGTCGTATTTTTAAAGTCGATCAAACGACCTTCACCATCTTCTAATGTGCCTTTATCAAAGACTTGGTAGAACAACTCTTGAACATCACTATGTGCTTTTTCAATTTCGTCTAATAAAACAACGCTATATGGATTACGACGAACAGCTTCAGTTAATACACCCCCTTGACCATAGCCAACATAGCCTGGAGGGGCACCTTTTAAGGATGAAACTGTATGTGCCTCTTGATACTCAGACATATTGATTGTAATGAGATGTGATTCACCACCATAAAGCTCATTGGCAAGGGCTAGGGCAGTTTCAGTTTTACCTACACCACTTGGGCCAACAAGCATGAATACGCCTTGTGGTTTGTTCGGATCTTCTAATTTTGCTTTAGAAGTTTTTATGCCTTGAACCAATTGATGTAACGCATAATCTTGTCCCATTACACGCTGTTCTAGTTGGTCTTCTAATTTTAAAATTTGTTTGATTTCATCGTTAACCATTTTACCCACTGGGATACCAGTCCAGTCAGAAATGATTTCATTGATAATTTGAGCATTCACACGTTCAAATACTAAGGGTGTTTGACCTTGTAATTGAGCAAGTTCATTTCGAAGTCCGCTCACTTTCTCGATATATTCAGCGTTATCGACAGCTTCGTTTTCAAATGCTTGAATTTGGCGAACAAGATCAAGTTCAGTTTGCCACTGCTTTTCAGTCGCCTGAATTTCTTGTTCTAGTGTAATCAACTCATGATTTAAAGCTTCAATTCGCTCATGATGAATAGGGATGTTTTTGTGTTCATTTTCTAAAATTGCCAGTTCAAGCTTAAGGTTATGTAACTGCGCTTGAAGTTGATCTAATTTTACAGGTTGCGCATTTTGCGTTAGTGCGACGCGAGCAGAAGCTGTATCAAGTACGCTGATCGCCTTATCTGGCAGTTGGCGACCGGTAATATAACGATGTGAAGCATGGACAGCCGTGACAATCGCTTCATCATCAATTTGTAAACTGAAATGCTTTGCCATAACAGGAATCATGGCACGAAGCATATCAATCGCAACGTCTTCCGTTGGTTCGGTAACTTGAATCACTTGAAAACGACGACTTAATGCAGCATCTTTTTCAAAATATTGTTTATATTCAGCCCAAGTGGTTGCCGCAATCGTACGTAATTCTCCGCGTGCAAGCGCAGGTTTAAGTAAGTTTGCAGCATCATTTTGACCTGCTTGGCCACCCGCACCAATTAATGTATGAGCTTCATCTATAAATAGAATAATAGGGTGAGCAGAGGCTTGAACTTCATGAATGACTTGTTTTAATCGATTCTCAAATTCACCTTTTACACTTGCTCCAGCCTGAAGTAAGCCCATGTCTAGCGTGTGAATACTGACATTCTTAAGTGCATCTGGGACTTGATTGGTTGCAATTTTTAAAGCCAAACCTTCAACAACAGCCGTTTTTCCTACACCTGGTTCACCAGTTAAAATAGGGTTGTTTTGTCGACGGCGCATCAAAATATCGAGCATCAAACGAATTTCAAATTCACGACCAATCACAGGGTCAATACCACCATTTTTAGCTTTTTCAGTTAGATTAATGGTGTATTGATCTAAGGCAGGCGTTTTAAAAGCTGGTGATTGAAGACTTTGACTATTTTGATGATCATTCACTTCATTGGTGTAATCTTCATTTTCAACACTTTTCGCACAGAGGTCCAAGAATTTGTGCTTAATCGTATCGATTGGTAAAAGTTCAAATAAGCTTGAGGCGCGTATTGCAATTTGGTAAAGATCTTGCGCTGTCAAAAATGCAACAAGCAAATGACTACTTCGAATTAAAGGATTTTGTTCAGCAGATGCCAGTAACCATGCTTGCTCAAGTAAACGCACAATAGATTTAGCAAAAATAGGAGTACGAGTATTACCTTTTGGTAACTGTGAAATGCTTTCCTTCAGATCGTTGATTAAACCTTCACGTGAAACTTTGTACTTTTCAAGTAATATTTGAAGGTCATTTTTATCATTTTGATTGAGTATTTCGAGTAAAAAGTGCTCTATTTCTATTTCGTAATTTTGTTGATTAATGCAAGTATTGGCGGATTTTTCAAGTGATATACGTGCATGAGGGGATAGTTTTGTAATTAAAACTTTTAAATTATTCATAAAAAACTCATCAGATTTAAAATACACAGTACAAAAAAATTAAATGGTGAACTGTGATCTCATTATTCTTGCTATAAAAATAAATTTTTAAAATCAACGCATTGCGCTTTTTTGGCGTCTAACTTTAGGCGATATAATACAGAGAAATTTAAAAAATGAAAAAGTTAATTTAAAAAAAAGAAACAAAAAAAAACAAATAGTTGACAAACTAGGTCGCTTTTTGCGGAATTTTGTATTGACTCCATGCTGTTATATTTTGTTAAATTTGCGCACCTTAATATTTTTCTATAAACGAAGAGAAAACCCACAGAACATAAGTGGTGATTTCTCCAAATAAACTATGTTTTCTTTCATGTGTATGGATAGACCAGAGGCAATTTTGAAAAAAATTTGTGTTTTTACACCCTTAATTTTAGCGACATGTTTTTCCCAGATAGCTTTGGCAAAGGATGAGGTGACGACGGTAAATAAGTCCTGTGTAAAGGATTATCCGCTAGCTTTAGGTGATACTGATTTAGAAATCATTAGTTATTACAACCAATTATGTGACAAGAAAAATAAAAAAAATAGCGCACTTAAAAATGAAATTTTAGTTGATATTGCAAAGAAATATCAGGTGAATGGTTATAATTTAAAAGCTTTACAAGTTGTAAACTCACTCAGATTAAATAATTATTACTCTCCAGATTTAACAGATGTAACATTTTTGGCAGGTGTGGCTATCTCTCATAATGCGTTGAATCAAATGCGTAATAATGAAAATCGCACTTTGGATGAGAGTACTTATTCACCAGCAAAAGTTCTTGCTGATAACATTCGTTATATTCAGCCATCACTTGATAAAAAAGCATATATCAGTTCTGATTTGGATGAAAAAAGTGTTGAAACGGTGGCTAGTACTGTGAAGTTTAAAAAATCTAGTCAACCAAAAACTAAAAAACAGACCAATACACAAGCAAAGAAAACGACACAAGCGAAGCAGAACACAACTGTCAAATCACATGTGAAACAAACAGTTCCTACTCCGGTGAGAAAACCAGCAGCAGGTTCATCGCCTTTTGATACATTGAAAAAATAAATAACAAGGAAATAACACTCATGGCAAAACGTGAAAGTGTGCAAAAAAAGCTACAACGTATTCGTCCTCCACGCGTGCAATTGACATATGACGTGGAAGTCGGTGATGGTAAGGAAATTAAAGAATTACCGTTTGTTGTCGGGGTTTTAGGTGATTTCTCCGCAGCTTCTGAAGTCGAAAAAACCAAATTAAAAGATAAAAAATTTATTAATGTTGATTTAGACAATATTGATGAAGTAATGGAATCTCTTGCACCGCGTGCAAACTTCCAAGTTGAGAATACTTTGACTGAAGAAGGCGGCAGAATGTCTGTCGACTTAACATTCAAAAGTATGGCGGATTTCACACCTGAACATGTAGTGCAACAGGTTGATCCTTTACAAAAATTGGTTGCTGCACGTGAGCGTTTATCGGATTTGCGCAATAAAATTTCGAATAATGAACGCTTAGAAGACTTGCTTGATGAAGTCTTAAATAATACTGACCAAATTCGCAAATTAAGCGTGGAGGCGGGAAATGAGTAATTTTAATACTGCAACTGCGACAAATCTTGAAACCGAAGAATATTCACTTTTAGATTCTATTGTTGAGCAAAGTCGAATCGCACGTACAGATCAAGAACATGATCGTGCTAAAAGTTTAATCGGTGAACTTGCGAAAGAAGTCATGGCAGGAACTATTACTGTTTCTGAGAATATGACCTTATCAATTGATAAGCGTATTGCTGAAATTGATGCTTTAATTTCTTCGCAGCTTAGCAAAATTATGCATCATGAAGAATTTCAAAAAATTGAGTCAACATGGCGTGGTCTATATTACTTCTGCCAAGAAACTCCGTCGAATTCATTAACAAAAATTCGTATGTTAAATACAACGAAAAAAGAGTTAATCAAGGATTTTCAGGGTGCGACTGATTTTGACCAAAGTACGTTGTTTAAGAAAATTTATGAAGAAGAATATGGTTCATTCGGTGGCGCACCTTATGCAACTTTAATCGGTGATTTTGAGTTTGATCGTACACCTTCAGATATGTATTTGCTTGAACAAATTTCGCATGTGGCTGCTGCTGCTCACGCACCGTTTATTTCTGCTGCAAGTCCAAATATGTTAGGACTAGAGTCTTTCACTGATATCGACCGTCCACGTGATGTGTCAAAAATCTTTGAAACAGCCGAATATGTACAGTGGCGCTCATTCCGTGAAAGCGATGATGCACGTTATGTTGCATTGACGATGCCGCGTGTATTGGGGCGTTTGCCTTATCATCCAAAAGAAGGTACTGCAACTGAAGGCTTTAACTATGTTGAAGAGGTTTCAGGCGAAAACCACAATGAATATTTATGGATGAATGCAGCCTATGCATTTGGCACACGTTTGACCAATGCATTTGATATGCATGGTTGGTGTGCTGCCATTCGTGGGGTTGAAGGTGGCGGTTTAGTCGAAGGCTTACCTGTACATACCTTTAAAACCAACGATGGTGAAGTTGTTTTTAAATGTCCAACTGAAATTGCAATTACGGACCGTCGTGAAAAAGAACTCAGTGATTTAGGCTTTATCCCATTGGTACATTGCAAAAATACTGACTATGCCGCGTTTTTTGGTGCGCAATCTGCTCAAAAACCAAAGAAATATGACAGCGATACTGCAAATGCAAACTCTGCTTTATCAAGTCAAATCCAGTACATCATGGCGGTTTCACGTATTGCACATTATTTAAAAGCAATGATGCGTGACAAAGTGGGTAGTTTTGCCTCTGCAGGTAATGTTGAAACATTCTTAAATGAATGGCTATCACAGTACGTATTACTTGATGATGGTGCATCTCAAGAAGCAAAAGCGCAATATCCATTACGCGAAGCTTCTGTAAAAGTTGTAGAAAACCCTGCATTACCGGGTCACTACAAATCTGTGGTCTTTTTACGACCGCATTTCCAGTTGGATGAGTTGTCTGTTTCTTTACGACTTGTGACCGAGTTGCCTCAGTCCTCAAATTAATTTTTGAGACAACTTTATAATAACTTTAAATAAAATAGGTTTTGAGAACAATGAAAGATATATACATTCAATTTCGTGGTAAGTACAAAGTAGATGGCGAATCACGTGATGCTGAACATAAGAGTTGGTTAGAAGTAAATTCTTGGACGCACAATATTCGTCAACCAAAATCTGCAACATCTTCAAGTGTTGGTGGTCATACTGCAGAACGTGTAGAACATTCGGATATGCTTTTTGTGAAAGACCTTGATGCGACCAGCCCAAAACTTTGGGAAGCGTGTTCTGCGGGTTATACATTTGACGAAGTTCAGATTGATTTCTACCGTGCAAATGGCGACAAACGTATTAAATATCTTCAAATTAAATTGAAACATGTACTCGTTTCAAGCGTTACGCCAACAGTAAATGATGAAGGTGTCCCGCATGAATCGTTTGGTTTGAAATACGCTGCTGTTGAGTGGACGTACAACCAACAAGACATTAACGGTACAGCGAAAGGTGCTGTAACGAAGAAATGGTCGTTGTCTAATAACACTGCATCATACGCAGCGTAATAGATGGATTCAGATAGAGGCTAACTTGTTTAGCCTCTATTTTAATTTTTTTAATATTTATAAGAAGATATGAATCTCGATCAGCTCTATCCTTACGGTTTTAGAACAACTTTATTTGACCGTCTACTTCCTATAGATGCACAGCAAACTCAAGGTTTGTCTTTGCAAGAATTACGCGAATCAGTGGCTTCCGACTTAGAAGATTTATTGAATAGCCGTGTAGCAAAACTTGATGATTTTATTGATGATTTTCCCTTAGCTAAAAAGTCCATTTTACAATTTGGGATTATTGACTTTGTAGGTTTGTCGACGGCAAATCCAACTGATCGTGACAAGATTTGCCAATCAATCGAACAGTCGATTGCAGCACATGAGCCAAGACTCAAACAGATTCGAGTCGAGATGTTAATGGATGGTCATAATATGGGAGCTTTGTGTTTGAGTATTCAAGCCTATCTCAATATTCATCCATTATATGAACCTGTCGTTTTTGATGCTTTATTAAAACCAACAACACAACAATATGTTATTTCACCAAGAGTTTAATCAAGTGGGTTATCTGTGATAGAAGAGCTGTTACCGTATTACGAAAAACAACTACAGGAATTTGGACAACAGTCCCGTGAGTTTGCCAGTAAATACCCAAAAATTGCACAACGTTTGTCTTTAAATCAAGAACAGATTGACGACCCACATATTGAACGTTTAATTCAGGCATTTTCTTTAATTTCTGCACGTATTGATAAAAAGCTCGCAGATAGCTATGACGTTTTTACTCGTTCCATTTTTGAGGTCATGTTTCCTCAATATTTAAAACCATTTCCAGCATGTTCGGTTGTAAGCTTTGAAGATATTAATAAAATTAAGCAACTGACAGAACGACACCCGATTCCTAAAGCGACAACTTTAAAAGCTAAAAGTACCCGTGGTGTTCAATGTGAATATCAAACCGTACAAGATGTGGTGTTATTACCGATTCAATTAAAACAATTAAATTTCAAAACGCATCCATCTGCGCATATGCATTTAAATCAAAATGCGACCTTGAATTTAGGTTTTGAAATTTTTTCAAATAAACATGCATTATTGGCGCAAGAACAATTGCCGATTTTTTTGGATGCCATTTCGAATTTTCCACTCCAAGTGCTCGACAGTATTTTTAAATCGAGCACCAGTTTTTCAATTCGAGTAGGGCTGCATGTTTTTGATATTTCTAATCCATTTGAAGTCATGGGTTTTGATGAAATTCAAAGCGTCCTTCCTATAGATCAGCATACGCATCACGCCTATCGTTTGTTGATGGAATACTTCTGCGTTCCAGAAAAATTTAGTTTTCTAAAACTTAATCTCGATTTCATTAAATACTTGAGTTTGGAACATAGTGAATTTGAAGTGCAAATGCATTTTAAATTGAACCTGAATGATCAAGCGTCTATACGTAATTATTCTGAACTCAACGCAGCTAACTTTAAATTATTTTCAACGCCGATCGTTAATTTATTTAAAAAGCAGGCGGAACCACAAAAAATTAATCATAAGCGTATGGAATATCCACTAATCACGGATGCGCATCATCCTGAATATTATCAAGCATATTCAATTGTAAAAATGAATATGGTGCGTGAAAAAAGTAATCAGGATGAAGTGTATTATCCAGTGTTACCGTTCTTTGCGATGAGCCATTATCACCAAGATAAAGTTCAGTTTTTCTATAGCTTGAATCCACAGCAGATGAAGAATAAATATCAGGAACTGAATTATTCAATTGTCTCACGCTCATTAGATCCGTATAGTACCCAATCTGATTTTATTAGTACTGAACTTTTATGTAGTAATCGTGAATTACCTTATGAAAGTTATAATAAAGATCAGAATGCTTTAACGCTCAATGACAGTAATTTGGCGCGTCGTGCCTTAATGTTAAAACGTCCATCGATTCCGCATTATTTTGAACAGAATAAGAAAGAGCAGTGGCGTGTCATTTCTCATTTATCACTCAATAATATGTCTTTAATGAAAGGTGATACGGTCGCCCATATTAAGGAATTATTAGAGCTCTATAACTTACCTACATCGAAAGAAAATCAAATTATTATTGATTCGATTAAAAATATTCAATTTTCAACGAAACAAAAACTCGTTGAAAGTAAACCTTTTCCATTATTTGTTCGTGGACTTCAAGTTAAATTAGAAATTGATGCAGATATATTCAGAGGGCATAGTCTATATATTTTCAGTCAATTATTGACCAATATTTTTAATTTAAAGGTCAATATGAATAGTTTTGTCGATGTCTTGGTTTTTGATGCGAACACTCAACAGGAGTTATACCAATGCGTTCAGAACGTTGGTGGCAAGAAAGCTCTGTAGTTGAGGGACTTTTTCAAGAACCTACCGCTTATGAGTTTATACAAGCGACACGACTGTTAAGGCATGCGCCTTATGGAAAAGCACAAAGCCATTGGGCAAATGATTTTGAGTTTGACAGTTCGCTGAATCTTAATTTTCCAAATACAGAAATTGAGGCTTTAAATTTAGAGAATAACAAAGTTCAAATTACCAATTTAATGGTGGGATTGACAGGTATCCAAGGCGCTTTACCTTATAGCTATACCAATAAAATTAAACTCAGTGCACGTCAACAACGCCAAGAAACGCAGAAATTTTTAGGTCTTTTTAACCATAAACTTACAGCGCATTATGTTGATGCCAGTATCAATTACCATTTACCTATTCGCTATGAAATTGAAGAAGATAACCACTATTTAGATATTTTACATGCCTTAAATGGTTATGTTCGTAGTCAACACGAACAACCCGATTTAGATGATTACTTTGCTGAATTTTCAGGATTAATGCAGGGACAAAATAATACAGCGTACGCATTGAAAACCATGTTGAGTTGTATTTTTAATCATGAATTTACGGTGCGCGAATTCATTCCTGAAACATTTGTTTTTGAAGAAGAGCAGCGTACGTGCTTGGGTGGTAGTCAGCCGAGTTTGTTGGGTTTAAATACCTTTTGCGGTGAAAGTGTAAAACAAATTGATGAAAAAATTGAAATTGTGATCGGTCCACTTTCTCACGAAGATTACTTGAGCTATTTACCTAATCAAGCGCGAAGCAAAAAGTTGAAGAGAATGATTCAAACGTGGTGCAGTCCAACCTTAATGATGGATATTCGCTTGATTTTAAAAAAAGAAGAAATGAAACCTGTTTGTTTAAACGCCTTGAGCGGAATCGGTTTAGGACAGGGGGCTTTTTTACAGCCAAATAAACAGGAAGATAATGCTGAAACCTGTTATGCCTTAATGGGGAATTCTTGTGATTAAATTAATCATTGGTACGTTTACGACACTATTTTTATTGTGCACTGCATGTATCATTTTTTACTGGCGCGATACAGGATTTGATCCCTCTGCAATAGATCTAATATCTTACTTTTTCCTATTGCCTTTAGTTTTATGTGCGCTAATTTTATCGCCATATTTCATATACAAAGGTATTCAATTTCGTAAAGAACAAAAAATAGAAGCACAAAAAAAAGCTGAGGAACAGGCGGAACAAAAAGAACTTGAAGCAATTGAGCAAGCCAAACCGAAACCGTTAGAAATTCAACAGATAAGCATTAATGTCTTTTCATCTGCAGCATGGCATAGCTATGGTGAAAATGAACAAATTGTTGAAGATATTCAGCAATTCAAAAGTCCTGAGTTAGACCAAAATCTGTTGAATGGCTACGGTTTGCCAGTATTGTCATATCGGATCAAAGACTTGGATGAATTGACTTCAGACGATGAAGAGACGGATTTTAATGTAACAACCATGCGGGAAAAACGCATTCAAGCTTTAATTCAACAGCAATTGGAACAGCATGCTGAAAGTTTGTATTTGATTGCTGATCATTTAAAACAGTCTACGTTGTTTTATGACAGCGAATTAGCCTACCAATATCGTATGCATCCAGCTTGGGTTAATCCAAATTACGCACAAGAAGTTGACTCGGATTCTGTTGCACAATCTCAAGCCCCAGTTTCACGTTTAAATCGCCTAAATATTCATGTTTTACTTGCAGAAGATTTGGTCCATCAGTGGAGTGACGATTATCTCAATGACATTAAAAATCAGTTGTCTGAGAGTAATGGCGTCATTGCAGAACAAATTCATATCGAAGCACATTTCATTGGGAAAAGTGTCGCTTATACCGAGTGGTTACGCATTCTTGAACAAATTTCTCATCAAACTAGTCAAGTGAGCTTGGTCATTAGTGTTGACTCAGAAATTGATCAAGAGTGTGTCGATGAAAAAATATGGCTGCAAGAGCAATATATCGCGGCTGAATATGCTTCGAGTTGGTGTCTAGCAAATACACAAGTCAATATTCAAAATTTAATGCCGAAAAAAGTATTGAATGTTGTGACCAATGAAACTGATTTTGCACAGAGTTTTAAACGAAAACAGTTAAAAGACTTACCACAGTTTAATCAAGAACAACCTTTCTTATTTATGTTAGATGATGCCACAGACATGAAAGTGGTGAAAAAGCTACAAAATAAATTCGATGAAACTGCGACTGAAACTTATCATTTTTTATATACAAAACAAAATCTTGGGGATACACAGCATTTAGCCAAAATCTTTGGTTTTATGTTGGGTATGCACCTGCCAGAAGAGTTAACCGCCATGATGTACAGCACGGATCAAGAGTCAACATTTGCTTTTATTCAAGCATTTTCAGAAGAAGAGCAGCTTGAACCAGAAACGATTTAAATAGAATTAAATTAGATTGAGAAAATTGTGAACACATTATTTTATACAATACTCGGTTATGTTTGGCAGTATGTCACCAATCCTAAAGCGATGGTGGCTTTGTCATTTTTTGTGGCCATTATGGCCATGCATAACTCGATTCCGCAAAAAACCTTTTATATCGTTGTCGCTGTTTATATTCTTGGATTGATCATTTGGGGTATTTACGAGCTGGTTCAGCATTACCGTCATAAACAACAAGGTGATGAATTAGCTGACGCAATTACGAAAGATACAGAAGCTGAATACGGCAAGCAAAAAAATAAAGAAGAGCTCTCGTTGATCAATCAACAAGTCAAAGAGTCGATTCAACTTATCCGTAAATCCAAATTGGGGGATAAAAAAGGAAGTGCAGCATTGTACGAATTACCGTGGTATATGGTGATTGGTAATCCTGCTGCGGGTAAAAGTTCTGCTATTTATAACTCAGGTTTACGCTTTCCATTTGAAGAAACCCATCAAAAAATGGTTTCAGCAGGACTAAGCGGAACACGTAACTGTGATTGGTTTTTCTCAACAGATGGTGTATTACTCGATACTGCGGGACGTTATTCTGTTTATGCCGAAGATCATTCTGAATGGTTGGGCTTTTTAAATATTTTAAAGAAAAACCGTTCTAAAGCACCTATTAATGGTCTGATTGTGATTGTTTCTGTGGCGGAATTGGTCAGTCAAAGTCCTGAAAAATCAATTAAATTAGCGAAAAATTTGCGTGCACGCATTCAAGATTTAACAGAGCGTCTAGAAGTTTTTGCACCTGTTTATATCGTCTTTTCTAAAATGGACTTAATTGCAGGGTTTACCGAGTTCTTTGATTGTTACGATAAAGATGAATTCGACCAAGTGTGGGGTGCGACCTTACCTTATGATCCGAACTCTTCGGAACATGCCGTTGAAATGTTCGAAAAGCACTATTCAATTTTGTATGATGGTTTAAAAAGTGTTAGCACAACGCATTTGAGTCGTCGTCACTCGCAAAATATTTCACCGAGTGTCATGACCTTTCCATTGGAATTTAAGAGTCTTAAACCTGTTTTAAAAACATTTATTGGTACATTATTTCAAGAAAATCCGTATCAATTTAAACCTGTGTTCCGTGGTTTTTATTTCACCAGTGCATTGCAAGAAGGTGTCATTGAAAGTCCAATGACTGAGCAAATTGCAGATGATTTCCACTTAGTGAAGAGTACGGACAGTGACTTTGGTATTCCTACCAATTCTGTGTCACAAGATCATGGCTACTTCCTGAAAGGTTTGTTCTCGACTGTTATTTTAAAAGATAAAAATCTGGTCAAACAGCATATTAATCCAACGCGTAAGCGCCAACGTTTTATGGCATTTATTGGCGCCTTACTATTGGTTGCTATGGTGTTGGGTTTATGGATTTGGTCATATCGAAATAACCAACAGTTGGTGGCAGAAGTCCAAGCCGATTTAGATAAAGTCGTGCAAATGGAAAGTCAAAATGGTAGTGAGTTATCAACGCAGCTTGATGCCTTGCTGATTTTACAAGGTCACTTGCAACAACTGGATCATTTTGATGAAGATCGTCCATTGAAATATAGTTTCGGCTTGTATCAAGGTAATCAGATTCGTGAAAAATTAAAAACTGAATATCTACGTGGTATTCAGCAGTTGGTGTTAGTGCCATCACAGCAAAATATTGCACAATATTTGCAACGTGTAAAATCGAATGAAGCTACATTAAAAGAAAATCACGTTAATGTTCAAATTACTCAGGCGGTAAAAAGCAATCAACCCTATTTAGAGCCATCGGATAGCAATCCACAAGATGCTTATAATGCGTTGAAAGCTTATTTGATGCTGAGCAATCATAAATATGTTGAATCAAGCCATCTAAGTGACCAAGTGACACGTTTCTGGCGTTCATGGTTAGATTCGAACCGTGGTCAAATGCCGCGTGGTGAAATGATTCAAAAGGCTGAACAAGTCTTATCTTATGCAATGACTTTGGCTAATGATCCAACATTCCCACAGTTAGAGTCGGATACACTTTTGGTTGATCAGACGCGTCAATTATTGACTGCCGTTACGATGGGTATTCCTGCTCGTGATCGTGTTTATAACGAAATAAAAATGCGTGGCTCGGTGCGTTTCCCTGCTGTAACTGTGAAACAAATTGTGGGGGAAGGCGCACAAAACAGTATGTTGGGTAGTTATGCATTGCCGGGGATCTTTACTTATCAGGCTTGGAATGATTATGTTAAAGATGCAATCAGCCAAGCTGCAAATAATCCAACGGATACGCAAGATTGGGTGCTCAATTCCAACCGCTCTGATGACTTAACTTTCAGTGGAAGTCCTGATCAAATCAGTAAGCAATTAACCGAGTTGTATAAACAAGAATATATTGCTGAATGGCGTAAATTCTTGAATGCAATGCATTATGCAAAAGGTACTGATGTTGCTCAGCAATCACGTTTTACCGATATTTTAGGTGAACCTGAAAACTCTCCAATTCGAAAATTGGTAGATCGTGTCGCTAAAGAAACCAACTGGGATAATCCAATTGTGCAAGCTGAACTTGCAGCGCCACAAAAAGGCTTCATTGCATGGTTTAAACGGAAAGTCCTTAGCCGTGACGATGCACAACAAGCACAGCAAGTTGCATCTAAAGCAGGTCAAGGTGTCATAGCCAAAGAATTTGATGTGTTCTATCAATTGGTACGTAAGCGTGATGACCAGCAAAATAAATCCATTATGGATGAATACATGCTGTCGTTAAGCCAAATACGTAGCAAATATAATGATCTGAAAAGCAGTGGCGATATGGGGCCTGCAAGTATGGCCTTGGTAAAACAAACCATTAATGACCAAAGCTCAGTCTTTAACAGTACCCAAAAGTTTGTTGATGAAAAAATGTCTGTAGGTCTAAAAGAGTTAGATCAGCAGATGATTCAAAAACTCTTTATGCAACCCGTGACGCAGTCATTTGAAGTATTGTTAATACCTGCTCAAAATGAAATTAATAAATTATGGGCAATGCAAGCGTATCAACCATTTAGCACGAATTTAGCACCTAAATATCCGTTCAATAGCAACGCAACTTTGCAAGCAACCAGCAATGAAATCAGCCAAATTTTTGGTGAAAACGGTAGTATTGCGCGTTTTGTGAAAGAATATTTAGATCCATTAGTGATTCGTCGTGGTTATACCTTGACCACTAAGACATGGAAAGATTTAGGTATTGGCTTAAATCCTCAATTTGTTGCCAACTTCCAACGTTATGTAGCACCAAGTAATGGTGTTGCAACAGGTGAATTGACGCAAGCAGCGCCAGCAGCAACAAATCAGTCTAACTTCCAGTTCTATCCACTGGAAAACCCACAACTACTGTCGTATACCATTGATATTGATGGACAACGTATGGTTTATGAAAATGGTGTACAACAATGGGTGAATTTTGTCTGGCCAAATAAAACCGCAATTCCGGGGGCACGTATTACTGCTATTGATTTAGAGGGCCAAACGCACACGATTTTTGATGAACCGGGTGAATACGGTATTAACCGCTTGGTAGAAGGTGCACAGCGTACTGAAAAAGGTGGCAATGCATTTGAAATGGTTTGGTATAGCAAACAAAATCCTAAAATATTTGTGAAGGTGAATTTCCGTTTAGTGAGCGGTAGTGCTTCTGGCCCAACCACGGGTTCAGGCTACTCAGGTATGACCTTGGTTGACCAAGTTGTGACCAATAAGGGTGTTCGTGTAGTCGCTGCGCAAACCATGCCAGCGGGTCAGGCACCTGTAGCGCCTCCTGCAAACTCACCTATGAGTGCTGTACAAGGAAATGCAACACCATGATGAGCAATTCAGATAATTCCACAGTTACGACCATCGCGCAGTACAATAAGGAGTGTGCCTATGTATGAAGTCAGAACGACACCTTTGTATTATGGAAAATGTCCTGCGCGTGGTGACTTTTTAAAAAGTCGTGAACAATATTCATTGATTCAGTTAATCGATCAGTGGATTACTGAGGCGCTGGAATATGCCATGCGCTCGGATAATTTCAATGCTGCTTACACAACTTTGCCATCACTGGACTTTTTTATTGCCAGTCCAAAAGATCGGCGCTTTTTGGTTGCGAATTTAATTAGCAGTGAAGATAGTTCGAAACGACAGTTTCCGATGGTGTTGGCGCATCTTTTAGAAATTGATGATCCATTTGATAATATCTTGTACGCACCATATCGGTATAAACAAACATTGATTGATTTATATCAGCGAAACCGTGTAATGCGTTCGATTCGTGATCCAGATATTTTGCTAGATAAGCTGGGGAAATTGAGCAATGAAATTCAGGTGTTTGGGACTGAAGAAAGCTCTTCTTTTTATGAACAGCACACTTTGCATTCTTTTGCACGCTTATTGAATTTCACACCGTATCAGCTTGCACAAAGTATGATTGGTCTTGGTTTATTGCTACAACCCATTATCCGTCAAGGCACGTCAAAGCTGAATAAAGTATTGATTCTACCCATCAATAACATCAGCTATTGCTATGAGATTGCAGCATTTTGGGTCAATCTGATTAGCCGATTTGTCGAAAACCAAGATGCTGAATTACTGATGGGTATTTTACATAGTGATTCACCTGTACTGCTCTTTGGTTTCCAAGGTGCAGATATTACAGCCTTAAGCGATGTATTTACTCAAAATATGGACAGTGATCATTGGGTATCACTCATCGATGCACAGTGGATTGATCCGTATTTAGAACAAAATGCGGGTTTGGCTGTATTAGAGCAGTCATTGAGTGAACGTCAGATTAGTCTGATTCATGGAATTAAACTCTTTAGACAGACTTTTATAGAAGAATAATCATGCCGAATACCAAACCAATGTTGTCGAAATTACTTGCTACAGCTTGTATCTTTGGATTTTCTACCGTGCTTTGGGCACAGCCGATTGTGATTGAAGGTGCTGTTCCCAATGAGACCACAAAACAGGAAATTCTAAATAAAGCTTATATGACTTATGGTCAAGAAAATGTCGTTGATAAAATTCAAGTTCGCGCAGTCACTGCACCGAATGGCTGGGGCAATAGTGTTAGTCAAATGATCAACGATGATCTAAAAAAGGTTAAACAAGGCAAACTTTCTGTACGCGGGACACAGGTCGATTTAAGTGGAAAAATGTCAAATCAAAATGATATTCAACCGACTACCACTAAATTTCAGTCTTTAGTCGCAGCGCCATACCGTTTCAATGCTCAGCTATCAGTCAATCAAGCAGAACAAGCTATTATCGATGCTGCACTTCGTAATCGAATTATTGAATTTGAATCTGGTAGTGCGATTCTAGCGACATCAGGTGTACAGATTTTAGATGAAATGGCAGTAGCACTGAACCGTGTAGGCGGTAAAAAAGTTCGAATTATTGGACATACAGATAGTTCAGGAAATCCTGAAAATAATCTTAGCCTTAGCCAAGAGCGTGCGAATGCGGTGAAAAATTATCTCATTGGAAAAAATATTAATGCGGCCACTTTAACTGCGGAAGGTATGGGTGCAAACAAACCTGTAGCAGATAACACAACGCCCGAAGGCCGTAAGAAAAACCGTCGAATCGAGTTTGAAGTGCTTTAAAAGCTTACTTCGTTTGTAAAAGACCAGCTCACCAAGAGCTGGTTTTTTTTGTCGGTGGAATATGTAAGACATAAAAGAAATTTTTTAAATAATAATATGGTTTTTAACAAAAAATAGATCTGAGTTTATTAGCATTTTATACCACTAAAGCCTTAACAATATGACGAATAAAACAGTGGATTCTGTTTGAAATTCAGGTTAAAACATTAGCATCAGTTTTGGATATGCGTTTTCATATCTAGTGCTCATAAACTATAAATTGGTTGGATATTGAACTAAAAAAGTTTAAACAATCCACAAGTCTGCAGAGATTTGCGGAATTAAAAATAAACGTACTATGGATAATTCGGGAGCAATGAATGCTTGGTAATATGATGTTTAAACCGCTGTTGATTAGTAGCATGATTGAACATGCTGGACGTTATCATGCGGATAGTTTGGTTATTTCTAAAAATACTGATACCACTATTACCGAAACCACTTGGGGCAAAGTTCATGAGAACTCAAAACGCTTTGCTAACGTTTTAGCGTCATTGGGGCTGAATTTAGGTGATCGAGTTGCGACTATTGCTTGGAATAATCATCGCCACTTAGAGTCTTGGTATGGCATTTCAGGGAGTGGTTTTGTTTGTCACACCATTAATCCGCGTTTATTTCCTGAACAACTCATTTTTATTATTAACGATGCTTCTGACCGCGTACTTTTATTTGATAAAACCTTCTTACCTTTAGTTAAAGCAGTTCGACCGCTATTAAAATCGGTTGAACACTATATTTGCCTAGACGCAGCAGATGCAACGATTGCAGAAGATTTTCCTGACATCAAATTTTATGATGATTTGATTGCTGCACAGGGTCCTGACTTTGCTTGGCCTGAACTAGACGAGTTATCGGCAAGTTCACTTTGCTATACCTCTGGAACAACGGGTAATCCAAAAGGCGTGTTGTATAGCCATCGCTCAACCGTATTGCATAGTTATGCGATCTGCATGCCAGATTCGCTGAATGTATCTGCACGCGATATCATGATGCCAGTAGTACCTATGTTCCATGTGAATGCTTGGGGCACACCTTATGCCGCAGCGATGGTTGGATGTACATTGGTATTACCAGGCCCAGGGCTTGATGGTGCGAGTCTGACTCAAATGATAGATCGTTATAAAGTATCGGTTGCTTTGGGTGTGCCAACAATTTGGCAGGGTCTGATCAATGCTGCACAGCAAGCGGGTAGTCAGCTACCGACTCTTACACGTAATGTCGTTGGTGGATCAGCATGTCCACCTGCGATGCTAAAAGTATTTAAAGAACAGTTTAACTGCGAAACCATCCATGCTTGGGGGATGACCGAAACCAGTCCATTGGGTTCTGCAAATCAATTTAAAGCGAAACATCAATACTTGTCAGCAGATGAACAATTACAAATTCGTTTGTCTCAAGGTCGTCCACCATTTGGTGTGGATTTACGAATTACCGATGAAGAAAATGGTACGCATGAAGTTGCACGTGATGGCGAAACCACAGGTAATTTACAAATCCAAGGGCATTGGATCATCAATAATTACTTTGGTAAAACAGAGTCTGCACTGACTGCAGATGGTTGGTTTGACACGGGTGATATTGCAACCTTAAATGAAGATGGATTTCTTAAAATCAGCGATCGCTCGAAAGATTTGATTAAATCTGGCGGTGAGTGGATTTCATCTGTAGAACTTGAAAACTTAGCAATGGGTCATCCAAAAATTGCCATGGCCGCAGTGATTGCAGCAACACATCCGAAATGGGATGAACGCCCAATTTTAATTGCCATAAAAAAACCAGATGTAGATTTATCCGACACTGAAATATTGGATTACTATGCCGATAAAGTTGCTAAATGGCAGGTGCCAGATAAAGTGATCTTTGTCGATGCTATTCCACTTAGCGGGACAGGTAAAATGTTGAAAAAAGATCTACGTGAGAAATTTGGTTCAGTTTTATTAGACAGCTAATTGATGCTGTGTATTGATTAGACCTGTAAATATCATGTGAAAGGCCCTAAGAAATATTATATTTTTTAGGGCTTTTCATTTTAAGCAAATGATCAATATAAAAAACTACTTTATAAGGCAGTATAAATAAAAAATTATTCAATCATTGATAACAAAGTTCAATTAATAAAATCAGCAATATGGTCGATTTAAAAAGATGAAAAGCGTAAATTAAATTTGCACTTATCCATTATTCATATTTTATGTTTCCAGTTTGGATTTTATTTACTCTCATGGCTGCGTTTATGCAGTCTTGGCGAAATGCATTTCAAAAGCAATTGAGTACCACAGTCGATGTCTATGGTGTGACATTGGCACGTTTTATTTTTGGTTTTCCATTTGCCTTGATCTATCTGACTGTGCTGTATCATCAGCATCCCATACAAACCGCCACAACATTCACCTCTAAGTTTTGGGTCTATATTGCTATCGCAGGATTAAGTCAAATCCTTGCGACCATATTGATGGTGTTGTTATTTAAACAAAAAAATTATGCCATTGGTGTGGGTTTAGCCAAAAGTGAAGCGATACTAGCCGCTATAGTTGCTGTAATTTTTTAAGTGAACACTTAAGTTTTCTTGGCTGGATAGGTGTTTTAATTGGTGGTGTGGCGGTATTTCTATTAAGTAAAGGTAGTCAATTACAAAAACTTTCTTTGACCACTTTATGCATAGGAGTGGGCAGTGGATTAAGTTTCGCTATCACATCTTTGTTGGTTCGTGAGGCAAGTCTAGAATTAACCAATTTGCCTGTTTTACATCGCGCAGCTTGGGTCTTATTCAGCGTGATTGGTTTTCAATGTTGCATCATGCTGTTATATCTTGGTCTATTCAGCAGAAAAACCCTGTTGGCGATGTGGCAACGCATTGGGCTTACATTTCGCGTAAGTGTCTGCAGTTTCTTAGCATCATTGGGCTGGTTTACTGCCATGAGTATGCAAACCGTTGCGATTGTAAAAACACTGGGTCAAATTGAAATTCTATTTAGCCTGCTCATTTCTGCTTATTTCTTTAAAGAAAAATTGGCACGTTCAGATCATTGGGGCTTAGGGCTAGTCGTGATTGCAGCGATCTTGGTCATTTGGGCTTAATTCAAGTGAATTGAGGTGCAAGTTTTATTGTGTCAATTAAAGCAGCTCATTTCTTATTGGCTGCTTAATACTATTTTTGAGTGACTCGTGCTCACATATAAAAACGAGAAAAAGATACTTTTATTTATCCTGAGGTAGAAAGTCATTAAAAAAATACATCCATATTTTCCATAATCCTCTATGTAATTAAAGTGCTGTAAACTAAATAAAATTTAAAAAATTAAAATAGAAAAGTAGATCAAAAATTGCTAAGTTTAAAATGAGTATCAAAAGAATATCATCCATTTTTTGAGTGTTCATGAGTGAGGGTCAAGTTATTGGAAACACTTTTGCAAACTTTAGAGTTTCATGAATTGTTGACTATTATGGCTTCGGCACTAGGTTGTGGGCTGCTGATTGGTTTAGAGCGCCAGCGTAAAAATAATGCAGGTGGTGAACAAAGTTTCGCAGGTTTACGTTCTTTTACTTTATGTGCGTTGCTGGGTGCCTTATGTTTTTTAATTCATTTAACTGTAGGTTTGGTTGGTGCAGTTACGGTAGGCCTCTTTAGTTATTATGGTTTGATTAAACAACAAAAAGATATTGGTGCTACCACAGAACTTGCTTTTGTAATGACCTATTTTATAGGCGCGGCATGTGTATATAACATTGCTTTAGCTGCCAGTTTAGCAGTGGTGCTCACGATTATTCTTATGACTAAAACCGTACTGCATAATTTTGCAGGCAGTTGGATTAAAGAATATGAATTGCGTGATGGCTTGTTCTTATTAGCGCTTATACTGATCGCACTTCCGATGATGCCCAATGGTGAACTTTGGGGCGCAGTTTTAAACCCCTATGTCATTTTTAAACTACTTATTTTAATTTTAGTGGTCCAATCCTTAGCGCATATTGCGAAACGCTTATTGTCTGCCAATAAGGCTATTATTTTATCTGCAATCGCTTCTGGATTTGTTTCAAGTACAGCAACTATTGCAAGTTTGGGTATGGAAGTACGAGCAGGGAAAGCCTCGGCTAAATCCAATGCTGGTGCAGGACTTTTTTCTTGTGTTGCAACCTTAGCGCAATTATTGATTATTGTCCTTGGTGTCAGTTTCGCTTGGTTTAAATTACTCCTATTACCTTCAATTATGGGGATGGTGATTTTATCCATCGTGGCTTTTTATCTGATTTACAGCAGCACCAAACAAAGTCAGGTGAATGAATATTCACATCACCAAGATGCTCAAAATCTAAAAGACGATGCTTCTAATGGTGTTGTTGAAAATCTAGCTAAAGATACTCGGATGTTCAGTTTAAAAGAAGCGGCTATTATTGCTGTCACGTTAACAGCAATTCAGGTCATGGTGTATGGATTTACAGTGTTGCTAGGTGATAAAGGGTTGGTTCTAGGTACTTTGTTGGCTTCACTTTTTGAGATCCATGCCGCCATAGCAACAGTTGTGATGCAAGGTGATATACAAAATATAACGTTAGTTTATGCCGTTGTTATTGGGTTATTCGCGCACGCTCTTTCTAAAAGTATTAACGCTTTTTTAACGGGTGGCTGGAAATACTTTTTATATTTCGCACCCACTCAAATCTTCCATATGCTTTGTGTCATTGCTGTACTCATGTTAACTCTAAAATGAATATGTTCTATCTCAAACTTAGCCATGTAACTGCTGCAATTTTGCCTTAATCTGTGGCCAACTGGTCGAAACCCAGCAAACTAAAGAACCTAGCGTCACTAAAATTGCACCATGCCAAAAACTCATACTGAGTGGAGTTTGTAAAATCATCATCGAAATCACGGATGAAAAAATAGGACTAAAATAGGAGAGTGTGACAAGGATCGTAATATTGCCTCGAATAATCCCCACATTCCAAGCTGCATAGCCTAAAGCCGTCACAGTTGAAACAATCAGCATATACATGCCCGTGGTTAAATCAATCTCTGGAATGTTTGGCACACCATGAAGGATCAATGTTTTTAGCCAAAGTACAACTGTAATCATCAAAAAGAAAAATGAAATTGGGTTATGTCCATGACTGTATTTTTTCGTGATGACGCAATAGAGCGCCCAGAGGCTAGCACCCATAAACGCTAAAATATAGCTAATCGGGTTACTTTGAATGTTGGCAAATACGGTTTGCCAATTAAAGCTGCCATTACCTGTTTGAATTAAGATAATTCCGCCCAAGCTAATACATAAACCAATGATGACCAAAATATTAAACTTCAATTCTTTAAATAAAATCAGTGCCAGAATCGTCAAACTTGGCCATAAATAGTTCACTAAACTAATTTCAATGGCTTGTTGAGCAGTTTGAGCCAATGCAATTGCGTATGAGAAACACAATTCATAGATCACAAATAGAACTGTCGCAAAAATTAAATAATGACGTGGAATTTGCTTTAAATTTGGGATGCGAAACAGCAGTAATAGGATGACTGCACTAAATGTATACATAAATAGCACGGCAAGATCAGGTCCAATATTGAAACTAATTTTTTTCAATAAACCTACAATCGATGACCATTGTAGAATCGCACTGAAACCAATCAGTGTCGCTAGATTTTTGGACATGAGCTTAAAAGTGTGGCTAAGTTAACAATGAATAATAAACAGTATAATGATTATAAAAATGAGGTGGGAGGTTTCTAAATAATATTTATTCAAATGGTAAAAATTATAAAAATATTTGAGAGCGCTTCTGAGTTGCTCTAAATGATATATCTTTTTTATATCACCTATATGCACATTCACAATTTACACGCATGAAAAAACCACTTTAAAACTCGGCAATATTAAATTTGCTAGCTTAAAGTGGTTTATAAACACTCTCAACTCAAATATTCATTGCTAAGAATGAATTACTTCAGTTGCTCAGAACTTACTCGTTAACTTGAACTGTCAAACCATATGTGTAGTTTGCAGTTGCAGGTTTTTTCGTCGCGTCAGGATTAGCTTCTGGGTATGAGGTGGTAATCAGATAGATACCATCATCGCTAAATTTAATTTCGGCTTCGCCTTTAGCATTGGTTGAAACGTGTGGCATTTCACGTTTCTCATTTGGCTCATAGCTGCTCGCACCTTTGAACACATCTAATTCTAAGTTTGGTACAGGTTTACCATCGACTAAAACTTGTAGTTTTAAGCTTTCACCTTCGTACAATTCATTTGGATGTGTCAAAAGTTTCACTTCAAAACCTTTATTAGTCAGTTTTGGAAGAGGAGATGGCTTGCCTTTGGTCACGTAGCTTTCAGCAATGAGGTGATTGGTCACTTCAAGTGTTTGTGCATTGGCTGGGACTTGATCTGCTGCAATCATACGAGGTGGTTGATTATTTGCAGGAGCAGCTGCTGGAGCTTTTGCAGGTTCTGCTGCACGAGTTGCTTGTTGTTGTGGATTTGGCGCACGGGCAGGACGTACACGTAACCAACGACCATCAACTAATGCATATTTACCACTATTGCCAACAGCATCTTGTGTGCGGATTTGGTATGTACCTTCTTTAGGCATATCCATTTCTGCAATATTAAAACGCTTTAATGTCGCAGCCGCAGTAACTGGTTTTTGCTGACCATCTGGTTCAGTTACAACATAACTGGTTTTAAAGTTCATCCCAGGAATAAAAAACTTCTCAATCGTAATGGCACTTTGGAAACTGATGTTCTGGCCAGCATTGGTATCAAAGACTTCAGGTAATAAAAAAGGACTCATGGTATGTGCATGAGATAAAACCGGAAGGGATGTTAATAAAGCAATTTTTAACCAGTTATTCATTTTCCGAACTCGACAGGAAATAAAATTAAAATAATCTGACATAATCTACTTGATAACTACTATCATTATCAATAATAATTCTAAAAAATATTTAGGAGAGTCAGAATGACTTCTGCTGTAAACAAAGATTACCCACATCGTAAGGCATTTCGTCTCACACCATTGGTTATGGCGTTGGCATTGATATCTCCTTTACAGGCATTCGCTGCTGAACAAACAAGCAGTGCCGTACCTGCGGAACATGAAGCACAGCAAACGCATCGTTTCCATCGAGATCATGTTTTAGGTACATCGCTAGATGTGATTATTACAGGTGTGTCTAAGCAACAAGCCAATCAAGCACTTGATGCTATGCAAAAAGAAATTGCAGCATTGGATCAAAAGCTTTCGGTTTGGCGAGCTGACAGTGAAATTTCTGCATTAAATGAAAAAGGTGCTGTAAATAATGCATCACCTGAGCTGATTGAAGTGATTGCAGCGTGTGAAGTATGGCGTGATAAAACCTGCGGTGCTTTCGATGCGCGTTTAGGTCAACTCATTGCACTGTGGGAAAAATCTCAAGGTGTGGTGAAGCTGGATGATGAAACACGTGCTGCTGTTTTAAAAGAACTTAAATCAGATGCGGTGCAAATCAATCAAGAAAAAACATCTATTCAATTAAATGCTGATGTGAAAATAGCTCCTGATGCCTATGCCAAAGGTTATATCATTGACCGTGCATTGGTTGCTGCACGCCAACATGTGCCTGAAATAGCCGGCATTTTGGTCGATATTGGCGGTGATATTCGTGTGTGGGGCAATGCGCCACAAAAACAAGGCTGGAGCATTGGTGTACAAGATGCCTTCAACCATCATGACTTAGCTGTACCATCTCAAGTGTTAAATTTAAATGATCAAGCGGTTGCTTTTTCAGGTAAAGGTTATCGTACCCTCGCTGGTCAAAGTCATTTATTAGACCCAAAAACAGGTTTACCCCTTCAAGAAGTTGAACAATGTGTGGTTGTTGGCAAATGTGCAGCAGATGCGGATGCCTTAGCAACTGCACTTGCAGCAATGACCCCTGCAGAAGGGATTGAACTGATTGAAAGCTTAATCGGTTATGAAGCGCAAATGACGCTTTCAAATGGTGATAGCTTCCAATCTGCGGGTTGGAATAATTTACTTCAAGCACAATCACCTGAAATGTTAGCGGTTGCCGCAGGCGCTTCTGCAAAATGGCCTGCAGGTTATCAAGCAGTGATTGATTTAACCATTCCAAAAATCAATGTTGAAAAATACCGCGCGCCATACGTTTCAGTTTGGGTGACGGATGCCAATAAAAAAATCGTCCGTACCTTAGCTGTATGGGGTAAAGATGATAAATGGATCAACTCAAACTATGTTTGGTGGAAACGCTACGGTCGTCAAATGACCAATTTGGATGCTGTTGCTAAACCATCTCGTCACCCAGGTAATTATAAACTTGCGTGGGATGGTAAAGATGACAATGGTCGTGCTGTCGCAGCAGGTCAATACACTGTGCATATTGAAACTTCGCGTGAACATGGCGACCATTCGTATCAAACGATTAATTTGCCTGTTGGTAATAAACCAAGCAAACAAAACCTCGCAGCGCAAGCTGAAATTGGTGCTGTAAATATGAACTTCCAAAAAGTTCATTAATCAAGTTGGATTGAAGGTTTATTTAAGTGTACCAACGTCGTGATTTTTACCGCCATGCACGCTATGTGCATGGTTGGTTATCAGCTTTTGCTTTTTTAATTTTAATATTCTTCGCTTTGACTGGGTTATTTTTAAATAATCCGAGTTGGTTTGAGCCAGCAAAAGACGAAAATACAGTGACTGTGACCATGAGTCCTGAACTTATTAGCAAAGCGAAAGCACAAGAAAACCCAAGTACGGAGATTTTAAATTTTGTCCGTGCCAAACAGCCTGTAGTGGGACGTTTTCAAAGTAGCGAAGTCATGGACAATGAAGTGATGATTCGCTTAGAAAGTCCTGCTGGCTCAACTGATGTCTGGGCAATGCTCGATACAGGCGAAATCGAAGTGACCACCAAACCTGCATCCACTGTTTCATTAATCAATGATTTGCACCGTGGTAAAAATTCGGGAACGGCATGGAGTTGGCTAATTGATATTAGTGCAATTGTCATTCTATTTTTGTCGATCGCAGGCTTCATTTTATTTTTAAGTATCAAATCTCGTTTATTGACGCATTTGCTACTGACGGCTACAAGTCTGGCGGTATTGATATTACTCATTTGGACTGCGGTGTAGGTGCATTTTCATGACACAAGCTGTAACTACACTGCTCATATTCTTTGCATTACTTTTCATTTTATATGTGATTGCTATCGTATATTTGATGTTAAAGCAGTCAAAATCAAAACGGGGAAAGTCCATTTCCCCCGACTCACTTTTGGTCGTATATGCGACGCAGTCGGGGCAGTCTGAACAGATCGCGACGCAAACTGCTGAGCAATTAAGTCACGCCAATCAAGTCGAATTAGTCAGTACTGAGCATCTTAGTGCTGAACAATTACAAGCTGCCAAGCAAATGATTTGGGTGGTCAGTACTTATGGTGAAGGTGATGCGCCAGATCAAGCACAGCATTTCGATCAGCATATTTTAAAGTCAGCTTTGGATTTATCTCAGCAGCAATATGCCATATTGGCGCTGGGTGACCGTCGTTATGCAAATTATTGTGAGTTTGGTTATCGACTCAATCAATATTTGCAGCAAAATCAAGCACAGCCATGGTTTGATTTAGTCACTGTCGATCAAATGTCTCAGGATGATTTGTCTCATTGGAACAATTTGTTGGCACAGCATTTTCAGCAAGATCTGGAAATCAGTACCCAACAGCGCGAATGGCAGAGCATTCAGCTAAAGTCACGTCGATTGTTGAATGAAGGCAGTCAGGGGCAACCGCTCTATCAAGTGGTATTTGATTGTCCGAAAGCGTTGCAATGGCAATCGGGGGATATTCTCGTAATTAAATGTGAAAATAGCAATCAAGATTTGACCGATTTTCATTTGCTTCATAGTGAGTTGAATCAAATTCAACTGGAACAGTTACGTGCGCGTAATTTACGTGAATTACCTATTCGAACCTATGATCAAGATCTAACGCAGTGGTTAAATCGCTTTAAACTTTTGCCACTACGTGAATATTCAATTGCCAATATTTGTGTAGAGCAACAGCTTACTTTGGTGGTACGACAAGAACATAAAGCCAATGAACTTGGACTAGGTTCAGGACTGTTAACCCAAGGATTAAAACTTGGACAAAGCTTAAGTGCACATGTACGATCAAATCCAAGTTTTCAGTTGCTTGCTGGTGCTCAACCTGCCATTTTCATTGGAAATGGTTCTGGGATAGCAGGACTTTTTGGTCACATTCAACATCGTATTGCCGATGCACATTATCAAAACTGGTTGATCTATGGTGAACGAGAGTTGGCACATGACAATATTTTCGCTGAAGAATTGCAAAACTTAAAACAGCTTGGAAAAATTTCTGAATTGAACCGAGTATTTTCACGTGATGATTCGACCGAAAGATATGTGCAAGATATTTTGCGTCTCAAAGCTGAAATATTAAAACTTTGGATGAAACAAGGCGCTGTAATCTATCTTTGCGGCAGTTTGAATATGGCACAAGGTGTGGATGAAGCACTACAAGAAATTTTAGGTGCAGATCAGTTGAATGACTTGCGTAAATCAGGTCGTTATCGCCGTGATGTTTACTAGCCTTTAGCGTTTTTCAAACATAATCAAATCCTCCGTTATCGGGGGATTTTTTATATCAGTTCATTTTTATACTTATATAAGCCTAAAAATAATATTGGCATGAATAGTGCTTTATTTTAATGCAAGTAATTCATTTAATGCTGAATTTGGCATCAATTTAGTACATGAATCAATAAAAGATAAATTCAAATTGGGTAAATATGAAAATTTATACGGAAAGACTTGAAGCAAATGTCGTACAAGAAAATGTAGCTGTGATTGAGCTCACTTTTGATACACGACAAAAGAGCCGATTTCGTGCAACTTTGTTTGATGGGCACGAGATTGGTGCAGATTTACCCCGTACAGGAATTTTAAGACATGGCTCATTTATTGCGACACCACAAGGTGATGTTTTACGCGTAGATGCCAAGCCTGAAAAATTAATGAAAATTGAAGCAAATAATAGCTTTGATTCATTAAAAGCTGCATATCACTTGGGGAATCGCCATGTGCCATTAATGCTGACACCTACGGCTTTATATTTTGAACCAGACCATGTTTTAGCTGAAATGATTATCGGCTTGGGGCTAACAGTTGAAGAAACCCTACATCCTTTTGAGCCTGAAAGTGGGGCATATGCACAGCATCAGCATGATCATCGTTTAAGCCCAATTAAGGCTTTGCATCATGTCAGTCACTAAGGCTTCACAGTTATTAAGTCTGCTGACCTTATCTTCTACGACGTTGCCGATCGGTGCATATTGCTATTCTCAAGGGGTTGAAAGCGCAATTGATCAAGGTCTGATTCATGATGAAGCATCAAGTATTGCTTACTTTGAAGAAGTCTTGGAAATGCTGTTGGTACGGTTTGAATTACCGTTATTAAAGCGCTTGATTGAACATTTTGACCAAGCTGAGCAGTTTGATGATTGGGCACAATTTTACCGTGCAAGTCGTGAATCTAAAGAGTTACTTGCCGAGTCACAACAGTTGGCATTTTCACTTAATGCGTGGATACGTGATGTATTGAAACAGCCTGTGAAATTGAAAAAGCAGTTGGGTTTTGTGCCCATTTACGCACAGCTTTGTGGTGAGCTAAAGCTCAATGTGGCTGAAGTGTTGACTGCATATACCTTTACTGTGCTGGAAAATCAGGTCTTGGCTGCAGTTAAAACCGTACCCCTTGGGCAAATGAGTGGGCAACGAATTTTATGGCATTTGCACAGACTCATTCCGCAAGCCATTCAAGATGCGATGGCGTTGCAAGACTTTGAGTTGAGTAGTGCTCTACCTAAATATGCCATGTTGAGCATGGCACACGAAACACAATATTCACGATTATTCAGATCTTAAAAATAAAGGACCTTTCTCATGACAGAACGTAGCCCATTACGCGTAGGTATTGGTGGCCCAGTTGGTTCGGGAAAAACTGCGTTGACTTTAAACCTATGTCAGGCACTGCGTGAAAAATACAACATGGCAGTCGTGACCAACGATATTTATACCAAAGAAGATTCAAACTTTTTGACACGTCATGAAGCCATGTCTCCTGAACGAATTGTGGGTGTGGAAACAGGTGGTTGTCCGCATACAGCTATTCGTGAAGATGCCTCGATTAATTTAGCTGCCATTGATGATTTGTGCGAAAAATTTGATGGACTAGAGTTGATCATTATTGAAAGTGGCGGCGATAACTTGGCGGCGACATTCAGCCCTGAACTATCTGATCTGACACTTTATGTGATTGATGTTGCTGGTGGTGAGAAAATTCCGCGTAAGGGTGGGCCGGGTATTACCAAGTCTGATTTATTAATTATTAATAAAACTGACCTTGCGCCAATGGTGGGTGCAAATCTTGATGTGATGGATCAAGACGCCAAACGCATGCGCGGTGAAAAACCTTTTCTATTTTCCAATATGAAAACCAAAGATGGCTTAAACGACATCATCAATTTTATTGAGAAACAAGGTTTATTTAAGGCTTAAGGACAGTACACATGCAGCAAATATTCAAAAAAATCTCTGCGGTGTCTTTGGCCTTTTTACCTTTATCGGTCATGGCGCATCCCGGACACGGACATGAGCACGAACGTGGTCAAAATGCATTGATCAGTGGTTTTGTTCATCCATTTACAGGGCTTGATCATTTGATGATGGCACTGGCATTTGGCGTTTTGATTTGGACTGCACATCGACGCTGGAAAGCGCTTGGGATAGTAGGTTTATCCATTGCCTTGGTTGTCGGTTTTTTGGTGGGTGCGCAAATTAATTTGCCAACTTCATTGGCTGAAAACGGCATTATTTTCTCATTAATTCTGCTCGCAATTGCTTTATGGAGCAAAGCGCACAAAGCCGTTCCAATCCTTGCAGCAGCCTTAGCTGGCTTTCATGGCATAGCACATGGTGCAGAATTGGGTCAAAGTGGTCATGCAGCTTTACTCATTTTAGGAATGGTCACTGCCATGGCGTCAATCTATGGTCTAGGTTTGGCGCTTGGGTCATTCATTGAAAAATATCTGCCTTATGGTAAGCAAATCGTTGGTACGCTAACAGCAATTGTTGCTGTCATCGGTTTGGCTTAATGCACAATATTAAGCTGATTTGGAGATGCGATTGACTGGTCTCAGCATGATAAAAAATGCGCCAACACAATTATGGTATGCGGCTTTGGAGCTTGGATTTGAATATCAAGCTGAAGCAGCTCGTACAGTGCTGCAACACCGTAAACATCATGGCCCAGTACGTATACAAAAGATGCTTTGGCCTGAAAAAACTGGAGTTTGTCACGCCATTATCGTCCATCCACCCGCAGGTATTGCAGGTGGCGATCATCTGACCTTTGACATGAAAGTGGATACTCAGGCACATGCATTGGTGACCACACCCGGTGCGGGAAAGTGGTACAAAACCAATGGAAAGCAGGCCTATCAACACATTCATATTCATGTCGCAGATCAGGCCATTTTTGAATGGCTACCACAAGAAACCATGCTGTTTGATGGTGCTTGTGCTAACTCTGAAACGCATATTCATTTAGATGAAAGCGCGAGTTTTATCGGTTGGGATATGTTGGTGATTGGTCGTCAAGCGTGTGGTGAAATTTTTCAACAAGGGCACTATCAAAATATATTTAGGCTGTTTCGTGCAGACAAATTACTTGTGGCAGATAGTTTGAATTTTAAAGGCAAAGATCGCTGGCTGACTTCATGCTTAGGTATGAATGGTCATGCAGTCATGGCAAGTTTTTGGGGTATCGCACCACTACATTTAAGGAACCAAACGTTATTGAGTGAACATATCGAACTGATTCGTGAATTAATGATGCGAATGAATGTACCTGTAACGCTGACGCTTTTAGGGGATGTCATCTGCGCACGTTATTTAGGGAATGATGTGCGGCATTGCCACGATGCTTTTGCGGCAATTCGAGCCAAATTAAGACGCTATTGGTATGACTTAGATGAAGAGTTTCCACGAATTTGGCGGACTTGAATGGAATATGCCCTTATTCATTTCTAAATCAACCCTCCCTCTAACTCCCTCCCAATGGGCGGGAGAACACTAAATAATGACTCAAGCTTGCACAATTTTTGCATTATACATTACAGAATTTTAGGACACAGATATGGAACTGAATCCTACAGAAAAAGACAAACTCCTGATTTTTACCGCAGGCTTGGTTGCCGAGCGGCGTAAAGCACGGGGTTTAAAACTGAATTATCCAGAATCCATTGCATTCATTTCGGCGGCTTTGCTTGAAGGCGCACGTGATGGCATGAGTGTGAGCGATCTTATGCATTACGGTACAACCTTATTAAGCCGTGCAGATGTGATGGATGGCGTAGCAGAGATGATTGCTGAAGTACAAGTGGAAGCGACATTTCCTGATGGTTCGAAGTTGGTGACAGTGCATCAACCTATTGTCTAATTTAAAGGAAATAAAATGATTCCCGGTGAAATTATTTGTCCAGATCTAGATATTGAAATGAATGTTGGACGTGAAATCGTCAAGATGCGTGTAGCTAACTTAGGTGATCGACCTATACAAGTTGGTTCACACTTTCACTTTTTTGAGGCCAATGATGCGTTGCAGTTTGATCGTGAGCAGGCAAAAGGCTTTCGATTGAACATTGCTGCTGGAACTGCGGTACGGTTTGAGCCGGGGCAAAGCCGAGATATTGAATTGGTTGCATTGGCAGGTAAGCGTGAAGTGTATGGCTTTGCGGGTCGTGTCATGGGCAAGCTGGATGAATAGCTTTGTTTTACTCTACATGCCGAATCACTTGTGAGTGCTAAGTATTTTTGCTAAGTATAAATGCCATAAGTGATTAAAAAGTATAAGAGAATAAAATGACTAAGTTAAAAATTCGTCCAGCAAATATTAACGATGTTGAAGCGATTGCTGCTGTAATTGCACCTTTTGTTGATGATGTCATTTCAAGTGATGAAGGACGTGAAAGATTTAAGCCACATATGCTGAAAGATATTTTTCAACGCCCACTTATTCATTATTTTGTAGCAGAAATGAATGGTGAAATTGTTGGAAACTTAGCTTATATCGAGCCATCACATGTCATGCATTATTTTTTAAAAGCTGAATATCAGGGACAAGGCTATGGCCGTCAAATGTGGAGTTTCTTAGAGCATGAAATTCTAAAAAATGATCCTGATATCATCACAGTGAATTCAAGCTTTTTTGCTTTAGAGATATATAAAAAATTTGGTTTTGAAGTGGCAAGTGAGTCAACGAAAAACTGGGGTATTCAATATATTCCGATGAAAAAACACTTAAGCCACCCATTTTAGGATAGGAAATAATTTAATGAAAATGTCACGCCGTGCCTATGCGGAAATGTTTGGTCCCACAACAGGTGACCGTGTCCGTCTAGCCGATACTGAGCTCTTTATTCAAGTTGAACAAGACCTGACTATCTACGGCGAAGAAGTAAAATTTGGCGGCGGTAAAGTGATACGTGATGGTATGGGACAGTCGCAGCTTTTGGCAAATGATGTTGCGGATACTGTCATTACCAATGCTTTAATTGTAGATTGGTGGGGCATTGTTAAAGCAGATATTGGCTTAAAAAATGGGCGAATCTGGAAAATAGGTAAAGCTGGTAACCCTGATATTCAACCCAACATTACTATACCTTTAGGCGCAGCCACGGAAGTCATCGCCGGTGAAGGGCAGATTTTAACAGCAGGCGGTATTGATACGCATATTCACTGGATTTGCCCGCAGCAAGTTGAAACTGCACTTATGTCAGGAACAACCACGATGATTGGTGGCGGTACAGGCCCAGCAGCAGGTACATCTGCAACTACCGTTACCCCAGGACCTTGGCATATCGCTACGATGCTGCAAGCCATAGATGACTTGCCCATGAACATTGGTTTATTAGGCAAAGGGAATTTAAGCCAGCCCGAACCCATTGCGGAGCAAATTAAAGCAGGCGTTGTCGGTTTAAAACTGCATGAAGATTGGGGATCAACACCAGCTGCCATCGACAATTGTTTAACGGTTGCAGATCAGTTTGATGTGCAAGTTGCTATTCATACAGACACACTCAATGAAAGTGGCTTTCTAGAAGAAACTTTAGGCGCTTTTAAAAACCGTACCATCCATACTTATCATACCGAAGGTGCAGGTGGTGGACATGCTCCCGATATTTTAAAAGCTATTGGTCAGTCAAATGTACTGCCATCTTCAACAAATCCGACACGTCCTTATACCATCAACACCATTGATGAACATTTGGATATGTTGATGGTTTGCCACCATTTAGATCCTGCTATTTCTGAAGATGTGGCATTTGCAGAAAGTCGCATTCGACGTGAAACCATTGCTGCGGAAGATATTTTGCAGGATATGGGTGCAATTGCCATGATGTCATCTGACTCGCAAGCGATGGGGCGTGTAGGGGAAGTGATTCTGCGCACATGGCAAACAGCACATAAAATGAAAGTACAGCGCGGGCCGCTAGAGGGTGACACACCGCATTCGGACAATAACCGTGTAAAACGCTATATCGCCAAATATACAATTAACCCTGCCATTACCCATGGTCTAAGCCATGAAGTTGGTTCAGTTGAAGAAGGCAAACTTGCAGACTTGGTGTTTTGGAAACCTGCATTTTTTGGAGTCAAACCGTCGATGATTATCAAAGGCGGGATGATTGCAGCTGCACCGATGGGGGACATTAATGCGTCTATTCCAACGCCGCAACCAGTGCATTATCGTCCGATGTTCGGCGCGTATCCGCGTGGTGTACATAACACCTGCATTACGTTCTTGTCGCAAGCCGCTATTGATGATGGCGTTGCAGAAAAGCTGAAATTGAATAAGTTAATTTCACCTTGTAAGAATACGCGTAATATTTCCAAAGCAAACATGAAGTTAAATACTTACTGTCCAGTGATGGAAGTCGATCCTGAGATTTATGAAGTCCGTGCAGATGGTGTACATTTAACGTGTGAGCCAGCGGAAGTGTTGCCCATGGCGCAGCGGTATTTCCTTTTTTAAATTTTAAATATAATCACTTTAACTCTTTAAAAGAGTTAAAGTATTACATATTATATGCTTAAATTATGTAGATGGGCATATAATGATACTTACTATAGAAATTGAAAAGTTGTTTGGCCGCTTTGACTATCTGTTAGATCTAAAATTTGACCAAAGAGAAAATCTAGTTTTAATAACCGCACCAAACGGATTTGGGAAATCGACAATATTAAGAATTATTAATAACTTTTTTAATAAAAAGTTTAATGAACTTTATGAGGAAAATTTTCACTTAATAAAAATTAAAAATGAATCAAAAGAAATAACAATTAACAAAGAAAATGATAAAGATTCAAGAGTATTAAGAATTTTTGATGGGGAGGAAGAATTCTTATTTGACTTTAAAGAATTTAAAAAAAGACGAGTTATGGGGCGGCATTTTCATATTGATTTATTTGATGAAATTAAGATTGAAAAGACCGCGGATATTTCAATTGATGTGAATATGAAGTGGTTAAATGACTTTATTGGAAGTTATAAAGTTGATTTTATTTCAACAAATAGACTTTATACAGAAAATAAAGATGAAAAGAATTTAGTAATTAAAGAACTGTCAAATAATATAGCAAAAACAATTAATAATTTTGTTAATGAACAATATACCTTATCAAAAAATCAGGAGAATTCTTTTCATAAAAGAATTTTAAGTGGTTTAAGACTTGATAAAGATAAAGATATTTCTATTGGGAGTGTAAATTCAAAAGTAAAAGAATTGGTTTTATATAATAATAAATATAATAAAATTTTTGGTAGTGTAAATCTTGATTTGGATGAGAATTTATTTAATGAGTTTACAAAAGATGATTTACAAAAAAATGGACCATTTTTAATGGTTTTAGATGAGTATCTAAATGATGTTGTTAAACGATCACGTAAGTTTCAAAAATTAGGTGAAAAATTACAATTATTTACTGACGCTGTAAATGAATTGTTATTATTTAAGCAAATCGAAGTTGATAGAAAAAAAGGGATTATTTTTAGTGATAACAGTGTTGGGCTAGAAGGATTGTCTTCTGGGGAACAACATTTATTAATTCTCATTGGAAAACTAATATTTGAGACTCAAGAAAATACCTTAGTTCTAATTGATGAACCTGAAATTTCACTACATCCAGCATGGCAAGAAAAAATAATTGAGATTTTTAATGAAATTAAAGTTATTAATAAGCTGAAGATTATTATAGCTACACATTCACCATCTCTAATAGGTGAGAAATGGGAGAGTGTTATTGAGTTAGCCGAACTAGTTGGTGATATTGAATGAGAAAATATCCAACTGTAAAAGATACAGCTAAAAATCCGAAATTTATTCTAAGTAAGGCGCAGCAAAATATTAGATCTAAGCAAAAAGATTTATATGTATTTGTCGAAGGTGAAAAAGATAGTCGGTTTTTAAAAAACATAGGATTGGTTAATAATAGAATTGGATTTGATGGATTTTCTGGGAAAAAACTTGTAAAAAAATTATTGATTGACTCTATGAATAGTCCATATTGTATTTTTACAAAATGTTTTTTTATTATGGATATAGATTATGATTTTCTAGTTAATAATAAAATACAAAAGTATGAAAATGTTTTTTATCATGGTTATTGTAATTTGAATAATTTATTTTTTTATAATGACTTGGAGATGTTTTTAATACACACAAAAGCATTTCAGAAATTATTAAATGAGTTTGATATAGAAGAAGATGCTAATTTATTGAAATCTAATTTATTAAGTTTAGCATTTGAAATAGGAATCTATAGGCTAGCTGATGAGTTAATTGTAAAGAAAAATATGCTTAATACTAGTGTGCTTGATGGAATAATGTTGGAACCATTTATTAATATTGCTGATTTTTCATTTCTTGATTTTGAGTTTAAAGAAAGTTTAAAGTTAAGATCACCCAAAAAAGACTACTTGTTTGATTTGTTTGATCAGGTTGATATTCTTAAAAGTGAAATTAAAGATATAAATAAGACAGTAAAAGGGCATGATTTTACAGAGCTACTAGAAATTTTCTTAAAATATAATGGAAAAAAATGGGCTAAACAAACTAATTTAGAGATGACTTTAAGAGTAGGCTGTGAAGCCAATGAGTTTTTTAATACAGATTTAGGTAAATCCTTTATTTCTAGACCATTAATTAATCCTTATTTGTAAGTAATAAATATTAATTAGTTTGTCATACTTTGGCGCACTAATTGCTTGATCCTTGCTAATTTTTTACTGTTTGATATAACTAATTAGGGATTAGAAGTGACGACTAGCTACTTACGTGGACAAGATTTAATAGACCAAATTCAGCAACAATACTATTCCAGAGACCTAATTGGCTATCATGGCGATGTGCCCAAAGTAGAATGGACAAACGGTAATCCCCTGAAAAAGACTCGGCTTTAAAAGTCCGAGTCAGATATTATGGTAACAACATGGTGTTGCACGTCAAATGCTAATCTAAGATCTATAAAATTAGTTTACGCGAATCCATGTTTGGCTACGACCTAGTGCGGATACACCAATATAGCCTCGACCATGTAATGTTTTACCATCATTGGACATTTTTGCATTGAAGCTATAGGTTTTACCATTTTTTGGATCGGTAATTTTACCACCGTCATAGGTATGTTTACCGGTATTTTTGAGCCCATTTACGATCTGTACGCCCAGTAATGGCTTGTTGTGGTATTTACCTACACATTTATTACAGCTTTCTGCTTCACCTGGGGTGAGTACATCAACAATTTTTGCTGATAAAACACCGTTCGATGTTTCATTAAACTGAACAATGGATAAAGGCTTTTTGGTTTGATCATCAATGGTTTTCCATTTTGTACCATGCAATGGGTCGGCTGCTAAAGCAAGCGTTGATACCAGAGATAAACCAATTACACTCAGAGTTGTTTTTATCATTTTAGAGAACCTCTATAACATGTTTAGAGATGTATCAAGCTAAATTCCATATTTTAGGAGTGATAAGCAAGATACAAGACTATTGAATTGAGCATAGATTAGATTGCTGTCTTCAATGGTTATACTGCCAAATAAATAAGTATATTTTGTGGATTTTATATACTGATTTTGAATGTAGAATTTCTTAATCGTGTAGAAAAATAGCAGTTATGTTGAGCTATGGTTATATTAAAAGTAATTTGTATCAGTTTTACTCATGATCATTTGTCAAATATTCAAAAAAATAAGTCATTGACCATTCAGCAATTGAGTTGATGATTTTCTAAGGATCTAAAATAATGATTTATGGGACTATTGATGCAAGAGCATCATGTAGAAAATTCATAAGTCTTCATTAAAAATAATCATTTCATTCATAGCTATTAGGCTTTTAAGCTTATGCTAAATTAATTCAATAGATTCTGAATCTATGATGATCTTCGAACGAAAACGAGTATTTATATGCCAATTTTCGTAAGGCTTTAAGGACAGTAATCTAACCGTTTGAATCTACACCAATATTGAAATTATCGTAACCATCGGTTGAATCAAACTCAATTCAGCAATAAGTAGTTTTAATCATATTCAAGAAAAACAAAGGATCACTCATGAAAAACTTTAACGCAAAGGTTGCTGCAATCACTGGTGCAGGCTCAGGTATTGGTCAACAGTTGGCAATTTTACTGGCAAAAGCAGGGACAAATTTAGCGCTTAGTGATCGTAATACTGAAGGTTTAGCGCAAACTGCAGATCTTATAAAAACAACAGGCGTTAAAGTGACGCAAACTGCACTCGATGTATCTGACTGCGCTGCGGTAGAAAAATGGGCCGCAGATACCCAAGCTGAATTTGGACAAATCAACATGATCTTTAATAATGCTGGCGTAGCCCTTGCTAGTACGGTTGAAGGTATGAGTTATGACGAAATCGAATGGATTATGAATATCAATTTCTGGGGCGTCGTTTATGGGACGAAAGCATTTTTACCGTATTTAAAGCAAAGCGGTGAAGGACATATTATCAATATTTCTAGTCTATTTGGTCTAACAGCTCAGCCAACCCAAAGCGCTTACAATGCTACAAAATTTGCGGTACGTGGTTTTACAGAATCACTGCGTCAAGAATTGGATATGGAAAATGCAGGGGTGAGTGCAACATGTGTACATCCAGGGGGCATTCAAACCAATATTGCCAATAGTGCACGCATGAGCGACAGTATTCGTTCACTTGGCATGAACCCAACGAAGGCAAGTAAAGCATTTAATAAAGTGTTAAAAACACCGCCTGAAGTTGCTGCACAAGTCATTTTAGATGCTGTACGACAGGATAAACGCCGTGTATTGATTGGTAATGATGCAAAAATTATCGATCTGATTCAGCGTATTGCACCGACACATTATGCCAAAGCGATTGATATACTCAGTGGTAAGAAAAAGCGTAAATAATTTAAATTACAAGTGAATTTGATTTAAAAAGAGGTGTAATGTCAGCCTCTTTTTTTATACAAACATCATATTTTTATCGTTTGATATATCTAAAATGTTTAGGTATTCAGCAGTTAAATATGGAAATGAGATGGAACTTCGACATTATTGTGAAAAAACTAGAGGCTGATCTACCCACGATCAATCTTTATTTAAGTAAGCGAAGCTTAAATACATCGCCAAGCGTGCAAACTTTTGTCGCTCTCATTAATGATTTCTTTCATTTAAATTTTAAGTAAGTGGGTCAGTTATATTGAAGCGAGGTATCTAGTATTACTTCATGTTGAAAGAATTGAGTCTTCAATGGGTGCAGAAATAACAGTTTCAGCATCCTTTTTACTGTAGATAAGTTTTAGTCCATTAATAAATGTTGATATAAATCAGCTTGTTTTCTTAAAAAATCCCAGACCAATTTTATACGTGGTTCATGCTGTAAATCGACCAATGTCAGCATCCAAAAGGTATGAATAAATCGAACTTCATCACCTAAAACTTGTGTTAACTCAGTTTTTTCATCGGCTAAGAATTTGGGCAAAATTGCCAATCCAGCACCAGCACTCACTGCAATTTGTTGTGCCAAGATACTGCTGCTACGAAAATTCGCATTCAGTTGTAATGGAATCCGCTCTAAGCAATACAATTCAGGACTGTAGACTAAATCATCAATATAATTTACAAATCGATGGTTTTTTAAATCTTCAAGTTTATGAATGGCTTGGGTTTCATTTAAGTAGTTTTTACTACCATATATTTTTAAACAATAATCGGTTAAACGGGTAATGATATACGGCCCAGATTTCGGGCGATCGATTGAAATAACGATGTCAGCTTCACGATGTGACAGTTTAATCATCTTTGGAACAGGGATTAGGTCGATGGTTAGCATGGGGTATTGTTTGGACAATTCTGCCAAGAGTTGGGTCAAAAATGCTGTACCAAATCCTTCAGGTGTGCCAATTCGCACACGCCCTTGTAATGGCTGATGTGGCTTTTCAATTTGGATGAACGCTTGTTCCATTTCTTCCACTCGCGGAACCAATGCTAAACCCTCGACAGTGAGTTCATAACCCGTAGCCTCACGTCTGAACAAGGGTGTACCTAGTGCCAGCTCCAAAGCCTGAATACGCCGAGATACCGTACTGTGTTCAACGCCAATTAAACGGGCAGCATTGGTCAGTGTCTTAGCACGAGCCAAAACTAAAAAATATTGCAAATGATCCCAATCCACTTTCATTTTAGTTTTTTTCCTTGTGCATATTTGCACATTGATCGTGCATGATTTTCTATTTGTGGTCAAAAAATTCTTTGCTAGTCTGAGTTTAAATACAAATCCAGAAAATACGACTTTTAGATATTTTCAAAAACTGCAACAACAATAAAAGTGCCCATGGAGTGGTTATGAACACAATGTCAAATATTCAGTCAACGACGGCTAAGTTACTTATTAACGGTCAATTTTTAGAATCTAAAACTCAAGATTGGCAAGATATTGTTAATCCTGCAACTCAAGAAGTTTTAGGTCGTGTACCGATGGCAACTTTAGAGGAAGTTGATGCTGCGATTGCCGCAGCACAAGAGGCTTTTAAAACATGGCGCTTAACGCCAATTCAAGCCCGTATGCGCATTATGCTGAAGTTGCAGGATTTGATTCGTGACAATATGAAACAGATTGCGGCTGTCCTCACTGCTGAACAGGGCAAGACTTTGGCAGATGCAGAAGGTGATATTCAGCGTGGGCTTGAAGTTGTTGAACATGCATGTTCGATCGGCACATTGCAAATGGGTGAATATACCGAAGGTGTTGCGCGTGGCGTTGATACCTACACATTGCAGCAACCTTTAGGTGTGTGTGCGGGTATTACGCCATTTAACTTTCCTGCGATGATTCCATTGTGGATGTTCCCAATGGCGATCGCATGTGGCAATACCTTTGTGTTGAAACCTTCAGAGCAAGATCCTTTATCGACCATGATGTTGGTTGAACTGGCTGTACAAGCAGGTGTTCCAGCAGGCGTGCTCAATGTCGTACATGGCGGTAAAGAAGTTGTAGACCGATTATGTACACACCAAGACATTAAAGCGATTTCATTTGTCGGCTCTACAGCTGTCGGCACGCATGTCTACAATCTTGCAGGTCAGCATGGTAAACGTGTGCAGTCTATGATGGGGGCAAAAAACCATGTAGTAGTCATGCCAGATGCCAATAAAGAGCAAACATTAAATGCCTTAGTCGGTGCAGCTTTTGGTGCTGCGGGTCAGCGTTGCATGGCTTTGTCAGTTGCAGTACTTGTTGGCGAGACCAAACATTGGGTCGATGAATTGGTGGAAAAAACCAAAACATTAAAAGTAAATGCAGGTCATGAACCGAATACCGATATCGGGCCAGTCATTTCACCACGCGCTAAGGCACGAGTCACAGACCTTATCAACAGCGGCGTAGAACAAGGTGCTGAACTTTTGCTTGATGGTCGTGATGTTGTGGTGAAAGGCTATGAAAATGGCAACTTTGTCGGCGCAACTGTATTTAATCAAGTACGTACAGATATGCGTATTTATAAAGAAGAAATTTTTGGTCCAGTTTTAGCAATCATCCATGTGGATACCTTAGAAGAAGCCATTGAACTGATTAATGCCAATCCATTTGGTAATGGCGTAGGACTATTTACCCAAAGCGGTGCAACGGCGCGTACTTTCCAAAACATGATTGATATTGGTCAAGTGGGTATCAATATTCCAATTCCTGTACCTGTTCCATTCTTTAGCTTTACAGGTTCTCGTGGTTCAAAACTTGGGGATTTAGGTCCATACGGCAAACAAGCAGTCCAGTTCTATACCCAAACCAAAACCATTACCAGCCGCTGGTTTGAAGACACGCAAGAAAAAAGTGAAGTCAACACTACAATTAACTTACGCTAATTTAGGAGTTCAAGGATGAATATCGCTTTTATTGGTTTAGGAAATATGGGCGGCAAAATGGCCCAAAATCTACTCAAAGCAGGTTTAAAGGTTTATGGATTTGACCTCAGTGAAGTTGCGATTCAGCACTTTACTGAAGCGGGAGGAATTCACTGCGACAGTCCACAACAGGCAGCTAAAGATGCAGATATCGTTATTAGCATGTTGCCTGCTGCTAAACATGTGAAAGATGTTTATTTAGGTGAAAATGGTGTGCTCGCTGTGCTGAAGGTAGGAAGCCTGTGTATAGATAGCAGTACGATTGATCCACAAACTATTAAAGAGATTGCTGCAGCCGGGCGTGAGCGAAATATTATCGTTTGTGATGCGCCTGTTTCTGGCGGCACAATTGGTGCTCAAGCTGGAACGCTGACGTTTATGGTGGGTTCAGATGACGCCACCTTTGAAAAGACCAAAGTCGTGCTTAGTCATATGGGCAAAAACATCGTGCATTGTGGCGATGTCGGTGCAGGTCAAATTGCAAAAATCTGTAATAACTTAATTTTGGGCATTTCTATGGCGGCCGTTGCTGAAGGCATGGCACTGGGTGCAAAACTTGGCATTGATCCACAAGCACTTGCAGGAGTAGTGAACAGTTCAAGTGGTCGTTGCTGGAGTTCTGAAATTTGTAACCCATGGCCAGAAATTTCGACCAATGCTCCAGCAGGTAGAGGTTATACCGATGGTTTTGCCACTCAACTTATGCTGAAAGACTTAGGACTCGCAGTTGAAGCCGCTGGTCAAGCCAAACAACCCATTATTTTAGGTGGATTGGTGCAGCAGATGTACCAACAATCTTGCTTACAAGGCAATGGGAATTTGGATTTTTCGAGCATTATTCAACAATATTTACCCAACGAGGCTAAATAGATTTTGCTTTAATACTTGCCCCAAAGGATGGGGCAAGCAATTTAAACCGTGTCATGAATAAGAACAAATTTAGGCAGAGGTCACAAAATGTTGAACTATCAGGATGTAGCAACAGCATTTGATTTAAATCATGCTGCAAAAAAAATGTTATCAGGTTCAGTAGAGCAGTTAAATGCTTGTTATGAATGCTGTGATCGTCATGCAGAAGCAGACAGTGAAAAGGTTGCAATCTATTGGCAGGGTAAAGACGGTCGTAAAGTGCAATATACCTTCAGCCAACTTAAAAAATGGTCTAGCCAATTTGCCAATTTTCTTAAATCACAAGGTGTACAACGTGGAGATCGCGTTTCAGGTCTACTGCCAAGAACACCTGAACTATTAGTAGTGATTTTAGCTGCATGGCGTATCGGTGCAGTTTATCAGCCACTGTTTACTGCATTTGGACCTAAAGCGATTGAACATCGTGTTCAGCTGGCCAAAAGTAAACTGGTCATTACAGATGTAGGCAATCGGCACAAACTGGATGAAGTTGAGCATTGCCCTCAAATTGTCACAGTTGCAGATCTTGATGGGTTAGGCGTACAAGCCAAGGATTTAAACTTTTGGGATGTGTTAAATACACAAGCTGAGCAATGTGAATTGGTCATGCAAAATATCCAAGCCCCTTTTTTGTTGATGTTTACTTCAGGCACAACTGGTGCTGCAAAACCATTGGAAGTCCCACTGAAGGCCTTAATTGCATTTGGAAATTACATGCAAGATGCGATTGGCTTAGAACCAGAAGATAATTTTTGGAATATTGCTGATCCAGGCTGGGCATATGGCTTGTACTACGGGATCACTGGGCCATTGCTATTGGGTCATGCCATCATATTTTATGAAGGTGGTTTTAGCATCGACAGTTTATGTCAGATTGTGAACGATTATCAGGTGAATAATCTGGCTGGCGCACCAACGGCATACCGCATGATGATGGCAGCAGACCAAGCGCAGATGGAAACCTTGAAAGGAAAATTTCGCGTTGTGAGTAGTGCGGGCGAGCCACTAAATCCAGAAGTTTTCCGTTGGTTTAAGCAAGTATTGGATGCCCCAATTTTTGACCATTATGGACAGACGGAAGTCGGTATGGTGGTGTGTAATCATCATGGCTTAGCACATGAAGTTCGTGCGGGTGCAGCAGGCTTTGCAAGTCCGGGCTATCGCGTAGCGGTCATAGATGATCAAGGAAATGAATTAGCTGCCAATACACCGGGGATTCTTGCCGTTGATATTGAGCAATCTCCAATGATGTGGTTTGGCGGTTATAAAGAAAGCCGTAAATCACCATTTTTGAAGCATTATTATTTAACTGGCGATACTGCTGAATTAAATGATGACGGTAGTATGAGCTTTGTTGGGCGAAGTGATGATGTCATTACCACATCAGGCTATCGCATCGGCCCATTTGATGTGGAAAGCGCATTATTAGAACATGACACCGTAATTGAAGCGGCTGTGGTGGGCGTTCCTGATCCTGAACGAACCGAAATTGTGAAGGCTTTTGTGATTTTAGCAGAAGGAAGTCAACCCTCTGACGAATTGGCAGAACAATTGAGCCAATTTGTGAAAAAACGCTTATCTGCTCATGCTTATCCACGTCAAGTGAAATTCGTAACGGAACTGCCTAAAACACCAAGCGGCAAAATTCAGCGTTTCCTATTGCGTAATCAAGAAATTGCGAAGCAGCAAGCTGCCATCAATTAATTAAGTATTTGTATTGGGTTTAGACAAAAGTGCAATCGCATATATTTAAAAAATCACTGAATGTATGGCGTGGTCTAAACCCAAAAAATCAGATCTAAAGCTATAAAATATAAAGGAATATGAAATGCAATTTACAGAAGAACAATTACTCATTCAGGACATGGCGAAAAGTTTTGCCCAAGAACAAGTTAAACCGCATGCGAGTGAATGGGATCGTCATGGCACATTTCCAAAAAATGCATTGGCGCAAATGGGTGAATTGGGCTTTCTTGGCATGTTGGTTTCTGAAGAATATGGCGGTTCAAATACAGGAAATTTAGCTTATGTTTTAGCACTAGAAGAAATCGCTGCTGCTGATGGGGCAACATCCACCATCATGAGCGTGCACAATTCAGTTGGTTGTGTGCCCATTGCAAAATTTGGGACTGAAGAACAAAAGCAAAAATATCTAGTGCCTTTAGCACAAGGACAAATGATTGGTGCATTTGCGTTGACTGAGCCACATACCGGCTCAGATGCTGCTGCCATCAAAACCCGCGCAGTTAAAGATGGTGAAGATTGGGTCATTAATGGTGCTAAACAATTTATCACCTCTGGAAATAATGCAGGGGTCATTATTGTGTTTGCAGTGACCGACCCAAGTGCTGGAAAGAAAGGGATGAGTGCCTTTATTGTTCCGCGTGACACAGCTGGCTATGAGGTTATCCGTACTGAAGAAAAATTGGGTTTACATGCATCGGATACCTGCCAAATCGCATTGACTGATGTACGTGTGCATCAAAGTTTAATGCTTGGCAAAGAAGGCGATGGTTTAAAAATTGCCTTATCTAATTTAGAAGGTGGACGCATTGGCATTGCTGCTCAAGCCGTTGGCTTGGCGCGCGCAGCCTTAGAAGAAGCCACGAAATATGCCAAAGAGCGTATTACTTTCGGCAAACCTATTTTTGAGCATCAAGCAGTGGCATTTCGCTTAGCCAGCATGGCGACGGAAATTGAAGCGGCACGCCAATTGGTTCACCACGCAGCACGTTTAAAAGAAGCAGGGCAATCTTGCCTAAATGAAGCTTCTATGGCGAAGCTATTTTCATCCGAAATGGCTGAACGTGTTTGTTCAGCTGCACTGCAAGTCTTTGGTGGTTATGGTTATTTAAAAGATTTTCCAATTGAACGTATTTATCGAGATGCACGTATTTGTCAAATTTATGAAGGGACGAGTGACATACAACGTTTGGTGATTGCACGAAGTTTATAAACAGAAGCCAAAAATCAATATCACCAAATATACGACAGACAAATAAATAAGGATTTCATTATGCAATTTGAAACAATATTACTTGAGAAAAAAAATGGTGTAGGACTCATCACACTGAACCGACCAAAAGCGTTAAATGCACTTAATTCGCAGCTCATCAATGAAATAAACAGTGCTTTGGATGAATTAGATCATGACCATGAAATTGGTTGTATGGTGCTTGCTGGTGCTGAAAAAGCCTTTGCAGCAGGTGCAGACATTAAAGAAATGGCAGGCTTAAACTTTCCTAATATTTACTTTGATGACTTTTTTCATCTTGCAGATCGAATTGCGCAACGTCGTAAGCCATTAATCGCTGCTGTCAGTGGTTATGCACTTGGTGGTGGTTGTGAGTTGGCGTTGATGTGTGATTTTATTTATTGTGCTGACAACGCCAAATTTGGCTTGCCTGAAGTGACCTTAGGTGTCATTCCGGGGATTGGGGGAACACAGCGTTTAACACTTGCGATTGGTAAAGCCAAAGCCATGGAAATGTGCCTGACTGCACGGCAAATGGGTGCAGTAGAAGCAGAGCAAAGTGGCTTGGTGGCACGCATTTTTGCCAAAGAAGAATTATTACAACAGACCTTAGATGCTGCAGAAAAAATTGCTGAAAAATCACGAGCAGCAACCATGATGATTAAAGAGTCCATTAACCGTGCTTTTGAAGTCAGTTTGGCTGAAGGCCTACGCTTTGAACGCCGTACTTTTCACTCTATTTTTGCCACGCTCGACCAAAAAGAAGGCATGCAAGCCTTTGTAGAGAAACGTGCTGCGAACTTTAAACATCAATAATGAGGTGTGGCTCATGAGCAATGAAAATAATTTAATTATTCAAAACCAAGGTGCGTTAGGCACGATTATTTTAGATCGGGTTGCACATTTAAATGCGCTCACTTTAGAGATGATCAATGGCATCCGTACACAGTTAGAAGCATGGCAAAACGATGAAACTATTCAAGCAGTCTTAATCAAGTCAAATAGCCCGAAAGCCTTTTGTGCAGGCGGTGATATTCGCTATCTCTACGATTGTTATCAAAATGGCACCGAAGATCATAAAGCTTATTTTCAGGCTGAGTATGAGATGCTAAATGCATTACGTGCTTATAACAAACCCGTGATTGTCATGCTAGATGGTTATGTATTGGGTGGTGGTTTCGGTTTGGCGCAGGCTTGCCACATACTCGTGAGTAGCGAAAAATCACGTTTTGCCATGCCTGAAACAGCCATCGGTTTTTTCCCTGATGTGGCGGCAACACATTTCTTGTCGCGTTTAGATGATATTGGCGTTTATCTGGCAATTACGGGCGACCAAATGAGTAGCAGTGATGCTTTGTATTTAGATTTGATTGACTACCACGTGCCGAGTGAAAAAATGTCGGCATTGGAACAAGCCCTTAGCCAAAGCGCAGATTTAAATCAGCGCAATATTGAAACCTTGATTGCTGGTTTTATCACGCATCCCGCTGAAAGTCATTTACGTCAAAATGCAGAGAACATCAGCAAACATTTTGCGTATGAAAATTTATCTCAGATTGAAAATAGTCTTGAAAATGAGAAAGATGAGCAACATCAAGGATGGGCAAATCAAATCCTAAACACCCTCAAACAACGCTCGCCGATTGCTAAAGAAATTAGTTTTAAATTGCAGCATGCAGGTCGCGGCATGTCTTTACAGCAATGCATGAAAGTTGAGCGACATTTACAAGATGTTTGGTTTGAACATGGCGACATTATTGAGGGCGTTCGAGCACTGATTGTCGATAAAGACAAACAGCCAAAATGGCAACAGCACAGTCCAGCTTTAGATCAAATTTTAGCAGAGATCATTTAAGCATTTACATAAGGTTAGAGGTGAAATGACATGGAGTTATTTTACCTCTATCTATGATTAATCACTCATTTTGACTCATCGGGAGATGTTAGCAGCAAGTTAGCAAAATCAATCCATCTTACCCAGCATGGATAGATCAGATTAGAACTCAAAAAGATCTATATAAGGAATGTAATGATGCAGGATATTCAAGGAACACGTCCTGAGGACAAGAAATCCTCACACCGCTTGGCGGGTATTTCGAGTATGGTGGGAACCACCATCGAATGGTATGACTTTTTCATTTACGGTGCAGCCGCAGCGCTGATTTTTAACAAACTATTTTTCCCAAATCTTGACCCTTTAACGGGTGTACTCGCAGCATTTGCAACTTACGCGGTGGGTTTTATTGGTCGCCCACTCGGTGGAATTGTATTTGGACATTTCGGCGATAAAATTGGTCGAAAATCCATGCTATTGGTCACGCTTATGCTGATGGGCATACCAACCGTGATGATTGGCTTGTTGCCAACATTTGAAAGTATTGGCTACTGGGCAACGGTGTGCCTCATTATTTTACGTTTCATTCAAGGGATGGCAATGGGCGGAGAATGGGGCGGTGCAGTTTTAATGGCTGTTGAACATGCGCCTGAAGGTAAAAAAGGCTTTTGGGGCAGTTTGCCACAAGCCAGTACTGGTGGCGGTTTAATGCTGGCATCTATTGCTTTAGGTCTGGTGTCTTTATTGCCTGATGAAGCCTTATTTAGCTGGGGTTGGCGTATTCCATTTTTAGCCAGTATTGTGTTACTTGCTGTAGGCTGGTATATCCGTGTCAAAGTACCTGAATCACCAGATTTTGAAAAAGTAAAAGAAAAGGCTGTTGAAGTTAAAGTTCCAGCATTACAAGTTTTTAAAAAGCATCCTAAAGAATTAATGACCATTATTTTCTCACGTGCAGCTGAAAATGCATGGTTCTATTTAGCATCGACATTTACGCTGGCTTACACCACAACGCAGCTCGGTATTGCACGCCAAGAGATTCTTTTTGCCACAATCTGTGGTGCTGGGGTCATCATGATTATGACACCACTTTGTGGACATTTATCGGACAAAGTCGGTCAACGCAATATGTTCAGATTCGGACTTTGCATCCTTGCTTTGTATAGTTATCCATTTTTTGCAATGTTAGATACCAAAGATCCAGTGCTCGTTTGGACTGCAATTGTTCTGGCAATTGGCGTCGTTTTCCCTATTATGTATGCGCCGCAGTCACAACTGTTTGCACGTCAATTTCCAGCAGAAATTCGCTATAGCGGTATTTCAATTTCGGTTCAATTTGCTGGAGTATTAGGTGGTGGTTTAGCACCTTTAATTGCAACAAAATTATTAAGTGTTGGTGGTGGTAGCACACATTTAGTGATTGCTTATATTTCTGGTTTTGCAGTATTGGCTATCATTGCATCATCTTTCTTAAAACCTGATGTCTTGGCGAAGAAAAACTTGAACAATGTGCAAAAGCCGGTGAATTCTGCTTTAAAAGAATAATGCCCGCTGGAACAAGCTAAAGCGAATATGATTTTGTTTTATTCATTCAATTGAACTTCAATATGAAAGCTTCTAAGGAGGCTTTCATATTTTTTAAAAATGATCATTACTGCCTAACGCATTGCCGTAGAATCGTAATCATGTTGTTTATACGTATTTTATTAAGTTTTATAATTTAAAATAAATGTATTATTTAGCATGCAAATGATCACATAAAAAATTAATAAAAAGTCTGGATTTAATTGCGAGTTTTTGCCGACTTGGACAAGCCACATAGAAATGCAGTGGCGGCGAACGATATTCTTCTAAACATGCAACCAATTGACCATTCTTCACGTATTTTTCTACTAAAAAATCAGGTAGATAGATGATGCCATGATGGTCTAAGGCTAAATCTACCAGCACGCTTCCATTATTACAGCAAAATTTAGGGAATACTTGCAGGTAGGTAGGTTGTCCTTGTCGTGTTAGCTGAATTTTATTGGAATCTGTATTCTGCGAATAAATTAAGATATTGAGAGCAAATAAATCATTCATGTTTGAAATATTGCCTCGCTCACTTAAGTACTTTGGTGTGGCATAAAAGCCGCGTAAATGCTGACTAATCACAATGTTTTCAAAGGCATCAATCGGCGTTTCATCAACTCGCAAAGTTAAATCATACTGACTTTCATAAATATCAATAAAATGATCTGAAAGTGCTAAATCAATTTTTATATCAGGGTACTGACAAATAAATTTAGAGAAAATCGGGGTTAAAACATTTTCTGTAAATGAAAGGGGCGCATTTATTTTTAATTCGCCTTCAGGATAAAAGTGTTCATTATTAATTTCCTGCTTTGCCCAATCAAACTCTGTCGAAATGATTTTACTGTGTTGATAAAATTTTTCGCCTGTCATCGTCAAGTTCATTTTGCGTATAGTACGTATGAACAGTGTGGCTTGCAAATGATACTCTAAATAAGCAATGCGTTTTGCAACCAAGTCACGGCTAATTTTCATTTCACGCGCAGCCAAACTGAAATTGCCTTTCTCCACTACAGTACAGAATGTTTTTATACAATCGAGTCTGTCCATATTTTTATTTTTTACATTTAGAGTTTCATTTTATTATGTTGTTTTAACAGATAAATTCAATTTTATAATGTGAATTATTGTCAGCTAATTATTTCTGATTGTATTCATTTTCAATACACAGATACCTTGTATTGGGGTCTATTTCATTACAATTTTCGATGCTTTTATAAATGTATTAAAACAATTTTATAAAGGTGGAAAAACAATGAAACCTTCCCGGCTTGAACTATTGACCCCTGACAATTGCCAAATTATTTTTATTGATCATCAACCGCAGATGGCATTTGGTGTGCAGTCTATCGACCGTCAAACACTGAAAAATAATGTTGTAGCTTTAGCCAAAGCAGCAAAGGTATTCAATATACCAACCACTATTACAACAGTGGAAACCGAAAGCTTCTCTGGTCATAGTTATCCAGAACTACTCGATGTATTTCCCGATGCACCCATACTTGAACGGACCTCAATGAATTCATGGGATGACCAAAAAGTACGTGATGCATTAGAAAAAAATCAGCAGAAAAAAGTCATTGTGTCAGGACTTTGGACCGAAGTCTGCAATATCACATTTTCCTTTAGCGCAATGCTTGAAGGTAACTATGAAATCTACATGGTCGCGGATGCTTCAGGCGGAACTTCAAAAGAATCACATGATTATGCCATGCAGCGCATGATTCAAGCTGGTGTGATCCCTGTCACGTGGCAACAGGTTCTACTGGAGTGGCAGCGTGATTGGGCGAAACGAGATACTTATGATGCAGTGATGGATATTGTACGTGAACACTCTGGCGCTTATGGCATGGGTGTGGATTACGCTTATACCATGGTGTATAAAGCACCTGAACGTACAAAAACAAAGCATGAAGTTTTAGCACCAGTTCCGGCAAAATAATTTCAAAAACACACGAGTTTCGCAAGAGCTTCCATCAACCATTCGGTAACGCTACTAAGTCATATTCATATAGAGGTAGGTCGATCATGGAAAACATTTCACTCATTTTAAAAAATGGCAAAATAGCCACGCTGGACCCAAAGTCTCCTGAAGTACAAGCCGTCGCTATTGCAGATGGAAAGATTTTTCGTACAGGCAGCACCGATGAAATCATGCGTCTAGCTGATTCAGCAACCAAAATAGTGGATTTAAATGGTCGACGGGTAATACCAGGCCTCAACGATAGCCATTTACATATAATCCGTGGTGGATTGAACTACAACATGGAATTGCGCTGGGAAGGTGTGCCTTCTCTAGCAGATGCACTGAAGCTGTTGAAAGAGCAAGCTGACAATACACCTGCACCGCAATGGGTTCGAGTAGTGGGAGGTTGGTCAGAATTCCAGTTTGTCGAAAAGCGACTGCCCACATTGGACGAACTGAATAAAGCGGCTCCAGATACTCCAGTATTTGTTTTACATCTATATGCACGTGCTTTATTAAACCGTGCTGCACTTAACGTTTTAGGTTTCAACAAAGACACACCAGACCCTCCGGGCGGCACCATTCAGCGTGACGAAAAGGGTGAACCCACAGGTTTACTCTTAGCAACACCCGCAGCCACGATCTTGTATTCAACCCTAGGTAAAACCCCGAAACTTGAGTTGTCCGATCAAGTGAATTCGACCCGTCATTTTATGCGTGAATTAAACCGTTTGGGCATTACATCTGCAATTGATGCTGGTGGTGGTGGACAAAACTATCCAGATGATTATGAAGTGATTAATGAGTTACATGGCAAAGACCAAATGACTGTACGCATAGCTTATAACTTGTTTGCCCAAAAGGCTGGAGAAGAGTTACAAGACTATGAAAAATGGACGGAGATGACCTTTCCTGGTGATGGTGATGCATTATTAAAAATGAATGGTGCGGGTGAAAATTTAACGTGGTCTGCGGGAGATTTTGAAAACTTTGCTGAACCACGTCCAGATTTACCGGAGAAAATGGAAGCTGAGTTAGAAAAAATTGTTGAATTGTTGGCTGAAAAAAAATAGCCATTTCGAATTCATGCAACCTATGATGAAAGTATCGATCGCATGCTCAATGTATTTGAGCGTGTTAATCAAAAACAACCTTTTGCGACTCGTTTCATTATTGATCATGCTGAAACGGTTTCTGAGAAAAATATCGAAAGGATTGGTGCATTGGGTGGAGGCATTGCAATTCAGCACCGTATGGCATTTCAGGGTGAAACCTTCGTTCAGCGCTATGGTGTCGATGCTGCTAAAGCGACACCCCCTGTGAAAAAAATGTTAGAGCTTGGAGTTCCCGTAGGTGCAGGTACAGATGCAACACGTGTTGCTTCTTACAACCCTTGGGTGTGTTTATATTGGCTAAGCACGGGTAAAACACTGGGTGGCATGCCGTTATATGACCAAAAAAATATTTTAGATCGTCAAAAAGCACTGGAACTGTGGACCAAAGGCTCTGCTTGGTTCTCTGGAGAGCAAAGTAGTAAAGGTTCATTACAAGCAGGTGAATTGGCAGATCTGGTGGTTTTATCCGATGACTTTTTTACGGTTGAGCCTGAATCCATACAATGGATTGAATCAGTTTATACCATTTTAGGCGGAAAAGTTGTCTATGCAGGCGCTGAATTTAAGCAAGATGATCCACCATTACCGCCTGCATCACCTGATTGGTCACCAGTGAAACGCTACGGGGGCATTGGCGTTTAAGTGAAAATAGAAATGCGCCTTCATTACAGCCTTTGCAAAGCCAATCTGCAGATTGTGCATGTAGCTCCAGTTGCGGCATGCATGGACATAATCATGCATGGTTCATGGATGTTCCTGTTAATGACAAAGATAAAAAGTCATTTTGGGGAGCGCTAGGCTGTTCTTGTTTTGCATTTTAAGCATTCATCCTGTTTGACAACACGGTTGTTGTGTTCGCAATGACCGTGTTCCGAGGTTTCTATGAAACTATATCTACTCTCACTTGCGGTAGGATTATTGGTAGGGATTTTATATTACCTGTTAAATGTGAAATCACCTGCGCCACCACTGGTTGCTTTAACTGGTTTATTGGGAATGGTTATTGGTGAAAAAGTCATACCATTGCTGCGAGATTTCATGCAATAAAATAATTAGGTGTTTTGAGCTGCTTAAACCAATAAATATACATTTTTTTATAACGTTATATATTCCTAGTATTTCAATGATTGGCATTTAGGTAGAACGTTCAGATATGTAAATACACCCAATAAAGCCAGTCCCAAAATAAGGAGAAGATAAAAATGAATAATGATGATGGGACTTTTAGTTTATGGAAAGAATGCCGTGATCCAGTGGTTTTAGCTCTGGTTGGTGGTGCAATTGATACCATTGGCTTTATTGCTTTGTTTGGTTTCTTTACTGCGCATGTGACAGGAAACTTAGTTCTCGCAGGTGCGGCTTGGGTGAAAGATGGTGAGGGGATATGGATAAAGTTGGCAGCAATCCCGCTATTTATTTTAACTGTTGCAATTACCAAATATCTCATCGATTCCACTCATAGCAAACATAAAACATTAGCAATGTTATTTCTATTTGAAGCGCTATTTTTGACAGGCTTTATGTTGTCTGGTTTATATTTTGAACCCTTTGCAAATGCCAATAGCTGGACAGTCGGTATTACTGGTGGTTTAGGTTTAATTGCGCTTGCGATTCGCAATACTTCAAGTAAAACCCTGATTAAACATCTGAGCCCCAGTACGATGATGACTGGAAATACCACACAATTTGGGATAGATCTCTCCAACTATATGCGGAATAAAACGCATGACAACCGTCATAAAATGTGGAAAAGCTTAAGTATTGTTATGGGGTTTGTCGCTGGTGCCTTTCTTGGAGCAATCTTGTACGTTTCCTTAGATTTTTGGAGCGTCATATTTTTTATTTTACCTATTTTATATCTTGCCTATTTAGCATCCCAGCAAAGGTTTAAGGAACCTGAGCCTGCCAAAAAAGCGGATTAACTCAGAATCAAAGACTACATTTACATATAGAAATAGGTTTATTGTGGAATAGTCGTTTTAAATACTGCCTCAGTAATAAGAAATGTTGAAATAAAAAACAGCATCGTTTAATGGTAGATTGCATTTTTAACCGTTTTAAACAATCAAACGAGCTTTATCGTTTTCGAATATTTTCACCTATTTTTAGTATAGGTTTCATTAAGTGATGTTTTAGACGTGTTGAAAATGATGCTGATGAATAATGTTGTAATGCTGGAATCGATTGATTTTCATCGATTTGAAATTGTGGAAATAAAGCCAAAGCATTATGCGCTAAAATATTTTGCTTAGTTTCTGGACTAAAGACTTTCAAATTATCAAAATTTTGCTTTTGTATGATTGATAATTGTTTGGGTGCAAAGGGAAAATCACTGCCAAAAAGAATATGACTTGGGTCAACCAGTTCATTCAATGCAGCCATCGCATAAGGCGAAGGTGATAGTGCCGTGTCAAAGTAAAAACGACGAATATAATGTAAAAAACCTTCGGGGATTTTCTCTGCCAATTCAGGCATCATATTACTTAAAGATACACGCCAAGCGACATATGGCAGGAAGCCGCCTGCATGTGCCAAGATCCAATTAATTTTTGGATATCGTTCTAACACGCCTGAAGCAACCAAATTGACAGATGCGCGTGTGGTATCGCACAAAAACTCTAAAATAAATCCGGGTATATTTAAATTCACTTGATTGCTTGAAGCATGGATATTGGGATGAACAAATACAGTCGCCAGACGTTCATTGAGAACATGCATCAGTTCTTCAAGTTGTGCATCGCCCAAAAATATTCCTTCAGTACTACCCAATAGCACGATGCCTTCGGCTTTAAGCATGTCCAATGCATATTCGGCTTCGCGGCAAGACGCTTCGGTAAAAGGCATGGGTAAAACAGCAAAAGAACCAAAGCGACCCGGATACTTGATTTTAATTTCGGCTGAATATTCATTACAAGCACGAGCTAGATCACAGGCCTCTTTTAAATCACCAAAATATACACCGGGCGCTGACAAGGACGTTATTGCTGTCTGTGTACCAATTAAATCCATGGCTTCCAGCGAGCGTTCTGCATTCCATAGAGGCAATGGCGCGCCAGCGACTTGGTTTATGCCATATTTTTGCATTGCTTGCGTGAATGCTGGTGGAATCAAATGATGATGAACATCAATATTAAAATTGTGGTTGTTTGACACAGACATAAGAGCACCTAAGCGTGTATATCATTAAAATTTGATTTGATGTTTCTGTGTACCCAAATCGATATGTTGATCTGCACTGCGAATATTCAGTTCTAAACGATCATCTACACATAAATAACGACCATTGGATTTTTGTTTGTGAATAAAAAGTTCCCATTTTTTTTGTTCAGGTAAAAGAGCAGATATTTTCACTAAAATGGGTGAGGGTATGGATAAAGCACAACCTGAAGGCGTACCCGTCATCACGACATCACCCGGTGCAAAGTTAATGAGTTGTGACATTTCAGAGAGTGTCTCTGCGGGTTTAAACACCATATTGCGAGTGGAATCCTGCTGACGGATCTGTGAATTGACTTTTAAGGTCAGCTCTAATGCATTTAGATAATGCAATTCATCTTTTTCCAATAAACACAGGACTGGACCTAAAGGGCAAAAAGTCCGATAGCTTTTGCCTTTAAAAAATTGTGTCTCAGGAATTTGAATATCACGTGCCGATACGTCATTACCAATACAAATCCCAGCCACATATTCATGTAAGTTGGACGAAGTGATGTGGATTTCATGTTCAATTTTTTGTTTTATCACCAAACAAAGCTCAATTTCATAATCGAGCAGTTGAACATGTTTGGGTTTGATAATCTCACCTACAGGGTGATGTATCGATGCGCTCGATTTGGTAAAGAACATATTAAAGTTCTTTTGTTTAGGGTCTATGCCCGAATCGATCATGTGTTGTACATAATTTGCACCCTGACAAATTACTTTTTGATTGGCGCTAATAGGACTTAAAAATTGCACTTCATCGGAATTAATCGAGCTTTCCCAATTCACTCGTTCGCGGATTTTTTCAATACCTAGATCAATTAATTGCTCCGTCGTTATAGTTTCTGGTTGTTCAAAATTTAAAATAAAAATCTCTTTTTGCTGTTGAACTCCCCAACATACTTGAGCCTCTCGCTGGAAACACACCACATTTAGCGCCATGTTTTTATACTCTAAATGATTTATTTGAACACTAATGTATAAAATAATTTGATCAGACTCAATCCTATTTGCAATAAAAAATGACAAACGAAACACTTGATTTATTGAACACTAATGTTCAATATGATCTTGGATTGAGTATTTATAAGGTTATTTAAGATGAATCAGCAAGTCCATTTAAATGGCATGCAAAGCTATTTTATCGAATTTGGTCAACGTAAAGTTTTTGTCAGTGAAGCTGGTGAAGGTTTTCCACTGTTGATGTTGCATGGTGGTGGAGCAGGTGCGACTGGACGATCAAATTATTCAAAAAATATTGAAGCGCTGTCACAGCACTTTCGTGTCATCGTGCCCGATATGCAGGGCTATGGTCAGTCAAGCAAAGGGGTCAAACGGTCGGATCCCTTTGGAGATTTGGCTGAAGTGATGCTGGGTTTATTAGATCAACTGAAAATTGACAAAGCACATATTGTCGGCAATTCACTGGGAGGTGCATGTGCTTTACGCATGGCACTTGAAGCACCAGAGCGTGTAACGGGTTTGGTCTTGATGGGTCCGGGCGGAATCAATACCACACGTGGTTTACCCACCAAAGGCTTAAACCAACTGCTGAACTATTACACTGGTGAAGGCCCAACCCGTGAAAAGCTTCGCACGTTTATTCGAGAATATTTGGTTTATGACGGCTCACAAGTTTCAGAAGATCTGATTGAACTCCGTTATCAAGCCAGTATTGACCCTGAAGTGGTTGCATCACCACCTTTACAGCGTCCGAACAGTTTAAAAGCAGCAATTCGAATGGACTTTAGCCGTGATCCACGTCTTAAGCGTTGTAATATTCCTACCTTAGTGCTGTGGGGTTCTAATGACAAAGTGAATAAACCAAGTGGTGGTGAAACTTTACGTCAAACCATGAAACATTGTGATTTGTATTATTTTGCGCAAACAGGACATTGGGTGCAGTGGGAGCGTGCTGAACAATTTAATGCAGTGACTGCGAGTTTCCTTGCTGTTCATACACCTGCACAGACCACTAGCTAAGGAGTAAGCCTATGAATATCTTTGGTAAAGTGAAAATTGGTTATTTGGTGGCAGAGTCCAACAAGTTCGATGAATGGATCGACTTCGCACAAAAATGTTTGGGTTTATGCTTAGCAGAACACACTGAGCAAAGCTTGAGTTTTCGTCTTGATGAATTTCAAAAACGCTTAATCATCACAAAAGGCTCACAAGAAGATGTCACGCATTTGGGTGTACAACTGGCAGATGAAGCTGTGCTTAATGAAGTGCTATCTCGTTTTGATGTCCGTGGTATTGAGTATCAACAGGGAAGCCCTGTCGATGCTGAATTTCGGGGTGTAAAAGCTTTTTGGACTTTACGTGGGCCCAAAGATATTCAATTAGAAATTTTCGTCGATGAACTACGGACTGAGCTGCCCTTAGAAGCAAAAGTCAGCGGATTTTATACCGATGCCAGTGGCATGGGGCATGTTGCAATGACTTCACGCAAGCCAGAAAAAGTCATTCGCTTTTGGCAGGAATTCTTTGATGCAAGGTTGACTGACAGGATTGAGCAAAAAATCAGTGGTGTAATTTTAGATGTCAGTTTTTTAAGACTGAATGAACGGCACCATTCTGTGGCGATTGCACATACCCGCGGTTTGTCCTTAGATCCTATTCGTACCCGAATTCAACATGTCAATTTCCAAGTGTTAGATTTAGAAGATGTCACAGCATCTTATCAACGTTGTAAAGACTATGGCTTTCATGTGGTTTGGGATGTGGGACTGCACACCAATGATCGTGAAGTATCTTTCTATGTGGCAAGTCCATCAGGCTTTGAAGTCGAATTGGGCTGGAACCCGATCAAAATTGATGAAATGACATGGAAACCTACCAAACACACCTCGATTAGTGTCTGGGGGCATAAGCCACGACAACCTTCAGCTGTGCACGGTTTGATGCATGAATTAGGTAATTTCAATCGTGGATTACAATCTTTAAAACGTGATGAATATTCTCCGATTTAAGCATTTTAAGATTTAGAACATAACTGCATAAAAACTCAGGCACGTTATTTCAATGACATGTCTTGGCTAAATTTCGCCTAAAAAATGCGATTTATAAGGTAAAAGTAATGAAAACGACAAAAAATAAAACTTCTAATATCGTTGATATCGTCATTGCTGGTCTCGGCCCAACAGGTTTAGTTTTGGCTCATATCTTAGGGCAACGCGGACATCGTGTTGTTATTTTGGAGCGTGAGCCAGTGTTTTATGGCAATGCCCGTGCTGTATATACGGATGATGAATGCATGCGTATTTTCCAGTCGATTGGCATGGCTGAAGCGCTACATAAAGATATGTTGATTGATACGCCAGTGCAGTTGACACGTCCAGATGGCACAGTGATTGGACAATACAAACCCCTAAAGCGTCCAAATGGTTGGCCCGTAATTAACTTTTTTTATCAACCATATCTTGAAACCACGTTGACACAAGGCTTAGCAAAATACCCCAATGTAGATATCCGTCGTGGTCGTGAATTGTTTGATTTTAGCCAAAATCATGAACTGGTAAACATTCAGCATCAAGCCACGCAGCAATTTAGGTTTGATGACAGTAGCAATATTCAAACAGATGCAGATGGCAATTTGGATATTCAACAGATTCAGGCACGGTATTTGATTGGTGCGGATGGAGGTCGTAGTACGGTTCGTACCATACTCAATATTGAAATGACAGGAAAGAACTTCCCAGAACCTTGGCTTGTGGTCGATTTGAAACAAAAAGATCGCAGCAAAGGTTTAAGGCACTTACCGTACTTTAACTTCGTGGTGGATCCAAATTTACCCGTAGTGAGTTGTATCCAACCCGATGGATTTCACCGCTTTGAGTTCATGCTGAAAAAAGGGCAAACCGCGGAATATATGGAACGTCCTGAAACAGTCCGCGAGCTGTTGTCTAAATATGTGAATCCAGATGATTTTGAAGTGAAACGTCAATTGGTTTATACCTTTAATGCCTTGGTTGCCAACCAGTGGCGTGATCGACGGGTGATTTTGGCAGGTGATGCCGCCCACATGACGCCACAATTTATGGGACAAGGGGCTAGTTCGGGGATACGAGATGCTTATAACTTGGGCTGGAAATTAAGTGAAGTGCTGTATGGGCGAGCAGATGATTCGCTCTTGGAGAGCTATGAGTCTGAACGTCGTAGCCATGCAAAAGCGATGATCGATTCTTCTGTATTTTTAAAAGATATCGTTTCCATGACCCATCCTTTAGGTTGTATGTTCCGAGACAGCGTGCTTAAAACCATACAAGCGGTTCCTTTACTACGAAAATGGTCAGATGAAGGTGGCTTTAAACCTGCACCTGTCTATAAAAAAGGACAATATTTGGGGTTGGAGCGTAGAAAGCGCTATTCACCTGAAGGCACTTTGGCACCACAACCAGTGGTTCGATGTTTTGATGGAAAACGTGTACGACTAGATGATGTCATTGGTAACCACTACGCCATTATCGGGATAGGGCAAGATCCAACGCAGTACTTGTCACAAAGCTCAAAAGCAATCCTTGAAAATTTAGAAATACAAACGATTTGGGTTCATGCTTATGCCGCACGTCCGCAAGGTCAAATCCAACGTGACTTAAATCCGTATTTAAAAGAAGTTGAAGATATTGAACAAAGCTTGGAAAAATGGCGATTAAAGTCTGTAATGCACAAGGAACAAGTCTTTTTGATATTAAGGCCTGACCATTTTGTCTTTGCATTGGTCAGTGAGGCTGAATTAAATCAAACTATTTTAGCGCTCAATAATGCTTTAAGATCAAAGTTAAAAGTACCTCAAAGCACGTCCTTAGAGCGCATGATGAATTAGTCAGACAAATGCTACAAATATGCTAAGATCTGTTCAAATTTAAATAATTTGTTCAAAAGGTTTGCTCAGTGGCAATTTCTTCATCTAAAAAAAGAATTCATCGCGCTGCATTGGTTTTATTTGCAGAAAAAGGTTCAACCGCAGTCAGTGTGAGTGAACTTGCTGAAGTTGCAGGTGTGGCACGTGGGACTATTTACAATAATGGACTCAATCCAGATTCTTTATTTGAAGACATTGCCAGCCAATTGACCAATGAAATGAACGCACGTGTTATTAAGACATTAGGTGCTGAAGAAGATTCCGCTAAACGTATTTCTTTAGGCATTCGCATGTACATTCGCCGTGCACATGAAGAACCTGATTGGGGACGTTTTTTATGCCGTTTTGCCTTTAGCTCGCAATCACTTTTGGGACTTTGGACAGGTGAACAATCGCCATTATCCGATATTTTAAAAGGAGTAACGAGCAAACGTTACAGCATAACCGAATCGCAGATGTTTGCCGTGATGAATATGATTGCAGGTACCGTTTTATCTTCGATATTCTCCGTGTTAGAAGGCTTTAAAACATGGCGTGAAATAGGCAGTGAAGTCGCAGAGTTAATTTTATCCGCACTGGGACTTGAGCATGAGCAAGCAACCGAAATTGCTTATATGGAACTACCAACCTTGTTAGAGCCGTAAATATAAAAACCTAATTGAGATGAAATTTTCATGCAAAATAAGGCGTGGATATTTCATTTTATGGAAGATGCATTCATAAAAATATTTTTAAGTCAGTTATTCAATTTGAAATTGAGCGAGATCTTATCCATTTTCTAAAAACTTGCATTAAAAATAGCATTTAGTGTGTTGGATAAGAGGATGGAAAGACTCCATCTTCTTTTGTGACTTGAGTTCTAAAATATTTAATGTGTATTCATTTAAAAAGAGACTATTGATCTGCCGTCAGTTGATCAAATAGAGATTGCATGCCTAAAGTCGCTGTTTGTGCAATACACTGATATTGCGAAGCTAAGTTTTTATGTTCAGCTTGAGGGTCTATATAATAAGCCTGACACTCATCTGATATTTCATTGACTAGACCTGCTACAGGATAAACCACCAAACTCGTGCCAATCACAATAAAGATATCAGCTTGCCGTACACATATACTTGCTTCTTCATAGGCAGGAACCGCCTCTCCAAACCAAACAACATGTGGACGTAGGGGATAACCATCAGGGCATTTGTCTTTATCTATGTTTAGCTCATCCCCATAGATATGAAAATATTCAGTGCTGTACTGCGCATTTGGGCCCGAACTTTTAGCTAAACGAATATTGCCATGTAAATGAATAACATTGCTACTTCCAGCACGCTCATGTAAATCATCTATATTTTGGGTAATCACGCTTACATCATAAAAGTCTTCTAATGCTGATATTAGCTGATGCGCTTTATTGGGCTGCGCGGCCAAAATCGTTTTACGACGCTCATTATAAAAACGTTGAACTAATTCAGGATTTTTATTCCAAGCCTCAGGTGTTGCGACATCTTCAACACGATGATTTTCCCATAAACCATCACTTGCCCGAAACGTATTAATGCCACGTGTCTGATTTGCTACCATAGCAGATAGATGATTCATTGTTATAGATGGAATAAATGCACGTACTCAGTAAATGACTTAAAAATAATTTTTGACCATAAAATTAGAAATTAACGCTAATTTTTATTAAGAAAATGACAATTATTAAAAAACAGCGATGTTGTATAAATGCAAAAGTGGAATTTTGAAATATTTTGATACATGCATTTAAAATAAAAGCACTACAATCGCAGCGCTAAATTAAATTGAATTGATTACAACGATATGGATATTTCTGCTTTTTCACCTCAAAAAATACGGACTACACGCAGTCTACTAAGTACCTTCGTGCTTAGTACCTTCGTGCTTAGTATTATGCTCACACAGCAGACTTATGCAGATGAAGTTTTGCCAGAAATTAACATTGATGTAGCACAGTTATCCAAAGTCGAATCATTAAAAAAGAAGCTCAATAAAGTCAGTGGTGCAGGAAATGTCATCAGCGCTGAAGAATCAGAACATATTGCAAAGCGAACAAATGCCGATTTATTTCGTAATCAAGCGGGCATATATGCAGCTTCTGCTGGAAATGAAGGAATAAAACTGTCTATCCGTGGCTCAGGTATAAATCGTGCACCAGGCGCCCATGGCTCAGGTATCTATGTCACTTTAGATGATTTGCCTTTTACTGGGCCGGGAGGTACACCATATGAATTACTTGAACCGCTATGGGTTGATACCATTGAAGTACTTCGCGGAGCGAATGGGCTGACGCGTGGTGCATTAAACCTAGGTGGAAGTATTAATTACAGTACCCCAACTGGAAAGGATACTGCGAAATTAAAATTGCAGCATGAAATCGGAAGTCGTGGTTATCAAAAGTCTGAAATCAGTTCAGGCCAGCAGATTGGTGATGTGGATTACTTCATATCACTTACGCAAAGTGATCAGGATGGTTATCAAGATCACTCATCTAGTCACAGTAAAGGCATTGCAGCAAATATTGGCTATCAGATCAACCCAAATACTGATACACGATTCTATCTACGTTATAGGGAAACAGATCATCAAACGCCGGGACGCTTAACACAAAAACAAATTCAACAAGACCCGACACAAGCAGTTCCTTTAAACGTCACGCTGAATAACCATCGTCCGCAGCCCGGTAGCTTATGGCTTGCGAACAAGACCAATATGACACTTGAATCAGGCAATCAACTACAGTTTGGCTTAGCCTATCATCATTATCCGATGTATTTACAAGAGGGCTACTACAGTACAGATGTTGATTATGATGATATCAGTAGCTTTGCGCGTTATCAGTTTGTTCACGAATTTTTAGGTAAAGAAAGTCAAAATACATTAGGCTTTCGAAGTACGTCGCATTTACCTGCTGGCACAGTTATAGAACGTCAGCGCGTAGATATTGGAAATTATCCTGCGGGAACGGAAACACGCCACTATACGTACCAAGGTGGCGATTATGTACTGCATTATTCAAATGCACTTGCACTTACGCCAACGCTTTGGCTGGATAGTCGTCTTGCTTTGGCTTATACCCATCGTGAAAGTGAAGTGACATGGCCTATTCAGAGTCGTAAAGAAAATGAACGTGAATGGAATCTATTACCTTCATTGGGTGTACGTTATCAGTTTGAAACGGATGCTCAACTCTTTGCAAATATCAGCCGCAGTCTAGAAGCGCCTCATCCATGGTCTTTAATTTGGGGCTCTGATGAATATTTTCCTGCAAATAGTGGTGCAGCAACAGGGCGTCAAAGTGCTCCCATCCATTTAAATACTCAAACTGCAAATACCTTCGAGATCGGTGGACGTGGTCAAAGTCGTATGGGTGAGTGGAATGCTGCCTATTATTATTCAGCAGTGAGTCATGAATTACTCGCGGTAGAAATCCTGTCTGATCCAAAACAGATTATTGCTGAATCTAATGCATCCGATACCATTCATCAAGGTATTGAAATAGGCTTAAAGAGTATCTTGTGGAGTAATGATCAGTTTGGCGCAGTCCTTTTCAATCAAGCCTATACCTACAATAATTTTTATTATAAAAATGATACGGTATTTGCTAAAAATGAATTGGCTGGAATTCCTCAACATATTTATCAAGCAGAACTACGCTATGAACATCCGCTCGGGTTTTATGCAGGAATTAATACACTATATGCAGGCAAAGCGCCGACAGATTATGCCAATAGTTTTTATGTGAATGACTGGCAAATATGGGGCGCAACTTTAGGCTACATACAACCGCAAAAAGATTATATGGCCTGGTTGGATTTTCGAAATATTAGTAATCAAAAATATGCATCGACTATTACACCCGGATATAACGATGCAGGAAAGGATCCAGCTAGGATGACACCGGGCGATGGCTTTGGTGTATATGCAGGACTGAGCTACAGCTTCCATTAATTAAATTGGTATACGTCATACTCAGATGAAGAAAAAGGGAGAATTAGATTCTCCCTTTTTATATAGCAATAGAATGAAGCTCAGATTGTTTAATTCAAAATAGTGAGTTTTGCTTTGAACTAACTCGCATCCTGAATGCGTCGCCATGGCTGGGCTTCTTCTATTTCATAGGCCAATTCAATTAAGGTTTTTTCATCGCCAACATCAGCAGAGAGTTGCATACTAATCGGAAGGGCATCTACAGCCGTTTGCCCCATTGGAATAGATAAGCCCGGCGCACCGACGACATTTTGTATTGGTGTAAACGTCACATAGTTTTGTATACGTTCAAATAATTCATCAAATGCTAATTGTGGTGATAGATAGCCAATTTTCGGCGTAGTATGCGCTAATACAGGCGAAAGCAACACATCGTAGTGATGAAACAATTCACGATATTGTTGCTGCATTTTCTTTAAACGATATATAAACAATGGCGTTTTATAAAAGTTCTTCTTGTAGAGTTTAGAGAGTCCAACCGTTAAATTATCTAACTCTTTAGGATTGAAATCTGCACCAAATATTTTCTTGCCAAATGTGCTGAGAAGGAATGAGAGCATTCCCCAATATTCACTAAAATCATTAACGAAGCTGATTGAAATAGGCAATTGCAACTCTTCTACATGATGCCCTAAATTTTCCAAAAGCTTTGCTGTTTCAAATAGGGTCTGTGTAGTTTCTTGGTCAATGTGTCCTGTAATGGATTGCGGTACTAAAGCAATTCGCAAGCGCCTTTTTGAAGGCCCATGTATCGTTCCAATACGTGGCAGGGCTTTATTGTAATAACTCGACTCCATCCCAGCAAAAAAATGCGCCGTATCACGGACACTACGTGTCAATACACCTTCACTGATAATGTTGATGGGTAAGCTGCTTGCGGCTTCACTGTCATATGTACGTCCACGACTAGGTTTTAAGCCAATCAGTCCACAGCATGCAGCAGGAATACGAATAGAACCACCACCGTCATTGGCATGCGCAATAGGCACTACACCCGAAGCGACCAAAGCTGCCGAACCACCAGATGACGCGCCACAGGAATAATCGCTATGCCATGGATTAACCGTTGCTGTGCCATTTTTATATTCAGTAGAGGCATTTAAACCAAATTCAGGTAATTTTGATTTACCCAAGACCACAAAACCCTGTTCTAACATTTGCTGACTAAGTTGTGGGTTTGATTCAGCAGCTTTTGCATTTACGGCTTTTGAGCCATGATTTGAAGGCAATCCTAAATAGTCGAGATTATCTTTAAAGAAAAACGGTACGCCTGCAAAAACGCCATGTTTTATATATCCATTTTGTTTGGATGCACGTTCAAAACAATCAATTTCGATAGCGTTTAAACTTGGATTGACCAACTGGGCACGTGCAATGGCTGCTTGCACAACTTCATCTACAGATACTTGTTTTGATTGAATACGTTGGGCGATACCAGTCGCATCTAAGTCTGAAAGCGCATCATTAGTGAAGGCGTGTATTCGTTTGATGGTTTTGTTCTCGTCCATGTAATACTCGATTTATTTGTTTTGATCTTTCATGTATTTACTTGTTTTTTGGCTTGCACTTATAACTCTGAAGTGATCCTGTGAATAGAAAAACTGTAGAAATTGCAAATACATGGCTAGAGCTTTAGTTTTTATAGAATAGTTATGACAATTAAAATTGTCAAATTAGTCAGGTCTGAGAAGGAACATCTAAGCTGAGAATATGGAGTAGGGTATCGACCGCCTGTTGGATTTGCTCATTCCATGCAAAAGAACAATTTAAGCGAATACACTGGTTCTTTTGCTCTGATACATTAAAGAGTTGGCCTGGTGCAACGCCAATGTTTTGTTGGATCAACTGTTGATAAATCAACATGCTATTTAGATGTTCAGGTAATTTGAGCCATAGAAAATATCCACTAGGATGATATTGCAGCTTACATCCAGTAGGTAAACGACTCTCTAAATAACGATAAAATTGTAATTTATGCTGCTGCAAGCTTTTACGTAATACACGCAGATGCTTTTCATAATGATAATTTGAGATGAATTCTACCAAAGCATTTTGCAATAAAGTATTCACTGAAATTGTGCTCATGAGCTGTAAATGCTGAATATTTTGTGAATATATACCTGCATGTACCCAGCCAACACGAAATGCAGCACCCAATGTTTTGGAAAATGAAGAACAATGTAGCACCATGTTTTTTTGATCGAAGTACTTCATGGACAATGGTTTTTTATTGCCGAAGTACATTTCCTCGTACACATCATCTTCTATTAAATGCACATTGTATTGATGCAGTAAAATTGAGATTTTCTGTTTAATGTCATCCGATACAGTAAAACCAATCGGATTATGTGAATTGAGCATTAACCAGCAAATCTTTACTGGATAGGTTTTTAAAATATGTTCAAAAGCTTCTAGATCAAAACCATCTTGTGGATGTTCTGGGATAGTAACCACTTTTAGGCCGAGTCGTTCGGCTGCTTGTAATGCGCCGTAGAAAATATTTTGCTGCAACACAATATAATCACCAGATTTGGCAATCGCTTGTAGCGATAAATTCAGTGCATCCATACAACCTGATGTAATGACAATGTCATCGGGTTCAGTGGGAATACCTTGCATACAGTAGCGTTGAGCGATTAATTTTCTCAGCGCCAAATTCCCAGGTGGTAGATTATCAATAGCATCGTAGCTTTTTTTATTGCGCGATATTTGACCCATAATTTGAGTTAGTTTCTTCGAAAAAACTACATCTTGTGAGGGAAATGCAGAGCCAAAAGGCATGACATTTTGATTTTGAATTGATTTTAAATATTTAAACACCAGTGAGTTAATCTCAACTGGTTTATTTAAGGAAACAATATAAGAGCGTTCAGAGTCTGATTCTACAATCGATTGCGTAACATAATAGCCAGATTTTTCACGCGCATAGATCATGCCTCGCGACTCAAGTTCTTGATAAGCATTCATGACCGTAATTAAGCTAAATCCAGACAGTTGAACCTGTTCACGCAGCGAAGGTAATTTTTCATGCGCTTTTAATGTGCCATTTTCTATTAGATGACGTAATTGCTGCGCAAGCTGTTCTGATTTATACATGGCTTATGAAAGTAGCTAATCTGTTATAAATATATCAGATCAACTTCAAATTAGTCTTATTTTTATAACAGATGTGATTGCACTGTTATAGGAATTTTAAAGAATGCTGTACCTAGCTAAAGGTCGTTATCACTTTTAAGCTCTACTTCTATCAAAATGATCTAGAAATTTTTTAAAATTGGAGACGTAGATGTTTGAAACCACTGAACTTAAAGCTTTAAACCACTTACTGGTCGATCATGAAATAACGGATAACGTCCTCAGTCACTTATACCAGAAGCATCCGAACCTAGACGCTGTTTTACTGCGAAGCAAGACTTTAAGACAAATAGAGCAGGTGGGTTATATTTCGATTTGCCAAGAAAATATGCTTTCTAAGGCTGAAAATGCTGCATTTCTATTTGCACCATTTATTTTGGCGAATCTTAATCAGAAAGTGATTTATACAACACCTAAAATCTCAGAAAATAACGCTATTTTAAATCATTATTTTCAAACAGATTATGAATTAAGCCAGCATAAGATTGATGATGTATTGAGCTCATTAAATCTATATATAGAGCTGGAAAATAATGAATTTTCTGATGTTGAGTATTTTTATAGTAGTTTAATCAATAGCTTATGCAACTCAAAAGTATCAAAAATAATATGTATCACTAGTTTAAAAGTTGATGAAATTTTACTCAAAAAACTAGAAATAACGTTCAATGTTGAAATATTGCTTGTGCAGCAAGACCTGATAAAAATAGATTTTGATTTAAGTAAAATCAATCTGTTGAAATTATTGTTTAAAAATAAAGATGAGCAGTATATTGAGTTATGTCATAAATATTCTTTAATAAATGCCAAGTTATTGGAATTATTAAATTTATTTTCATTAAAACAAGCAGCAATATTGGTTGAGGATATGTTTTATTCAGAGCATATTTTTGAAAAATTATCCGTCTATGGTGAGTATATTCAGACCAATATTCAACATGAAAAAATAAGTTAGAACACAAAAAAAGCTTGTAAGCATAAGTGCTTACAAGCTTTTATTCGTTTTATATTTAATACATTAAGGTAAATACGAATTATCTGCGCCAACAACAAAAGCGACACCAATACAGAATAGTAGTACATAGATACCAAACCAAATAATCGCGCGTTTAAAGGCTTTATCTGAAATTTCACTGTCAGCGTATTTTTGCGGTTTTTTAGGTTGTTGCTCACTCATAACACGTACTCTAAATACCTAGTGGTTGTAGGTGATTATTCAATTTTAAAAGCTGTGGTGGTAGGTACAAAGAATGAATTAATTTCTATAACAGTTATAATTTGAATTTTGAGTTGTGTAGAAGCGAATCGATTTGTTTTAGATAAAAACGTGCATACACAGTTTAGTGTTTATTGAATCTGCTCGTTGATGAATAGAACTCAAGATAAAAAGATTCAGATCACTAGAGCTCATCAATTATGAAGCGATAAAAGTTTGTAGTTTGAGTAATAAGTAAATGAAGTAGTCTATATGGAGTCAGGTATCTAGAATTTCGTATAATGTGGTCGAAGATTATGTTACATAGGTGATTTTGTACAATATCGAGCTGCAAAATCGCCGTCATTTAACATCAATCTTCATTATACGAAATTAGTCGTTTACTAATTAAGAAGGGCCTTATTCGGCCCTTTTTGTATATTTAATATTCGATGTCTATAAGAATTACACTAATCAGCTTTTTTTATTTCCTCAATGTATTTTGTTACATCTTTTGAGTTTATGTCTTTTAAGTGTTTGTAAATTAAAGCATTAATTATATCCGCTTCTTCAATTCTTTCTTTAGTTTCAATAATAAAGTCTAGTGATTTTTCCTTAATAGATTCAACAAATTCTCCACGAACTCTATAAGTTTTTGATAAGTCTGATTTTTTCATGTAACACCTGAACATTGTTTAACGCAACAACATTATTGTGTCACACGTTGCAGTGTTGCGTGCAATTCTGTTATATTCCTGTGAAATTGTTGCGTGTGATGTTGTTGCAATGGAAAAAGAACTAGCTTTCGAAACAGTCTCAAAAATCATCTTCGACAGGGCATGTCAGCTCATTGTTGGTGGGAATCCTGCTTACGAATCTGAAAAGGTTCTTCTTCACATTGAAATGGTCATGACAGAGTGGGGCTATCGTTCTCCAAAAGTCGCTGAATATTGCAATTTGCTAAAACAAGAAAATGACCATATGCGTTCAATGGGGATTCAGGGATGATTAATAAACAATCGAATACAGCGAGTTTACAGTGGGGATTGGATACCCCCTCTAATAAGATGCCGGTAAAGATCGCTCTTGGAGATAATAAATTATGAATAAAAGTACAATTTGTTTTTTGATTGCTGCATGCTGTTTTATTTTAAGTTTTTTTCTTGATCTATTGAGACAACAATGACATTAGATGATTTTCTATATTTACTTTTATTAATGATTATTGCGCCGATATGGTGGATTATTTGTCCTAAATTGTTGGATAGATTATTTAGAGACTGATTTCGTATAATGTATATTATGTTAAATAGCATATCGGAGATTGCGCCCTAGATCCGCTGACACGTTGGCGCAACTTCACTAGAGGGATTTAGCACAATGTTAATCTCTCTAGTGAAGTATCTTAATGAACATAATATACGTTATGCTGAAATCAGATCACTACTCGAACTACCCAATACAGCAGACGCAGTCTATGACATGGATGTTGCTTTCAAAACAAAAATGCAGGACTTCCACTATAAAAACCTAAAATTTCATTCGGCCGCTAAAAACCAAATGCTATACTAAATTTTCAGAAGTCTTACAAAAACTTAAAAATGAAAAAGGTCCTAATTAGCCTATTTGCCCTTTCAGCAATGAACACAATTCAAGCGCAAGAATATCCAAACTATGCAGATGAAAAGAAATATTTACAGATGCTAGAAAAAATTTACCCACAATTAGAAATCATCGTTCATGGCAAATTGATATTGAATAACGTTAAAAATGATGTAAAAGCGCTGACTGATAAAGATAAAAAAGAAGTGTGTTCTATGGCAAATGCAGTTATAAACGCTGACAACATTATCGTACATAACACAGTCCATGAGTTTTATTTTGAATCAACAAACTATCTCCAAAATTTTATGACTTCAGAAGGTGCTGATAATTTAAAACAAGAATTACAGTTATCAGGATTTAAGTGCTATTAAAATAAAACTTAGAGCTGCCATACTCACAGTATTAACAATTCTCTCAACTGAAACATTTCCAGAAGATTGAACGGTCACCCCTCTCAATTTCAACTCGCTCGGGTTATAATGATGACCTCCCCAAATACGATTGATCTATTATGAGCAGCTCCAATGACCCTTTACATGGCAAAAAACTAGCTGACATTTTGGATGAATTATTGGATTACTACGGTGGCTTTGAAGGTTTGAGTCGTAAAATTGAAATTAGATGTTTTTGTATAGACCCAAGCGTTAAATCATCATTGCGATTCTTGCGTACCACTCCATGGGCACGTGACAAAGTAGAAAGCTTATATTTATATGTCTTACGCCAAAAAGCCAAACAGAAATCGTAGCTATGAATAGCCACTGATTATGTAGATACCTTTTAGGTAATGGTGGACTACCACCACTTTCCTATACAAATTAAATCTATTCTTAAGACCTTTTTAGTAAGACTAAATGTATTCAAAGCTAGGGCCATGAACCTATTATTTTATAAGTTATCATTTTAGCAATCTAAGTCATTCATTTGAGTATTTATTAAACATACATTTAATTACTGAAACAGTTCAGCAGTTTTAATCACTTTTAAATAGAATGACCGCATTAAATAATACGGTCAAAAGTTTAGTTCAAAATCAATACGGAAAATTAAGCATCATTTAAAAACTATGATTGTGAATCCTTACTTTCCTTTATCAATTTTTATATCTCGTGTATTCATCCAACGATATAGCACTGGTAATAACACTAAAGTAAGCAAGGTTGAGGATAAAATTCCACCAATGACAACAGTCGCAAGCGGTCTTTGAACTTCAGCACCTGTACCTGTGGCTAAAGCCATTGGAACAAAACCTAAAGATGCGACACATGCTGTCATTAGAACAGGTCTGAGACGTAAAATTGCACCTTGCCATACTGCTTCATGTAATGAATATTTGTCTCTTAACTCCTTAATAAAAGTCAACATGACTAGCCCATTGAGTACAGCAACCCCTGACAATGCGATAAAGCCAATTCCTGCCGACATAGACAGTGGAATATCTCTAAGCCAAAGCAACAACACGCCTCCAGTCAAAGCAAATGGCACTCCTGTAAAGACAAGCAGACTATCTTTGATATTGTGAAAAACAGCCATCAATAAAATAAGAATGATGATTAAAGCCAGTGGAATCACAATCTGCATGCGTGATTTAGCCGAGGCTAAATTCTCAAATTGCCCGCCATATTCAATCCAATACCCACTTGGTAATTTATATTCTTGAAGTTGAGTCTGTACCTCGGAAACAAACGATCCTAAATCACGACCTTCCACATTTGCAGTGATCACCACGCGTCGTTTACCATTTTCACGGCTCACTTGGTTAATCCCTTCAATGGTAGAGACTTTGGCAACATCCAATAATAAAATATTACCTCCATTCGGAAGCTGAAGTGGCAAATTAGAGACACTTGCTACGCTTCTATCCTGATCATTTAGGCGAATAATGAAATCAAAACGACGATCTCCTTCTAAAAATTCTCCTACACTTTGACCGCCAATGCTTGCTGCAACTACATCCTGAATTGCTTTCACACTCAAGCCATATTGCGCTGCTGTTGCTTTATTAATTTCAACATTTAGCAAAGGTAAGCCTGAAGTTTGTTCAACTTTGACTGCACTGCTGCCTGAAATTTGTTGAATGACCTTCGATATTTTTGCAGCTTCAACATTCAACACTTGCATGTCATCGCCAAATATCTTCACCCCTACGTCACTTCGAACACCTGAGATTAATTCATTAAATCGCAGCTCAATAGGTTGTGAGAATTCACTATTATTTCCGGGAATTGTTGCTAGATAAGTTTCCATGCGAGAACGAAGTTCAGCAATGGTTTCTTTAGGATTTGGCCATTCATCGCGTGGTTTCAACATGATATAGCCATCTGAAATATTCGGTGGCATGACATCTGTTGCAACTTCCGCTGTTCCTGTGCGGGCAAAAATAGTTTTAATTTCAGGAAATTTTTTCAATAACAGTTTTTCTGTATTTTCCTGTATACGTAAAGACTCTTCCAAGCCTGTACTCGGTGAACGCAATTGCTGTACTGCAAAATCGCCCTCACTGAGTTGTGGTGCAAATTCACTGCCAATTTTAGTACTAAGTAAACCTGTAATCACCAATAAGCAAATCGCAAAAGTTAAGACCGATGCTTTATATTGATAAGCGAGATCCAAAGTTTGTTGATACTTCGCTTTGAGCCATGTCATCCACCGGCTTTCAGTTTCCTTGATCTCTCCTTTCACCCATAACGCAATTGCAGCAGGTACAAAGGTGATAGATAAAATAATGGCAGCAACCAATGCCAAAACAACTGTCAGTGCCATAGGGTGAAACATTTTTGCTTCAACACCACTTAGAGCAAAAATCGGTAGGTATACAACTAAAATAATGAGCTGACCAAAAATCAAAGGACGTCTCGCTTGTCGAGCTGCTAAAAATACTTCTCTAAAGCGTTCATTCTGTGTCAGTGGTCTTTTTAATTGTTGCTGTGCATGAGCTAGCCGACGAATACAGTTTTCGACAATCACTACGGCACCATCCACAATAATACCGAAATCAAGCGCACCTAAACTCATCAGATTGGCACTAATATTTTGTTGTGCCATGCCCGTTAGAGTAAACAACATCGAAAGTGGAATAACACAGGCTGTGATTAAAGCAGCACGGATATTTCCTAAAAACAGGAACAGAATGATGATGACGAGGATTGCCCCTTCAACTAAGTTTTTCTGTACAGTTTGAATTGTCTTTTCAACTAAGGTTGTACGGTCATACACGGTTTCAATGACGACACCTTTTGGTAAACTCTGTTGAATATCTTGAATCTTCCTATTCACAGCTTTCGATACAGTTCGGCTATTTTCTCCCATTGCCATCATGGCAATACCTAAAACGGTTTCCTCACCATTGTAGGTTGCACCACCTGTTCTTAAATCATGACCTATGGACACATTTGCAATATCTCCAATACGTATCGGATTACCATTCAGAGAACTCACTAACGTATTTTCAATATCACTCAGATTGTTCAATGTACCGGGTACACGAACCGTCAATTGTTGTCCATTGTCTTCAATATAACCCGCACCGCGGTTTTCATTATTTTGGGATAATGCTTGTTGCAACTGTTCTAATGAAATATTGAGCTGTTGCATCCGATTTAAATCAGGAGATACCACGTAGGTTTTCTCAAAACCGCCAATACTATTGACCTCTGCAACCCCCTCAACACGTTGTAATTGTGGACGCACAATCCAATCTTGAATTTCACGTAAATCCATTGCTGTATATGCAGTTCCATCAGCCTTTTTTGCATTTGGCTCTGCTTTAAGCACCCATTGATAAATCTCCCCTAAACCCGTAGAAACAGGTGACATGGTTGGTGAAATTTGTGCAGGTAAATCAGATTGTACTTCCTGTACGCGCTGATTAATTTGCTGACGCGCCCAATAGATATCCGTGCCATCTTTAAAAACAATGGTCACTTGAGATAATCCATAACGAGATATAGAGCGGGTTAACTCTAAATCTGGAATGCCTGCCATGGCATTTTCAATGGGATAGGTAATCCGCTGTTCAACCTCAAGTGCGGTAAAACCATTGGCTTGAGTATTGATTTGAACCTGTGTGTTGGTAATATCAGGTACAGCGTCAATCGGGAGTTTTTGATAACTATAAATACCAACTGCAATCCAAGTACAGACAAATAGCATGACCCAAATTGCATTTTGAATTGAGAACTGAATAATTCGTTCAAATAAACCTTCAGGTTTTGGTAATTCAGAATTAATGCTCATGGCCAGCCTCATCTTTTTCTAATTCAGATTTCAGCAAGAAACTCCCTTGTGCAATATACTTCTGCCCTGCATTTAGGCCTGAAATAATTTCAAGCCACTGTCCATCGCTTGATGCCTGACCGAGTTGTACTTTTTGTGCTTTTAAATGAAGCTGTCCTTTCTGTTCAGATTCCACAATGAAGATAGTATCTGCACCTTCAATTGTTTGTAGTGCCGTTTTTTTGACGCGCAGCACAGATTTTGCTGTAGGCTCTGAAATTAAAACATTGACCATGACGTTTGGACGTAGTTCTGCGGCTTCCCCATCTAATTTTGCACGTACAATTAAACGACCAGTTTGTGTATCTGCTTGAGAGGTTAAGCTTTGTACAATGGCAGAATAATTTTCATTTGAGCCATTCACTTTAAATTGAATTTTTTGCCCAGCTTGAATTTGATTTGAGAACTGATTTGGCACATTAAACTCCAACCAAAGATCGTTTAACTGTTCAATCACAAACAACTGATCAGCCAATTGGACATTTTCACCAACAACAATATCCTTCTGACTGATCACCCCAGAAATTGGCGCCTTAATCGAGAAATGCCCATTCTGATTGCCATCTGCCCCCAATGCCCTTAACCGAGCTTGTGCGGATTGCACACTGATTTGAGCCTGACGATAGGCATTTTCAGCACGTTGGTAATCTTGCTTTGCTGAAATTCCTTGAGACCAAAGTGTTTGCTCCCGTTGATAATCTTGACGAGCCAAATCGAGATTCGCTTGCGCTATTCGTAAACTTGATTGTTGATCAATCAGTTCAGGGACTGTTAACATAGCCAAAGTTTGACCTTGTTTTACATTCTGTCCTAAAGCCACCTTCACTTGCTCGACATGACCACTAAAATTGGGTGACACATGGGCTTGCTGATCGGTATTCACTACCAATTTCCCCGGCAATATACTGACTTTTTCAACCAGACCAGTTGATACTAGATCAACTTTCAAACCTTGTTCTACTATTTGCTGTGCTGTAAGTGTGATTTCACCTTCATCTGCATGCCCATCTTCGTGACTTTCTTTTCCATACTCATCATCATGATGTTCTGTATTCTTTGCTTCATCACCGTGTTCATCCGATTGAGTCTTATTGGAACTCCACCAGATTGAGAGACTGATCAAGAGCGTGACAATAATCAAAATTGAAATAATGAGAGACTGTGATATTTTTCCATTTTCTTTGACGAACATTTTATAGTGCTCCCTCATTCATTAAATTTTGAGTTGCTTCAATCGTTTTTTTATTCAGTTGCATATAAGCGTCTGAACGGCTTATATCTTCAATACTAAGACCTAGACTGAGTGCTTCAGCAGTCAGTGCAATACGCCATGCCTGTTTTAAAATTTCTAATTGACCTAATCGAATATTCTGCAATTGAGTTGTTGATTGCTGAACATCGGTGATTGAAAGCTTGCCCGCTTGAAAACCTTGCAATGTACGACGCTGAACATTAACCGCCAAATCAATCTGAGAAGTCGTTGAATCCAATTGCTTACGTAAAGCTTTCAATTGATGCATCTGATTGGCGATATCAAGAATTTGTTGCTTAAGTTCGCGCTGTTGCTGTTGATTCATCAAGAGTTGTTGCTGTTGAGCCATTGGAATGGTGTATTGCTGGCGATTAAAAATATTGATTGGAATATCAACACCGAATACAAGAGCAGTATCCGTATTTTCATTTGGTGCCTGAGTTTGCCTCATTCCAACATTTAGCGTGGGATTAGGACGAGCTTTTAACCTTAAATTTTCAATTTGATGATTCGATTGTTGCGTATTCAAGGCATATAACTTTTCAAGCCAACCCTCAGATATGTTGTTCTGCACGGTTTGAGTACTTTGCTCTGGCCAAGGTATAGATGAAGAATTCAGTTGGACATCTGAGGATGTATCACCCCATAAATTTGTCAGTTGTCGCTGTGCCAATTGCTTGTTTAAAATGGCTTGCTGATGTAGTCGTTGTATTTCTAATGCTTCAATTTGTGCTCGCTCATAATTCACTAAAGCAATACTCCCCGCTTGATATCGCTTTTGAGCACTCTCCAAATTGGTTTGACTGACAGAGCGTTGGGATGCATACATAGACTGTTCGACATCAGCGACGATCAATTGTGACCATGCGAATTTCACAATAAGTTCACTTTGTGCATTCCATAATTCTTGCAGAAGATGTAATTGCTGATTCGAGATGTTGGCGATACTTCGTTTTAACTTACGCTCACCAAAAAGGTCCAAGGGTTGTTGAATCCCAATGCTGAGTTCCTTTTCCTGATCTGAACCAAATCCAGACTGCTCCACATTCAAACTTGGATTTTGCAATAGACGACTTTGTTGAATATTGAGATCAGAAATGTTCTGGCCTTGCTGCCAGACCTCATTTTGTGATTGATAACTTTGTACTTTGGCGAATGCAGATTCAAAGCTAGTTACAGTCTCAGCATAGCTCACTGGTAGAGATGCCAGCATGATGCATGCAACTAGACTGTGGCGTATGAACGCCATCGGTTTTAAAGACATGATTTTCCCACTTATTTAAATAATAAAAGTGGTGGGAATGTTTAGGCTACCCCACCATTAGCGGGGAAAATTCGGGAGGTGGACTTTGAAGAAATAAGTCAGGAGGCTGATAGCTGTTTTTCCAATGAAATTGAGGATCCACTTCTACTTCAAAGTTAGGATGAACCACATCAAATTTTTCATTTTGTACAATCAAATGTGTCATGGATGGCAAATGATCTTGATGATCTTCACCAATTTTTAAATCATTACTGATTGTTTTTTTGTTTTCTGACTGTTCATGATGATCGTATTGATGATTATCACTTACACATAAAGTATTTTGGTGATGACCAAAATGATAACTCTGCTGTAATTGAGATTGCTGTTCATGGACACAAAAGGCCGCAGCCACATTCCAAAAACTTTGGAACATGAACAATCCAACCAAGACTGTAATCCATGTAGTAGAACGCATCAGCATAGCAATTAAAATTTAGCTCGCTAATTATAAGGTTTGGAGTCACTTCAAAGTCAAGGCTTTGACAATACTGAATGTGTTTTTATTTAAGTATAGAAATTCTTTTGAGATACTATCCGCTTCCATTTCAAGAACAATTAATGGTGATTGTGCTTTTCTAGAACAACTAATGCTCAAAATTATCTTCCTGCAAAAAAAGCAATACTTAAGTACAGTAATCAAGATGAATTAGGCATATGAACCTACGGTTCCATTCACCATTATCAACCCACGCAAGATTAACAATTTAGCCATTCCAACTGATTAATTTAAATTACCGTGCTACGCGTATCCCGCCATCTCGGCCTTCTGGCGTAAATACAATTTGCCATAATTGCAAATCTCTAGCTCTAAAAGCGCCAGCACAGGCATTTAAATAATAGCTAAACATGCGTTTAAAACGCAGGCTGTAATTCGATTCTATTTGCGGCCAAATTTCAAGAAAACGTGCATACCAAGCTGATAACGTTAAATCATAATCGGCACCAAAATTATGCCAATCTTCCATCACAAATTTACCGCTGCTATGGTGCGCAATATTCTCAATTGACGGTAAACAACCATTTGGAAAAATATATTTACTGGTCCAAGCATCACCATTTAGCATGGTTGAGTTAGAGCCAATACTATGCAGTAAAAACAAGCCATTCGGCTTGAGGTTTCTTTGCACCACTTTAAAATAAGTGTCATAGTTTTTAGGGCCCACATGTTCAAACATCCCAATAGAGACAATGCGATCAAATTGATCGTAAATATCCCGATAATCCGTCAATAATATTTTCACATCCAAACCATCGCAGCGTTCTTGCGCTAATTTTTGCTGTTCTTTGGAAATAGTAATACCCGTAACAGAAACCTGATGATTTTTGGCGGCATAAGCCGCAAGACCGCCCCAACCGCAACCAATATCAAGTATTTTCATATCAGGTTTTAAATCTAACTTACGGCAGATTAAATCCAGTTTATGTTGTTGTGCTTGTTCTAGATTTTCTGCATCTTTCCAATAGGCACAGGAATATTGCATATACGGATCAAGCATTAAGGCAAATAAATCATTTCCCAAATCATAATGTTCTTCACCTACTATCCATGCCCTTTTTTTTGATTGAAAATTCCGAAATTTCGCGATTGCGACACGAATGATATTATTTAAGTTGTTAGGAAATTTCTTATCGAGCTGTGCACGTAAAATTTTATAGAAGAAGATATCTAGCCTTTCACAATCCCACCAGCCATCCATATAGCTTTCGCCCAAACCAAGTGAGCCTTCTTGTATGATTCGACTATATAACGCTGGATTATGCACTTGAATATCATGCGGTCGATCACCGTTAATCTCGATATCCGCTTGATTAAGCAAATTCACAATGACATCTTTTAAATGATCTTCCGGATTGCCAACAAAACTATTCATATCAACTCCTAAATTTCATTAAGTGATTGATTCATATATTTCTATTGCGTTGTACATCATATTTTTATTTTCAATATATTTATAACTGAATTACTGATCATAAAACCAGCATTTTACAACTTGTATACAGATTTCTTGTCTTTCAAAATTATTCCGAATGCATGAATGTACTTCATATCACAGCCTATGCACTGGTGTATGATACGAGATGATTTCTGATGTATTTTTATTTTCTATGCATAATCCCTTGTTAAATAACGAGCAAATTGGCTTAGTTTCAACCTTTCCTGAACTGGTAAATACACAGTTTCAAGGAAAAATGAATGCTTTATGCTGGCCTAGAAATTTGGCTGGAGATTTTAAAGAAATCGTCAATAAACTTGAATTAATTGAAAATATTACAGAAATTTCTCGTGACGATCTTTTAGCATTAACACTGTCTGAACAGGGCAATCTCGCTAGAGAAATCATTTTGCAAGATATGCAATTGCTCGCTGATTTTGGTGCATCACCTTCACTGAATTTACTAAAAAATTATGAACGGGATGATGAATTGGATTTCATTTCCACAGATGTCTATTCTTTTCATGTTGATCGCTCTCCCATTGCGACCGACACCTTTTTATGTACCTATTACGGTGCAGCAAGCGATATCGTGCCGAATGAGCAAGTAGAACAAAAGATTTTAATTCCTGAAATTCGTGAACAGCTCGAAGCCTTGCACGAAGGTACTGACGCTGAGTTTGCAGGATTTTTGGAAGAATATTATTTCGATCTGCATTATCAGCTTAAGCCTGATGCCAGACCTGTAAATTTGGGCCTAGGTCATTTATGGCGTTTAGCGGTGGATCATCCACAACAACAGGTTCTGCCTTGTGTGCATAGAGCACCTGTAGAGCATAATGAATTACGTTTGCTTTTGATTTGTTAAGGATTTATTAGGACATTAACTTTCTAATCTTGAGATATTACTGATCCATTTATCAATTTTTGACAAGATATTATACATCTCGTATAAATTAAATATTTACCACTATCCATTTCACAATGGATGTTCCCTTTTCTTTTTAAAGGAGAGGGTTAGGGAGAGGATTTATATGAACAATCAACACTCATCCACTAGCAGAGCATGCTCCTCATCTCAAAAGAAGAAGTAACTTTTCATTATTACCTTGATTGTGAGTTAAAATTCACATAGCCCCTTCTCAATATCAAAGAAATATTATTGCTTATACAAACCTTTAGCTTAAAGAAAAAAAGCCCACAGATTGTGAGCTTTATTAACTTACTAATGATGCTTTGCTGAGAGTTTAATTGAAGCCCTTAAACAGGAAGAACAACCCTATCACCACCAATAAGGCAGCAAAGCATTTTTTAAGCACTGCTGGCGACAGCGCATGAGCAGTTTTAGCACCAAATTTAGCTGTCACAAAGCTCATCACACTGATGCCTAAAAAGGCATAAACATGTACAAAGCCAATGGTGTTCGGTACATCAATATGCTCTTTCATACCAAAGAACATGAAACCTAAAGCGCCTGCGATCGCAATGGGTAAACCGCACGCTGCGGAAGTTCCCACGGCTTTTTGCATAACCAGACCATTTTGACTTAAATACGGTACGGTTAAGCTACCACCACCAATGCCAAAAATAGCAGAAGCTACACCAATCCCAGCGCCCGCACCGATTTGTTTGCCTGTAGACGGCAAAGGCTTACTGGTATCCACGGCTTTTTTTGCACCCGTAAACATGGTGTAAGACACCCAAAGCAAAAACACACCAATAATGAGCTGTAAATGTGTGCCAGATAAAATGCCTGCAATGCCCGCACCTGCAAAGCAGCCAATCGCCATCGGCGGAGCCAGATTTTTAAATATAGGCCAGATCACCGCATCATTTTTATTGTGCGCCATCGTCGAGCTAATAGATGTCACTACAATAGTGGCCAATGAAGTTCCTAACGCCAAATGCATGATCACATCAGGGCTATAACCCATTTGAGTAAAGACCACATATAACAATGGCACGATGATCGTTCCACCGCCCACACCAAAAAGTCCAGCGGCAAATCCTGCAAAGGCGCCGATGATCAAGAAAATGATTAATTCCACAATATACTGTCTTTAAATAAGTTTTCGTTAAAACATGATCAAAAGTATTTAAGCTTCTTCAACTTGGCCCACTTGATGATAAGCACGATTAAAATACACGAGGCTTTGATCTTGTTCACTTTTTTGAATTGCAGCTACACGGCAAATAAAAATGCTATGCGTACCCACTTCCTGAATTTGATCAATCTCGCAGTCAAAACTCACCAAAGCTTCTTCAAACACAGGCGATCCAGTTTCTAGTGTGGTCCAGTTGCCTTGACTAAAACGCTCATCCGAACCGTATTTACTCGATGCAAATACATTTGAAATGTGCTCATGTTCAGCAGCCAATACATTCACTGTCAAGATTTTATTTTCAATAAAATGTTCATGTGAACGTGATGATTTATTCATGCAAACCAATAAAGTTGGAGGTGTATCAGTGACGCTGCATACCGCTGATGCAGTAAATCCATAACGGCCAGACATTCCTGCAGTTGTCACCACATTGACCGCACTTGTTAACAATGACATTGCATTTTTAAAGTCTGTAGCTTGAATCATCACTTTATTCCTCAGTCCCTCGTTTGGAACTGCATGTTTCCTATATGTTGACCTGCCTAATGATTTCGACCTTAGGCAAATGATCTAATGCGTTTTAACAAAATTTGAAGTGGGATGGTGTGTCCAAGAGATCGAACACACCATGCTCTTATACGAATTAAAAAATTAAGCAGAAAGCTCTTTCCGGATAATTTCTGCACCTGCGCTTAATGCGTTTAATTTGCCGCGTGCAACTTCACGAGCCAATGGCGCCATACCACAGTTAGTAGAAGGATAAAGCTTGTCTGCATCCACAAATTGCAATGCTTTACGCAGTGTATTCGCTACTTCTTCAGGCGTTTCCACTTGGTTTGTAGCCACATCAATCGCACCGACCATCACTTTTTTACCGCGGATCAATTCAATTAAGTCCATTGGTACATGTGAGTTTTGGCATTCTAAAGACACGATATCAATTTTAGACTGTTGCAGTTTCGGGAACGCTTCTTCGTATTGGCGCCATTCAGAACCTAAGGTCTTTTTCCAATCTGTGTTGGCTTTAATACCGTAGCCATAGCAAATGTGCACCGCAGTTTCACATTTCAAACCTTCAAGCGCACGTTCTAGAGTTGCCACGCCCCAGTCATTCACTTCATCAAAGAATACGTTAAATGCAGGTTCATCAAACTGGATGATGTCTACGCCTGCAGCTTCTAATTCACGCGCTTCTTGGTTCAAAATTTTGGCAAATTCCCAAGCCAATTTTTCACGGCTCTTATAATGACCGTCATACAGCGTATCAATCATCGTCATTGGACCAGGCAAAGCCCATTTAATTGGCTGATTGGTCTGGCTGCGTAAAAACTTCGCATCTTCGACAAATACTGGCTTTTGACGGCTTACAGCACCTACAACACTTGGAACGCTCGCATCATAACGGTTACGGATACGTACAGTTTCGCGTTTCTCGAAATCCACGCCATCTAAATGTTCAATGAATGTGGTCACAAAATGCTGACGGGTTTGTTCACCATCACTAACAATATCAATGCCTGCATGCACTTGCTCTTGCAATGACAAACGTAAAGCATCCTGTTTTGCTTCAAGCAATTGCTCGCCTTCAAGTTTCCAAGGCGACCAAAGCTTTTCTGGCTCTGCAAGCCAAGATGGTTTTGGTAAGCTACCTGCTGTTGACGTTGGGAGTAGCAATTTTGGTTGTACAAGTGCCATTTTTAAATCTTCTATCTCTAAATTTTTTACAAAGAATCAATTTCTTGCACATGCTTCATTCGTTATGAACTGCATATGCAAGAAATCTAGTGTCTAAATCAAACTGTGCGATTAAGCGGCATTTTCAACGCTGAAATTAGCAGCCCATTCATCAAGAATGTCTTTATATGGCTTAATGAAGTTTTCTTCAGTCCATTTACCCTGTTTTACTGCCAATTGACCACGTTCAACACGGTCATATACCACTTGAGTCAGTGAGAAATCTTGATAGTTCAAGCTTGGTTGATATACCAGACCTGCTACAGAGTTGGTATTGTAAATTTCAGGACGGTACACTTTTTGGAAACTTTCCATGGTGCTGATCGCGCTGATCAATTCAAAATCTGTGTAGTCGCTTAACAAGTTATTTTCAGAATAGAATGCCAATGGTGCAGTTGCATTTTCAGGTTTGAAATAACGAACGCTTAAGCCCATTTTTGCAAAATAATCATCAGTACGTGAATGTTCATCATTGGTATATTCCACACCTAAGATTGGATGAACATTGGCAGTACGGTAATAGGTTTTAGTGGTTGAAACACTTAAACAAATTACAGGCTGTTTTTTAAATTCAGCTTTGAAGACTTCTGAATTTACAAGGTGTTGATATAGCTTACCGTGTAGATCACCAAAGTCTTCTGGCTTTTCATTGAACTTGCAACCTAGTGCTGGCAGTACCACGCTAAAGTCATAGTCACGTACATAAGAAGAGAAACTGTTACCAATCATGCCTTCGATGCGTTCATTGGTTTTATGGTCAATGACAGTACATTTCAGTGTTTCAATAAATGGGAAAGTTTGACCGTTGCCTTCAACATCTAATTCAGCAGAGATAATATCAATTTCAAGTGAATAGCGATCTGCATTTGGGTTATCACAGCTTGCCAACGTGTTAAAGCGGTTATTGATCATTGCCAATGTACGGCGCAAATTTTCTGCACGGTGTTCACCACGTGCTAAATTGGCAAAGTTTGTTGTTTGGCGTGTGTTATTTGATGGTTCGTAGTTCTCATCAAAACGAATTTTTTTAATTGAACATGCAAATTTATTACTCATGATCTTCACTGCCCTAATATCTAAAAATAAATCAAAATTTCTGTATGGAGCAATTTATACGTGAATTCTAAGATGAATAAAAATGATTTAGTCTCAACACAAAGTGAGTAAAATTCACTTTGATGGCTTTAGTCCAATGAAAATCACTCAACTGAGTAAAATTAAAGCAAGTAGACTTCGTTAACAAGGATCTTTAAAAAACCATAAAATTACTTATACAACAATGCTTTATTAAATTTTTATAGTTATAAATTAATTGTAAAACATTAAATTAAATCATTCTTTTCAATAGAGCTTTATCCATATAAACATACTTAGGAATGAAGCTTAAAATTTATTCAAAATGAATTTAGCTCATGTTGAGATGAGAAAAGATCAAAACTATTAATTGAATTTTAGCTCATATACACGTTGAAATTAGAGTGCACCTAAATAGTTTTTAGATGTAAGTATCTGAATTTCTCATCAGATACTTACTAAATTCGTGTTCCAGCAATAAACACAGTTAAAAAATTAAAGACTTATGCACCACAATACCTGTCATTGCGCCATCACCAACCGATAATGCAACTGAACCACCTGAACGAGTCACATCACCACAGGCATAAATCCCTTTCACATTTGTTTCTTTGGTCGGTGAAGTTTTAATGGTTTCACTATAATCATTGCAGTCCATCTCTAAACCTAATTGATGAATCCAGTTTGATTGAAACCGCGTAACTGTAGAAACAAATAATCCATCCAAACGAATGCTCTCACCATCGACAAAGACAACATCACAATGGCCTTCTATATGGTCAATTTTGCGTGTTTCGATCCGAATTTGACGTTGCGCAAGTTTAGTTAATAGCTCATCATCGAGTTGATCTTCACGAACTGCATCATTTAAAAATAAGGTCGTATTGCCCCAATCAGGCAGCATTAATGCCGTTTGTAGTGAATGCATTCCTGATGCCAGCATGCCAATTTTACCTAAATTCAGTTCATAGCCATCACAATATGGACAATGATAAATAGCTTTACCCCAACGTTCTGCTAAGCCTTCTATTTGCGGTAATTCATCTTTTAACCCTGTGGCAATAATGATTTTTTCTGCTTGAAACTGCTGTTCACCTGCAATGACTGAATATTTCCCTGCGGTAGCTTTTACATCCGTAACTGTTTCCAATAACCATGAAATAGTTGAATATTTTTTCAATTGTGCTCTAGCATCTTCAGTAATAGCATTTGGTGAACGCCCATCTTGCGTTAAAAAGTTATGAGAATGTTCTGCAAATCGATTGCGGCGCTGCCCTGCATCAATAATTAAAACACGGCGGCGCGCACGCGCCAAAGGTAGAGCCGCAGAAAGTCCAGCATAACTACCACCAATGATCACAACTTCATAATTCATTTCAAACTCAATATTATGTAACTTTAAAAGTTACTATATCATTCTAGAAGTTTATACGGAACTTTTAATGTTACAATCTATAAAATCACTCTTATGATAAATTTCGCCATGCGTAAAGATAGTAAACTTTCACGAATGTTGCATGTGATGCTACATATGGCGCGTGAAAATAAACCTTTCACCTCAGACTACATTGCTGAAATGCTGGCAACAAATCCGGTTGTGGTACGTAGAACCATGGCAGGATTAAAAAAGCACGGATTTGTTGATTCGGAAAAAGGCCCTGGTGGCGGTTGGACACTTATTCAGCCATTAAACCAAATTTCCTTATATGATATTTATCTTGCTGTTGGCGAACCTTCAATTTTTGCAATTGGAAATGAGCATTCAGAACCAAATTGTGTGGTCGAACTCGTCGTGAATCGAGCACTTGATCATGCCTTTTTTGAGGCACAAGAGATTCTCATCAAAAATCTCAAGGAAACCCGATTAGATCAATTGGCGCATGATTTTCAGATTGAATGGAATAAACAGATTAAAAAAGAATAATTTGGACAAATCTTCAGGCTTGATTCAATTTTTAAGCCAACAACCTGAATCTACTTCATCTCATGCTTAGAAAATATCAGCGTATTTGACCAGCAGCACAACCATGAATTGCTAGAATATAAGGTTTAGAATTAATCCTTATTATTTTATGTCGAACAAACTCGAACGCCAAAAACTGACATTGCCCAATGGTCATGACAAACTTCTGCTTCACTCTTGCTGTGCGCCATGCTCAGGGGAAGTCATGGAAACATTGATTGAATCGGGTATCGATTTTTCGATCTTCTTTTACAACCCCAACATTCACCCCGTCAAAGAATATGAAATCCGTAAAGAGGAAAATATCCGCTTTGCAGAAAAGCATAATATTCCTTTTATTGACTGTGACTATGATACTGACAACTGGTTTGAGCGCGCTAAAGGTATGGAGAATGAACCTGAAAAAGGCATTCGCTGTACCATGTGTTTTGATATGCGTTTTGAACGCACCGCACTATATGCAGCAGAACATGGTTTTAGCCTGATCAGCAGTTCATTGGGTATTTCACGCTGGAAAAATATGAAGCAGATTAATGATTGCGGTCATCGCTCTGCCTCACATTATTCAGGTATTAGCTACTGGGACTATAACTGGCGTAAAAATGGTGGCGCCGTTCGTATGCTGGAAATCAGTAAAAATGAAGAGTTTTATCAGCAAGAATATTGCGGCTGTGTATATTCACTGCGTGATACCAACCGCTGGCGCATGAGCCAAGGACGCGATCGCATTAAACTTGGCGTGAAATTTTATTCCAATGCTATGGACGATGAAGATTAGCAGTCACTTCTAAACAGCTGTCTTTAGGCTTCTGTTGCTAAATACCAATTTTTCCAAGAGCTGGTGCTGCGTACTGAAAGCATTAGCTCTTGAGTAGCATTTCATACGTGTTCACTATTTCCAGTGGTGATGAGTAGTAATGGGTATAAAGTAATTCTATTTCTTGATCCCCGCGCTTCAGTTAGAACAAAGCTCTAAAAACTTGTCTATTTCAAAGTTTGCATTAGTGTATGCCCAAGCATTGCCACATTGACATTCAAAAAAATTTAAATCTTTTTTATGACTTTTATTTTCATCTTTTTAATATCAATATTATAACTAAATTATGTTGGCTCATTGTTTGATCCAAAATTATTCTTCATAACGACAAAAAACCCACCCTTTATAAGAATTTAATTTCCCAAATGGTTGATTAGATTGCTTTAAATTTATTTCCTGTTTTAAAAACTCTGGACAGGATGACATTATTTCAGTCACAGCATTATCTATGATTTCAAAATCATCCTCTTCAGGAACTACATCCAAATACCCATATATTAAAATGGTGTCACTCGTAAAATCGTATGCAATTGCACGGATATTATTGGCTATTGCTCCCAAAAAACTATTAAAAATAATCAATTTTAAATTTGTTGCATCCATAGGTTCCATCGTCATTCATCTACAACAGGTAAAATGGCCATAAAAAATTCCGCCTTATTATTTAGCTTCTGACCAAGCACCATAGCTGACATTGGGCAGCACAATAAAACGCTCACCAAATTTTTCTTTATTCTTTGCCACAGCTTTTGCCCGCTCTACAGGTGTTTGATGATTACTGAATGCATCGGAAAAATCATGCAAAGTATCCCCAAGCAGCAGCACAATTTCATAGTCTTTGGCAGCAATCTGACGGCGCTGTTCTTTAGATGTGCCGTACAGCAAAATTTGATCACTTTCTACCTGCGGCAGATTCAACTGCTTCATCATCCGCATTGCCGATGCACGGTATTTTTCAGCACGGTCGGAAATATAAAAAATCTTCACATCTTGCTGATTGGCATAATTCAGAAAATCTAGACTACCAGAAATCAGCTTAGGCTGCCCTGACTGTTCCCACGCATCCCAAGATTTCCAGTTGGTATAATCTTCACAGCGCTTTAAGTCATTTACAAAAACATCAGTATTGTCTAATACGGTTTCGTCCAAATCTGTGACAATCGCTAGATTTTTGGCATCTGGATGATTCTGCAAAATTTCTTTTAAACGATGTGTTGCAATATTAAAAGCTTGCAGCTGCAGCGCTTGTACTTCTGCAGAGCGGTTTTGGAATTTCAGGCTCATACCATATTGCTGTACTGCAGTGCAGCTTTGCGCTTCTTTTGCCTGAAGCTGTGCTGCACCTAAAATTGCGATTGACGACAGCACAAAATTTAAGCTGTTTTTTTTCATGTTCATCTTCACATTCACCTTTAAACAGCACACTGGATTCGCTTTCCAATGGCTCGCCTAAATTCACTTGGTTCATAAATTAATTATTCAGTTTCATCACTCAATCGTTTTAATGTCATTACAGCAACACGGCATTTTGCTGTTCGGCTTTCCATTGCTGCTTCCACATCCGCCAGCCATTCAGCGCCAACAAAATAAACAGGAAATATAAGAACGCAGTAAGATTGAGGGATTTATACACATACATCAGCACATAAATGGCATCTAAAATGCACCACATGGCCCAGCTTTCTATATATTTTTTTGCTGCCCAATAGCTCGCCACCAAACTGAATGATGCCAGCATCGAATCCAGCCACGGTAAGGAAGCTTGGGTATAGACAGAAAATAGCAAGCCCAGAAACACACCACCTACTGCACCAATTGCAATACTTTTGAGCATAATTGGCTTTTGCATATAGCCAGCGCACAAAGGCCGATCTACAGTGGCTTTAGACCAACTATACCAACCGTAAATTTGCATAATGACAAATACAGCTTGCAGCGCGGCATCTGCAAATAAATGCACTTGGTAAAACAAAATCATATAGAGAATCACCGCGACAATATTCACCAGCCAGCAAATGCGATACTGTTTTGATGTGAGCCAAACACCCAATACATTTAAAATAAAAGCGGCGATTTCTAAATGAGACATATTTGATACCTGCTTAGAAATTCAATTTAAGGGCTAAATTGGCTGTACGCGGTGCGCCAAGGAACATATAACCATCTCCATCCGATTCCCCTACATCTCTCCAATATTTTTTATTCAATAGGTTGTCTACATTTAAGCGAAGCTCTGCATCGGTTTTATTCCATTTGAAGGCATAGGCTGCGCCAGCATCAAATACGCTATAACCACCCACTTTGGCTGTGGCTTCACGGTTAGCAAATTTACTCGAGCTATAGCGCCCGCCTGCCATCAGTTTTAACCCCTCTACTTGCGGCAGATCATAAGTAACAAAACTGGCGATACGGAATTTTGGTGCATTTTGCATTTGATGGTCTGCATAATCTGGGTTGGATACACCATCTAAACGTGTACGCGTAAATGCCATGCTGCTGTTCATGCTCAGTCGCGGTGTGATATTACCCGACAGTCCAAGTTCTACACCTCGGCTCTGCTGTTCGCCTTCTTGAATAAAATAGTATTTTCCATCCGCAGGATTTATAGCGGTATATTGATTGTCCTGACGTAAATCAAACAGGGCCGCAGTGAAAAGGAACTGGTTAATTTGCTGTTTATAGCCCAATTCATACTGTTCAGACTGAATTGGCGCCAAGATATCGTCACCATTTTCTGCATACCATGCGGCAGAACGGCCATCCGATAGACCTTTTGCATAAGATGCATATACAGTTGCATCATCGTTTGGGCTGTAGCTTAATGCCAGCTGCGGCAGGAATTTATCTAAATTGGTGTCACGGGTTTGCACGGCTTTACGGCTATAGGCCTGCTCATCCAAATGAATCCACTTACCGCCCAATAGCGCTGACCATTGCTTTCCAAATTCGATTCGATCAGAAGCGGTGATGGCCCATTGAGAACTGTCCAGCGCCTTGGTGCGTGAGCCGACTTGTTCAGTCGTCGGGGCAAAATCAATGGTATCTTCATAGATATTCCCCACGCCTATATATTCATTGACACGGTCAGAACGTTTACGCGATTTATCGGTTTGCCCCAACTCTAGATTTACATGATGCAAAGTATTGGCCAATGACCATTGCCCTTGCAGCTGTGCTTTTAGCTGACGAGTAACATAGGTATCGTCTGGGTTTTGATAATCATAAATATCGTAATTGCCGTTGGCATCAAAGCCATTGCCTAAACCGCTGTACTGGCAAACACTGCTGTAGCAGCCCCATGCAAATGTGGAGTAATCATCAATTTTGACTCGGCTGTAAGCGCCCACCAGATTTGCTGTCCAAAGATCATTCAAGGCATAGCTATATTTTAAACTGCTATTAATGCTGTCCATAGTGACGGGCTTGCCCCAGCTTTGATAAGCCAGCAAACGCTCTGGCTGCACATTTTGCGGCACTTTGCCATCCAGCAGCTGATAGCCCGGAACAGACCGCTGCTGCTGACGCTGCGCCTCTATATCAAACTGCAATGCAGACTGATCTGTCACATTCCAATCCAGCGCCAATGAACCCATATAGCGTTTACCGCCCACATGATCGACATAACTGTTGATCTGCTCGCCGACCAAATTCACACGATAACCCAGCTGCTGCTCGCTGCCTGCAAAACCACCAACATCCGCCGCTATCGAGAATTGACCGTTTTCATCGACATTCACACTGGCAGCTTTCACCTCTTTCGGGCGCTTAGTCACATAATTAACCACACCGCCGGGTGTAGACATGCCGCTTTGAATGGCCGAAATGCCTTTTAGAATTTCCACCCGCTCTTTATTTTCTAAAGATAGGTTTTGCTCCCCGCGCACCACATTGCCATTCAACAAGTAGCTTGATCCTAAATCCAGCGTAAAGCCACGTGATACAAAATTTGAGTAATAGCCAATCGGCGCATAACTGTCCCCGACAGAGGCATCATTTTTTACGACATCTGCTAAAATACGCGCATGCTGATCTTCCAGCAATTTGGCATTGAGTACGGTAATTGAAGCCGCTGCTTTCTTCAGTTCTTTTGTGCCAAAACCTTCCAGCGCAACAGTATTTTTTTCTTGATCAGCTGCTTGCGGTGCTGTAACAGTAATGGTTTCCAATTTTTTAACTGCAGCTTCAGCGAAGGCTGACGGCACCCAGCACAGCTGTGACAGAACCGCAGCTTTAACTGCCAGTACCAATGAATTTTGCTTAAATTGAAGATTCATATTTAACCTTTCCATTTTTCCCTAAAGCGCGCTGCATCAATCTGCAAGCTGCAGTCGTGATGGCTTGGCGATGAAATCGATAATTTTTTGAAATAGAAGTGAATATGTTTGTCGCAGCAAAGATGCACGAAGCACTGATTACAAACTGAATGCGGATTAAAAATGGCTTAAACGTCTGAGGCTGCATCATGACTTACACACCTCAAAAGTGTGCCCCTTATAAGACTGAATCAACTGCGCCAATTTTTGACAAAATTGCAGGCCTTGCGGCTGGAAGAACCATGCTGTATGTGCAATGAGCCAGTCATAGTAGGCTGCATCGGCATGTTTGATGTTTTGAGTAATACCCGCGAAGTATTCCAGCTCGGACAGTGCGAAATCACTATGCACAATTTTGATCAATTCAGGCAGTATTTCCAGCTCTGGACTCAATCCCGCCTGTTCAATATAGGCCCAAACAAAAGCAGTCAAACCCGCTTCATCAATATAAAGATCAGGTCCCTTCGCCAACGCAAGCCAATCAATAAAATTTCGCTCAATTGCCACTGCCAAATCATAAATAGCACTGCAACGATCGGCTAAACCAAAATCAATAACGGTTGTAATCTCTGCAGCATCAGTTGCATCTGACCACAGTAAATTTGAGGCATGAAAGTCATTATGGGTCCAAATTTTGGGCACCTGCTGCATGGTGCTTTTAATCTGACTATGCACACTGATCAGCTGCTTCAGCCATGTCTCATCTAGTACTTTATTTGCAAAATATGCACTCAGCGCTGGGCTATTTTGAATGCGCTGTGAAATAGCTAAATGGATGTTTTCGCTTTCTAGCAAGTCTTGATTTGAAATCAACTGCTCGGCACTTCGCCCCTGAGTGACTGGATAATGCTTTGCCGCTTGATGCAGTTCTGCTAATTTTTTTCCTGCTTTTGCCGCATGCTCTGCATAGAAGAACGGTTTCCAAGACAGCTGATTGGCATAAGGATCTACACCATGCGCTTTTTCATGCACTTCATAGCTCCACTCTCCCAACTCCACTGCCGTTGCGCCATGATGTGCAGAGATAATTTTTGGCACATCGATGCCTTGCGCATCTAAATAACGGATAAGTTGATGTTCTTGCTGTAAATCTTGCGCACTGCGAAATAAACGGTTGCTGCGTTTAACAAAAAAAATCTGAGCATTGACCTGCAGCAAAAGCGCTGCTGAAAATGGACGCGGGCTACGCCATAAAATAGTCTGTTGACCAATGACTTGCGGATAGTGCTGCTGGAGTGAATGTAGATCACCGCTGGAAATATCCAACCAATCTTTGATTTCTGGACTTTCTCCCATGCCATGACCCAAATTTTTGGTTTGCTCCATCATGCGGCAGCACCCAAAAGTCGATAAGCGTCAAACACATACAGTGGAGCATTCAAACAGCTGAAGAGATTTAAGCCCAGCCAGCGATCTTGACGATCATTGTCATATTGAAAACTTTGAGCCATGCATCATCCCACACCCGATAAAACAGTGCGAAATGTATTAGATATAAGTGGTACATACCAATATTATTTACTGATTAAATTATTTTTTTAAACTATTTATTCGATCTAACAATAAATACCATTTCAATTTCAGTTGACTCTTTTCTATTGGTTTATCTGCAGCGCAATGATTATCCATCAATCGATGTATTCAAAATAATATAGCTGAGTAAAAGATCAGCTTAAGCATAGATCTCCATATTCATTTCAATTTTATCCTCAGGCCATATTTCAATATCGAATTCAATCACTTGATCATCTGATTTTGATATGCGTTCAATGCGTATAGCCGTTTGACTCGATGGAATTCCAAGCTGTTTACCATCAAACTCTTCCGCTGCCGTATTTTTAATTTTTAAACGGCTGCTGCTGTAATTGAATTGATAATGATTTTTTACAACTTCTTCAACTGAAGGAATGACGTCAAAATCGAGAAAATTTGGAAATAAAGCAGCAGGCAAATAATTATATTCCAGCAATACTGGAACATTATCTGCATAACGCAATCGTATAATCTCAAAAAAACCATCTTGGCTGATTACAGGGTCAAAAACATCTGCCCCATCAAAAGCAGAATCGACCAATTTTGCAGAAACAAGTTCTGTTTTAGCGTTAAAACCTTGCGCTTTGAGGTAGCTGTTAAAGTTTTCTATCGACGCTGGGAAGTACTGAATTTTTTTATTGCTCACAAACCAGCCGACATTATGCACTTTATAAATTTTGTCTTCTGCGCGTAGCTGCTCGTATGCTTTACGAATGGTTTCTCTAGAACACTCATACTTCAGTGCCAAATAGCGTTCCGATGGAATCAGCTGATTGGGAGCATATTGTTGTAGTTCTTGCCCAATTAGGTTTCTGATTTCCATGTATTTCATATGCACTATCCTTTCAATCGAAATGGGCTGGCAACTTACCTAAAACGCTACCACAAATTTTAACCTCGCTTATTATAAAGCAAGAAATTTCAGCTAAAAGGCTTGTATAGGACTTAACAGCATTTTTCTGAGTGAATTTAATACTTCAAAAATAGCATCCTAAAATTATGCAACTGAATATGTTTCAGAATCCATTCACATTTGAACCTTCATCCAATAAAAAGACTCGGATTTAAAAGTCCGAGTCAGGTTTTGATGACAACAATATGTTGTTGAATTTCAAATGTGCAGCTAAGAATTCTAAGCATTCACATTTTAAGGATTCACATAAACACTCAAAATACTGCGATAGGTATTTAATTGCGGCTTAATGGTTTCATTCAGCTCAGGTGAAGTGACCGTCACCAAATATTGACCTTTTTCATTAAATGGCAATTGAACTTGACCTTGTGCATTGGTTTTTAATTTTAAAACCTCGCTTTTTTCACTTGCTGAAGTCTGCTGTTTTTCAAGCTGCACTTGATAACCGTCAGCTGCTTTCTCATTTAACTTTACTGTCAAAGTAAATGATTGCCCCACTTTAATGCTATTTGGATGTACCGAATAATCAAAACTTAAACCCAATTTTGACTGATTCTTTTGAATATCCGATGTCTGATACTTCGAGAAAAAGCTCAGCAACTCATCAATACGATTCACATCAAGTTTTTCATTCTTTGGGCTCAATTCTGTAGGCAGTACAAATGAACGCGCATCCAATGGTGGAACATTTGTACCTTTCGCATCAAGTACACGTAGCCAGCGCTTACCGACTTTTGCATATTGAATGCTTGCACTGCGCTTACCTACAATTTGATAGGTTCCATCAATGGTGGATTCCACATTGGCACTGCTTAAACTTGAAGTGCTTACGACCTCTAGATTTTTTTGTTCATGTTTGGGATTAACCACATAAAAATCAAAACCACGTATAGCAACTTCTGAATCAAAAGCATGTTCTGCAAAACCCGATAAAATCGAGGTATTGTTGCCATTTACAATATAATTACTTGGTGCAATAAATGGTGAATGTGCTAAAGCATTCACGCAAATCATCGCCAAAGTACATGCAAGCAATGTTTTTTTCATTACTCAAATCCTATTAAATTTAAATAAGTTTATGGTCTGTTGATTGAATGCTTTATTGGCTAATTGCTCGATCTAATTGTTTGGCAAATTTTTCAACATCTTTCGCTTGAATTGTTGCTTTTCCGCCACTCATGGCCTGGAATTTACGCGCTGAAACTTCCTTCATTTGTTCTTTTCCAGACACCGTATTTTTGTCAAAACGTCCCATAAATTCATCCACATATTCTTTTTCAGAAACAGTTAAATCTTGATTGCTGTCTGTGGCAAAAAATTGCTGATCCCGACCACTTAGAAAATCACCCAACGTTGCATGACCTTTGCCCTTGCCATATTGATTGATAAATTCTTGTGGATTGTTGGCCATTGGCATTGAAATTGGTAGACGGACGCGGAAGCCATCATGTGTTTCTGTGCCCTTGGCTGCGGCTGTTTTCACATCATCCTGAGTCACGATGCCATCGCCATTTTTGTCATAATCAGCAAAGTTTTTGAGTCCAATATCTTGGAATTCTTTTAAGGTTAATACCTGATTTTTATCTGCATCTAATATACCATAGCGAACATAAGCCTGTTTTAAAGACATTTCACGGCGTTGTTTCATCAGCGTATCTAACTGCTGTTGTTCAAATTGTACAAACTGATCTTGCGTGACCTTATTATGTTGTTTAAATAAATCAGCATAATTTAGGCTAAATTGTTTGATTAAGGTTTGGCTATTCTGTGATTTGTTGTCTGGATGTTGAAGTACATACAAAGCATATGCTTCTTGAAATACAGAGGGCTCTGCATTTACGTCCTTCGCTGCCGTCCATGTTGCTACAGCTGCAATTGCTGCGCCCAATGCATATACAGTAAATTTTGACATCATCAAGTCCTTATTTTTGCAAAAGTTTAAATTGATCACAGCAGTTTTGCTGTGATCTCAGGTAATAGAAATAGGTTTAAAATTTATATTGAATGCTGGCAGTTACATTTCGTCCGGGTTCAGCAGAACGGTCAATCATTTCAGCTTTTTCTGTTGCATTGAGCGTTCCGACAGAAGCATAGTTCCAATAGGTTTTGTCAAAAATGTTATTCAAAGCCACATTGAGCTTAGTCTCTTTATTGATATTCCAATAGGCAGATAAATCCCACACCGCATATCCCGCAACTTTTTCATATTTCAGCTGTTCACCATTCGGTTGAAATGCACTTGCATCTAATTGCGCCTGCTTTGAACCCACAGCCGTTGCAGTTAAACCCAAGCCAAAGGTTTGATTTGGATCATCATAAGCAAACGTTAGACTACCTTTCTCTGGCTGTACCGAGTTCAGTCCAGTTTTTAAACCATCTTTATTTTTTGCCGTACCACGTGTTTTTCCTGCCACTAATGCAAGGCTAAAACCTTCTGAATTTTGTATAAATTGTCCAAGGTCAAGGCGAGCAGAGAGCTCACCACCCCAAATTTTCGCATCGGCAATGTTTTGCGCTTGATAAACCAAGAAATAGTTAGGAACTGAAACCTGTTTATAATCAATAAAGTCGCTATAAACGGTGTAAAAGCCCGTTAAGTCGAATTTTACGCCATCAATTGCGGTATTTTTTAAGCCAATTTCAAAAGCATCACTGGTTTCTTTTTCTAAATCAGAGTTACCTTTCACCAGATACGTTGCACCATTGGAGGTTTCATAAGATCCGCCCATTTCCATGGGTGATGGAATACGTGCACCGCGAGCATATTTAAAATAGCTATAATTTTCAGGTGTCAGTTGATATGCAGCTGTGAAACCCGGTGCTAAATATGTAAAGTCTTTTGATTCAATTTTAGAACCTGAATCTTCAGGTTTATATTGCTGATGCTCTACACGTAGTGAAGGTGTAAATGAAAGCTCTTTGTTATTTGGATAAAAACTGAATTGATCTGAAACATAAACTGCATATCGGTCCAAAGTTGAATCGGTTAAATATGTGCCAGTAAATGGAATTTTTTGTCCATTACTACGACTTTCTACGCGGTCACTTGAATAGGCTTTGTGATCATAGATCAGACCATATTTGAGTTTTTGTGCATCTAAATCTTTTTTTGCATCCAGCTTTATACCCGTACTGGTCTGCTCATAACTGTTTAAGAAATCTCGGATATAGGTTCCAGTATCATAAATCGTACGTGTTTCATTTTCCGATTTCTGATGCCACAGCTTGGTACTTAATTTATCAAATAAAGATAGCTGTGTTGGCTTGTAGATATCTTCAATCGAAAATGTACTACGTTGAATTTTTTGATGCTGGGTTGCAGTATCTGTTTTAAACGCAATAAATGCAGATACATCCATCCCCAGTGTATCTGCTTCTTTTTGATAGATATCTGCAGTCAGATTAAGTTGATGTTCATCGTTCATTTCCCAGCTAAAATTGGCAAGTGCAGCATCTTGTTGCCAATCTGTTTTAAATGCCTTGGTTTTAGAATTTCCATTGGTTTCATGACCATCACGGTGTGCATAAGCAACTAGAGCTTTAACTTGTTCATTCCCGACTGCACCAGTGACCGATGCCAACCAAGAATCATCGGCAGAGCTATAGCCAGCTTTGGCAGCACCTGCGAGGGTTTCTCCATGTTTTAAATAGTCATGGGGTGATTTGTTTTTAAACGATACGCGACCACCCACACCATCGGTTGATGCATCTGTTGTACCTGAAACAATATCTACTGCATTCAGCATTTCAGGCTCAATATAATCACGTCCTGCACCACGCTTATTCATACTTGCAGGTGGCATATACGGACTGATCGCGGCTTCAGCCAAATCAACACCATCAATATCTAATCCAATTCGATTGGCATCCAAACCACGAATGTTATAACTACTGGTGCCAGCACTATCAATATATGTACCGCCACCATATACAGAAAATGGCGCTTGAACTAAGGGCAAATATTTCACTATATCAGCCATATCCTGCACACCCGTTTGATCCATACTGTCACGGTTGATGCTGGTCACCGATGCCGCAGTATTTTCCGCTTGCTCTGCATATACAGTAATCACAGGCAATGTTACCGCTGTCTTAAATCCAGTTTTTTCCTCTTGGACGGTTTCCGCGAATGTGTGACCTCCCCCCATAATCGCAGCTAAACATAATGTTAAGTGGCTTGGTTTTAACAACGTCAATCCAATTTTCTTGGTCAACAAGCAATTATTTATTTGATGATCCATCACGACATCCCACACAAAAGATAATAATAATCATTCAACTTATCTACCCATAAATTTACCCCTATAGCGCACACGCTAAGGGGCTCAATAAATGGATGATATTTTATAAATGCGAATCATAATCATTTGTATTAAACTTTACAATACTTTACCTTGTTATTTTCCCACATTAAATATTTTATATTTATTTTTATATTACAAATACTTGCCTATATTTAAGATTTAATGACATGATTTTGATGTGAATTTTTAATAAATTATTTCGACTCGATTAGGAAATTTAGCATCAACCTTATGCCTAACAACCAATACATTTGGAGTTTTAGAAGTGAAACGCCCTACTGGAGTGAAAAATAGTGATAGTGGTTGTAATGAAGCCCTGTTTCTTGATCCTTGCACTTCAGTTTGAGCAGTACTCTAACTTTGCTCATGTACCTTGGAAACGAATGTTATTACAAATGATTTCTGAGTTTTCAAAGAAATTCGACTTAGTTTTTTCAACCTTACACTCACCCCAAGCAAGGTAACTCACTTTCCAAATTAGTTTCCGTTTCTGATTGTCTAATTGAATAATTAAGTGATAGGATCAAAAATTTATTAAATAAGAACTTAGAGTTATCCATAATTTAAATATAGATAACTCCGAATATTTATTTATGAAATTTAATTATTCATACATTGTAGCTGCTAATAAAATTTTAGCGAAAATTTTCCAATCGAGCTGATTTTTATTAATTTTTTCTAGTGTGTCAAAATCTTTCATATTTTCAAAATAACCCTCCATATCATCCACCCAACTATTAACACCTTCAAGATAATCAGCTAAATTATTATTCTCCCATTTATTTAATGAAAGATCCTCCATTAGAATTTGTGTAAATTCTAAAAAATCCTCTTTAGTACTTATTTTTTCAACTGCTTCGTTCAACTTATTCACTATTTCACCACCGTAGATTGACCATTGCCTAATTTTAACTTCATTGAATTTCCACCATTTTTAGTCGACATTTTCCACATTTGTTGGTCTACTTCTTGAGCAGAAGCCCAAGTGATCGGCATACATTTCTTCGCCAATTTAAACGCAGCAAGACGCCTATGATCTAATGTCCAAATTTTACCTGAATTATCCTTCCATACTTTTGCTCTCAATACATTTGCATCTAAAGTTCCATTCTTAAGGGATTTAGCATTGCCTAAAACAGTATAATCACCAGTCTGATTCTTCGCACTACTTTGCATGAAATGAACACTTGAAGGATCTATAGTCCCAGCTGGGCAATTCAATGGACAATTACTACTCAATCCAAGCGGATCAGTCCACCCTATTGCATTTATTCCATAAGCATAAACATTCAATCCACCTAAAAGTCCTATTGGGTCTTTACTTATAAAACGCCCCACATAAGGTGAATAATATCTGTAGCGGTTGTAATGCAAACCTGTTTCTAAATCAAAATACTGTCCTTGAAAACGAATGTTATTTGAAATAATTTCAGAATTTTCAAAGAAATTGGATTTAGCTTTTTCAGGCTTACACTCGCCCCAAGCAAAATAATTGGCTTTCCAAATGATCGCACCCGTATGCTCAGTCATTTCCTGTGGCGTACCCAAATGATCACAGTGGTAAAACCATACATCATTCCAATCTTTAGCCTTCTTACTCATTTTCCACAATGGATCACGTTGTAGGCTATAAGGCTTATTTGACCAGTCAGGGGATTGATGAAGCTCAATGCCTTCTGTATAAACTGCTTGGACTAATGGAACAAATGAACCTTTCTCGTATACATAGTGCTTGGTCACTTGATCATTGGATTCATAGGCTAAAGTATTCACCTCATATCCATAAATCACATTTTGCTCATTATCTGTTTGATGATGTTGATTAAATTTACTTGTTTTAAAAATAAAAAATTTAATACGGATAAGTCGACTCGAATTAACGACCTCTACGATGTCAACGTAGATATTGTCCTACGTATTTCGAAATACTTAAAATCGATAGTGCGGCATGGAGTTAAAATATTGTTTATTGAACTTAATTTTTTATAAAACAATAGGTAAATATCCAAATGACAATTTAAGAATCAAAATCTGAAACTTAAATTGCCATTTTTACATTTACCTATTTTGAATAATTTTAAAAATTGTACATTGCTACGGCATTTACACGGTTATCTTCACCTTTAGTACTACCGTTTGGTGCGGCACCAAATGCTTCACGTTCACCGTAGACATATTCCAGCCCTAAGCTGATGGGCTTTGTTGGGCTATAAAATACATTGGCCCATGCTTGCCATAAGTCTTTATTAATTTTGGTTTTATCTGCAAAAGCATTGATATAACGATTATTTTTATCTGCCTTCATGTAGCCATAGCCCAAAGTTCCACGCAGTTGTGCGTTAAATTGTTGGGTGATGCCTAAAGTAATTGAATCGAATTCATTACTTGCAATAATATCTTTATCCGCATTCGTGACAAAACCTGAGTTGGCCCACGATACAAAACTGCTGTCGCCTTTTACATGGTAGTAATCTGCTTTCACTACGGTTTGATCACTAAGATCCAATTTTGCGCCCAGTCCTAGACCCCATGCTGTTTCAGTGTCTGCATCAGTTTTCTTTTCTGTTGCCATTGCACGTGCGCTGACTGCCAATGTATCGCTAAATTTATGATTTAAACGGGCAGTCAATGCAGGCAAACGCATATTGGAACTATCATCTTTTGAATCTTCTGCTGCCACAACTAAATTTGTAGCAGGATCAAATTTATAGCTATAGCGCACTTGCGGTGTACGCTTTACTGCCCCCCCTACATAGCCTAATGCATCAATCGTTTCGGGCATATAATCGGGTACGGCAAAGTTTGACCATGTTTGTCCGATCAGCCAATTATCATAAGTTAAATAGGCATGGCGAATACGCAAACTATCATTTGCCCCTAAAAAATCGACTTCAATTTTACCGCCCACATCACCTGCCTGAGTTGGAGTTTTAAAATCCAATCCTAAACGTGTAGCTGCCAGTGATGCTTTTAAACGGTCAGAACTTTCCCCATTGCCATCTAAAGGTACAGAACTAATTTGGTTATATAGGCGTGAAGCACTGCCGCCTTCAGATTGATACAGTGCATCGGCACGGACGTTACCATAAATACTCAATTCTGCGCCGCCTTTGGTTTTTAAAGCTAACCCTTCGGTTTTAATGGCAGGTGTAGACGCTTGTACAGCAACGAATTCAGATTTTGCTTTAACCTCTGTGCGCAGTTGTTCTACTTCTGCTTCAGATGCTGGTGCAGCTTGTGTGACAGCAGGCAATGCAATCATGCAGGCCAATGTTAAGGGTTTAAGCATAAAGTTTAAAAATTGAGTGTTCATCCTGACCTCTCTGGGCTAAACCCGTTCCTTTTTTACAGTTTTTAGATACAGCATTTCTCTAGCCCTTATATATATGCATAAGGGTTTTGAGGATTTTAAAGATTGAAGGGTTTTTAAATGTGTCGCTTAATTCGTAGCGCTTTTTATGGCTGTGCCTTTGATCGGTAGCCCTTGCTCTTCTTTTTTAACGCCTTCCACAGACGCTTTTAAATTCACAAGGAATACAGCTATAGCTGCTATAGCGCCTGGAATGGCAATCGCTAGAAAATTCATTTGGTGCGGCAATTCAAGCGTAAGTAATGCGCCTGTCAGTACAGGACCTACAATTGCGCCAATTCGTCCAATCCCTGATGCCCAGCCCATGCCTGTAGAACGTACTGCAGCTGGATAAAATTGTGCGACAAAAGTATAGAGTAAAATTTGAGAACCGATCGTTGCTGCGCCAGCTAAAGCAATTAAGGTATACAGTACGGCTTGCGGACTATTAAAACCAAGCAGCACCAAAGCAATTGCACCAACAGTAAACATAATGCTGAGTACTGGTTTTAGATGGAATTTATCTGCCAAAACACCACCGCCAATCGCGCCAATCATCCCGCCAATATTCAAGGCAAAGAGGAATAGCATACTTGCACCTAATGAATAGCCAGCCTGAATCATGAGTTTTGGTAACCAGCTACCTAGCGCATATACCATCAATAAGCACATAAAAAATGCAATCCAAAACATGACTGTACTAAAGGTTCGGCCTTGCTGGAACAGTGCTTTTAAAGGCGCTTCATCTCCAGCGGTTGCTTCATTCTGTGTAAATGTCGTTTGTGCTGTAACATTCTGTTCTGGTGCAATTTTTTGAACAATCGCACGAACTTTTTCGGTTTCGCCTTTATTGGTCAAAAACATCAGCGACTCAGGTAGAAACTTCCAAATAATGGGCAATGCTAAAAATGGAATCCCTGCAATATAAAACATGATCTTCCAGCCATAATCGGTAACTAGCCATGCGCCCAATAATGCAGAAGTCATACCACCAATGGCATATCCACTAAACATCAAAGCCACTAAGGTACTGCGGATGCGTTTTGGTGCATATTCTGTCATTAACGCAACGACGTTTGGCATCACACCGCCAATACCTAAACCTGCGAGAAATCGTAAAATACCGAATTCGACAGGGTTCGTTGCAAACGCGCCTAAAAATGTAAAACCACTGAAAATGGCGACGCAAATCATAATGGTTTTTTTACGGCCTAACTTATCTGACAGCGTTCCAAAGGACATGGCACCAAACATCATGCCGAACAATGCGGTACTGGCCAGCATGCCTGCCTGTACCGCAGAAAGTGACCATTCCTGCATCAGCAATGGCAATGCAACGCCATAAATGACTAAATCGTAGCCATCAAAAATAATAATTAAAAGACACCAAATGAGTACGCCCCAATGGAAAGGCTTAAATTTTGCTTCATCAATCACATGGTTGATATTTATAGATTGGGTGTTCATGCTCGCCTCCTGCTTGCGATGTTCCTTGCAGGAGAAACAATGAAGCAAAGGGGTTTTATGTCCAAAACCGATTAGCTCTAAATTTATACCTTTTTAGTCGGTTTTAAAAAATTATTTATATATAGCAAATAGTTAAAACAGTATTTATATTTTAAAAAGTGTTTAAAATAATGCAATTTAAGCATTTTTGGCTTATTTTTAAGCATAAAAAAGCGAATTTAAGACTTTCGCTTAAATTCGCTATAACTTTAATATTTACATGATTTTTATTGTTTTATTAAGCTGTGAAGAATTGCATTTTTTTAATAAAATTTCGCCTAAAGCTAGATCACCGCTCGATCGTATTTAATTGCTTCTAAATCATAGACTTGATAAATACTATCAAATAGAGAGCGGATATATTCACTTTCATCCATAGAGCGTATCGCTAAGAAAATTGGACTGACAGCAGCGTTATCTAATATCGGAATATAATTTAAATGTGAAAACTGAATGGTGCGTGCGCTGGCTGGCACAATACACATCCCTTCTCCTGCCGCCACCAGACCTAAAGCAAGCTGAATTTCACGAACTTCCTTTAAGTTCTTTGGGTCAAGTCCATGTTCTGAAAACAACTGACGGACTTGAGTAGTGAAATTTGGTTTAGGCATACTTGGGTACAAAAATAAATTTTCATCTACAATGTCGGCTAAATACACTCCTTCTTTTTGTTGCGAAAAAGGATGGCTGCTATGTGCAGCTAGCATTAAGGGTTCTTCACGTAACAACACACGTCTAATCGCGGGGTCTGAAATACGCAAACGGCCAAATCCGACATCAATTCTTCCTTCTTTTAATGCCGAAATTTGATCTTTGGTACTCATCTCAATCAATTCAATTTTTAGATTTGGATGCTGCTGACGGAATAAATAAATAATTTTTGGCAAAAAGCCATAAAGCAAAGATCCTACAAAACCCATGGTAATGGTTTTTTCGACTAAACCAATGCGCTGGGTCATGGTTTTAATTTCTTCAGCATTAGACAAAAGTTTAACTGCGTGCTGATAAAAAAATTGACCTGCTTCCGTAGTCTTAAGTGGGCGGCTGCCGCGTTCAAAAAGTTGAATGCCAAGCTCTGCTTCAAGGTTCTGAATTTGGCGGCTTAACGGTGGCTGAGCAATAAAAAGCTTTTCTGCGGCTTTGGTAAAACTTTGCTCCTCTACCACTGCTGCATAATAACGAAGGTGCCTGAGTTCCATTTCAATCCATACCTTTTAAATATAAAAAAATGCAAATTTGATCTTCGACAGTCAAATATTATTCTTTTAAGGTATATCACATCAAGTACACAACGCAAGGTTGCGAAGAGTCAAAGATGTATAAATCCATTGAAACACTGCTTGTCGAAATTCCTACAATTCGCCCTCATAAGATGGCGGTTGCGACAATGCAAACACAAACCCTCGTTTTGATTAAAGTCACAACAGAAGATGGATTTATCGGTTGGGGCGAAGCGACCACGATTGGCGGTTTAGGCTACGGTGAAGAAAGTCCAGAAAGCATAAAAACCAATATTGAAACTTATTTTGCGCCACTGATGAAATCGCTGCAGGGTTTAAATGTCGCGAAAACTATGCAAATCATTAAGCGTAATATCAACGGCAACCGTTTTGCTAAATGTGCCATTCAAACGGCTTTATTAGATATTCAAGCGCAGCGTGTTGGCTTGCCAGTCAGTGAGCTGCTTGGCGGGCGTCTGCGTGACAGTGTACCTGTGCTTTGGGTGCTAGCTTCTGGAAATACAGATAAAGATATTGCTGAAGCGCAAAAAATGATTGAGGCAAAACGCCACAATATTTTCAAATTAAAAATTGGTTCACGCCCTGTAGAAGCAGATGTTGAGCATGTACTGGCAATCAAAAAAGCTTTAGGTGCAGATATTTCAATCCGAGTAGATGTGAACCGCGCTTGGTCAGAATTAGAAGCAATCAAAGGTATTCAATTACTGCAAGATGGCGGCGTTGATCTGATTGAACAGCCCTGCGCAATTGACAATATTGATGCTATGCAGCGTTTAACCCGTAAGTTTGATATTGCCATTATGGCTGATGAATCACTGATGGGACCAAACAGCGCTTATCACCTAGCAAAACGCAATGCAGCCTCTGTTTTTGCAGTAAAGGTCGCTCAATCAGGCGGATTAAGCGAAGGCTGTGAAGTTGCCAAAATTGCCAAATTGGCAGGTATAGACCTGTATGGCGGCACCATGCTGGAAGGCCCAGTCGGCACTATCGCATCTGCACATGCATTTACAACATTTGAAAGCCTTGCTTACGGCACAGAACTTTTTGGCCCGCTGCTGCTAACAGAGGACATTTTAAAAACACCGCTTCAATACCAAAACTTTGAATTGGCAGTCCCTAAAACTGCGGGCCTAGGTATTGAACTGGATGAAGATAAGATTGACAACTTGCGCCGTAAATAAGCGTTAAGAATTAACAGGAGTTTCACATGCTTTTTCAAGTACGTATGGACGTGAATATTCCGCTGGATATGCCTGCGGAAACAGCCAATGAGATTAAGGCAGTCGAAAAAGCCTATTCACAAGATCTGCAAAACAAGGGTAAATGGCGCCACATTTGGCGTATTACTGGACAATATTCAAACATCAGCATTTTTGATGTTGAAAGCAATGAAGAATTGCACAGCATTTTACAAGGTTTACCACTTTACCCTTACATGAAGATTGAAGTCATGGCGTTAAATCGTCATCCATCTTCGGTACGCAGTGACGACAGCTAAGGAGCAGCTGTTGATGTAGTTAGAGCCTGAAAACAGGCTGCTAAAAATTAAATGTTTTGAAACAAGGATTATGGCAGCTAAGTGAAATCTTCTTTCACTCCAGCCACCTGAATATATTGCATACTTAAGGAGCATTAGTATGAACCGTCAAGAAATTGATGCACTCGTTAAACAAATGAATGTAGACACTGCAACTGGACCTGTAGACGCACGTATACAGCAAATTACTGTACGTTTGCTGGGTGATTTATTCCAAGCCATTGAAGACTTGGATATTTCACAATCAGAGCTATGGAAAGGCCTTGAATACTTTACAGATGCGGGCCAAGCCAACGAATTGGGGCTTTTGGCAGCTGGTTTAGGCTTAGAACATTATCTTGATTTACGTGCTGATGAAGCGGATGCCAAAGCAGGCATTACAGGCGGTACGCCACGTACGATTGAAGGCCCACTTTATGTTGCAGGCGCACCAGAAACAGTTGGCTTTGCCCGTATGGATGATGGTTCTGAAGCTGGAAAAATTCCAACATTGTTTATTGAAGGCACAGTTACCGATACAGAAGGCAATGTTATTGAAGACGCTAAAGTTGAAATTTGGCATGCCAACAGCTTAGGCAACTATTCATTCTTTGATAAATCTCAGTCTGATTTTAACCTGCGCCGTACCATTCTTGCAGATCAAGACGGTCAATATGTAGCTCAAACCACTATGCCAGTGGGCTATGGCTGCCCGCCTGAAGGCACAACTCAGTTTGTATTAAACAAATTAGGACGTCACGGCAACCGCCCTTCTCACGTGCATTACTTTGTTTCCGCGCCGGGCTACCGCAAGCTGACCACTCAATTCAATATTGAAGGCGACAAATATCTTTGGGACGACTTTGCATTTGCAACTCGTGACGGTTTAGTCGCGACTGCTGTAGATGTGACAGATGCTGCAGAACTGGAACGCCGCGGCCAGAAAGAAGCGTTTAAACACATTACTTTTAATGTGGAATTGGTGAAAGACCAATCAGTAGCGCCATCGACAGAAGTTGATCGTCGCCGCGCTAGCGCTTAATACTCTCAAAGGAAACTCAGATGTCAGTTCCATGACTTCTGAGTGGCTCCCCTAATAAGTTGGAAAATCGGAGAACGGACATGCCTCGTATTCCAGTAATTAACACCTGCCATCTTGATCGTATTGACGAGCTTTTAGTTGACGATTTTGAAAGCGGTGAATTTAAACTTCATCGTTCTGTATTTACAGATCAAGCCCTTTTTGATTTAGAGATGAAATACATCTTTGAAGGTAACTGGGTGTACTTGGCACACGAAAGCCAAATTCCAAATAATAACGATTTCTACACCACACATATTGGCCGTCAGCCCATCATCATTGCGCGTAACCGCCAAGGTGAACTGAATGCCATGATTAACGCCTGCTCACACCGCGGCGCACAGCTTTGCCGTCATAAAAAAGGCAACAAAGCAACCTATACCTGCCCATTCCACGGCTGGACATTTAATAACTCAGGTAAGTTGCTAAAAGTTAAAGATCCATCAGAAGCGGGCTATTCAGACTGCTTTAACCAAGACGGTTCGCATGACTTAAAAAAAGTCGCACGTTTTGAAAGTTATAAAGGCTTTTTATTTGGTAGCCTCAACCCTGATGTTCCATCACTTGAAGAATTTCTAGGTGAAACCACAAAAATTATTGACATGATTGTTGGCCAATCTGATCAAGGCCTAGAAGTACTTCGCGGTTCATCTACTTATACCTATGAAGGCAACTGGAAACTGACTGCAGAAAATGGTGCAGACGGTTATCACGTTTCTGCGGTTCATTGGAACTATGCGGCAACTACTCAGCATCGTAAAGAAGCACAGGCTGCTGATAATATCCGCGCTATGAGCGCAGGTTCTTGGGGCAAGCAAGGCGGCGGATCATACGGTTTTGAACATGGCCACATGCTGCTTTGGACGCAATGGGCAAACCCTGAAGACCGTCCAAACTTTGTTAAAGCGGATGAATATACCGAAAAATTTGGCGCGCCAATGTCTAAATGGATGATTGAGCGTTCACGTAACCTTTGCCTATACCCAAACGTATATTTGATGGACCAGTTTGGTTCGCAAATTCGAGTGCTTCGCCCACTTTCAGTCAATAGAACTGAAGTGACGATTTACTGTATTGCGCCTGTGGGAGAAGAGCCTGAAGCTCGCGCACGCCGTATCCGCCAGTATGAAGACTTCTTTAATGCTTCAGGCATGGCAACACCAGATGATCTAGAAGAATTCCGTGCTTGCCAAGCGGGCTATGCGGGTATTGAACTGGAATGGAACGATATGTGCCGCGGTTCAAAACATTGGATTCAAGGCCCAGACGATGCAGCCAATGAAATCGGTTTAAAACCTGTGCTCAGCGGCATTAAAACGGAAGATGAAGGTTTATATCTTGCGCAGCATCAATATTGGCTGCATATGATGAAACACGCGATTCAAGCAGAAAAAGACTTAGCGGAATTAGAAGCTAAAGCTATGGGAGAAAGTGCATGAATGCAGCCGTGCAGCAAGATGCCGTAACGCTTGAAGCAATCTCTCAGTTTTTGTATCGCGAAGCGCGTTTTTTGGACGATGAACAGTGGGATGACTGGGTAAATTGCTATGCACCTTCTGCATCATTTTGGATGCCTGCTTGGGACGATGACGACAAACTCACCCAAGACCCTCAGTCAGAAATTTCACTAATTTACTACCCTGACCGTCAAGGTTTAGAAGATCGCGTGTTCCGTATTAAAACAGAACGCTCCTCTGCAACCATGCCAGACACCCGCACCAGCCACAACATTTGTAATATTGAAGTGGTTGAACGTGAAGGCAGCAAAGTGACCGTTCGATTTAACTGGAATACGTTGAGCTTCCGCTACAAAACCAATTACAGCTACTTTGGCATGTCACGCTATGAAATTGATTTTTCTGGTACTGAACCAAAGATTCTGAGCAAGTATGTTGTATTGAAAAACGATTATATCAACCAAGTGATTGATATTTATCACCTCTAAGACTGTTATTTACAGCAAGGTATACCTTTCGGCCAGAAGGACATTTGGCTGAAAGGCTTAGTTCCAAAGATTTATATAGGATATTCAGCCATGTCAAACCACAATGTTGCACTTCAATTTGAAGATGGCGTAACACGCTTTATTTCTGTTGCACAAGGTGAAACCTTATCGGATGCAGCCTACCGCCAAAAGATCAATATTCCTCTAGACTGTCGAGACGGTGCTTGCGGTACATGCCGTGCATTTTGTGAATCAGGTTCATTTGATATGCCTGAAGATAATTATATTGAAGACGCGTTAACACCTGAAGAAGCAGCTGAAGGCTATATTTTGGCATGCCAATGCAAACCAACCTCAGACGCAATATTCCAAATTCAGGCATCTTCTGATGTCTGCAAAACTGAAATCCACGAGTTTAAAGGCACACTTTCACGTGTAGAAAATTTGTCTGATTCGACCATTACTTTCGATATTCAGCTAGACGAAGGTCAGCCAGAAATTAACTTCTTGGCGGGTCAATATGTCAATGTAGGCATTCCTGGTACAGAAGAAACTCGTTCATATTCGTTTAGCTCTAAACCGGGCAACCGTTTGACTGGCTTTGTTGTACGTAATGTGCCAGAAGGCAAAATGAGCTCATTCCTTAGCGCCAATGCCAAAGCTGGCGATGTGATGAGTTTTAAAGGCCCGTTTGGTAGCTTCTACCTGCGTAATGTTGTACGACCTGTCGTTATGCTGGCTGGCGGTACAGGAATTGCGCCATTTATGTCGATGCTGCAAGTTTTAGAAGAAAAAGGTTCTGATCAGCCTGTACGTCTTGTCTTTGGCGTGACCAATGACTTTGACTTGGTTGCCCTAGAAAAGCTGAACGATTTACAAAATAAATTACCTTGGTTTGAATACCGTACCGTTGTTGCAAGCCCTGAATCTGCGCATGAACGTAAAGGCTATGTCACCAGTCATGTAGACAATGAATGGCTAAACGGCGGCGATGTTGATGTTTACCTCTGCGGCCCCGTACCGATGGTTGATGCTGTACGTGGATGGCTGGATTCTGCTGGCGTTAAACCAGCGAACTTCCTTTTTGAAAAATTCTCTGCAAATTAATTTTAGGAGTTTTTTCAATGTCGGATCGTCAAAGATTTTTAAATAAGGTCATTATTGTGACAGGTGCCGCACAAGGCATCGGCCGTGGTGTTGCATTGCAAGCGGCAAGCGAAGGCGCTCATGTGGTATTGGCAGATTTTTCTAACTATGTGTACGAGACCTTAGCAGAAATTGAGGCCAACAATGGTGATGCCATTGTGGTGAAAGCAAATTTAGAGACCTATACGGGAGCTGAAGCTGTTGCAGCCAAAGCCGTTGAAACTTATGGCCGAATTGATGGATTAATCAATAATGTCGGCGGTGCGATTTGGATGAAGCCATTCACCGAATTTAGCCCTGAAGAAATTGAAAAAGAAGTCAGCCGTTCACTATTTCCAACCATGTGGTGCTGCCATGCCGTATTGCCTGAAATGTTAAAAAATCAGTCTGGCGTGATTGTTAATGTATCGTCTATTGCCACTTGCGGCATTAACCGAATTCCTTATTCGGCCTCTAAAGGCGGCGTCAATGCATTAACCAAATCTTTAGCATTTTGCCATTCTAAAGATGGTATTCGTGTCAATGCAGTCGCAACTGGCGGTACAGAAGCACCACCGCGTAAAGTGCCACGTAACGCGAATCCACTATCCGATGCCGAAAAACAATGGATGCAAGAAGTTGTCGATCAAACCATTGACCGTACATTCCTTGGGCGTTACGGCACTATTCAAGAACAAGTGAATGCAATTCTATTCCTTGCTTCTGACGAATCTTCATATATGACTGGGACTGTAGTTCCCGTTGGCGGCGGTGATCAAGGTTAAAACTGATCGTTCATGACACAGGATCATTGATTTATCGGCATGGAGGCAAGAGCAATGGCGACCCTGTTAAAAATGCTTAAAGCGGATTGGTCTGTATCCGCTACGGTGGCAGGATTTTTAGCGGTTCTTATTTCATATTCAGGACCGCTGATTATTTTTTTCCAAGCTGCACAAAAGGCCCAAGTTGCGCCAGAAATGATGATTTCTTGGATTTGGGGCATTTCAATTGGTGCAGCAGCTGCAGGCATTTTTCTTTCTATTAAATACAAAGTACCAGTCATCACTGCTTGGTCTGCACCTGGCACTGCACTGCTGGTTACGCTGTTTCCGAATATTTCATTAAATGAAGCCGTTGCTGCCTATATCACAGCAGCTTTAGTCATTTTGTTTATTGGACTCAGTGGCTATTTTGACAAATTATTGAAATGGATTCCGCAGTCAATTGCAGCTGCGATGATGGCCGGCATTCTCTTTCAGTTTGGACTGGGATTATTTACATCTACAGATAGTATGCCGCTGATTGTCTTTGGCATGTTGCTGGTTTTTCTGATTTCAAAACGCCTGAATCCGCGTTACAGCATGGTGTGGGTTTTATTCGCAGGCGTACTGCTGAGTTTGTTTTTTGGAAAAATGAACCCAGTGTCCGTCAATTTCAGTCTGGCCATTCCACACTGGATTAGCCCTGAATGGACTCTAAATAGCATGTTGAATTTAGCCATTCCGCTCATTTTAGTCAGTTTGACGGGACAATTTTTACCGGGCATGGCCATTATGAAGCTCAGCGGTTATGACACCCCTGCCAAACCTATTATTACTGCAACCAGTATTGCCTCTTTGGCTGTCGCTTGTGTGGGCGGTATTACGATTGTTTTAGCGTCCATTACCGCAGCACTCTGTATGGGTAAAGATGCGCATGAGCTGAAAGATAAGCGCTATATCGCGGGGATTGCAAATGGTCTGTTCTACATTTTAGGCGGATTGTTCGCGGGCAGTATTGTCATGCTGTTCAGTCTCTTGCCTAAAGAGCTAGTTGCAGCACTTGCAGGCTTGGCCTTGCTTGGCGCAATTTCCACCAATATTTCTGTTGCCATGAAAGATGAATCTGAACGCGATGCTGCACTCATTACGTTTTTGGCAACAGCATCAGGTATGCATTTTTTAGGTTTAAGTTCAGTATTTTGGGGAATTTGTATCGGTATTATTGCCCATCTTTTATTGACTAAACCTAAGCAGCAAATTTCAGCAGTCACTGCACCTGCTGCACCTCAAATAGATTCTAAATAGTTTTTTGTTATGCATAACGCCACATTATTTGGCCTTAGGAACAATTATGATTGATAAAAGCACAGCTTCCTTAAAAGAAGCACTCTCCCAAATTAAATATGGTTCAACCATCATGATTGGCGGATTTGGCACAGCAGGTCAGCCTGCTGAACTCATTGATGGTCTGATTGAACTCGGTATTAAAGATTTAGTGATCGTCAATAACAACGCGGGTAATGGCGATTATGGCCTAGCCAAACTGCTGAAAGCAGGTGCTGTACGTAAAATCATTTGTTCTTTCCCGCGTCAGTCTGACTCTTGGGTATTTGATGAGCTTTACCGCGCTGGCAAAATTGAATTAGAGCTGGTGCCGCAAGGCAACTTGGCTTGCCGAATTCAAGCTGCTGGTATGGGTCTCGGTCCAATCTATACACCGACTGGTTTTGGTACTTTGCTTGCTGAAAGCAAACCGACTTTACATTATGAAGGCAAAGATTTCGTTTTAGAAAATCCAATCAAAGCGGACTTTGCCTTAATTAAGGCACATCAGGGCGACCGCTGGGGCAACTTGGTTTATAACAAATCTGCACGTAACTTTGGTCCAATCATGGCTATGGCGGCTGATGTGACTATTGCTCAAGTTGCAGAAGTAGTCGACCTTGGTGCTTTAGATCCAGAGCATATTATTACCCCAGGCATCTTTGTACAGCATGTTGTACAAGTGCAGCCAGCACAGTAAAACGAGGAGATCATGATGAGCTATTTAAAATTAAGCCGCGATCAAATCGCTGAACGTGTGGCACAAGATATTCCAGATGGCGCTTATGTCAATTTGGGTATTGGCCTGCCGACTAAAATTGCCAGCTATTTACCTTCAGATAAAGACGTATTTCTACACTCTGAAAATGGCCTATTGGCTTTTGGCCCACCTCCAGAAAAAGGTCAAGAAGACCCAGAGCTGATTAATGCGGGTAAAGAATTTGTCACCATGTTGACTGGCGGTGCATTTTTCCATCATGGTGACTCATTTGCCATGATGCGTGGTGGTCACTTAGATATTGCTGTACTTGGTGCATTCCAAGTGGCTGAAAATGGCGACTTAGCCAACTGGCATACAGGCGCTCCCGATGCAATCCCTGCGGTGGGCGGTGCAATGGACTTGGCTGTGGGTGCAAAGAAAGTATTTATCACCACAGATCATGTAACTAAAAAAGGCGAGCCTAAAATTGTCGCTGAATTAAGTTACCCTGCCACTGGCTTGAAATGCGTAGACCGCATTTATACCGACCTATGCGTCATTGATGTGACGCCTACAGGCATGACCGTGATTGAAAAAGTAGACGGTCTGAGCTTTGAGGAACTGCAGTCTATGACTGGTGCAAAGCTGGTGGATGGGACATTTAATTAATACAGAATGAATGATTAATCCCCCTAAATCCCCCTTTTTCAAAGGGGGACTTCCACATGATCAATTTGGGTTGTGGTTCTCCTCCCTTTTTTAAAGGGAGGTTGGGAGGGATTCAAAGGATTTGGAAATAAACAAAATGAAAAACGCATACATCATCGATGCTATTCGCACACCATTTGGACGTTATGCTGGTGGACTTGCACCAGTACGTGCAGATGATCTCGGCGCAGTGCCGATTAAAGCACTGATGCAACGCAATCCAACTATTAATTGGGAACAAGTAGATGATGTCATTTACGGCTGTGCCAACCAAGCAGGTGAAGACAACCGTAATGTCGGACGTATGTCTGTACTGTTGGCAGGACTTCCATATCAAGTACCTGCAACCACAGTAAACCGTTTATGCGGATCATCACTAGATGCCATAGCAATGGCCGCACGTGCAATCAAAGCCAACGAAGCAGATCTGATTATTGTAGGTGGCGTAGAAAGCATGTCGCGTGCACCCTTTGTCATGGGTAAATCGGACAGTGCATATGGCCGCAGTCAAAAGATTGAAGATACCACAATGGGGTGGCGCTTTATTAATCCAAAACTCAAAGACATGTATGGCGTAGAAACCATGCCGCAGACTGCGGAAAATGTTGCGGAACAGTTCAATATTAACCGTGCAGATCAAGACACCTTTGCATATAACAGTCAACAGCGCACCGCAGTAGCCCAAGCCAAAGGTTTTTTTAAAAACGAAATTATTGCGGTCAGCATACCTCAACGTAAAGGTGATGCCGTTATTGTTGATACAGATGAACACCCGCGTGCGTCAACCACACTCGAAGGTTTAAATAAACTCAAACCAGTAGTGAAGGCAGAAGGTACAGTCACTGCAGGTAATGCTTCAGGGATTAATGACGGTGCTGCGGCCCTACTCATTGCATCGGATGATGCCGTAGAAAAATATGGACTCAAAGCGCGTGCCAAAATTATTGGCGCAACCACGGTTGGTGTAGAGCCTCGCATCATGGGCTTTGGTCCAGCGCCTGCCATCAAAAAATTACTTGTTCAAACAGGCTTAACACTCGATCAGATGGATGTGATTGAGCTGAATGAAGCCTTTGCAGCACAGGCTTTAGCAGTGACTCGTGATCTTGGTCTAGAAGATGGATTGGCTAAAGTAAATCCAAATGGCGGTGCGATTGCTTTGGGACATCCACTCGGCGCATCGGGTGCACGTTTAGTCACAACAGCACTCAATCAACTGGAACAAACTGGCGGTCAATATGCGCTATGTTCAATGTGTATTGGTGTTGGACAAGGGATCGCTTTGATTATTGAACGTGTTTAATCCTCAATAAAAGTCCCCCTTATCAAAGGGGGATTTAGGGGGATTTATAAAATTAAGGATTCAAAACATGCCAAAATTTATTTCAAATGATGCTGAAATTAATTATGAAACATTTGGTGACAGTACCAAGCCTGCACTAATTTTTTCTAACTCGCTGGGCACCAAATTCAGTATGTGGAAGCCGCAAATCAATTTCTTTAAAAAAGAATATTTTATTGTGTGTTATGACACGCGCGGCCATGGTGCATCTAGCGCACCAAAAGGACCATACAACATAGAGCAGCTTGGAAATGATGTGATAAATCTACTAGATCATTTAAATATTGCCAAAGCTAGTTTTTGCGGTATATCCATGGGAGGAATGACAGGTCAATGGTTGGCCATTCATCATCCAGAACGCTTTAACCATGTTGTAGTCTGCAATACGGCGGCAAAAATCGGGCAAGAACAGGCTTGGAACGAGCGCGCAGCTTTAGTACGCGAACAAGGCCTAAAACCGATTGCCGAAACAGCAGCATTACGCTGGTTTACCGAACCCTTTATCCGAAGCAACGCAGCAATTGTAGAATCTTTAAGTAACGACCTTGGTGCTGGCAGCCCAGAAGGTTATGCAAGCTGCTGTGAAGCTTTGGCTAAAGCGGATGTTCGTGAACAGCTTAAAAACATCACTGTGCCAATGTTGGTGGTTGCAGGTCAAAAAGACCCTGTGACGACTGTGGCCGATGCGCAATACATTATTAACAATGTACGAAGCAGCTCCTTATTTGAAATTAATGCATCTCATATTTCCAACCTAGAGCAACCGAAAGCATTTTGTCAGGCACTTAAAGGTTTTATTAGCATTTGAGTTTATCGCTAATAAATATAATTACATAGCAATCATCCTAAAGGCTTTATCGGATCTTTATAAATTAAGCGTCTTAAATAAGGCGAATAATAACGATAGCGATTGTAATGCAGTCCTGTGTATTGATTCTTGTGCTTCAGACAGAGCAATGCTCTGTCTTTGCTCATGCACCTTGGAAACGAATGTTATTGCTGCTAATTTCTGAGTTTTCAAAGAAATTGGATTTAGCTTTTTCTGCTTTACACTTATCCCATTCATAGTTTAATCATTAGATCTCTTTCATAAATCAAAAAACGATCTACATTTTGCTGATTATCTGTACCAAACAATCTTAAATTATCATGCATAATATGCGGATGAAATACATTGATTCAAAGAAGCTTTCTGAAACCCAGTTTAAGCGATACACAGGCATCTCATGGTCAACCCTTTATTTAATGGTTGAGCAATTGCGCAAGCATATTCTAGTGAAAGGCAGGCCACCCAAATTGAGCATAGAGG
>NZ_NEGG01000001.1 GCF_002135295.1 Acinetobacter sp. ANC 5054 | reverse complement strand
CAAGTCCATAACAGTTGTGCTGGCGACAATAGCAAGAGTGAACCACCTGATCCCTTCCCGAACTCAGAAGTGAAACCTCTTAGCGCTGATGGTAGTGTGGGGTTACCCATGTGAGAGTAAGTCATCGCCAGCTCATTATTCTAAACACCCCCTGATTCAAAGAGTCAGGGGGTGTTTTTTTATGTGGGGAAAAAAATAAAAATAAAGAAGAAAAGTTGAAGTATAAAAACAGAAAAATTGAGATATTTAAAAATAATAAGACTAATGAAAGTTAAAAATTTACTTAAAGGCGAGCTTATATTGTTTATAGTGAAATTCAGTCTCCAATGTATAAAAAGAATAGGATGTGCAAATGCTTCAATATCTTGATGAAGTTTCTATTTTAGAGATATTGCAGCAACGCTTTGAGGCAAATATGCAGCGGCATCCAGAATTACTTTGGGACAATGTTAAAAAACAATTGATTGCACAGCCCTCAAAATTAAAAATATTAATCGAAATGGAAAGAACAGGCGGTGAACCAGATATTATGATGCTGAATAAGCATACAACAGACCTTGTATTTTATGATTGTAGTTTGGAATCGCCAAAGCTTAGACGTAGTTTGTGTTATGACCGCGATGCTTTAGAGAGTCGCAAAGATCATCCACCCAAAAATAACGTTATCGATATGGTTCAGGACATAGGTGCTGAACTGCTGACAGAAGAAGAATACCGTGCGATACAGAAAGTTTTCAATTTTGATTTGAAGACTTCAAGCTGGATCAAGACCCCAGTCGATATTCGGCAAAAGGGTGGAGCGCTGTTCTGTGATCGACGTTATGACCATGTGTTCAGCTATCACAATGGCGCACAATCATATTATTCGTCTCGTGGATTTCGCTGTAAGCTTGTGATCGCTAAAGTTCAGCTCTAATTCAATAGATTTAAAAAGAACGTATTGAAAAAGAGCTTTTCTAGATATGTGAGTGCGTTTGTTTTTTAGACATTTAAATTTTTTCTCAACTAAAAATAGAAATAAATGATCGTGTGTCTTTCTGAAGTTTAATGAAATAATAGAAGAATTAGACCTAAAAATAGCAGTATTATTGTTTATAAAATCAAGTTAAATAATCATATATTGATAATGTTTAATAATTAAACTAAAACATAAAAAATAACACAATTAACAGATACTTATAATCTGCAAGATTTATTAAACATACGTCTAATATCCCTAAAAAACACTGTTCCGTATATTCCGTGGCTGTTGAATTTTACTTAAATATTCAATCAATGTTACGGACAAGTACTCATGGGAGATGAGAACGATGACAACGGAAAAAATAGACATAAATTCTGTAGTCGATAAGGCTAAATTTACCCCGTTCCACTTCAATGTAGTGGCTTGGTGCTTATTGATTATTTTATTTGATGGCTACGATTTAGCAATTAATGGCGTGGTTTTACCTTTACTCATGCAAGACTGGGGTTTAAGTGCGATGCAAGCGGGAATGCTTGCCAGTACTGCGCTCGCAGGTATGATGTTTGGTGCCATGTTCTTTGGTTCTTTAGCAGATAAGATTGGCCGTAAAAAAGTCATTATGATCTGTATTGTGTTATTTAGTGGTTTGACCTTTGCAGGTGGTTTTGCGTCTAATCCAACAGAATTTGGTATTTTGCGTTTCTTAGCGGGTTTAGGGATTGGCGGTGTAATGCCTAACCTTGTGGCTTTAACCTCTGAATATGCGCCGCAAAAAATGCGTAGCACACTGGTAACGACCATGTTTAGTGGTTATGCAGTCGGTGGTGTAATGGCTGCTTTATTGGGTTCATGGTTCACGCCTGATTTTGGTTGGCAAATCATGTTCTTTATCGCGGGTATTCCTTTATTTTTATTGCCTGTGATTTGGAAATTCTTACCTGAATCTTTGGCTTTTATTGTGAAGGAAAACAAGCAGGAAAAAGCGCGTAGTATCGTGCGTCGCCTTGCGCCAAATGTGACCCTAACAGACAACACTGTATTTACGCTTCCGCAAGAAAACGTACCTGAAGCAGCCAACGTGGTGAGTTTGTTCCGCCGTGGTCGTGCAGTGAACACATTACTATTTTGGGTAGCGTTCTTTACCTGCCTATTGACCATGTATGCGCTAAGCAGTTGGTTACCAAAATTGATGATGGCAGCCGGTTATTCTATGGATAACAGCCTAATGTTCATGATGGTGATGAACGTGGGTGCTGTCGTGGGTATTGTGGGCGGCGGTATTTTGGCTGACCGTTTTCACCTCAAACCTGTATTGATGGTTTTGGGCATGATGGGCGCGATTGTGATGAGCTTGATGGGCTTCCAGTCGAATCAGTTCTTGCTGTACATCTTGGTGTTCTTGGCAGGTGCGGCATCTATTGGTTCGCAAATGCTGCTGTATAGCTATGTGGCGCAGTTCTATCCACTTGCAGTACGTTCTACAGGCATTGGTTGGTCTTCTGCAATTGGACGTATGGGCGCGATTGTAGGGCCGATTCTGATTGGTGGTTTGCTGGGTATGAACTTACCTGCACACATTAACTTTATGGCAGTTGGTTTACCAGTACTCATTACTGCAATCGCGGTTGCGTTGATTATGCATGATAATGACAGCGATAAAATTGATGTTAAAGACGCATCTACAGCCAAAGCTTAAGTTGTGATTCTTTAAAATGAAAAGCCTCCGAAAGGGGGCTTTTGTATTAAAATATAATTACTTATAAATATTATGTGAAAAAAATGGCTTTTGATGAACATGTTACTCAAAATGTATTAAATTACATTACCGCTCATTTACCACCTGATTCATGGTTTGATGAGTTTTTTTCTTTTGTAGATGATTTAGATTTGAAAAAAATATTAATTGAAGAATTTAAAGGGATTCGCTATTTATATAAAATTTTTGAGGGATTAGAAGCTGATGATTTCTTATTAAGAGTACAAATAAAAACACAAATTACTTGTTATGCTTCAATTTATGAAGCCGTTATTCATCATTTATTATTTGTAACGTTTAAAGATTCTGATTTAGTAAAGGATTTGTATAAATACCCAACTAAAAAAGCTTTTTCAATTCCACAAGCTCATATGTCGAAATTAGAGCAATATTTAGAACATGATGGAAAAACAATAATTCCTATGTATGATGCTGTTGGTAGAACCTCAATTACACAAATTAAATTTGAAGCTAAAGCTAACTGCGCCCATCAATTAGGATTAATTAGTGAAAAATTAAAGGATGAATTAATCCAAATTTATCACTGTAGAAATGCTATTCATTTACATGCTGAAATGAAAAAAGATCTCACCTATGATGAGTTAGATCTTTCAAAAATAGCCTATCGAAGAATGCAACTATTTAGAGAGCAAATTTTAAATTCTATAAATTTAACTGTATAAATATTACAATTCAAAACTCAAGAGAGGATTTTTGAATGAAACTCAACTCATTCTCCCCAATCCCTGAAGATGATGAAGAACTGCATCTGCCTGAACTGGTATATTGGGCATCTTTAGGTGAACTGACTGAAGTCGAAAAATCTTTGGGTAATGGCACAGACGTAAACTCTGCCGATGACGAAGGTTATAGCGCACTGCATGCAGCCGCAGAAAACGGCTATTTAGACGTGGTGAAGCTTTTGGTAGCTAATGGTGCAGATGTACAGCATAAAACTCAATACACGGCATTAGAGCTTGCAGAGATGGCAGGTCATGATGATGTTGTGGCGTATTTAAAAAATTTGTAAGCCATACATCTTATAACGTAGATTTATAAAATACCCGCATGCAATATGTGGGTATTTTCATTTTAGAATTATTGTTGCTGTTGCTGTTGCTGTTGCTGTTGCTGTTGCTGTTGCTGTTGCTCAAGCTCCTGCTGAATCGCTTGATTAAACGCAGGCAAGTCATCTGGACAGCGAGAGCTAATCAACACCCAGCCACCCGTATTACAGCGGTGCACCTGCTCATCGACCCAATGCGCACCCGCATTTTCCAAATCCAAACGAATACTTTTATAGGACGTCAGAGTTTTATCACGAATTCGTTCAGCATTAATGAGTGCCCAAGGACCATGACAAATCGCAGCAATGGGTTTTTGATGGTCCGCAAAGCTTTGAATGAGTCGCAGCGCATCTTCATTGATCCGTAAATGATCTGCATTGACCGTTCCACCCGGAATTACCAACACATCATAGTCTTCAGCATTTACGCTGCTCAATTGGGCATTGGGTTGAACTTCTGCATCCACCTTTTTGTCGGCTTTTACTGTCTGGACGGCTGCATGTTCAATAGCGGCATGAATGGCTTCAATTCCCTTTGCATTTAAATAATTTAAGGGTTGAGTCAGCTCGTCATGCTCAACACCGACATTTGACGTAATCACTAAAGCTTTTAAAGTCATGATTGACTCCTTGCAATGAGGACTGTCTACCACGCTAACAAGCTGATGGATTTGGGTATGTAGTGATTTCGCAGGAAACTGTAAGAAGTTTTGACAGAGATATTAAATGACGGTGCTGGGTTTTGGCGAATTCTTAAAAATAATGCAGCTGAAAAAAGAAAACCCCGACATCCTGTCGAGGTTCTCTTCGTATTTCGTATTTTAGATATAACTCCTTGTCATATCTCACTTCCTGATGCAGAAACTTATTATTTTAGTTTTATGTTTCGGAAACTTCCTGTTTCCTGATAACTGTAGATTAGGCTGCTTTGTTTAAACTGAACAGCCGCTAAAATCTGCAACTCATGTAAGCAATTTCTTACAAAATTATCCTGTTACGAATAAATGTCCATTTCAAATGATTTAATTATTAGAATCAATTAATTATAAATATATCGGAGAGAATAATATGAGCAAAATCAATGTTTCTTTACGAACGACCGCGATCTTGATCGGCATATTGGGCAGTACAGCTTGCCAATCTGAAAGTCCACCTGCCAAACAAGAACAATCCGCAGCAAGTCACTCAAATCTAAACACAGAGCAAACTTTTAAAATCCATAAAATTGCACAATTCAATGAGCCTTGGGCAATACAACAATTGCCAGATGGACGACTCATCCTAACCGAAAGAAAAGGGCAGCTCGTCATATTTGATCCGAAAACTCAGCAAAAAACGCAGGTCGGTCAACTCCCTAAAGTGGCTTATGGCGGACAAGGCGGCTTAGGCGATATCGTGCTTGATCCAGCATTCGCTAGCAATCAGCACATTTATCTGAGTTATGCCGAAGCAGGACAGGGCGGCTATGGCGCAGTGATTGAACAAGCCAAATTAAATGTTCAAGATGCCAAACCACGTTTGCAACAGCGCAAAATTATCTGGAAGCAAACCCCCAAAGTGGATGGACAAGGGCATTATTCACACCGTATGCAGTTTGGTCCTGATGGAAAACTGTGGGTGAGTTCAGGCGAACGGCAAAAGTTCGATCCAGCACAGGATATGCAGTCGAATTTAGGTAAAGTCTTGCGTTTAAACACAGATGGTTCGCCCGCAGCAGACAATCCTTTCCAAAGCCAAGGTCAAGTTGCACAGCAAGTATGGAGCTTAGGGCACCGTAATCCACTTGGCATGGCATTTGATGCGAAACAGCAGCTTTGGGTCGCTGAAATGGGGCCAAAAGGCGGTGATGAATTGAACTTGGTACTGCGTGGCAAAAATTATGGCTATCCCCATGTTTCAAATGGTGATCATTATGATGGCAAACCAATTCCTGACCACCACACCCGTCCTGAATTTGAAGCACCTGCCATCAGTTGGACACCCGTGATTTCACCTTCGAGTTTAATGTTCTACCAAGGGCAGAAATTCCCAGCGTGGAAAAATAAGGCTTTGATTGGCGGTTTATCATCGCAAGCCATTGTCGTTGTGGACACTGAAGCGAAACCTGCGATAGAAATTCAACGTATTGCGATGCCGCAACGTATCCGTGGCCTAATTCAAGCGCAAGATGGCAGCATTTGGGGCATTGAAGATGGTGAAAAGGCGTGGCTCTTTCAAATTCAGCCTAAATAGCGCCTAAAAAAACAGCAAAATTGCAAAAATAAAAAAAAGCCCTGCGGGGCTTTTTTAAATAAATCTATGCCTCGATTAAAATACCTTATGCCGCATAATGTTCATCTGCATTAAAAACATTCGCTTGTATTTGAATTAATTTTCGGTTGCCTTGTTCGCCATTCATACGCCAATGGGCAATTTTAATATTGTCGACTATGGCGACATCGCCCTTGTGCCATTGCAGTAATAAGGCATCTTGATACAAAGCTTCAAAAAACTGCTGCTTTTCCGCGTCAGTCCATTCGATTTGCTCACCTTGCGCGTTATAAATCTCCCAAGTCAGCTGCATACCATCGGCTGTGGAATCAATTTCAATCTCACCACGTGCTTCAAAACACTGCTGTGCAGCACGGTGCGCAAAAGGATTGGTATTATTGGCAAATGCCCAAGGTTGAATCACGCGCTTTTTGGTATCGGGATGATGAATGACTAAAGGCGAACGCTGTAAGGTCAATTTGGCTTTCTTGTCTTTGCGCATCTCTAAACTGAACGGGCTTTTTCTTAATAAAAAACGGTCGAATAAACCAATTTTTCGTGCTGAAACATAGGAAAAATGATTCCAAGCGCCGAGGTATTTTTCTTGGACTGATTTAGGTAGATTTTCCCAAATCTGCTCCAGATTATTGAAGCCAGTCTCCGCCAAGTAAGTTGAAGGTTCCTGACAAAATAGCGCGATGTAGCGTGAACGTTCAGAACGCACGCCGCCTTCTACATGCGGCCCTTGTACTGAGTTTTCAACAGGGCCGAGTTGCACGGTATTGCGGTCGATATAACGGCGGTAATCACCTGCACCTAATATACTTTCGCTGTATTTACGCATCCATGAGGCCACCCAACCAGGCATATTGGGATTAAACGCGTTCCACGGCGTAAACTGAAAATACTGTTCAATCAATTGGTTAAATTGCTCGGGCTGCTGCACATTAAAACCACGGAATAGCACAATGCCATTTTCATGGATTTGCTGCATCAACTGTTGACGGTGTGCACCGATATATTGGGCTAAATCTTGTGGTGTGTTGTACTGCGGATCGGCCTGAAAAATCCGCGTGAAGCTATTTAATTGTTGTGATTGTATCTGCATAGGTTGTACCTAATTCTATGTTTTAAATTTTTATTGTTATCGCTTAATCCCTAAGCGGTTACAGAACTTAGTGCTGTGAAGCCAGTGCATAGTCTGTTGAAAACGTGCATAAATTATAAGTACAGTTTTGCTGTATAGGTGTAAGTTTTGTTGAAAATTTGCGACTTTACGACGAATATCCATCTGTATAGTTTATTTCAATAAAAAAGCCCCAAACATCCTGTCGGGGCTTTTTAGATTCATTCTAAAGATATGATTCCTGTCATACCGATCAGCGTTCCTGCTGTTTTGCATTATTTATTTTTATTGCAAGACATCCTGTCTTTGTATGGTTTTACTATAGGCAAAATACCCTGTTCAGAACAGCTGAAAATTCTGCTTCGACTGTAAGTTTTTCGCTACAAAAAGGCGCAGCACAATGCGTATAATGATGAAAGAAAAATGACAATAACAAAGGATTGAGCCTATGCCTGCGACACAAATTGATATCCGCATGCAGTATTCAGCAGAGCAAGAACAACAGCTGATGAATACAGTTTTTGATGCACTACAACAGAGTTTTCAACTTCCAACATATGACCGCAATATGCGATTGCAGGTGCATAAGCCCGAACATTTTCATGTGTTTGATCATTTAACTCAGCCAGAGCGATTTACCCATATCAGCATAGATTGTTTTTCAGGGCGTACGCTTGAAACCAAGCGCAAGTTATATCAACAATTGGTAACAAACTTAGTGGCTTTTGGTATTCCTGAAGATCACATTCTCATTACTTTACGTGAAAGTCCTTTGGAAAATTGGGGCATACGTGGCGGGCAGGCCGCTTGTGATGTGGATTTAGGCTTTCAGGTCGATATTTAACAGACATTCTTTTTGGCAACGGATTGATGCGTTAATCATTTTAAATAAAAATCATTGCACATAAAAAAAAGCCCCGACATCCTGTCGAGGCTTTTTCGTATTCATTCTAGGTATAACTCCTGTCCTACCTGTCAGCTTCCTGCTGCATTGTTTATTGTTGTTGTATTTAAGACATCCTGTCTTGTATGAGCTCATTATAAAAGGAAACTAATTTTCAGCATAGTCAGGATTGTCGGCACAACATGTAAGCTAAAGCGTACAAAAGCATATAGATGAATTTTAATGATTGTATGGGGCTAGATGGGGAGAAGCTTAGCGTTACATATTTTTTCGATTAATTGATTGAATAGTGAACTATTTTATCAGACATTAAAAAATCATCATAAAAAATGTACAGGGAATGGAACTCATGTTTAAAACGGTTAAAAACAATAGCAAATCTTTAAAACCACATGTGGCATTGGGCTGTGCACTGGCACTGAGTGCATCTGCAAGCTGGGCAGCATCTCCACAAGACATTAAAAAAATGGCTGAAAGTCAGAAGGCGAGCTATTTGGAAACCCTTAAAACGCTGGTCAATATTGAATCGGGCAGTAAGGATATTGAGGGATTAAATCAAATCGCCAAAGTGGTGGCAGATCAATTAAAAGCCACGGGCGCTGAAGTAAATATCATCCAGCCCAAAGAAATTATGAAGCTTGATGGTGCACCCGATCAGACGGGGCCGATTGTACAAGCGGTGTTGAAGGGCAAAGGCAAGACCAATATCATGATGCTGGCACACAACGATACCGTGTATCAAAAGGGACAATTACAGGGGCAGCCGTTTCGTATAGATGGCAATAAAGCCTATGGTTTAGGGATTTTGGATGATAAGCAAGGTGTCGCAGCAGTGATTCATGTTTTGGACATGCTGAAACAACTGAAATATCAAGATTACGGCACCATTACCGTACTCATCAACGGTGATGAAGAAATCAGTTCACCGGGTTCACGTCAGTTGATTATGGATACAGCTAAAAATCAGGATGTGGTGCTATCCTTTGAAACAGGCGGGATGGATGGCAGCTTGATGCTTGCCACCAGTGGTATTGGTGCAGCTTATTTGGATATTAAAGGCCGTGGTGCACATGCAGGGGTCAAACCTGAAGCAGGGGTGAATGCCCTCACGGAATTGGCGTTTCAAATTCAGCAGTTAGAGAATTTATCCAATCCTAAAACAGGATTAAAGCTCAATTGGACGGTAGCTTCAGCAGGTAAAACGCGTAATGTGATTCCAGATCATGCGACCGCTCAAGCCGATGCACGTTCTTTAAAACCACAGGATTTTGCGGAACTCGAAAAAACCTTAAAGCAAAAAGTGAAAACCAAGAAATTATCGGAAAGTCAGGTAGATGTGAAATTTGAAGTGCGTCGTCCTCCACTTGAAGCCAGTGCTCAAGCCAAAGCATTGGCAGCAACAGCTCAGCAGATTTATAAAAATGAGCTGAATTTGCCGATGAAAGTGGAAACCACAGCTTGGGGCGGCGGTACGGATGCTGCATTTGCTGGGGTAAGCTCAAAAGCCGCGATTATTGAAGGGATGGGCATGTCTGGCGATGGTTTGCATTCAGACAAAGCTGAATTCATATTGACTGATTCGATTGTGCCACGCTTATATTTGGTGACCCGTTTAATTGTGGAAAGCGCTAAAAAGTAATTTGAAGAGCAATTCAATTGCGCAGTCGATGCCTTTATCTGAAATGGTGAAGGCATTTGGGGTTTGATTGGTATTTGTTGAAATCTTTTATGTTTAATACAGCCATAAAAAAAGCCCCGACATCCTGTCGGGGCTTTTTGGATTCTTTCTAGCGGTATAACTCCTGTCGTACCGTTAAGCATCTTGCTTATTGACTTATTATTGTTGTCTTATGTTCAGTGACATCCTGTCTCTGTATGTCTTCAATATAGGATGAATTCGAAAAGTGAGCTAGCAGCAAACAACCGAAAATTTTGTACGCTCTAGCGTACAACATCGCTGAATTTCACAGCAATTAAGCACTGACATATTGAAGCAGTTTTTTGAACGCAGCTTTCAACGCTTTGCTATCAAATTCATTTGGCTCAAAAGTTTCGCCTTTATTACGTGCGAAAATGTCACGAATTTCAATGGTTGAGTTGGTGTCGACTAAGCCCAATTGCGTGCCGACTTGTCGAATCTGATCGATAGAGCGCGAACCATTGGTAGCACCATAGCCCACATAAGCTGCAGGTTTACCTGACCACTCTTTACCAATGTAATCGAAGGCATTTTTTAAGGCTGCGCTATAGCCATGGTTATATTCAGGGCTAATAAAAATAAAGGCATCTCCTGATGCAATTTTGTCAGCCCAATCTTGTTGTTTTGGTTGATCATAAATTCCAGTTAATGGTGGGTGTGCACCCACAAATATCGGTAAGTTCCATTCTTTTAAATCGACAATTTCAGTTTCAACCGTGCTGTAGTCATAGCTTTGAATTTCTGATAGTAACCAATTCGCCACTTTAATCGCGGTACGACCTTCACGCACACTTCCCACAATAATTTGCAATTTCATCATCTTTCCCGTTTTGTTTTAAAGTCTTGCATTAAATTAATCTGAATTCGACAATTTGCATATATCGAAAATGTATCGACACCATTGAAATGGATCACAAAATAAAGCCGCATAAAAAAAGCGTCCGAAGACGCTTTAATTTGAACCGATTAACGTGAATCGATTACATCAGTTTAATACCTTGCTGACCCGCAGGGGTCACTTTGAAGATTTCGACTTCAAAGGTAATATTTTTACCTGCTAATGGATGGTTAAAATCCACTTCGGTGATGTCTTCACCCACAGTTTTAATCACGCCGAACAAGCTTTGTTTGGCTTTGTCTTCAAACTCGATCATGTGACCAACTACAGGTGCAGGATCGAATTTAACAGTATCAAATTTCTGCACATTTTCAGGGTTCCACGGACCGAAAGCGTCTTCAGGTGGAAGACTCACGGTACGGCGGTCACCGGCACGTAGACCAAAAAGTGCTTTTTCAAAACCTGGCAATAAGCTACCGTCGCCCATCACCAAGCTCACAGGCTCTTCGCGGCTACGGGTGTTGTCGATTTCTACGCCATCTTCAATTGCGACAGAAAAGTGAAGCGCAACTTGTGAGCCCGCTTCAATACGAGTTTCCTCGTTGGGATTGATAAAATCAGTCATTTTTCGCTTCCGCTCGCTGAATTCGGTGTTTTTCTAAGAAAAACGTATCGATAAGAAGCAAGATCGTACCCAGAGTAATGGCACTATCTGCAATATTGAATGCAGGGAAGTGACTGTTGTTGTAATACACGTGAATAAAATCGACCACATAGCCAAGGCTGACACGGTCGATCAAGTTACCAATTGCGCCACCCAAAATCAGGGCGATGGCAATCGGTAAAATTTTCACGTTTTTTGGCATACGCATGAGCCAAAATACAAAGATCACAGACACTAAACCTGCCAGTGAAGTAAAGAAGTAACGTTGCCATCCACCGGCATCGGACAAGAAACTAAAGGCTGCGCCATAGTTATGTAGTAATGTCCAATTTAAAAAGGGCAGTACAGGTACAGGGTCTGCATAGTTCAGATGTGTACTTGCAATCCATTTGGTCCATTGGTCGAGAATAATCGCGACAATGGATAAACCCACCCACACCAAATTGTGTGGGTAGAATTGGAATAAGCCCTTTTTTTCTTGTGGATTAGGCATATTTTCTCTCTTCGCCTTGACCTGTAGGAAGGTTAATAATACAACGAGAACAAAGACCTGGATGTTCGTGATGTGTATTTACATCAGGAAGCACATGCCAGCAACGTGCACATTTTTCACCATCTGCTGCCGATACTTTTACACGTAAACCGTCGAGGTCAGATGCTTCACCTTGAGCTTCATCAAAGGCATGCACGATCACTTGAGAAGTGATCAAGACGAAACGCAGTTCGTCACCTAAGGTATCCAATACAGCTTTCAACTCATCATTGGCCCAAAGTTCAACTTTGGCAGATAGGTTAGAACCCACCAATTTCGCATTACGTGCAGCTTCAATGTGCTTATTCACCGCAGATTTAACGGCGATTAAAGTTTGCCATTGTTCTTCAGAAATGATGTTCGCAGTTGATGCTACTGGAATGTCGTACCATTCAGCCGTGAATACATATTTCTCAGATTGTTCTGGGATCAGTGGCCAAGCTTCTTGCGCAGTGAAGGTCAAGATAGGTGCCATCCAACGCACAAAGGCTTGTACCAAGTGATACAACGCAGTTTGTGCAGAATGACGCGCTGCTGAGTCCGCTTTCGTGGTGTACTGACGGTCTTTGATGATGTCGAGGTAGAAACCACCCAAGTCGTTAATACAGAAGTTTGTCAAAGCGCTAGTGACAATGTGGAAGTTCATCTCTTCATAGGCTTGTTGAATAGTTTTCTGTACGTCAGCAGCACGTTGCAAGATGTATTGATCAAGCGCGATCAATTGATCCACTGGCAATGCATCTGTTGATGGTTTGAAGCCATTCAAGTTGGCCAGCAAGAAACGTAAAGTATTACGGATACGACGGTAACCATCAGATGCACGGCTAAAGATTTCTTTACCCGCAGTCATTTCATAACGGTAATCCGCAGAAGCAATCCAGAAACGTAGACCATCCGCACCCATGTCTTTAATGATGTCTTGTGGTGTGATCACGTTACCAATTGACTTCGACATTTTGCGGCCTTTTTCGTCTACAACGAAGCCATGCGTCAATAAACCTTTGTACGGTGCACGGTTGTTAATCGCCATAGACGTTAACAATGAAGACTGGAACCAACCACGGTGTTGGTCTGAACCTTCAAGGTACAAGTCTGCTGGATCTGTTAACTCTTCACGCTCACGAAGCACTGCGTAGTGTGTTGTTCCAGAGTCGAACCAAACGTCTAGCGTATCGCGAACAGCATTATATTGTTCCGCATCTGCACCGATGAACTCGCTTGCATCGCGGTTATACCAACCATCAATACCTTCTTGCTCGATCAGTTTAGCCACTTCTTCAATCAATTCAGGCGTACGTGGGTGCAATTCATTGGTATCTTTGTGTACAAAGAATGGAATTGGCACGCCCCAAGTACGTTGACGTGAAATACACCAGTCCGGACGACCTTCAATCATCGATTGGATACGGTTTTTACCCCAATCGGGTACGAAGCTGATGTCATTTTCAATCGCGTTCAATGCACCTTGACGTAAACCTTTCGCATCCATGCTGATGAACCATTGCGGTGTTGCACGGAAGATAATCGGTGTTTTATGGCGCCAGCAATGTGGATAGCTATGTTTAATCACCACATGTGCCCAAAGTTTGTTCGCTTCAGTTAAAGCCGCAATGATTTTTGGATTGGCTTTATAAATGTGCTCGCCCGCAAAAATCGGTGCAGTCGGTAAATACACACCGTTACCGCCGACTGGGTTATCCACTTTTAAGTTGTACTGTAAGCCAACTTTATAATCGTCCACACCATGGCCTGGCGCGGTATGTACTGCACCTGTACCACTGGTTGCAATGACGTGTTCACCTAAAATCACAGGGACTTGACGATCTGTAATCAGTGGATGTTGTAACTGTAGATTTTCAAGTTTTGCGCCGACAAAATCAGCCAATACGGTAAATGCTTCAAAACCGTAGCGTTCAGTTGCAGATTCAACCAAGTCTTTAGCTAAAATCAGGTTTTGTGCAACTTTGTTTTCGCCAGTCGCTTGAACCAATTGGTATTCAATCTCTGCATGCAGTGCAACCGCTTGGTTGGCAGGCAAAGTCCAAGGCGTTGTGGTCCAGATCACGATATCTGTTGAATCACTAACAGTGACACCTAAACGGGCAGATAAATCGGCAAGATCTACAACAGTAAAGCCGACATCAATCGCATCTGATTTTTTATCTTCATATTCAACTTCAGCTTCTGCAAGTGCAGAACCACAGTCCAAACACCAGTTCACTGGTTTTAGACCAGGTTCGATATGACCTGCTTTGGCAATTGCACCTAGCGAGCGCACGATGTCCGCTTCTTGTTTGAAGTTCATGGTCAGGTAAGGATGATCCCAATCACCAAACACACCCATACGTACGAAGTCTTTCTTTTGTAATTCGACTTGTGTGTAAGCATATTCACGACATGCTTTACGGAAAGTAGAGGCATCTACTTTCACGCCTACTTTGCCGACTTTTTCTTCAACTTTCAGCTCAATTGGAAGACCGTGACAGTCCCAACCCGGTACATACGGTGCATCAAAACCATCCATCACACGGCTTTTGATGATGATGTCTTTGAGGACTTTATTGACCGCATGACCTAAATGGATTTGACCATTGGCATACGGAGGGCCATCGTGAAGTACATATTTTTTCTTGCCAATACGCGATGCACGAATCTGCTGATAAATGTTGTCGGCATACCACTCTTCTAACCATTTCGCTTCACGTACTGCGAGATTTGCTTTCATCGCAAATTCAGTACCTGGGAGGTTTAGCGTGGCTTTATAATCCACTGCATTTTCAGGAGTTTGCTTATCGCTCATGCAAGTTATCTTCCAAATTTATCAGCCGATCGACTGACGCGTTTTACATTAAATAAATAGGGGATTAAAACGGAAAATGAGGGTTACTGTGTCGAAACTCAAGGAGTTTTTCTACATCATCATCAATTCCTGCTTTCAGTGCTTCAAGCGAAGGGTAGTCCTTTTCGCCATGTAAAAAGTTCAAGAACGTCACCCGCATTAACAGGCCATACAGATTAGCAGAAACATTTGGAAAATGTACTTCTAATCGCCACTCTGGATGGACCTGTTTAATGGCTGGACGTGTGCCCACATGACCTGCACCAAACAGCGCAGTAGGGGCATAACCGGCAATCCCGATTTTTTCAGAATGCTCGGACTTTACTTTATCTTGGAGGGAGGTGGTCTCGCAGACCACATCGACCGCATAAATACCGTTTAAACACGGTTTATGGCGGTTTAAACGCACATTAATGGTCGGGAAATTAATGGTACGACCAATTTGGTCGCCATATTGCACACGACCTGTGATGCTGTAGGGGCGGCCTAATAATTTTGCCGCCAGTGCCAAATCACCGGCTTGCAGGGTTTGACGAATACGGGTCGAACTGACGCGTTCGCCCTCAGATTCAATGGTCTTTAAATTGGTGACCTGAAAACCATAATTGGCTAAAAACTCACTATTGCCCTGACGGTTTTTACCAAAGTGGAAATCATCGCCAAGGACTAAGGCAGACGCATTGAGTTTTTCTTTTAAGATTTGCGCGAAATCTTCTGCACTCAAACTACGAAAAGCATTGTCAAATTTGGCAACGGCAATGTAGTCCACACCGAGTTCTGTTAAATATTCAACTTTTTCACGTAAGGATGAAATACGTGGAGGTGCTTCATACGCTTTAAAAAATTCAAGCGGTTGCGGCTCAAAAATCATCACCACAGTCTTAAGATTCTGCTGTGCTGCAACGGATTTGAGCTGCTGAATCATGGCTTGATGACCCAAATGCACACCGTCAAAATTACCGATGGTGACGGCAGTTTTGTCAGGTAGCGTATTCGACGCTAAAGCATTCAGGCGGAGCAGTTTCATGGGCGAATCAAATCGTTGAAAATGTTTAAGGGCTATATATTGCCATAATCTTCTGCGTTCGTCTTGTTGTTGTGTTTTTACTCAAGTTTTTTTATGCAGGGATGAATTTATTATCAATAAAAATGATTTTAAAAATAAATATTAATCAATTTTTCTTATTTATATTGTTGTTTAAACTCTAAGCATTCCATTTTGATGAGCATCATGCGATGAAAATGCCTTTTTATCAACTGCAGCACAAACAAGACCTGATTCGTCATTTTACCCCTAACTGGTTCACCGTGGTCATGGGTACCGGTGTGGTGGCACTGATTTTACCAGAATTGCCGTTTGGCGCAGTATGGATGTGGTCATTGGGCGCATCGCTTTGGCAAGTCAATGTGGCGGTTTTCATCTTATTTAGTGTGTTGTACATCTGCCGTTGGATTCTTTTTCCAAAGGAAGCTAAGCAAATTTTTCAGCATCCGGTGATGTGTTTATTTTTGGGTGCAATTCCAATGGCCTTGGCAACGCTGTTAAATGGCGCATTAAAATTTGGAAGTGACCTATACGGGGTAAGTTATCAAGCGGATATTCTGCGTTGGGTGGAATACTTGTGGTACGTCGATGTCGGGATGGCAGTGGCTATTGCATGGTTGGTGCCATTTTTCATGTTTAGTCGTCAGCAACATGCACTCGAGGGAATGACGGCGGTCTGGTTATTGCCTATTGTGGCTTGTGAAGTCGCGGCCAGTTCAGCTGCATTGTTATTGGTGCATTTACCCACAGATGCCCACGCCGTGAACATACTCTTGGGCAGTTATGTACTGTGGGGTATGTCTGTACTTCCAGCCTTTGCCATCTTGACGATTTTGTTGCTGCGCTTAGCTTTGCATCAACTACCGAGCAAAGATATGGCGATCAGCAGTTGGTTAGCGCTCGGCCCGATTGGGACAGGCGCATTGGCCCTATTGCTGCTCGGCGAACAAGCTCCTCGAATTTTAGGCGCTATCGATATGGCAAGTTTAGGAACTATTCTAGAACAGGGTGGGCTAGTCGTTGCATTGATCCTACTGGGTTTTGGACTCTGGTGGTTGGGCATTGCGATACTGACCACATTAAAACATTTACGTGATTTACCATTTAATTTGGGTTGGTGGGCGATGACTTTTCCTTTGGGCGTATTTACCCTCGCAGTCATGAAACTTGCTGCGCAAACGCAGTTAGAGAGCATTGCGATGTGTGGCAATGTGTTTGCATTGTTGCTGTGTGCACTTTGGTTCATGGTGATCAGTAAAACGCTACTAGGCTGTTACCGCGGCAGTTTATTTTTCTCTCCATGTTTAAAGGCATATCGAGAAACACTGAGAACTCAGCCATAAATGAGCAGCGACATGAAAATACACTTGGTTTACAGCAGGCTATTCAGGGTTTGCTGTGAATCATGGCAGCAAACAGAGCTAAGCAAACAAAGCTAAGCAAGCAAAGGTATGAAAAAAATTACTGTAGTTAAGAGATCAAGTTACGTTATTTTGCTATTCAAGTGATTTTGAGGCGTATAAAATTTGCGCGACATTTCGGCTCAAGCGTATGGGTTGAAAAAATGAAAACAAAAATGAAAAAAATAAGGACTGAATATGTGTGCTCAAACTGAATTTTGGGACAACGCCAAAGGACTATTAGAAGAATGGTATGTTGCCTGCACCTCTAAAGAACTGAAAAAGGATCACCCTTTTGCCGCAACGCTATATGGCAAAAAAATTGTGCTATTTCGTCAAAAGAATGGTCAAGCGGCAGCACTGCTGGATCAGTGTGTGCATCGCGGTGTGCCGTTGTCCAAAGGTAAGATGACCGATGGCTGTGTAACCTGTCCTTATCATGGTTGGTCTTATCAAGCCGATGGTCAGGTGGCACATATTCCAAGTATCAACGGTAAATTCTTTCCTGAAAAACCGCATCTATTTAAACAGCGTAGCTTTGATGTCTGTGAGCAAGATGGCGTGGTGTGGATTTATTTAGGGGAGAAGCCTGCTGCAGAGCGTCCAGCCATTTTTAAACTGCCCTTTTACGACCAAGCGGGTTGGGTCAGTTATTACATGGTGGGCAAATATGATGGTGAAATGGGCGCAGTTGCGCAAAATATTATGGATGTGACCCACACCATTTTTGTACATGACGGTTGGTTCCGCTCTGAATCGGGCAAAGCTGTCGATGCCACCATTGAAGTTGAACCACGTAAAGTGGTGGTGGAATATCAAGACCATGAAGCCGATGTGGGTATGATGCCATGGTTAACCAATCCGCATGGTGCAGAGCAGTTACATCGGGATAGTTTTATCGCACCGAATATCACCTTGGTGGAATATCATTGGGGCGAGCCCTCAGGCATGGTGTTCAATAGTTTAATTAGCCCAGTCGGCCCTTTTGAGTCACGGGTTTATACTTGTGTCAGTTATAAATTCCCCATCCCGAAGTTAGCAGCATTGGCCTTAAAGCCTGCAGTAAATGCCTATACGTGGATTGTGAATAACCAAGATATCAAAATCTTATCGGCACGCCGAGAAGGGGTAGAACAGATGCCCATGACCCATTCACATAGCGTGCGTGGCGATATGGCGCATATCGCCTTGGAAAAAATCTTAGAGGCGCTGCGCCATAATCAGCAATTAGCGCCGTCCTTTATCGGCAAGCGCCCGATGCAATTTCAGATTTAATCCTAGCACTGGCTTTCCTACCAAAATTAGCCTGAGCTGATGCTGTGAAATAGCTGGATTTAGCTTTGATTCACTTATTTCAATCGGCTTAACGCTAAATTTATGCTATATCAGTGCTGAAATTTTGAGGAGAGCACTGTGAGTCAGAATATTGCGTTGATGATGGCTTTGCCGAATGAGTCGAAAGGGCTGTTTGAGGCAGCGGGTATTGAAGTACATTACAGCGGGATTGGTAAGGTCAATGCTGCCTTTAAAGCCTATGATGTGATTCAAAAAACTGGCTGCACCACTTTGCTCAATTTAGGCACGGCAGGCAGTTCACATTTTGATGCACATGCCTTGGTTGAAGTCACCCAATTTGTACAACGTGATATGGATGTATCTCCGCTTGGCTTTAGCGTTGGCGTGACTCCTATGGACTTAGAGCATCCTGCTGAGATTGGCATTGAAGGAATGTTTAGCCATTTACCCAAAGGCATTTGTGGTACAGGCGACAGCTTTGAAACCGGCCTGCCGAAAGTACCATGCAATCTTGTGGATATGGAAGGCTACGCAATCGCAAAAGTGTGCAAGAAATTGGGCGTCCGCTGCGTTTCGGTGAAATATATCACCGATGGCGCGAATGAAACCGCTCATTTAGATTGGGAAGAAAATTTATTATTAGGTGCAAGGAAGTTATTAGAATTATATCAAACAGTAAAATAATAGCTTTAGGAAATCTCGGTCGGCGACCATAGAATGCTATGGTCGTATGCCAATGTGACCTACTTTTGTCCCATTATTTTTCAGGACGTGGGATCACACCATAAAGCATCATGTGTACCGTATGCTGGATAATACGTTGCTGCATGCTTCGGTTACGTAGGGTCTTACCTGTCACCATTTCCATTTGTGTTGCAAAATCGGCATAGTTTTGGGTAATCGCCCAGATGTTTAAAATCAACAATTCAGGGTCAATATCTTTCGAAATTTTACCTTGTTCTTGCCAGTTGCTAATCACTTTGGCTTTGCGTTTCACCAATTTTTTTAGCGGACCTTTTAAGATTTCAAGAATGTGTGGTGCGCCCTGAATGACTTCAAGTGCGAACAAACGAGAGGCTTTTGGCTGTGTACGAGACACTTCAATTTTCTGCAATAAATAGTTGGTAATTGCTTCTTCAGGCTCAAGTTCAGCTTCAAGCATTTGAAGAGGGGCAAGCCACTTTTGCAGGACCGTTGTCAGAACTTCAACATAAAGCGCTTCTTTATTTTCATAATAATAGAAAATATTCGATTTATGCATTTCTGCAATTTGGGCAATCTCATCCAAACTGGCACCGTTAAAGCCATATAAGGAAAAGACATCCAGTGCAGCATTCAGCAACTGGTGGCGTTTCTGGGTACTCTTTTTTTGTTCCATCAGCTCTATTAGAAAAGTGAAAAGGGAATATTGAATTGTACGGCAAATCATCAGATTTGTGCACAACGAACGTTCGTAATTTTATGAATCTTTATAGTTTATTTTGTTTTACCAGTCTTAAACTACGCTTAAAGCTATAAAATTTCAATAGCTCATTTTAAGACAAAAAAGACTTAAATGATTATTTTTATTCATGGATTTAAGGTTTTTAGTATATTTTTTGTGATAGGTTTATCAGATGGTCAATATTGGAATTTTTTTTAGATTTAAAATGAGCTAGTTAATTAACTCGTCTAATTTTTTATGAAAAATAGGATACATTGACCAAGGTCTATATGTATCCCCAAAATCATTTAGGTAGCCAGAACGGCATGTAGTACTTGTTGTTCAAGCTCAGTGAAAGCGATGCCTTTTTGACGCGGGCGAGGCAAGTCTACTTTGAACTCTTTGGCAATATGTCCTTTATCGAGCAAGATAATGCGATCCGCCAGTTGGACTGCCTCAGAAACATCATGTGTGACCAAAATGGCAGTGAAGCCTTGCTCTGACCAGAGTTTTTCAATCAAGTTCTGCATGTCTAAACGGGTCAAAGCATCGAGTGCACCCAAAGGTTCATCGAGTAGCAAAATCCGTGGTTTATGCGACAGTGCTCGTGCCAAGGCAGCACGTTGGCGTTGCCCACCTGAAAGCTGGGTCGGCCAAAGGTCCGCTTTTTCTTTTAAGCCAACTTTTTCCAGTAATTCAGTTGCATTGGCATGCTGATCTTTGGCTAACCCCAATTGCACATTTTTCTCAATGTTGCGCCATGGCAGTAGGCGAGGGTCTTGGAACATGACCCGAATATCATCTGTGGTGATACCTTCACGAATATGTCGAGCCGATTTAAATTTAATTTCGCCATAACTGGGCTGTTCCAAATCGGCAATCAAACGCAGTAGGGTACTTTTACCACAACCACTGCGACCGACAATCGCCAAAAATTCACCCGGTTGAATATGTAGGTCTAGGTCTTCAAGTACTTTTACATTGCCATAAAATTTGTGTAATTGTTCAATCAGAATTTCTGCACCCAATACTGCATGCGGGTTGATATCTTTGCCTATTTTATCATTTGAAACTTTTACGTCATCGGCATGACGGCTTATGCTTAAATCAGTCATCTTTCAAGCTCCTGAATTATTTCTGGTAACCCGCGTGCCAGCGCAGTAAATATTTTTCTAATGACACTGCCAACACATCGGCTAATTTGCCGAGCAGGGCATAAAGTAAGATCCCCACGAGGACGATATCCGTTTGTAAGAATTCACGTGCATTCATGGTCATGTAGCCAATGCCAGCTTGTGCAGAAATGGTTTCAGCAACAATCAATAGCACCCAAACCAAACCGAGCGAGAAACGTAAGCCAACTAAAATGGAGGGCATTGCACCCGGTAAAATAATTTCTTTATACAGCTGCCAACCGGTCAACCCATAACTTTTGCCCATCTCGATCAGCTGTGGATCCACTGAGCGAATACCGTGATAGGTATTGATGTAGATCGGGAAGAACACGCCAATTGCCACTAAGAAAAGTTTGGCAGATTCATCAATCCCGAACCATAAAATCACCAAAGGAATTAAGGCTAATGCAGGGATGTTTCGTATCATTTGCAAGGTGGTATCGAGTAGGGTAGATGCAGTTTTCGATGACCCATTGAGTAAACCTAAAAATAGGCCCAGTCCGCCCCCCACCAGTAAGCCCATCAGAGCACGTCCCGCGCTGATTTTGACATGCTTCCAGAGTTCACCGCTGACGAGTAAATCCCAAAATGCACTCACCACCGCAGTTGGAGCAGGAAGAATGCGACTTTCAAGCACACCGGTTATAGACGCAATTTGCCAAATCAAGATTAATACAATTGGAACCAGCCAAGGCAGCAAGCGCTGCCCAAGCTGCGTTCCACGTGAAACCTTTGGTATTTTAAAGGTTTCGACGGAAACAGTTTTAGACATTAGGCCGGCTCCTGAACTTTTTCAGTTTTCTTATTTTCATCTGGCGTGTAATTGTTTGCGACAATCTCACCAAATGGGCCAGTTAAATTCGGTTGAACCAGTTTTTGACGTGTTTCTAAAGGAAGGAGTGGAAACACCAATTCCGCAAAACGAATCGACTCTTCAAGATGTGGATAGCCTGAGAAAATAAAGGTACTAATACCAAGGTCAGCATATTCTTGAATACGTGCAGCCACGGTTTCAGGGTCGCCGACTAAGGCTGTACCTGCACCGCCACGCACAAGGCCGACACCCGCCCAAAGATTTGGGGATACTTCAAGCTTCGTCCTGTCGCCATTATGTAGTTCAGCCATACGACGCTGACCTACGGAGTCCATGGTTTTGAATTTCGCTTGCGCCGCTGCAATGGTCGCATCATCCACATATTGAATAAGCTCTTCTGCTGCTTTCCATGCCTCTTCATTGGTTTCACGTACAATCACATGTAAGCGGATACCGTAGTTCAGTTCACGACCTTTGGCTTTAGCTTTTTCACGAACAACTGCAATTTTTTCTTTCACTGCTGCTGGCGGTTCACCCCATGTTAAATACGTGTCAACTTGCTCTGTTGCCAATTCAATAGCGTCATCTGAAGAGCCGCCAAACCAAAGTGGTGGATAAGGCTTTTGTACAGGTGGATAAAGTAATTTTGCATCGTCAACACTGAGGCGTTCACCGTGAAATGTAAAGCTTTCCCCCGTATGTGAACGGCTTAAAATTTCACGCCAAATGGTGGTGTACTCTGCTGCGGTTTTGTAGCGAGTTTTATGGTCCTCATAGACCCCATCGCCTTTTAACTCTTGTTCATCACCGCCTGTTACCAAGTTCAACAAGATACGACCGCTAGATAATCGGTCAAAGGTTGCGGCCATACGTGCAGTCAAGGCAGGTGTGGTCACACCGGGACGTAAAGCCACCAGAAATTTTAGATTTTTGGTTGCATCAATGAGGCTTGCAGCGGTTAACCAAGGATCTTCACATGAGCGGCCAGTCGGAATCAGTACACCTTCATAGCCTAGATTATCCACCGCAACAGCAATCTGCTTCATATAGGCATGGTCAACCTGACGTGCACCTTTGCTTGTACCTAGGTAGCGACTGTCACCGTGTGTTGGGATAAACCAGAAAATTTTCATGTTCGTTTCCTTATATTCTTGATGGCTCGGATATCAATGTGATGAAGGTGTCCACACTTGCTGTTGGACTTGAATGGTGTTGGGAATGAGTTGAACGTGTTTAAACAGATCGGCAATTTGTTGCTGTGCTTGTACAACTTCAGGTGTTAGAGGCAAGACAGGCGACGGCTTTAAACGACGCCCAAAAGCTTGTGCTGCAATTGTGGGTGCGAGTCCTGTGCTTTGTTGATAGATTTTTTCTGCCTCAGGTTGATGGCCCACAATCCATTGGTCAGCAGCATTCACTGCGCTTAAAAATTTCTCGCCCGCATCTGGATAGGTCTGGATAACTTTAGGATTGGCGATATAAAACGAATAACTTTTTGGAAAATCACCTGATTCGATGAGGACTTTGGCATGACCATCAATCTGCGCAGCAGACAAGAACGGATCCCAAATGACCCAAGCATCAATGGATTTTTTATCGAAGGCCGCACGCGCATCGGCAGGTGGTAACCAAATCGGTTGAATATCAGTCCAAGTTAGACCCGCTTTTTGCAGGGTTTTAGCCAGCAGTTCGTGCGCACTTGAGCCTTTTTGTACCGCGACACGCTTGCCACGAAGTTCTTGAATGGTCTTAATACTGCTGTTTGCAGGTAGAACCACTGCTAATGAATCAGCTGGCACGACTTCATAGCCGAGGTAATTTAAGTCCTTATTGGCTGCTTGTGCAAAGATTGGCGGCGTATTGCCGACATAACCATAGTCAACTGCACCGACGGCCAATGCTTCTAACATTTGAGGGCCAGCGGGAAATTCTTTCCATTCGATTTTGGCATGAGGAAATTGCTGTTCAAATAACTTTTGATCACGTGCAACCAGTAAGTTTAAAGCGGATTTTTGAAAACCAATGGACACGGTTTTAACATCAGCACTCTTTTGAGTACTGGGTGCTTGTGCTGTTTCAGCATCGGGTTTTTGACATGCACTGAGACCTAGGCCCAGTGTGGTTAAACCAACAATTGAAAATGTTTTTAAAATGCGCATGGCAGTGCCCTTATGATTTTTTTCGGCTTATTGAATAATGGCCGATTCAATGTTTAATTTATTTGGAATCAATTTTTCGTTATAAAACGCATCAGCGACTTGCTGTTGTTCTTTGGCCACATCGGGTGTAATCAAAGTGACGTTGTCACCTAAGCGTGAAATTGATGTTTTTAAAACATCGAGCCCCAGCCCTGTTTTAGCTTCGAGCAATTTGGCTGCATCGTCTTGGTTTTTAGAGACCCACTGCGTGGTCAAATTCAATTCGTTCACGACGGCTTGCACCACTTTAGGGTGTGCTTGGGCAAACTTACGATCGGCCAAATAGAACTGATAGTTCTTCACCAAGTTCTCACCGTTAGCAAGCGTACGCGCATGAAGTTGATGTTCTGCCGCAGACAGGAAAGGATCCCAAATTACCCATGCATCTACAGCGCCTTTTTCAAAGGCAGCACGGGCATCGGCAGGGGGTAAATACACCACTTGAATATCGTTGAAGCTCAAATGATTGGCTTCAAGTAATTTCAAGAGTAAGTAATGCACATTGGAACCTTTGTTCAGTGCAACACGTTTACCTTTGAGGTCTTGAATGGTTTGAATGGCTGAATCTTTTTGTACGATTAACGCCTCTGCTTTAGGTACAGCAGGTTGATTGGCAATGTAAACCAAATCGGTTTTTGCTGCTTGAGCAAAGATCGGTGGTGCTTCACCTACTTCACCAAAAGACACGCTACCGACATTTAGCCCTTCAAGCAGTTGTGGACCAGCTGGGAACTCTACCCATTTCACATCTACACCTTGGTCTTTCAATGCAGCTTCCAATGAACCGCGTTCTTTTAAGATTGGCAGTAAACCGTATTTTTGAAAGCCAATATTTAAGGTGATATTTTCTGCTTCTTTTTTGCCACAACCAGAGAGCATCATTGCGCCAGCAACCGCTGAAGACAATACGAGTGTTTTGGCCCAGAGTTTTGCTTTTTGTGTGCTCATTGATGTGCTCCTTATGTGACAGTAAAGGTCAAACTGTTGATTGATGAACAGATACGCTAAAGACTTTTCTTTTTCGAAAAAAATAATAAAATTTAAATTTTAAATCAGGAAAAAAGATAAAGATAAAACAGCAAAACTTATGAAAAATAATGATTTAATGAAATATAGAATATGAAAATAAAGAGTTTTAAGTGTTTGAATTTATGATTGAATTTTTTATTATCAGAATAAAATATAAGGATTTTAGTGTACAGGGAAAGAGTAGCGCCTAAATTACGGCGCTATTTTAGATATAGATATGCAAAATTCAGATAAATCCTATAAAAAGTTAGCCTTCAAGTGACTTTTTGCAGACCAATGAATTACGTTGATAGTTATATAGTGCTTGTCGTGCATTGGGCAGATCATCGACACTCACTTGTTCAAAACCTTGTTCTAAGAACCAATGTGCGGTGCGTGTGGTTAAAATGAACAACTGTTCAATGCCCAAGGTACGCGCTTTTTCTTCAAGGTAATGTAGGATTTGGCTACCTCGATTGGATTTTCGATAGCTCGGATGAACTGCTACACAGGCAATCTCAGCAGAGCGCTTTTCATCCCCTGTCACAGGGATTGGATACAGTGCGGCACAGGCCAAAATGGTGCCGTCACGTTCAATCACGGCAAAATGTTCAATTTCATTTTCCAAACGTTCGCGAGAGCGATAGACCAAAATGCCTTCTTGTTCGAGTGGGCGGAGTAAACTGATTAAACCCACAACATCTTGAATATTGGCAGTACGCACATCTTCATAATGCGCATCGGTGATCATGGTGCCAGAACCATCACGAGTGAAAAGCTCTTCGACCAAAGCACCATCGTAGGCATACGAAATCAAATGAACGCGATGTACGCCTTGTAGTGAAGCCGTTTGGGCACCACGCAAATGCAGGGCAATATCTGGATTCGAGTCTTGGTATTTAAAAATATGTTGATCCAATTGATGCGGGGTAATTTCGCGCATCAATTGTCCATGTTCGTTATTTAAGCCATGTTGTTTGCCTAGGAAAATTAATTTATCTGCTTTTAAGCTAATCGCGGTTTTGGTCGCCACTTCTTCTGCCAATAAATTAAACACTTCACCAGTAGTGGAATAGCCCGTTGGCCCCAAGATGACGATGTTGTGACTGTCTAGATGGCGTTGAATGGCATCGATGTCGACCGAGCGAACTTCACCGGATAATTGAAAATCCACGCCATTTCGAATGCCATAAGGTTTTGCAGTGACTAGATTGCCCGAAACAACATCAATGCGTGCCCCATACATGGGAGAGTTGGCCAATCCCATAGATAACATGGCTTCAATTTGCAAACGAATGGAACCGACTGCATTCATTACTGCGGGCAATGCTTCACGTGTCGTGATACGACGGTGTTGATGAAATGGCGTTTGGATGTTGCTATTTTGCAGATTTAAACTAATTTGCGGACGAGCACCATGCACTAAAATTAAACGAATGCCAAGAGAGTGTAATAGAGCAACATCATGAATAATGTGTTGAAAGTTTTCATGTTGTAGGGCTTCACCGTCAAACATAATGACAAATGTTTTGTTACGGTGGGCATTGATATAAGGCGCAGAATGTCGGAACCAATGCACATATTGTAAGGTTGTGCTTGAAGAAGGTTCAGCGGAATTCGATTGCATGCCTATACTCGTTTAATCGCGGAGGATGTTCTGATTCTAAACAAAAAAATATCACTGCGGAAAACAAATATAAAAAAACACCTGAACGATGTTCAGGTGCTGGGAAAGGGACTTATTGAGACTGGGTTTAGATTAGCCGTTTTTAATTCGGATAATACGGTCAGTACGATCATTCACAAGGACATAGTCGCCATTAATTTTGTACCACTGTTGGTAACGACCTGTGTTAGGTAAACGGCGTGCTTCACGATCGCTGACTTTGTAACGACTTGAGTCGTAAGCACGTGGTAAAGATTGACCTACACGCCAATCACGGCTTGGGTTAACACGACGTGAGTCATTGCGGTCATAACGGTTGTTATTGTTCCAATTACTTGGACGATGGTTATTGTCCCAACGGTTGTCTTGGTAACGGTTATCCTGATGTTGATATGATGGGTGGTAGCGACGGTCATCTTGACGATGATCAGGGGCAGCCATCACTGCAGATGTTGCCATCAACGCTGAAATTGATAGAACCAAAGTCGATACGATTTTGTTCATGGGACACCTCTATACTTTTCTAATCTGTTTTGGATGATTCCAAATTAGCGAGAAAGTTCAGAGAAAGCGTGGGGGCAATATAGTTGAATTGTGAAATGTATGGAGGAAAATTGTAGATGTGTAAGTAGCTTGAAACCTACTGGGTGAAAGGCTTTGAGCTTAAGTGTTGAATTAACATCATAAAAAAAGCCCAGTAAAAAAACTGAGCTTTTAAATCTGTTCAAATTGAGTTCAATTTAACTTACATACCTAAAATTTTAAGAATGCTATTGCTGTCAGAGTTGACTAAAATATAGTCGTTATTAATCTTGTACCATTGCTGATTACGTGAAGGTTTCGGCAAATTGTGGTCTTTATAATCGACTTTGTAGCCATTACCACGATAATGTTGTGGCATCACATAGCCTGTTTGCCATTTGTGTTGTTGCAAACGTTTGACTCCGCGTTCTTCACGCATACGGCGTCGATCTTCAATATCGCCATCGTCCTGATTGCCACGGAAGTCACGATCTTTTTTCATATGACCATAAGCATTACCGCGTGGGCCATCAAAGCCACGTTCATCGTTATTGAAGTGAGGAGCCGCAGATAGCATGCTGCTAGTCATCAAAGCACTGAAAGAAAGAGCCAATATTGGCAAAATCTTTTTCATGTTCAACCCTCATTAGTTATTGATCTTCAATACAACTACTGTACGCATTAAATGCAGAGAAACTGTGAAGAAAGATGAATATTTTTTTAAATAAAACGAAGAGATTGCGAATATTATGCGACAAATTTGGACGCAAGAACAATCCTCTACATGCTATAGCCTAAAAAATCACACCGGCTGCTGTCAAATGAAAATGACGGTGTCTATTCAGAAAATGGACGAGCATTGAAAATAAATATGAAATAAACATACCCATCTGGTCGAGATGGGTAAAAACAAAAAAATTGGAATTAAAATAGGTATTGAAGCCAAGGTTAAGACGCTTCTTAATACCACTGCTCATTGAGCTGTTGCAATGAGTAAATGGCTTGTGCAACCGATTCAGCCTGAACAGCATCATCTAAGGCAAGAATTAAGTTTTCAGTGAGTTGTAAATGTTCAATACAACGGATCGTTTCAGTTTTACGAATGAGGTCTGTCATGTTTCATGTCCTTGTACCTGACGCTAGATGCAAGACATGTTAGGTGAGAATGATTAAACTGGAAAACCGAATATAATGATTAAAATAATTTAAAATTACGATTAACGTGGCGGGCGATATCAACAATATTTTTAACATTGTTCGGTTCAAATTAAAAAAATTGAGATAAATAAGGCGATTGAATTCGCCTTATTTTTTAGATTTACATCGCACTGATTGAGCTTTTAGTACGCATATTTTAGATCGGTGTAATCAGAAATTGATTTTTGAACATGCGCTTGAATAAATTCATTGACATCTTCTGGGGTCATGGCTTGACCTTGTTTGGTGATGACATGCTCAAAGGGTGCTTGTTCTTGTGCAGTAATGCGGTAAACAAAGTTGGTGATCACTTGATAAGCTGCTTCTTGTTTTTGAATGCAGGTTACGTAGAAATAAGCATGTTCAAAGTTTAAATCGGTGTGTGAGAAAATAAATTGTTCAAAGAGTTTGGCATTTTGTCCAACTTCGAGTGCTTGTAAATCATCGACAATGCTTGGATCGAATTTCATGCCATATTTTGCAGAAATTGGCTGACCTTCAACCAATAAGTTGACCATGCCGTCTTCTGTAGGCGTAACCGTAATATTGCTAAAATCTGACATGCGAGGGTCCACTGTATTTAAAAATTGCCCTCAAGTATCGGCAAATTTAGTAAAAACTCAAGTCAACTTTCGAGTATCACACAATGAAGTGGCGTCTTTCATCACAATTGATGCGCTTCAACGCATAAAAAAGGAAGCCGAAGCTTCCTTTAATTAAAATCCGTCAAAGGGATTAATCTTGAGCATCAATACTTTCACCGTTCAGATGTAAGCTGTCATTCCCCATCAAATAAAGATAGGCAGGCATGATGTTTTCAGGGGTAGGCAAGGTTTTTGGATCTTCATCTGGATAAGCTTTAGCTCGCATCGCAGTACGTGTTGCACCAGGGTTGATGCAATTAAAACGGATATTCGGATGCGCATTTTCTTTGGCAAAGAGTGTGCTGACGGCTTCAATCGCAATTTTGGACACCGAATAAGCACCCCAACGTTCACGCGCTTCACGTCCAACCCCTGAACTGGCAAAAACCACAGAAGCATGTTCAGATTTTTGCAGTAAAGGCATTAATTCTTGAGTCAAAACAAAGGGTGCACGTAGGTTAACCGCCATGACATCATCCCAAACATCGACAGGATAATGCGCAAGTTCGGTACGTTCACCTAAAATGCCGGCATTATGCAAAATGCCATCCAGTCGACCGAATTGCTTTTCAAGGGTATCGACCAGAAGTTCGTAATCACGAGGAGAAGCACTCGAAAGTTGTAGCGGTAAAATAGCTGGTTGAGGTGCACCTAAACCTTCAATTTCATCGTAAATCACTTCGAGCTTATTCAGTGTACGACCATGTAGAACGACAGTTGCCCCATGTAAGGCATAACTGATGGCAGCTGCACGGCCAATTCCATCGCCCGCACCTGTAATCAGGATAATTCGATCTTTGAGTAGATCGGGGCGAGGTTGATATTCTGAATATTTCATCTGCACCTCCTCGTTTTATTGTGTTGTTTCTATCGTTATAAAGTAGCTGAAGAACGCGTTTGGGGTTGAATGACTAAGTGTTGAAGCACCTGTTGTAATTCAGCAACAGTATTCACTATACAATTAGCTTGCCACGCTGTTAAGTCATCTTTGTGCTGTAACGGTAAATATCCGTAAGCAGCTAATATTGTGTACATGTCCGCATGACGACCCGCATCGATGTCACGTGGATGATCACCGACATAGATACAGTCTTCAGGTGCAATCTGAATTTGTTTGGCTGCCAAATACATTGGTTCAGGATCAGGCTTGGTCTTGCTGACATCTTCTGGGCAAACCAAAACCGCACAGCGCTCCGTTAAATTGAGCGCTTTGAGTAAAGCTTCACTCAGCCAACGAGGTTTATTGGTGACAATACCCCATGGAATTTGATGTTGTTCAAGTTCCGCCAAAAGCGGATACATGCCTTCAAACAGGTCTGTATCCACGGCAATATCTGCACCATACAGGTCTAAAAAGCGTTGACGATGCGCCAGAAAAACTGGGTCTGTAACGTCTAACTCAGGATAGACTAATTTCACCATAGCGCGTGCGCCTTCAGACACTTGGGTGCGAATGTCTTCAGCTGCGACCACTGCACAGCCTTTATCACGGCACATGTCTTGAATGATGCGAATAAAGTCGGCAGCAGTGTCAATTAAAGTACCATCAAGGTCAAACAATACGGCTTTCATTTATTTCGCTTCTTCTTTGACGGTGTGCACCATGTAATTCACATCGACATTTGGCGCAAGCCAATAACGCTTGGTGATTGGGTTGTAATGTAAGCCGGTCATGTCTTTGAGTTTAAGCTCGGCGCTACGAATATCGTGAGCCAACTCAGAAGGTTTAATAAATTTAGAATAATCGTGTGTGCCTTTCGCCAGCATACGTAAAATATATTCTGCGCCAATAATCGCAAATAAATAGGCTTTAGGATTGCGGTTAATAGTCGAGAAGAACACATGACCACCCGGCTTAACCAGTTTTTGACAGGCTAAAATAATCGATGCAGGATCGGGTACATGTTCGAGCATTTCCATACACGTCACGACGTCATATTGTCCAGCTTGTTCTTCTGCCAGTTGCTCTACAGGCACTTGGCGATATTCAATATTTTGCACATTTTCTTGTTCTGCATGTAGACGTGCAACATTCAACGGCGCTTCACCCATATCGATACCCAAAACTTGAGCACCACGGCGAGCCATGCTTTCTGCCAAAATACCGCCGCCACAACCGACATCTAACACTTTTTTGCCAGTGATGCCGCCAGCATGTTCATCAATCCAGTTTAAACGTAGGGGATTGATCATATGCAACGGGCGGAACTCAGAATGCTGATCCCACCATATGGCTGCGAAAGCTTCAAATTTGGCAATTTCTTGTGGATCAACATTCAATTGCGACATCGGTGTCACCTCAATCAAGTCTTTATAATTTAGAAAAAAGTTTAATGCGAGTTAGTGTAGCGTGTCTTGCAAAAAAAGCGATAAAAGCCGTAAAAAAGTTCACAGAATGAAAACGAAATCGACAGATTTGATTTATAGTGTTGCCATAAACTAATCATAATGATTTTGAGGACAATAAGTTCAATGAAAAAATTTCTTCTAGGCACGATTACAACGGCTATTTTGGCTTTTTCTGGCAGTGCGATGGCAACGCAGTTTGTCGCGGGGACTGATTACACGGTTATTCCAAAACCAATCAAAGTGGAACGTCCGGGTAAAATCGAAGTACGTGAATTCTTTTGGTATGGTTGCCCACACTGTTTCAAACTTGAACCACATATGCAGGCTTGGTTAAAACAGTTGCCTAAAGATGTTCGTTTTGTGCGTACACCAGCAGCGATGAACCCACTTTGGGAACAAGGTGCACGTGCTTACTATGCTTCTGAAGCTTTAGGTGTACGTCAACAAGCGCATTTACAATTATTCCATGACATTCATGCGGGTCAGAAAAATATTTTAGAACAAGGTGCATTTGCGAAGTTCTATACCCGTTATGGCGTACCTGAAGCGAAGTTTAACAGTACATTTAAGTCATTTGCTGTGTCATCTAAAATCGCTCAAGCGAAAAACTTAGCGGCTCAGTACCAATTAAGTGGTGTGCCAGCAATTACGGTGAATGGTAAATACATCGTACAAGGTGAAGATGCGCGTACCGTTGAAATCGTGAAGTTCCTTGTCGACAAAGAACGTAAAGCTAAATAAGATTGATATTGGAAAAGCCGCATTCATTTGCGGCTTTTTTTATGCCATTTTAAAATTCAATGGTGCTTAGATATTATCTCAAAATATCCCCAATTATGGTTCTGAGGACGTTTGATTGGCCAAAGAGCGATCCCAATGCAAAATACCTCGGAACATGAGCTGTACTTGAGTCTGTGCTTGACGACGAAATTGTTGCAACGCTTCATGTTGCTGTGGCGTAGTTGGTTGACGTTGTAGATCAATCCATTGCATGGCCCAGCTTAGGGTCAATTCAAACAGAATTTGTGCAAGAACCTTGAGGTCCTGCTCAGACTGAATATGTTGTGTCGCTTCGATCTTTGAAAGCGCTTGTGCGAGATCTGAACTGAGGAATTTGAATTCACGTGCAATCGCGTGACGCAGCGCTTGTGAACCACCCCAACGCTCTGCAATGAGGAACATCCAAGCTTCTGGAAAATCTTCAACAGCATGAAATAAATAATCAAGGCTGGTGCGGGTATGTATTTCGGTGGGCTGAAAATATTGCTGACTGAGTTGGTTGAGCACATTTTTGAGATAGAGGGACATTTGATCGACCAGCTCAAGGCCGAGCTCATCCATGTCTTGAAAATGTCGATAAAATGCCGCTGGCACTAAGCCCACATGGCGGGAAATTTCACGCAAACTTAAGCTACTAAACGAACGCCCTGTCGTACTCAGTGACAATGCGGCATCGAGTATGGCTTTTCGACTTTGTTGTTTGCGTTCTTCCCGTATCGACATGCAATTCTTCCTGAAATTTGCGAATGCTCAGTTTAGCAAATTTCCAATATTCACACGACGATAAAACGCAGCTGCACAAGCGCAACAGATGAAGGGATTTTGTAAATGCAGTACATGATCACCGAATCTTATGCTGCCTTCTGTTATAATACGTCGCAATCAATTTTGTCAGATTAAGGACTCATTATGCGTATCGACCAACGAGCATTAGATCAATTACGTGAAGTAAAAATTACCCGTAACTACACACGTTATGCGGAAGGTTCAGTATTGGTTGAATTTGGTCATACAAAAGTTCTTTGTACTGCAAGTGTTGACAACTCAGTACCTCGTTTCTTGAAAGGTAAGGGCCAAGGTTGGGTAACGGCTGAATATGGTATGTTGCCACGTTCTACACACACACGTAGTGATCGTGAAGCCGCTCGTGGTAAACAAAGTGGTCGTACACAAGAAATTCAACGTTTGATTGGTCGTAGCTTACGTGCCATGGTGGATTTGAAAAAACTCGGTGAAAACACCGTTAGCATCGACTGTGATGTGATCCAAGCCGATGGCGGTACACGTACAGCATCGATTACAGGCGCTGCGGTTGCTTTAATTGATGCCATGAATGTGTTGCTTGAAAATAAAAAAATCAAACAAGATCCACTAAAAGGCTTAGTAGCAGCAGTATCTGTAGGCATGTACCAAGACGAAGCTTTGCTTGATCTATGCTATGAAGAAGATTCAAACTGTCAAACAGACTTAAATGTAGTCATGACGCAAGCAGGTGAGTTCATTGAGCTACAAGGAACTGCCGAAGACAAACCATTTACGCGCGTACAATGTAACGAAATGCTTGAATTGGCTGAAAAAGGTATTCAAGAACTGATTAAAAAACAACAAGAAGCTTTAGGCTGGTAAGTTATTTACCGACACTTTGGTTATCGTTGTAAAAAACGCACCATTTGGTGCGTTTTTTCGTTTTGTATCGGATTTAAAGACTAAATTTTAATTCTTCTGCTTAAAAAATAAACGCAAAAAACCAAAATTTAAAAATTTGTGCTTCGCACAAGCCATAACCCATACATCTTAGCCATTAAAACGCATCGACAAATCAACCGCTTTAACATCTTTGGTGAGTACACCCATCGAAATATAATCCACACCAGTGGTTGCGACTTCGCGCAAATTAGCAAGGGTAATATTTCCCGATGCTTCAAGTTTACAGCGTCCAGCCACATGTTTAACCGCATCAATCATTTGCTGTTGGCTAAAGTTATCGAGCATGACAATGTCCGCACCAGCCTCTAAAGCTTGGTTGAGTTCATCCCAAGTTTCCACTTCCACTTCAACGGGTTTACCCGGTGCAATGGCATGTGCTTTGGCAATGGCTTGCTTAATCCCACCAGCAGCCATAATGTGGTTTTCTTTAATCAAAAAGGCATCAAACAAACCCAAACGGTGGTTTTGACCACCACCAACAGCGACTGCATACTTTTGAGCGATACGCAGACCCGGTAGGGTTTTACGGGTGTCTAGTAACTTGGTATTTAAACCTTCGAGTTGTTGCACATATTCAGCTGTTTTAGTGGCAACCGCAGATAATGTTTGCACAAAATTGAGCGCAGGGCGTTCAACCGTCAGTAAGCTACGTGCTGAACCTGCCAATTTAAAAAAAGCATCGCCAGCGGCAACACGCTCACCTTCATTTTTTAGCCAAGTGACCTGTACGGTTGGATCAAAGGTTTGAATGAGAGCATTGACCCAAGGTTGACCTGCCAGCACCATATCTTCACGGCTAATAATCGTTGCAGTGGCTTGTTCATCTTCTGGAGTTAAAAGGGCAGTGATATCGCCAGAACCAATATCTTCTTGTAGTGCTTGTTGAATATTGATTTGGATAGATTGTTCAAGCAAAGATTGCGATATGCTCATAAGAAATTCCGTATCTTTTTTAACCCGAGAAAATGTGCGCGCTATATTAGCATTGTTCATGAAAAATGAGCGATTTTTAACAGTAATCACAAACTAGATTTGAGAAATATCAATGAAAGTTTTAGCATGAAAGCCTTTAGGCTCTGATCTAAAATTCACGAGCAATGCAGACTCAGGATCACTTTATGTCACAGGCAACAACATTTCAGGTTCAGGATGGGCAGCTCATCGGTGCACGGCAAATCCCTTCACCGAATTTTAATCAACGCCCCGCAGACACCGAAATTCAGCTTGTGGTGATTCATAATATTAGTTTGCCACCTTCCCAATTTGGTGGTGGTTATATTGAAAAATTTTTTCAAAATCAATTAGATTGGTCAGTACATCCATATTTTCAAAGCATTGAAGGGATGGAAGTTTCTACGCATTTATTGATCTTGCGTACAGGTGAAGTGCTGCAATTTGTGAATTTTAATGATCGTGCTTGGCATGCAGGGCGCTCAACCTATTTAGCTCATAAAGAATGCAATGATTATTCGATTGGTATTGAACTAGAAGGCAGTGACGACCTCCCATTTGAACAAGCTCAATATGATGTATTGACGGAGGTTGTGGCATGTTTACAAGAAACTTATCCAAAAATTCAACAACATATTGCAGGACATTCTGATATTGCACCGGGTCGTAAAACGGATCCGGGCCCATTTTTTCAATGGACTGAATTTCGCCAACAGTTACGTGATTTTAAAAACAAATAAACAACACACTCTGCGTTCAATAAACCAATGAAATTTATGATCGAGTTTCATTACAATAGGCGCACTTTCAAAAGCGAGTAAAAGCGATGGCGCTTTGGCGTTCGACTGTCATTGTCAGTGCAATGACGATGCTGTCCCGAGTCTTGGGACTGGTACGGGATATTGTCCTGTTAAATGTATTTGGGGCAGGTAAAGACTTCGATACCTTTGTCGTGGCTTTTCGTATTCCTAACTTTTTTAGGCGATTGTTTGCAGAAGGGGCATTTTCACAGGCCTTTATTCCTGTTCTAACTGAATATAAAACCGGTCGAACCCATGCAGAAGTTCAGATTCTGATTAGCCGCGTGTTTGGTTGTTTAGGTCTGGTGATGACCAGCCTGACCTTCATTGCGATGGTGGCCGCACCTGCAATTATTTATATCTATGCACCGGGTTTCCATGACGACCCAGAGAAATTTGCATTGGCAACGGATATGTTCCGCCTGACCATTCCATATTTACTGTTTATGTCATTAACAGCATTTGCCAGCAGTATTCTCAATAGTTATGGTTCGTTCAGTACCCCAGCATTTTCACCGGTATTGCTCAATGTGGCGATGATTGCTGGCGCATGGTGGTTAACACCATATATGGCTGAACCGATTATGGCGTTGGGTTGGTCGGTGGTTGCGGCAGGCTTCTTACAATTGGCAATTCAAATTCCTGAATTGTGGCGCAAGAAATTATTGATTCCACCGAAAGTCGACTTCAAACATGAAGGTGTCGATCGCATCATGAAATTGATGTTGCCAGCATTGTTTGGTGTCTCAGTCACACAAATTAACTTACTACTCAACACTATTTGGGCGTCTTTCATGCAAGATGGTTCAGTATCGTGGTTATATAGTGCAGAACGGATGACCGAGTTACCATTGGGCTTAATTGGGGTGGCGATTGGTACCGTGATCTTACCGTCGCTGTCTGCACGTCATGCCGAGCAAGATCAAGACAAATTCCGCAAAATGATTGATTGGGCGGCTAAAGTGATTGTTTTGGTGGGTGTACCTGCCAGTATTGCGCTGTTTATGTTGTCAACACCGATTATTCAAACTTTGTTTGAGCGCGGACAATTTACTTTTGAAGATACTCAAATGACAGCTTTAGCCTTGCAATGTATGAGTGCAGGGGTCATTTCATTCATGTTGATTAAAGTCTTTGCACCAGGGTTCTATGCGCAGCAAGACACCAAGACTCCTGTACGGGTCGGCTTGATGTCCGTTGCAGCCAATGCGATTTTGAACGTAATTTTTATTGGGTTCTTCAAACTGATCGACTGGCATGCAGAGCACATGGCGTTGGCGTTGGCCTCATCAGGATCTGCTTTAGTAAATGCAGGCATGCTGTATTTCTATCTGCATAAACGTAATATTTTCCGCTTTGGGAGCCATTGGAAAAAATTGATCGTGCAATTTGCAATGGCCAATATTGCGATGATTGCCGCGCTGTGGTTTGGTCTGACGTGGTATAACGGTGATGTTTCTGCGTGGATGCGTGTGGCAGAACTGCTGGTACTCTGTGTCGTAGGTGTTGTCGCGTATGGGATCGCTTTGATTGCGACTGGATTTAGACCACGTCATTTAAAACCATAATTGTGTATAGATGGTTAAAATGTTCAGATTGAAATAAAAAAATAAGAGCCGTTAGGCTCTTATTTTTTTATCTGGCTAAACAGCATTGAATTTAGTTTGTGTGAAAACCGTTTTTAAGTTTAGAAAAACAATTGAAGGTCCTCATTTGATCTAAACTTTTCCTCGAGAGAGGAAGCCAACAATTGCGAGAATGACTGCAATAACCAAGAGAATAACGGCAAAGTCTTTGGATAAACCTGCAACACCACCGAAACCTAGCAGACTAGCAATCAATGCAATTACAGCGAAAATAATAGCCCAACGGAACATAGTTTTTCTCCAAGTGATTTTTATTCTGTGTATTCAGTATAGGAGTGCTACACCTAGGTCTATGTATTCTTTTGTTTATTAAATGTGCAATATTCGGTAACTTAAACTGAGAAAATTTACACAGGCTCAGCTAATATGCCTGCCAACCTTGTTTCGAGCTAGATTATGACAGACACCTTGCGCCCTCATTTCTGGAAAAAGTATGCATTAACCGAATTGACTCATCTTGAATGGGAGTCACTTTGTGATGGGTGTGGTTTGTGTTGTTTAATTAAACTTGAAGATGAAGATACACATGAAGTGGCTTACACCAAGGTGGCCTGTAAACTTTTAGACTGTGAAACAGCCAGTTGTTCTGATTATCCCAACCGTAAAGCAGCTGTGCCAGATTGTATTCGTTTAACGCCTGAACAAATCGACCAATTTCATTGGTTACCCCCGAGCTGTGCATATCGACGAATTTCAGAAGGCAAAGGTCTTCCGCGTTGGCATCATTTGTTGACGGGTAGCCGAGACAGTATTTTGGTTGCACGGAAGTCAGCTGCGGGGCGTTGTATCAGTGAGGAGTTGGTAAACCCGGATGATATTGAAGATTATATTGTGCGTTGGGTACGTTAATTTAGATCTAAAATTGCTAGATGTCAGTCTCAGCTTTAAAGCTGATCTTGTACCAGATCAATGAAATCTTGTTCAGAAATTACTTGAAAACCATGCTGCTTGAGCAAAGCAGCAGTAACCCCATGACCGTGAATTTTAGTGCGGGTAAACGTACCATCATAAATATAGTGTGTACCACAAGATGGGCTATTGTCCTTCAATACCACGACATCGACTTTATGCTGTTGTGCCAAAGCGAGCATGCGCTGAGCTCCAGCAATAAACTCGGCACTGACATCGACGCCTAAAACATCTTTGACTTGAGCGCTGCCAGTAAGTACGTCGGATGCTTGACCATTTTGAATTTCAGCAGGGAAGCGGGGGCAACTTAAGCCACCAAGCATTTCTGGGCAGGCGGTGACCACGTCATGGGTTTGCATTAATTGAAGAATCACATGCTGCATATTGGAGGTTGCATCATAGCGAACGGCTTGGCCTGCAAGGCAGGCACTGACTAAATATTTAAGCTGCATAGTTTCATGCTCCAAAAAGCTTAGCTATTCAACAGCTCCACGGCCTTGTCATAGCTCAACGGGCGATAGAAATAAAAGCCCTGTCCAATATGGCAGTCACATGCTTTTAGTGTATCGACTTGTTCTGAGTGTTCAATCCCTTCAACCAAAATATTCATGGAAACACTTGCACCTATTTGTGTAATCGCTTTGACAATCGCCAATGCCGAACTATCCGTATGCATTCGTTCCACAAAATTACGGTCTATTTTAATGCAATCGACAGGATAATTACTGAGTCGTGTGAGGGAAGAGTGCCCAGTTCCGAAGTCATCAAGTGAAATGCGTATTCCATTTTTTTTCAATAAATGTAGAGCGCGAATCACATAATTGGCACCGCGTTCAGACAAACTTTGTTCGGTAATTTCTAATTCGATGATCTCTGGCGAAATATGATATTCCTGCAAACGTTGTAGCATTTTTTCTGCATAATCATCACGTAAAAATTCAACTGGCGCTGCATTAATCGAAATCGGTAACGGTTGCAGTCCTTTGGCAATCCAGCGCTGAATATCCTGAAAAATTTTAATTTGCATGATTTCACTGATACGTGAAGCCAATTCATAATCTTGAAATGCTGCAAAAATTTGAGACGGTAGCTGTATTTGCTGATCTTCATCATACCAACGTAATAATGCTTCGAATCCTACCACTTTAGCGTCACTGAGACGTACTTTAGGCTGGTAATAAGGAACAATTTGGTCTGATTGAATAATACTGCGTGCAAGGGTTAATTGGCGGGTGGTATTTTCAAGAGTTTTTAACATGGTCGGGCTAAACATTCGCACCCCACCACGACCACTGTTTTTCAAATCATTTAAAGCAATATCTGCACATTTAAGTAAATTAGAGGTGCTTTGTGCATCACGTGGATAAGTGGAGCAACCAATACTCATACCAATATTGATATATTGTTCATTATAGAGAATTGGAAGATCCATTTGTTGATAGGCAATATGAGCTATTTCAAGCAACTCGTCTTCAGATGCTAACTGAGGAATGAGGATCGCAAATTCATCGCCCCCCAAACGTGAAACCACGATACCGGGCGGAAAGCATTGTTGAAAGCGTTGACCTAGACTATGTAGTAAATGATCTCCCGCAATATGTCCCAAGGTATCATTCACATGTTTAAAATAATCTAAATCAATCAGTAATAGACCCAATTGCTGCTGTTTATCTTGGGTCATTTTTAAATTATTTTTGAAGACTCGGCTAAATGCATGTCGATTTAAGAGCCCCGTTAAATCATCTTGTTCAATAATTTGCTGCAATTTAAATTCAGTTTTGCGTTGTAGGGTAATGTCACGCGAAACACATAAAATTTCTTTGGTTTGCCCATGCTGATCCAAAATTGGTGTTAATACATTGTCCCAATAGGCTGTCGGTTGATTCTCTAATTGGCTTTCACCCGAAAAACGTGAGGTTTTTCCTTGCACTGCTTCATTTAACGCAATTTGACCCGCAGCCCGCTCAGATTCCGGTATCAGCATTAACCAATCCATACCGAAATGCTTATCATCTGTGGGTATACCAAGTGCTAAACAGCCTGCTTGATTCATGTGGATGATTTGACCCTTAGGGCTGAGTAACTTTATACAATCCACACTGGCATCTAGCATAAAATTACGGCTTTCAACTTGATGTTGCAGCTGTTCAATGACCCCTAATTTAGGTTCCAGATCGATAAATTGCACCATGCATTGAGCAGCATCCAAGCTATCTTTGGTAAAAGTCACTTCTAAGCGTGTGCTGTGATAACACTGATCAGACTGCTTGAGACGAACCTGATATTGAAATGATTGCAGCAGTTGTTGTGATTGCTGCCACAGTGTTTGAAAATCTTCTCGTTCCTTTGGATGAATGAATGTCATCCAACATGCCATATCTGGCGGTAGATTCTCAATTTTAAAAAGTTGATAAAAGGCTTGGTTGGCATACACCTGTTGTTGTTTTAAATGCCAAATTGGTTGAGGAAATAGTTCTAAAAATTGCTGCATTTGCTGCAGTTCGTTGCTAGAGGTCTGTGCGTTATATTTTGAGAAAAAAGAATGACCATCGTCGCCTTGCTGAACTGGGGTACTTTGTAGTTGTTTACGTGATTGCTTCATACAATCTGTCCAATGGGTCAGGCAATTCGAAATTATAGATAGACCTGATCATACTGTAATTAGAATAATTTGGTATAAAAAGTCTTGTTACATTATAGTTAATATTCAACTTATCAAATTTACAACTGAGGCCGCTCTTTTAACAACCTTTCGTTGAATTGAAGGCATTAGAATTAAGCCAAGTGATTCGCTTAAAGCAGTGTTAGAATAACTTTGCCTTCCCCATTCGCCTGAAATGAAATAATAAAATGTCAGACAGTCATATTCCACTTCCCGAACGTCTTCGTCCACATGATTTATCTCAAATTATTGGGCAGGATCACCTCCTAGGTGAAGACGCACCCTTACGTCAGATGATTGATCAAGGTCACCTTCCTTCGATTATCTTTTGGGGTCCACCAGGCGTGGGGAAAACGACAATAGCCTTGTTATTGGCGCAAGCAGTAGACCGCCCATTTATCAGTCTTTCAGCCTTAAATACTGGGGTCAAAGAGCTGCGTGAAATCATTGCCGATGGTGGCGACTTGCTGACGCCTGTGGTCTTTATTGATGAAATACATCGTTTCAATAAATCACAACAAGATGCACTGCTGAATGCGGTGGAAAAAGGCAAAATTACTTTAATTGGGGCGACAACAGAAAACCCTTCCTTTGAAGTGAATAATGCGCTGCTGTCTCGTTGTCAGGTCTATACACTGAATGCCCTGAACAATGACGCCATTGAGACATTGCTCAATCAAGCGCTTCAGCAAGATGAGTTTTTAAAAGAGCGTTATATCCAAATTGAAGAATATGAGGCCCTGTTTCAATTTGCTGCGGGGGATGCACGCAAAGCCCTTAATTTATTAGATTTGATTGCCAGTACTTTTGAACCTGATCTGGAAAATCTCATCACCAATGCTATCGTTGTAAAAGTTGCACAGCAAAATATTGCCCGTTATGACAAGTCTGGTGAACAGCATTATGACTTAGTTTCGGCATTTATTAAGTCGATACGCGGTAGCGATCCTGATGCCGCACTCTACTGGATGGCACGAATGCTCAAAGGTGGGGAAGATCCAGTCTTTATTGCACGTCGTATGTTGATAGCAGCATCCGAAGATATAGGTAACTCTAATCCTAATGCATTGCTTTTGGCTGGCGAGTGCTTCCGTTCGGTACAAGCGGTAGGAATGCCCGAGTGCCGCATTATTTTGGGTCAATGCGCGGTTTATTTAGCAACCAGTGCGAAAAGTAACAGCACTTATTTGGCGATCAACAAAGCTTTAGAGTTGGCTGAGAAAACTTCGAACTTGCCAGTGCCTCTACATTTAAGGAATGCACCGACCAAAATGATGAAAGAACAGGGCTATGGTGTGGATTATCTCTATCCACACAATTATCCAGAGCATTTTGTCATGCAGGACTACTTACCGCCTGAGTTAAAAGGCACTAAATTGTATGAGTCGGCACGTAATAAGCGTGAGGTCGAAGGTGAGCGTTTGCAGCAGCGCCGCTGGATGCAGCAGCAACAGCAACAATAAGATTCAATGATTTTAATTTATATTTAATTTTTAAAACTAAAAAACCGAGCTAGTAAGCTCGGTTTTTTTGAATTCGTTGAACGAATTAGATATCAGAAAGGTCGATACCTAAACGTGCAGCAACTTCTTCATACGCTTCAACAACACCGCCTAAACCTTGACGGAAACGGTCTTTGTCGAGTTTTTTCTTAGTGTCTTTGTCCCATAGACGGCAACCGTCTGGGGAGAATTCATCACCAAGCACGATACGGTCGTGGAACACACCAAATTCAAGTTTGAAGTCAACAAGAAGCATGTTGCCAGCGTCGAACAAGCCTTTAAGAACTTCGTTCACTTTGTAAGTCAATTCTTTCATTTGAGCAAGCTGTTCAGCAGTTGCCCAACCTAAAGCAATCGCTTGAGACTCATTCACCATTGGGTCGCCTAACGCATCGTCTTTAAAGAACAATTCGAAAGTCGGTGGAGTAAGTTCTTTACCTTCTTCAACGCCTAAACGACGGCAAAGTGAACCTGCTGCATAGTTACGAATAACGCACTCTACAGGAACCATCGTTAATTTTTTAACAAGTACTTCAGTTGGAGAAAGTAATTTCTCGAAGTGAGTTTCGATGCCAGCCGCAGCCAATTTTTCCATGATGAAGGCGTTAAAACGGTTGTTCACCTTACCTTTACGATCCAGCTGTTCGATTTTTTCGCCGTTAAATGCAGAAGCATCGTCACGGAAAACTAGGATGAGGTGGTCTGAACTATCTGTTTCATAAACAGATTTCGCTTTACCAGTATAGAGCAAGGTTTGTTTTAACATGAGGGAACCTTTTTCGAGAAAAAATGCCTAGTACGACTAGGCTGGCCAATTTTGGTAAATCTGAGCTAACAGATCTGCAGCTTTTTCTTTGTCTGCAAAACTATTATCGGCATTAAACACAGCAATATTATTGCTTGAACCTACAGAAGAAAGTCTTAAAACATAGGTCTGTTGATCGACCTTAACGGTTACTTCGTAACGGTTTTTGCTCTGACCAACAATGGTATGGTTAAGGCTGCTGAGGGTAGCAAGTGTGTATTGCCAAATTGTAGCAGAATTTCCATCCACTTTGAGCAGTGGATTCTGATTTCCATCGACCAATAATTGAGGTCGAGCAATATTTGTACTGTCTGCTGAAGTTTCTGTAACTGAATCATTTTTTTCCTCGACTGGACGAGGAAGGGCATAACGATTGCCACGCTTGTTTTCGAGATTTGGCGCGTGCTCGATTGCAAGCGGGTCAACCGATGGAGCAGGATACAATGGTGTTGCAGGACGAACCATCGAACCTTCAGGATATTTCAACGGCTCCACAGTTGTGGTGTCTTTATAGTCCAGCGTGCCATTATTGAAGGCAAGTGAACTACAACCGGCCAAAGTAAATACTGAAAGTGCCAGGCTTAGTCCTAAACGTAATTGCATCATGTTTGCTCTTCTTTATTTGATAACGCCCGCAGTGATCAGTGCTTCACGAAGCGGAGTGCGATATTGTTCTGCAAGTGGTGTTAATGGTAAGCGAATACCTGTTTCAATGAGTTTCATTTCATGAAGTGCCCATTTCACAGGAATTGGATTTGATTCGCAAAATAAAATTTGATGTAAATTTGCAACAGCGGCATTTTGTTGTTCAGCTTTAGTTGCATCACCAGAGAGTGCTGTTGCACACATATCACTCATTTCTTTAGGCGCAACGTTTGCAGTCACTGAAATGTTGCCTTTTGCGCCAAGACCCATCAATTGATACGCAGTTGCGTCGTCACCTGAGTACACCACCATATCTTTGCCTTTTAGGCCTTCAATCAGTGCTTGACCGCGAGGAACATCACCTGTTGCATCTTTAATACCCACAATTTGTGGAATATTTGCAAGACGAATGACGGTGTCATTGTCCATATCGACACCAGTACGACCTGGAACATTGTAAAGAATTTGAGGTAAATCAACAGCTTCAGCAATGGCTTTGTAGTGTTGATATAGACCTTCTTGAGTTGGCTTGTTGTAATACGGTGTAACCAACAATGCTGCATCAGCACCGAGTTCTTTGGCTTCTTTGGTGAGCTCAATCGCTTCATGCGTTGAATTTGCACCCGTACCCGCAATAATTGGAATGCGTTTGTTGGCAACACGAATGATTTCTTTGATCACTTGTGTGTGTTCAGCCATGCTTAGGGTCGATGCTTCACCAGTTGTACCAACAGCGACAATACTGTTGGTGCCCTGTTTTATATGCCACTCAACCAGCTTCTCGAGGCTCTTCCAATCTACGCTGCCATCTTCAAACATTGGGGTGACGATTGCGACAATTGAACCTTGAATGGTCTGAGCTTGCTGAGTCATTTTGAAAAGCTATCCTATTTGTCCATCCGAAGAGAAGAAATTGAATTTTCTGGATGGTTTCGTATTTTGATTTGTAGCAACTTTCAATGGGATTTGCCCAAATTGAATAATGCTTACGCAAATTATGACTGATCAAACGCATAAGAACAATATGCTTTGGTCAAAGCCATAAAATTCTTTATACAAATCAAACTTAAAACAATCAAGTGTAAAATAGCGGTTTTTTTGCAGCTTAAAAATTATTCAGCACTTTAAATCAATCAGTTGAAATAAAATGTAGATAGGTACAGCAATTTGTCAAAGTTAAGCCCAATAAATGCACTCAAATGTAATAAATACTGCTAATCCGTGCTTTTTGATCAGAATTTAAGATTAAAAACCAATCACTAAAGATTTAAAAGCTATATCAATTTGATCGGGATTAATTGCAAATCATTGTTAAAAACTTGGCTAATAATCTTTTTTTTATCTAATAGAAATTAGGAGAATTTCCTAAAGGGTTGAAATCTTTTCTTGTTATACCTATTGAAATGCAAACTCAACATTTCAATGGTGATTAGACTTTAATTGGTTTTACGACTTTGTGAGTTAACTCTCAAAATATATTAGATCTTGCACGTATTTTGAATTCTGACTAAAAGGTTCAACTTATTGGTAGTTATATCCTCTATATGGCATCGGCGATGATTCAACTTTATTTGAACGCTGATGACAACAAGGATTCTCCAATGGAAAAGTCAGATAACAAGCACGCTATAGTTACGGTAGCAATCTGTTTCCTTATTGCCGTAATCGAAGGTCTGGATATTCAGGCTGCGGGCATTGCAGCAGCAGGGATTCGTGAATATTTTGGGCTAGATAGCTCTCAACTGGGGGTTTTTTTCAGTGCTGGTATTTTAGGCCTGTTACCCGGTGCTTTAGTGGGTGGTCGTGTTGCCGACCGTATTGGTCGTAAAAAAGTTTTAATTTGGTCAACAGGTATGTTTGCCATTTTTACCCTGTGTACTGTTTGGGTAAATAGCTTCCATAGTTTGTTGGCAGTGCGTTTCTTGGCAGGGGCAGGTCTTGGTGCTGCTATGCCAATTTTGATTACCTTAGCTTCTGAAGCGGTAACACCACAAAATCGTGGTCGTGCAGTTGGTCTGATGTATTGCGGTATGCCTGTTGGCGCAGCGATTCTTTCGTTAATTGCCTTAACGGATTTCGGTGGTAACTGGAAAAACATTTTCTATCTTGGTGGTTTATTACCGATTATTGTGATTCCACTGATGATTTTCTTTTTACCAGAATCACGTGAATTCCTTAAAGCCAAAGATCAAGCAGTTCAAACTGCGGGTGAAGCTCAGCAAGGTGCATTCAAAGATTTATTCAATACTGAAAATCGTCTGCGTACCTTGTCGATTTGGGTGAGCTACTTCTTTACCCTGATGGTGGTTTACATCATGTTGAGCTGGTTGCCTTCGTTATTCACTGAGCTTGGCTTTACGCGTAAAGACGGCGCTACCGCACAGTTCTACTTCATGGTTAGTGCAACGATTGGTACCATTATTTTGGGTATGTTAACTGACCGTTGGAAAAAAGCGTATGTGATTGTCTTAATGTACGGCGGTATTTTGGCGGGTCTATTTGCGCTTAATGGCGCAGGGTCATTGACACAAATGTACATGGCTTCTGCTTTGGTTGGTGCATTCGTAATTGGTTGTCAGGGGGTGTTATATGCCTTTGGTGGTATCGTTTACCCAACTCAGCTCCGTGGTACAGGGGTAGGTGTGGCATCTGCGGTAGGCCGTGTTGGCGCAATGCTTGGTCCAGCAATCGCGGGTCAATTATTGGCAGCAGGTTTTGGGGCAGCAGGTGTAATTTCTGCAGCAATCCCATGCATTATTATCTCTGCAATCTTTATGTTGTTCTTGGTACGTCGTATTCCATCTTAAGAGAACGCGCCATACCGGAAGCCCACCTTGCGTGGGCTTTTTTATTGCGTCAAATTAAGTCGCCATGTCAAAGCTGAAAGATTATATGGATTTGATTTTATGTCATTATTTATTTAGAAAATAAATCATAAAGAAAGTAAAGAGGTCTGATGTCATCTAAAAAGTTAGTCGCTCAATTTAAAGTTAAAGAACAAGAGTTCAGTTTAATATTTGCATCATGATGAATTCCTGTTGGAACTAAAGCAAATATTTAAAATCAATCGACAACAACCACAGCGCGATGCTTGGTTGGCTTTTGCAGATGAACCCACTTTTGATGATGTTGCAGAAAATATCAATGCCTTTGTAGTGATGCAGCAGACCCGAACACAGCTCCTTAAATATATTCAGCGTCAGCAACCGCGTTATTTTTATTTTCATGCCTCAACGCCTCGTAAAGCCAAGATTTATCCACGATTTGCCGAACGTTTAATTGAGCATTTGCCGAAGTATCGGTATTGTCAGGATGGACAGTCATTTTATTTTTATGCGTTGGAATGAATACTGGTCATTCAAATAAAATCATACATATCAGTTGAAACGCTTTAAAGCAAAGGAATGGATTTAGATTTATGCAGAAAAATACAGCTTTAATTGTGGTCGATGTACAAAATGGATTTACCCCAGGTGGGAATTTGGCCGTGGCCAATGCCGATCAAATTATTCCCGGGATTAATCAACTTGGAGCATATTTTTCAAATATTGTACTGACCCAAGATTGGCATCCTGCTGATCATATTTCTTTTGCGGAAAATCATCCTGACCACGCCGTGTATGACAGCATTCAACTGAGTTATGGGCCTCAAGTACTATGGCCTACGCACTGTGTGCAGGGCACGACAGATGCGGAGCTTCATCCAGAACTTAATTTACCCACGGCACAATTGGTGATTCGCAAAGGTTGTCATCAACAGATCGATAGCTATTCCGCTTTTATGGAAGCTGATCATCGTACATCGACAGGACTGGCGGGTTATTTGCGTGAGCGTGCTATAGATAAGGTATTTATTGTAGGGATTGCGACCGATTTTTGTGTGGCTTGGACTGCGATGGATGCACGAAAATTGGGCTTTGAAACGTATGTCATTGCGGATTTAACCAAAGGCATCGATTTACATGGCTCTTTACAGCAGGCATGGCAAGAAATGTTAGCCAGTGGGGTTAAACGCATCTATCTTAAAGACATTGTGCAGCAACATATACAGCAAAGCGCTTGAGTTGATAAGATACCGTCAAATACTTAATAAGGCACAGGCGCGTGCCTTTTTTGTTGCTGAAAATAAAAGAGATATAGCCTATGTCCGCTTTTTTGAAATTTACCCAATTTGTGCAAAAAACCTTTGCCATTTGGGTGGTGTTGTTTGCCGCCATTGCGATGGTCGTTCCTGACGTTTTTGTTTGGCTCAAGGCCTATATCCCGTGGATGCTCGGCATAATTATGCTTGGTATGGGCATGACCATGACTGTGGGCGATTTTAAAAGCGTACTGCAAAGCCCTAAAGCGGTAATGATTGGGGTTTTGGCACAGTTTATTGTGATGCCGGGTTTGGCTTTTGTACTGTGCAAACTCCTCCAGTTACCCACTGAAATTGCGATTGGGGTAATTTTGGTCGGTTGCTGCCCGGGTGGCACAGCATCGAACGTGATTACCTACATGGCAAAGGGCAATACTGCACTGTCTGTAGCGTGTACTTCGGTATCAACCTTGCTTGCGCCGATTTTGACTCCCGCAATTTTCTATTTGCTGGCAAGTCAATGGATTGAAATCAATGCCATGTCAATGTTGGTCTCAATTTTACAAGTGGTGTTGTTCCCAATTGTGGTCGGTTTGATCATTCGTGCTGTATTAAAAAAACAAGTCGAAGCCTACATCCAAGTGATGCCGTTGATTTCCGTGGTGGCGATTGTTGCAATTGTAGCGGCGATTATTGCGGGCAGTCGTACACAAATTTTGGAGTCAGGTTTACTGATTTTAGGCGTGGTTGCGCTGCATAATGGTCTAGGATATTTACTCGGCTTTTGGGCGAGTCGTTTGTTCAAATTGCCTTATGCAGACTGTAAAGCTGTATCGATTGAAGTGGGTATGCAAAACTCAGGATTGGGCGTAGCTTTAGCGGCGACACATTTTGCAGCGTCACCATTGACCGCTGTGCCAAGTGCAATATTCAGTTTATGGCACAACATTTCAGGGCCAGCGCTCGCGACCTATTGGGCCAGTCGGACCGAAGAACCGAATGAAGTCTCAGACAAATTGAAATAAACCATTCGATGTACATTAAAAAAGGAGAGCTTAAGTTCTCCTTTTTTAATGTGTACGCTATGAATATGTTTTTATAAATAAATTTGGAGCGTTGAAGTGGCTTTTTTGCATCAATTCTGCGATCTGTAACATAAGTGTCATATCCGCTGCCTAACATGCCGGCTAAACACTTTATATAGACTGTTTTAAGCAGCATTGAGAGGGTATGGAACATTTTCAGCATTCATCTGAAACGTATTTTAATCGTGAATTATCGCTTTTGGCCTTTCATCGACGGGTTTTGGCACAGGCCTTGGATGATCAATTGCCGTTATTAGAGCGGTTGAATTTCTTGATTATTTTTTCACGTAATCTAGATGAGTTTTTTGAAATTCGCATTGCTGGCCTGATGAAACAGCGTGATCTGAATGCAATTGCGCGTACTCCAGATGCAATACCGACTGAAGTGATTTTGGATGAATTGTCTGAGACCATCCATCAAACCGTACAACAGCAATATGAGGTACTGAATCATGCCATTCTTCCAGCCTTGCAGGCACAGGGCATTCGCTTCATTCAGTTCCAAGATATTTTAGCAAAGCATGAGTCTTGGATGAGTCAGTATTTTAGTAAAGAAGTACAGCCTGTACTGACTCCGATCAGCTTAGATCCATCACATCCATTCCCACGTCTGGTGAATAAAAGCTTAAATTTTATTGTCAGTCTAGAGGGGAAAGATGCATTTGGTCGGGCGATTGAAATGGCGATTGTTCCGGCACCGCGTTCCTTACCTCGGCTTATTCAAATGCCTGCTGACGTTGCAGGGAATACAGATACACAAATCTTTTTGACTGCGATTATTCAACAGCATATCAATGATTTGTTTCCGGGCATGAAAGCCAAAGGCTGTTATGCCTTTCGCGTGACACGTAATGCAGATTTGGTCTTGGCTGAAGATGTGGATGATTTGGCGGTGGCGTTGAAAGATGAATTGTCGTCACGACGGTTTGGTCGCGCTGTGCGCCTCGAAATTGAAGATGACTGCCCGCAAACGATTATTGATTATTTGCTGAATGAATTCGATTTAAGTACAAAGGAGCTGTATCGCATAGATGGTCCGATTAATTTATCGCGTTTAAGTACAAGCTTTAAACGTCCAGAATTAAAATATCCAATTTACACGCCAGTCATACCTAAAGTCTTGCGTAAGCAAACGGGGATATTTGACCTGCTCAAAGCGCAAGATGTGCTTTTGCACCATCCTTTCGATTCGTTTCAGCCTGTGATCAATTTGCTGCGTGAAGCGGCCAAAGACCCCAAAGTTTTGGCGATCAAACAAACGCTATACCGCAGTGGCCCTGACTCAGACATTGTTCAAGTGCTCGCTGAAGCGGCGCGTAATGGTAAGGAAGTCACCGCGGTCATTGAGCTACGTGCGCGTTTCGATGAAGAATCCAATATTACTGTGGCGAATATTCTGCAAGAAGCGGGTGCGGTCGTGGTTTATGGCATAGTCGGTTATAAAACCCATGCCAAAATGATTTTGATTGTGCGTCGTGAAAATAATAACTTGGTGCGCTATGCCCATTTAGGCACTGGAAACTACCATGCTGGCAATGCGCGGATGTATACCGACTATGGCTTAATGACCACGCAACCAGACATTTGTGAAGATGTGCATCGGATGTTCCAAGAGCTGACAGGCATGGGCAAAATGGCCAAGTTAAAAGCTCTATTGCACGCGCCGTTCACGTTGCATACAGAATTACTGAAACTGATTGATCAGGAAATTGAATGTGCTAAAGCTGGTCAATCTGCGCGTATTATCATTAAAGTCAACGCCTTGACTGAACCGCAACTGATCGCTGCTTTATATCGAGCATCTCAAGCAGGTGTGCAGGTCGATTTAATTGTGCGCTCAATTTGTTGTCTGATTCCACAGGTTGTGGAACTTTCGGAAAATATCCATGTACGTTCAGTGGTTGGGCGTTTCTTAGAACATACGCGTGTGTATTATTTTGAACAGGGTGGGGAAAAACGTTTGTACTGTGCCAGTGCCGATTGGATGGGACGTAATTTATTTTCAAGAGTGGAAACTTGTTTTCCAATTTTAGACCATCGGTTGAAAAAGCGAATTATTAAAGATGGTCTTTTGAACTATTTACAAGACAATCAAAATGCATGGGAATTACAATCTGATGGTCAATGGTTCAAAGTGAAATGTGCAGAAAATGAAGCAGCATATAGTGCACAGCGCTATTTGATCGAACAGAAAGTTTTGACCGTTTAAAAGATTAAAAAAAATCCCGCATCAAGCGGGATTTTTGATTCTACAGCTTAAGAGGCTTTAGATTGCTTTGACTTAAGAATTTCAGTCCGTAGGCTTTGCGCTAATTCAGCAGCATCGCTGTCCATGCCATTCATCATAAAGGCATGGCGTGTCAGCACATTGGTTGGGTTTGGTAAGCTCACCAATTGGAAATGGTCTGAAATTTCTTTCAAGAGCGCAGTCGGTACATGGATCGCGCTTTCTTTAGCCACCAACTGTTGTACCAAGCGATCAGCTGCTTGCACAGATGAAAGTTGCATAGCCTCAACCGAGCTTGAAATTGCACTACGGGTTTGTAAAACAAAACGTCTTTCTTCACGGTAGCGTTTGTATAATACATCCGACAATAGCTGAAACACTGCACTGATCATCGCCAAACAACGCAAAGCATCTGGAGTATCGGCAGTCATGCTGATCGTTGCACCATGTTCATCGAATTTATGTACAGTGGTAATGTCCGAACTGTTGAACTTGTAGTGTTGAATACAGAGTTCTGTGGTTTTGTTGAGGAAAATTTGGCACAGATTAAAATAAGGCAAAGAAACGGTTTTATTTACAGTATCGAGCAATTGTTTAGGATCATAAAACTGAATATTCAATGCTAAGCTGTTGCTATCAAGAACCACAGGTTTGATTTCTTTGTGTTTCGCTTTGGCTTGTGCATTTTGCTGAGCCTGTGCAATTGCTACTGCTGCATTATGTTTTTCTTGTTCTAAGGCTTGCGCTAGCGTTTGAATTTCATGTTTCAAGCGAGATTCACTGTTAATACGTGCCAAGTATTCAGTACGACTAGGTCGCGCGATCGCACGATAAGCTAACCACAATAAGCCATGTAAGAAGAATGAAACTAAAATAGCCGCCCACTGAGTACGTAAAATTTCACCAATACTTGGTTTGATTAAGGTAATTTCGACCGTGCCGACTTTCTTTTCATTTTGTAGAGCATCACGGACAAAAATTTCGCCTTCACGAGTCTTGGTCAACCCCCCAGTTGCCAATACTTGATTGTTGGCATTTAAAATGCGGATAGAAGCCACACTTGGGTTTGTTGAATAACGGTCAGCGAGTAAAGCCAGCGAAACCGTATTGGCGGGTTCAAGTTCAGATAAGCTGTCTGTGACCAACTGACTGGTCATAAGCTGTCCCTGACTGGCACGATTTTCGTTCAGTTGGTGGGTTGTTGCCAATACCAATAAAAAAGTATGTAAAGCAAAACAAACGATTAATAGGCTAGCAAATAGCCCTTGTCTAGGCGCATTCAACGTAAACTTCCAAGGCAATTCTATTCAATTTAGATTATGATTCTTACATTAGTTGTAGCTCAGACCCGAGTCAATTCATGCGAGAAATCATTCTTATATCATTTTTAGGACCTGACCAACCTAATCAATTTACACGATTAATGCAGGTTTTGTCCGCACATTCCTTACAGATTTTAGATGTTGGGCAAGCCGTCATCCATAACCAGCTGACCTTAGGTATTGTTGTTTCGTCGGAAGACCAGACTGCGACAGCATTAGCCATGAAGGAAATGTTGATTTTAGCACATGATATTGGCTTAACAGTGCGCTTTAAACCAATCTCTACAACAGAATATCAACAATGGGTAAATGAGGGAGGCCGCACGCGCTATATCGTTACGGCACTTGCTCCAGAATTACAAGCATCTCATTTACAGGCAGTTACAAATATTGTGTCTAGCCAAGGCTTCAATATTGAAACGGTGACCCGTTTATCGGGCCGTCCTGAGCTTGATGACGTGAGTGAAGCACCGAAGCGAGCATGTGTACAATTTGGTCTTAAAGGTCAGATGTTAGATGCAACGGCGATGCGTGCTGCTTGCTTACGTCTTTCGACTGAACTGGGTGTAGACGTAGCCGTACAAGAAGACAATGCTTACCGTCGTAACCGCCGTTTGGTTTGCTTCGATATGGACTCAACCTTGATTGAGCAAGAAGTGATTGATGAACTGGCAATTGAAGCTGGCGTTGGGGCACAAGTGGCTGAAATCACGGAACGTGCGATGCAAGGTGAACTTGATTTCCAACAAAGCTTCCGTGCACGCGTTGCTTTGCTAAAAGGGATGGATGCATCTGTATTACCAAAAATTGCTGAGCGCCTCACCGTGACTGAAGGGGCGGAACGCCTGATTTCGACTTTGAAATCACTGGGTTATCGTACGGCTATTTTGTCTGGCGGCTTCCAATATTTTGCTGAATATTTACAAGAGAAATTAGGCATCGATGAAGTGCATGCCAATGTCTTGGATGTGCAAGATGGCGTCGTAACGGGTGAAGTCAAAGGTCATATTGTTGATGGTGCACGTAAGGCCTTGTTACTGACTCAAATTTCCGAAGAAATGGGCATTTCACTGGAGCAAGCCATTGCGGTTGGTGATGGTGCAAATGATTTGCCAATGCTGTCTTTGGCTGGGCTAGGTGTGGCTTTCCGTGCTAAGCCATTGGTCCGTCAAAATGCCAATCAAGCCATTTCAAGTGTTGGTTTGGACGGTGTGCTTTACTTACTGGGTGTCCATGACAAAGATTTAAATCGTGCTTAATGCGATTGAATTCGATCTAAAAAACGCAGCAATCATGCTGCGTTTTTTTATGCCAAAAAATATAGGTTCCGATGAACGGTAAAAGAAAATTGTCGATAAAAACAACGATTAACAGCATTCGAAAAATTAATTTTTTTAGCCTAAATTGCACGATTTTTTTTGTAATGACACGCGAAACAAGGCAGCATCATTGTTCTAGAAATTATCTAAAAAGAAAAAATGTAATGACAAAATAATGTTGCGACAAGGTGTGTCGCATGGACAAAAAAGCAGACTTTTTTTATACGAAAAACTCAGCATAATGCTTGCAAGAGATTGAGATCGACCAAATCTATTTACTGAACAGACAGTAGTGCGGCAGGGTCAACATCCTGTAATACAAGAGATGTCACCTGTCGAATGACGGAGGTTTTTATGTTGACAGCGAATTTAGCAACAATCGTTGGCCTGAGCTTGGTATCGGCTGCTGTGATTGCTGTTTTCTTCTCGCCTTATCGTCGCTGGTTAAGTTTTATGCTGGCGGGGATGCTGGTGTGGGGACTCATTGAAGTGATTCGATTTGGTACACAAACCATGTTCGAATTATCGGTGGCGTATAGTTATTTAACAGCCTTGATGGCCGCAATGGTGGTGTTCACCCTAGTTCTTCTACGTGAAGATCGCCGTGCAGAGCGTGCCATGGCAAAGCGCCAGTGTATTGAACATACACCGGTGTATGATGAAGAGCAGCAGTGTTCTAGCCGCTAATATGTACTGAGATAACAACATCAAATGCGCCCACGGGCGCATTTTTTTATGAACGCATCAGTGTGATTTAAGATACAAAGGCTTACTTCTACAAACCGAAGTTATGGTAGGATGAAGCCAGTCAATTTTCCAACAATTACAATAGGCTTCGAGTCATGAAACTATCATCAATTCCTGTCGTAAAGCTTCCACTGGTTGATGTCAGCACGGATCCGCTGGACTTACTGGTTGCAGGTCTTGCACTGCGTATGAAACAGCTTGCACGTACCAGCCCTAAATTTATTGAATTGGTGCATGAACGTCAGTTTCGTATTCAAATTGGTACAGACCTCGGGGTTGCACGCCAAATTATTGTAAATAATGGTCAGATTGACACTGTTGCTGGTGATGCTGAAAAAGCGGATTTTATTTTGCAGTTTGCAGACAGTGAGCAGGGTGTAAAAACCTTAATGAAAGGTGACCCAACAGCATTTATGACGGGTATGCAAAACGGCAGCATTAAAATGGAAGGTGATTTTGGCTTATTGGTATGGTTTAACCAAGTTGCAAAATTGATTCCACCAAAATTACCAAAACCAGTGAAAGAAAAAATTAAACTCGCTCGTGCTTTTATTAAAGAAAAAACAGGTAAGTAAGTTTTATTCCTTATCCCCTTACTTTTTAAAGGAGGGGTTAGGGGAAGATTAAAAATGCCCTCGAAATAGAGGGCTTTTTTTGTGTCTAGCGTTTATTCGACTTCTAAATTAAAAGTCACTGGCCCATCATTGACCAAATGCACTTTCATGTCGGCTGCAAAAATACCCGTTTGCACATGTTCAAATTGGCTTTTGGCATAGTCGACCAATTGTTCATACAGCGCTTTGGCATCCGCAGGTGGCATGGCAGGGCCAAAATCAGGGCGTAATCCCTTTTGTGTTTGCGCCATTAAGGTGAATTGAGAAACCAACAGTAAGCCGCCCGCAGCTTGTTGAACATTCCAACCCATTTTGCCTTGTTCATCATCAAAGAAGCGATATTTCAAAATTTTATCGATCAGCTTTTTGCCTTTTTCTAAATTATCCTCTTTACCGAGCCCTAAGAACACCAAAATGCCATGGTCAATTTGACCTGTGGTTTGTCCATCGACAACAACTTTGGCTTCTAAAACGCGTTGTAACAAGGCTCGCATATGATTTCCGAACAGAGATTAAAAAAGACTGAGGGATTGTAGCAAATGCTAACTCGCCAGCATAAAACTGATTGATGGTTTTTTGTTCGTAAACATATGATTATAAAATGGATATTTTACATAAATCTAAAAATACGATTATATTTATAAATATAATCTGTTTTGACGTTTTAACTCTAATCTGTATTGTGGCCCGTGCAGGAAAGGTAAATGACAGAGAGATTAAGACGATGTTTAAGCGTTCTTTATTGGTTGCAATGTTAGCAACAGCAACGGTGGTGACTCAAGCAGCGCCATTAACCAAAGATAATGGTGCACCAGTAGGCGATAATCAAAACTCGATTACTGCGGGTCCAAACGGTTCAGTTTTACTTCAAGATGTACAGTTGGTTCAAAAGCTACAACGTTTTGGTCGTGAGCGTATTCCTGAGCGTGTGGTTCATGCGCGTGGTACAGGTGCTCATGGTGAATTCGTTGCGACGAAAGATTTATCCGACCTGACCATTGCTTCATTATTCAAAGCGGGTACAAAAACACCCGTTTTCTTACGTTTCTCAACTGTAATTCACGGGAAAGGCTCGCCAGAAACTTTACGTGACCCGCACGGCTTTGCAATCAAGTTCTATACGCAAGAAGGTAACTGGGACTTAGTGGGTAACCAAACCCCTGTATTCTTTATTCGTGATGCGATCAAATTCCCAGACTTTATCCATGCGATGAAGCCAAGCCCAATCAACAACGTTCAAGACGCAAATCGTGTATTTGACTTCTTGTCGAGCCAGCCTTGGGCAACCAACATGTTGACGTATGTCTATGGCAAGCAAGGTGTACCGACGAGCTACCGCGAACAAGATGGTTTCGGTGTCCATGCTTACAAGTTGTATAACGATAAAGGCGAATACAAATACGTTAAATTCAACTTCCGCTCTAAACAAGGCGTGAAAGGTCTGAACGTTAAAGAGGCAATGGAACAACAAGCTAAAGATTTCAACCATCTTACCAATGATCTTTATAACAACATCAACGCTGGTAAATTCCCGAAATGGGATCTTTATATCCAAGTATTGGATCCTAAAGATTTAAACAGCTTTGATTTTGATCCGCTTGATCCAACAAAAATTTGGCCGACTGATTTAGTGAAAGAAACCAAAGTAGGTACTTTAACGCTGAATCGTATGCCGAAGAACTTCTTTAATGAAACTGAACAAGTGGCATTAGCGCCAGGTAACTTGGTTCCAGGTATCGAGCCATCAGAAGACCGTTTACTTCAAGGCCGTATCTTCTCTTATTCAGATACGCAAATGTACCGTTTAGGCGCGAACCACCAGCAAATTCCTGTTAACCGTCCGCTTGTTGCTGTCAACAGCAACAACCAAGATGGCTACATGAATGTCAGCGAACGTAATTCTGACGTGAACTACGAGCCAAGCCGTAAAGAGCCTAAAGTGGCAACTGAGAAAGCACGTGCAGTTCAAACACCACTTTCAGGCACAGTTCAGCAAATCGGTACTAAAGAACAAAACTTCAAGCAAGCGGGTGAGCTTTACCGTTCATATACTGCCAAAGAAAAAGACGATTTAATCATGAACTTGACAGCTGACTTGGGCAATGTCAAAGATTCAGAAGCCAAGCACATCATGCTGTCTTATTTCTATAAAGCAGATGCAGACTACGGTATGCGTATGACCAAAGCTGTTAACGGCGATATCGCAATGGTGAAAGCCAAAGCAGCAAAACTTCAAGACTAATTTCGATCAGTCTATGCATTGGTGACTAGGGTCTCGCAATCACCTCCAAAAAGTCCTGTAGAACTCCAAACCTTTCCTGCACCCTAGGGGGAGTTTTACAGGCATTTAATATTTGACTATGGTTTTTAATTAATATTCGATTTCTGTTGGAGTTCATCATGAAAGCTATACAGCCTGCCATTTTAGTCAGTATTTTTGCGTTAGGTTCCGCATTCGCAAACGTAACTGCCGCGCAAGATATCTCCCCCGCTAAAAGTGCCGAACAGGTTCAGGTGAACTCACAACAGGAATTGATTGATCTATTTTTCGCTGCAGCCAAAACGGGCAATGACGACGTGATCAATGAATTTTTAAAACACGGCTTTCCCGTTGATGTGAGAAATGCCTCAGGATTTACCCCATTGATGATGGCGACCTATTATGGTCAACAATCCATTGTCACGACTTTGCTGGCGCATGGCGCTGACCGTTGTGCCCGTGACAATAAAGGCAATACGGCACTCATGGGGGCAATGTTTAAAATGGAATGGACGATTGCCAAGCAATTACGCAAAGTGGACTGTGATGCCAATACGCAACAGATTGGACAGAAGACTGCCGAACAGTTTGCACGTGAATTTGGGCAACTTGAAAAATACCAGCAGTTATTTAAGAAATAGCACAAATTATCTACGTTTTTAGGGCAGTGATGGGTACCAAAAGTCGATGAATTGGATAGATTTATAGTGAAATCAACCAAATCAATCGGCTTTTTTTCAATAAAGTATGCTTTAATGCAATAAGTTGATAAAAACTGAAAGTCTTTATGTCACCAATCATCCATTCCTTATTAGACACAGATCTCTATAAATTCACCATGTTACAAGTGGTGTTACACAAATTTCCGCAAACGCACAGTGTTTATCATTTTCGTTGTCGTAATTTAGATGATACGGTTTACCCGCTGGTCGAGATTTTGGATGATTTAAACACGCAACTCGACATGCTCTGTCAGCTGAAGTTTAAAGAAGATGAATTAAAATATTTACGTAGTCTGCGTTTTATCAAAAGTGACTTTGTCGATTATTTAGAATTATTTCAACTCAAACGCCGCTTTATTAATGCGGGGATTGATGATGAAGGTCGTTTGGATATTTGGGTAGAAGGCCCGATGGTTCAAGCGATGATGTTTGAAATTTTCGTGCTAGCGATTGTCAACGAACTGTATTTCCAGCAAATTCGTAGCCCAGAAGTTTTGCTTGAAGGTGAACGTCGCCTTCAACACAAAATTGCCTCGTTGAAACAGTATCAAACAGAACAAAATCCAAATGATCCGCCATTTTTAGTTTCAGATTTCGGCACACGTCGTCGTTATAGCTATGAATGGCAAAAGCATGTGATCACTGAGTTTTATCAAGCCGTACCAAATATTTTTCGCGGCACCAGTAATGTTTTAATTGCCAAAGATTTAAATATTATTCCGATTGGTACCATGGCCCACGAATTCCTCCAAGCCTTCCAAGCGTTGGATGTACGTTTACGTGATTTCCAAAAGGCTGCTTTGGAAACGTGGGTACAAGAATATCGTGGTGACCTTGGGATTGCCTTGACCGATGTGGTCGGTATGGATGCGTTCTTACGTGACTTTGACTTGTACTTTGCCAAACTGTTTGATGGTTTACGTCATGACAGTGGCGACCCGTATGAATGGGGTGATAAGGCTTATGCGCACTACAAGAAATTGAAAATTGACAGCAAAACTAAAATGCTGACTTTCAGTGATGGTCTGAATATCGAAAAAGCATGGTCATTGCATAACTATTTTAAAGATCGTTTCCAAGTGAGCTTTGGTATTGGTACAAACCTCACCAATGACATGGGGCAAACGGCACTGAATATTGTGTTGAAATTGGTTGAGTGTAATGGTCAATCGGTGGCTAAAATTTCTGATAGTCCCGGCAAAACCATGACAGATAACGATACCTTCTTGGCATACCTCCGTCAGGTCTTCGATATTCCAGAAGTTGCCGAATAAGTTCACGGCAAATAGCCGCTTAATAAATGAAGCCGAAGTCATCTTCGGCTTTTTTATATCTAAAAATTTGCTAAAGGAATGCAAAAATTCAGAATAATAGTAAAAATGACTTATGCTAAGATCAGTTTAAGCACGCAAATGACAACACGAATAACGATGACTGTATCTCCATTGAATTTAGGTCTGCTGATTGAGGCGGAAGAGTTAGTTCCACATTTGGGCAATGACAAATTACGTATAGTCGACCTCAGTCGTCGTTCGGTGTATGACCAGCTGCATATTCCTCATGCCTTACATGTACAGCCCAAACTCTTGGTCCGTCAAGAAGAACAGGCGATGGGGCTTTTGCCAGATCAAGCGGGTTTAGAACACCTGATTGCGTATTTAAATATTGGCCCTGAGCATCATGTCGTGGCCTATGATGATGAAGGCGGTGCATGGGCAGGGCGTTTAATTTGGAATCTGCATTGTCTAGGTTTTGAAAATACCAGTCTACTCAATGGCGGTATTCATGCATGGCTCGGCGCGGGCTTGCCAACATCTTCTGAAATTGACACATTCGAGCCAGTTGCACCCTTAGTCTCTGTGAATTTACAAGCCGCAGAGCAATATCAAACCAGCTATGACGATGTGCTCAATGCCATCCAGCAAGGCCAATTACAACTGTGGGATTGCCGTACGGAAGATGAATATACAGGGCTGCGTTTAGCAGCGCGACGCGGCGGTCACATACCGGGGGCACGACATTTCGAATGGAGTACTGCCCTAAACCGAGAAAATCATTTAAAATTGCATCCTTTAGAACGCACACAACAACGCTTAGAACAATTGGGATTCAATTTAAACGAACCTGTGGTGGTGTACTGTCAGTCACATCATCGCTCAGGCCTAGCTTATATACTGGGACGTTTACTCGGTTGGAACATTCAAGCCTATGATGGTGCGTGGAGCGAGTGGGGCAACCGACTCGATAGTCCTGTGATCACCGGAGAGTTGCCGTCTTGAGTCTTACATCTCAGTTAAAAAAACAAATTTTCATTCAAGCGCAGCGCGTAGTGCCTCAGCATAAACTTTCACGTATTGTGGGTAAATTGGCTGCCAGCGAACATCCTGTCGTGAAAAATGCGGTGATTTCTGCATTTAAAGCGCAGTATGGCATCGACATGTCGATTGCTGAACAAAGCAATGCGCTGAAGTTTAAATCCTTTAATGAATTTTTTACCCGTTCTTTAAAGGATGGTGTACGCCAAATTGATACGGATGCCAGTAGTATCGTTTCACCTGCAGATGGTGCGATTTCACAACTGGGTAAAATTGAAAATGGTGATGTTTTTCAGGCCAAAGGTCAGAAATTCACCGTTGAAAATCTAATCGCCGATCCACAATTGGCTGAACCTTTCAAAAATGGTCAGTTCGCAACCGTGTATCTATCGCCAAAAGATTATCACCGTGTGCACATGCCATTTGCAGGTACACTGACTGAAACTTTATATGTACCGGGTGAATTGTTCTCTGTGAACCAAACCACAGCCGAAAACATTCCAGGCTTGTTTGCACGTAATGAACGTATGGTCTGCTTGTTTGATACTGAAGTGGGTCGTATGGCAGTGGTCTTGGTCGGTGCAATGATTGTTGCGGGGATTGAAACCGTGGCTACAGGTAAAGTTAAACCTACAGGGCGTTTGGAACTCAATCAACACGATTTATTCTTAGAAAAGGGTGCAGAATTGGGCCGTTTCTACTTGGGTTCTACGGCTGTGGTGCTCTTTGAAGAAAATAAAATGCAGTGGGATGCGGCATTCAAAGCCAATTCAACTGTGGTGATGGGTGAAGCTTTAGGGCATACGCTTTAACAAAAATTCCTCTTCCTTTTATACAGGAGGGGCTAGGGGGAGGATTATCATATAAATCCCTCCCAAGCTTCCTTTGATAATGGGGGTGCTAAAAAAAGCGCCATTAAGGCGCTTTTTTTATATTCAATATTTAGCGTTTCACCACAATAGAGTCAATGCTGCTATGGCGTAAGGTTTGCTGTGCAATCACCGCAGCTTCTTGTGAATCATAAGGTCCAGAAACGACGCGGTACCACACTTTTCCATTTTCAGTGCTTTGAATCACATCGGCAGATAGACCGTTCAAAATAATCTCAGCACGACGGGCATCGGCTTGATCTGGGTCATCATAACTACGGACTTGCAAGATATAACTTGCTGCAGCAGGCGTTGCAGGTGACTCTTCCAATCCAGGTTCAGTGCTTTCAACTGGCTTTGGCTCAGGTGCATCAACAATCACCACCGCTTCTTTCGTGTTGTTTTCAGGCACGGCTTGTTCAGGAATTGGGGTCACTTGCTGTTGTGGCAGCAAATCATAAAAACGGTAGTCTTGATTGGTCTCTTCTTGATAGTGTTCAGAGGTAATTTGACCTTTCGGCTTTACGGGTTCCCATGGCTTCCAGAGCATCAGGGCAACCAAGAAACTCAACACGATTAAAATAATGACAAGGGTACCTAACCATGCAGGAATCAATGGTTTTTTAGGTTGATGAGACCGCTCAGATACACCGCGTTGCGTTTTTCCAAACACGAGGAAACCTCTTTAATTTTAATTGTGACGAACCACACTGGGTAGGCCCAGAAGTGTAATCTTAATTCTTATATATTACATGACTGTCATAAGTATTTTGTTTAATTTTCATAAATTCGGCAGATTGTGAATTGAGCAGTCATATCGCTGAATATAAACGAAATACAGGCTCATTTCGAGCCTGTATTTTTTCTAAGTATCGCTTAAACCTAAAATCGATTTACATGCTTTCTGGTGCGCTTACACCAAGGAGCTCAAGACCATTGCGCAGAACTTGCTGTACATTTACAGAAAGTAATAAACGCGCTTGAGTCAATTCAGCATCATCGCCTAAAACTTTATTTTCGTTGTACCAGCCGTGGAATAGTGCAGCAAGCTCTTTCAAGTAGTTACCCACTTGGTGTGGTTCGTAACTGTTCGCCGCACGAACGACAATTTCAGGATAAGCCGCAAGCTTCGCCAATACTTCAGTTTCAGCTTCAAGCTCAAGTTTCGCTGCAAATTGACGTGCTGCTTCAGCAGAGAATTGAACATTGGTTGCAGCTGCTTTTTCTAGCATACGGCAGATACGCGCATGCGCATATTGAATATAGTACACGGCATTGTCTTTGCTTTGTGACACGGCCAAGTCTAAGTCAAAATCAATGTGTTGTTCTGATTTACGCATAACGTAGTAGAAACGCGCAGCATCGTTGCCGACTTCTTTACGTAAGTCACGTAAAGTTACGAACTGACCTGAACGGGATGACATTTGCACCATCTCACCGCCACGCCATAAGCTCACGAACTGAACCAAAAGTACCGTTAATTTTTTAGAGTCATAGCCGAGCGCATCAATGGCTGCTTTTACACGTGCAATATAACCGTGGTGGTCAGAACCCCAAATATCCACGATATCGGTATAACCACGTTGCAGTTTATTTAAGTGATAAGCGATGTCTGAAGCGAAGTAAGTGGTTTGACCATTACGACGTTTCACCACACGGTCTTTTTCATCACCAAATTCAGTCGATTTAAACCAAATGTTGCCATCTTTTTCGTATAAGAAACCACGTTGATCGAGCATTTGTAGCGCTTCATCAATTTTTTCAGTCAAGGTTGCTTCACTGAACCATTGGTTGAAGGTTACACCAAACTCGCCGAGGTCATCTTTAATGTCATCCAGAATGGCTTTCAACGCTGCTTGATGGAATACACGATAACCCGCAGCTAAATGGTTTTGAGAATTATGAATCAAGCCATCAATGTGTTTTTCTTTATCACCAGATAGGACAACTTTATTGCCTTCTGCATCTGGTTCAGCGGCAAATTGCACATCTTCAGGCACATCTTTATAGATGTCGGCCACAGGACGGACATGGACATCGCCATCTTTGTCGATAATGCTTTGTGCGATTTCTTTAACGTAGTCGCCTTGGTATGCATTTTTAGGGAATACTAAGGTTTGACCTGTCAATTCTAAATAACGTAAGTAAGTCGACGTTGCCAAAATATCCATTTGGCGACCCGCATCGTTGACATAGTATTCACGGTCAACTTTTGCACCTGTTGCTTCCATTAGGTTAGCAACAGTCATGCCGTAAGCTGCACCACGACCATGACCTACGTGTAGGCTAGACGTTGGGTTTGCAGAAACAAATTCAACTTGTACGCGTTTTTCAGCGTTGGCTTGGGTACGACCGAATTGATCTTTCTGCGCTTGAATTTGGTCTAACACAGCAAAACGTTGGTCGGCATTTAAGAAGAAGTTAATAAAGCCTGGACCTGCAATTTCTGCTTTGCTGATATCTGCGACTTCTGGAAGATGTGCCAGAATTTTTTCGGCTAGATCACGCGGTTTCATACCTGCAGCTTTAGAAGCAATCATGGCAATGTTTGACGCAAAGTCACCGTGGCTTCGATCTTTAGTTCGCGTCAAATTGCTTGAGTTGTTCCAGTCAGATGGGAGTACACCTTCAGCTTGAAGGGATTGCACTGCATGGTCGAGCGCTGCTTGTATTGCCGTATTCATAATCAGTCGAAAAATAAATGTCGCAGAAAAACGGTAAATATAGCAAATTTCAGGCTCTTTAGGTGAACCCATTTGTTGTGAATAAAAAATATTCGATAAAAGTGTCATATTGCTTATATCGAAAAATAACGATATAAATGAATTTAGATTTTATTCGGATTCATTTGAGTACTCTGTATGTCGCAGCAAAGGGTTAAAATTTTTGGAAATATCCCTAAACTTCCAGCACGTTGGGCCTTGATTATTGTTCCCTTCATTTTGTCATGCCTCATGAGTGGGATTATTTCGTTTATTAATATGCTGCGTAATTTAGGTTGGTTTGAGGGATTTTTGGCATTGTGGTTTCACAACTGGATGATTTCTTGGGCGATCGCTTTCCCGATTGTGGTGACGCTCTTGCCATTTGTGCGCAGATTTACCGGCTTATTGGTGGATATGCACGACGTACAACCACCGAAAAAATAGTTCGAATAAGGCTTCATCTTAAATTAATGAATTTGAAAGGAAACCCATTCACACGATTGAAATAGTTGTTTGCCTTAGAGCTGATCTCGACAACTGACTGGTTTAGTCAGCAATTCGGCTTTATTGTTTTGAAAAGTATACAGTTTGGATGCATTAAAAATTTTAATGACTTTGGCTTGAGCTAAGGCCGTTTTAAAGCTTTGAAATTTTTGATGATTCGTCAGCTCAAATGGATTGCCATAATTTTTGTTGTCGAGCAAAATTTGTATTTGTCCCGCAGCACTGTCATGGGCTTTGAGAATTTCCTGATCATCTTTATTGGTCAAGCTAAAAGTTGGGCGCTGAGTAGCAATTTTACAGTTCAGCTTTAGACTTAAGCTAAAGTTATCATTGGACTTATTTTTTAGGGTCGAGGTGCCTTGTTGGTCATTTTCAATATAGACCCACTGATTTTTGGGCATATTGGCCAGTAGATTTTCAAGTTGCTGCTGGGTACTTTTACTAATATCGACCGTCCCTTTTTGATTCACTTCAGGCGCTTTTTCTTTACCTAGCATACCCATAACTTTGTCACTGACCGTGCTACTGGTTTTAGAGAGGGTTTGACAGCCTGTCAGGCCAGCAAAGGTGAAAATGAAACTAAGCGGTAAAATGTAGTGCAAAGACATAAGCTTTTATTGTTCTATTGAATTGTTGTGTGGGGGGGATATTAGCGGTTCTGCCCAAAAAGCTCAAATCTTGCAAAGTATTACATGCAAAACCGCGTGGTTAGTTAGTAATTAATGAAAATCTCGTGATGAGCGGTTTAGAGTAGCCATTCCACGCAAGCGCGAATAATCCCCAACGCAAGGCCAATAAAGCCACCGACCACCACACCGTTGACACGGATCATGTGTAAGTCGCCACCGACTTCATTTTCTATTTTATTGATCATTTCACGCGAGTCCCATTCATGAATGCGCTCACTAATAAAACGAATGACTTTTTCGCTGTATTGATCTGACAAGTTAATTGCAATGTCGCTCATTTTTTCATTCAGTAATTGGCGTACTGCAACATTAGACACGATATTTTCGCCCACTTGCTGAATCGCAACCCGTAAATTTTGTGCAATGCCTGAGTCAGGTTTTTCCAGATCGGAACGAATGGCATCGCAAAGAATCACGACAGCGCCACTGATAAAATTCAGCATTTGTGGACTGTCGAGCATGGCGTCTTTGGTGTTATTTAGACGTTGACTGGCGACACTGTGGTTATCAGCCAGTTGTTCCATGAGTTGCTGCGCCATTTCTTCAATTTTTCGGCGCCATGGATGCTCCTGATCGGCCAGCATCGATTCAACCCGATTTACGAGGGAGTCGATGGTGCGCTGTTGAACATCTATACCAATCCAACTCGCACCTTTTGCCAATTTCCATACGCCCAACTCTTTAAACAATTGACGCGATAAATCTCGTGTTTCCTCTGGATGTTGCAGCATCCAATCATGGGCTATATCGAGTCCACGTTGTAGCACATCTTGATGAAAGTCATTTTCCAATACCGCACGCAGCATTTCGCTGGCCAAATGATTGACTTGGGTGTTTTTGACCCATTGCACACTGTTGCTTTGAATAAACCGTCCAATTTGTTCCTGACCAACAAATTCAAAAATTTTCGGAACGGTTTGCTGAATGACTTGTGTCACTTGGGCATTATTGTTTGGATTGGCGAGCCATTTACCCACTGCGAGTGAAATATCGGTTTCGGCTAAACTTCTTTCTACCACTTGAGGTGATAGGAAATTTTCCTGCACGAAGCGGCCCATTGACTCTGCAATTCGAGCTTTGTTGCGTGGAATAATTTCGGTGTGATCGCGTAAAAATTTTGGAATTGGAAACTTACCAAAAGGGTTGCGAAACAGCACCGTAATGGCATACCAATCAGCCAAACCACCGACCACACCTGCTTCAGCCGAAAGCATCAAAATATGAATCAGCCAAATATAATCGGGTAGCAATTTGGCAACGATCATCAAAGCAATCCATGCCAGCACAGCCACCACCAAAGCGATGGTGGCGAAGCGCTTACTGCGTTGTAGGTTCGGCGAAACGGTGTGCTGAATTGGATCGGTCATAGATTAGCTTTACTCACACTTAGGATTTTGCTGGAGCAGTCTCGACTGGCAACGGATTGCCTTGGGTGTCTAGACCATATTTGGCACCGAGAGATTGCAAGATTAAGCGTGCATCAAAAGCATCTTGCGGTGCTAGCGCCCGAGTTTTATAACAGGTGATGCTATAAGACACTTGAGTTGGGTCTAAGGTCACGACTTGGGGCACATCGTAGAATGGGCCAGGCCAGAAACCAGGATGACGACGGTAATAGCCATATGGATACGGCATTGGGTCTGGATAAATTACGGCTTGGCGTGGTGGTTTTTGTGTACGGTTACTTGGGTCATCGATGACCTTAAAATATTGATAACCATTATGTAGCGTCGTTTGTGCCGCCTTAACCAAGGTGATTTCTTCGGCTGTACCATAGCTCATATTGGGACGAGCTTGGAAACTAATACGATAACTTTGGGCATTTAAAGGCGTTGCTGAGTAACGACCCAACTGCTCAAACGTTAAGGGTTTGGATGGTGTGGTTGCACATCCTGTGAAGCCCAGCGCTGCGGTGATTGCAGCGACAATGATCATTTTCTTCATGCTCATGCTCCTGATGATGGGTTAATGGCAAGGGGAGAAATACTGGTTTTTAGCCATTAATTAAAAACTTGAATTGGGTTGGGTTAAAAATTCCAATTCTTCTGTGGTTGATGTTCTACCCAAAACTTTGTTGCGATGTGGATAGCGCCCAAATCGATCGATAATGACTTTATGTTTCTTTTCAAATTCTAAATTAATCGGATTACCGAGCTGTTCAAATAATTCTAACCCGATTTGATGTATTTTAGCCGATTCACTGTGCATATAGGGCATATATAAAAAGGAACGTTGTACTGGGGCAAGATTTCGGTCTAAACCCTGAGCGACAGTTTCCTGCGCGAGTGCCAATGCCATGGCATCTTGAGCGAAGGCATGGGGTGAATCACGATATAAATTGCGGGAGAACTGATCTAAGACAATGATTTCAGCCAAACGCCTCTCAGCAGAGCTACGCCATGTCCATAGTTCCGATTGGCAAGCTTGTTGATGGAGTTCTTTAAACTTTTTTTCGATTAAAACATCAAAATTATTGCTTTTAGCGAACCAGTTTGGCTGCTGCTCAGGATTAAACCAAAAGTCGAGAATATCTTGATAATTCATAAGTTTTATACTTGATTTGCATTTATTTATTTATAAAATCACAATTTTCAAATGTCATAAACACTAAGTTTGTGATAAAAATTTGCCAAAATATAATCTTGATTTGCCTCAAAACAATTTCGAGGTTCAGATGCGCTCTAAAATTCGCGTTATACTGATATAAATGAATGATTTTATTTTAGTAGTTTCTTCCATTAAGCGAGATAGCAATGAGTCAACCTGAATCGACCTCTCAAGACATTTTACCGACGTGGGTGGATTCTTCGCTGATTCAAGGGATGTTGCGCGGTATTGAGCGTGAAAGTTTGCGTATGCAAAGCAATGGCTTTTTATCACAGGCCAATCATCCCGTGGCTTTGGGCGCGGCATTAACCCATCCACATATCACGACAGACTATTCAGAAGCTTTAATGGAGTTTATTACTCCACCAAAAGAAAGCATTCCTGAAGCATTAAATTATTTAAAAGATATTCATGCTGTTGCGCATACACATTTGGAACATGGTGAAAAACTATGGCCGCTGTCGATGCCGTGTATGTTGGATGAAGACGAAGAGAGCATTCGTTTAGCGCAATATGGCAGTTCTAACATCGGACGCTTTAAAACCTTATACCGTCGTGGTTTAGGTGTGCGCTATGGTCGTCGCATGCAGACCATTTCAGGGGTGCACTACAATCTATCTTTCCCAGATCATTTTTTTGAAGCCTTACAAGCACACGAAAGCAATGACAGCTTAAAAGCACTGTCTTTGCAGGACTATCGCAGCCATCGCTATTTTGGTCTGATTCGTAATTTTATTCGCTTAACCCCTTTGGTGATGTTCTTGGTGGGTGCAAGCCCGTCGGTATGCAAATGCTTTATGACGGGTCGTGATCATCAATTGCTGCCCTTACTCAAAGGAACACTGTTCCTACCTTATGCGACTGCGCTACGTATGGGTAATTTTGGCTATCAAAATTCGGCACAAAAACAGTTAGGTATTCACTACAACGACATCCAAGGCTATTTAGAAGGTTTACAAAAAGCAGTACACACGCCGTATGCACCTTTTAGTTACTTAGGTCTAAATGATGCACAAGGTGAGCCGATTCAAATTAATGATCATGTGCTGCAAATTGAAAATGAATACTACAGTTTAGTCCGTCCGAAACAAGTGCCGCAGGAAGGTGAAACACCGTCTGAAGCCTTGCAAAAACGTGGTGTAGGCTATGTTGAGTTACGTGCGGTTGATGTGAACCCGTATAGCCCAATCGGTATTAATGAAGATACTGCCGCATTACTGGAAGTGATTGCGTTGTATTGTTTATTAAAAGACAGCCCGGCATTGCTAGATGATGAGCAAAATGAAATTGAGCGAAATCAAGCTGAAGTGGTCAATCGTGGTCGTGCGCCGAATGCTAGCATTATGCAGCAAGGAACTGCGATTGCCATTGAACAGTGGTGTGGTGATCATGTGACCGCCATGCAACCTTTGGCCGAGCTCCTTGACCATGCTTACAATACAGATATTTACATTCAGGCCATGGCTGTGATGCAATCACGCGTCAATGAAGTGGATGAAACCTTGTCGGCAAAAATGATTGCCGATACCCTTGAACAAGGCGGCACATGGAGTTTTGGCAGTTATATCGCCCAACAACATGCGGACGTGTATGAACAACATCAATTAAGCCCAGAAACGACTGCTTATTTTGCCGAAGCCGCAGCCTTGTCTTTAGACAAGCAAGCTCAGCTTGAACAAGAGACCAGCATCAGTTTTGAAGAATATTTGAAAAATTTTAGATAAAAATTAAGAGGATTTACCATGAAATGGAGTTTCCGCTTCGTGAGTGGTTTGTTGTTTTTAGCCAGCGTGATGGGTATGTCATTCGCGCTATTTTTAGAGCATGTTCAGGGTTTAAGCCCTTGTCCATTGTGTGTATTCCAGCGCATCGGTTTGATTGGTTTGGGCATCATTTCATTGATTGCACTCCTTCATAATCCGAAGTCGAATGTGGGTAAACGCATTTATGCTTTATTGGGGAGCATCTCGATTTTATGGTCGGCAGGTGTGGCTGCACGTCATATCTGGCTGCAAAATCTACCACCAGACAAAGTCCCAAGTTGTGGTCCCGGTCTAGATTATTGGGTAGAAACTTTGCCCATGAAATCAGTATTTGAACAAGTACTGACAGGTTCAGGTGAATGTGCCAAAGTCGACTGGACCTTCTTAGGGCAATCTTTACCTGTATGGTCTTTTGTGTTTTTTGCGTTATTAACGTTAATCAGTCTATGGCAGTTATTTAGAAAATATCAAACAGCACCAGTAAAACGCTTACGTGATAAATACTAATTAAACAAATATAAAAAAGCCCTCTGTTGAGGGCTTTTTTATTGCTAAGGATGTGCTTTAAGTGAGAGCAATACCTTCCATACTGTCTAAATCCAACATGAACTCGTACATATGTTCATGCACTTTGTCTTCACTATTTGGATAGAACCAATGCACAATTTGTTCAGCCACTTGTGGGTGATGCTGAATTTCAAAATGGTTTAAACCATAAAAAATGGCTTTATGTGAGTCAGGCACTTTTAACTGATAGCGGGCATTGGGATGTTCACCCAAAGCACTTTTTACGCTGACCAAATAATCGCCAATTACGTGCAGTGTTTTATTACGACGATGCTCGTATTCAATCGTACCTGCGACTAAGTAGGTATTAATATGTGAAGGAATCGGTGCAGGTTTACGGTTGTCATCCACTAAACCGATACGTACATCATTATGTTCCCAATCATCATCGCGTACACTGCCATAACGTAAATCTAAAATACCGTTACTGCGAATATTGACGATGTGTCCCACGATTTTGACCAAAGGGAAACGCCCCAATCGATCTTGTAAATTAAAACCAAAACGTTCAAGGGCAGCGCCATGATGTGGTGAGCCTAAGCAGACCAAATTTTCAACTTGGTGAATCCACTGGTACATGTTTTGTTTGCCATAGAAAATGGCGCTACGAGAGACCAAGCCACCCATACTGTGACCGATCAGGTCGATACTGGTGATGCCAGGATTACGACGGACTAAATCTTCTAGGGTGTTGGCTAGACTGCGCCCATTGGTTGAAATACGACGACCCGTGTTGTAGTTAAGGTAGAGCATGGTGTTGTGATCGCGCTGTGACAGCAATTTTTCACCAATGCCACCATATTTTGAGGTTGACCACGATAAATGGCTCATACATAAGCCATGTACCAATAGGGTAATTCGACCGGTAAGTTCGCCTTTTTGCACTGCACCATAGTGGTCATAGACCACCATCGGTAGCGCCATTGGATTATGATATTTCAGTAAATAATCGCCCAGTACACCATTCAATGCACCAACCAAAACGTGTAGTGATGGGGTCAACGGTTTTTCATGTAAGCGTGGGAATTTTTCAATAATGCTTCGCAAAACAGGTGCAAGCAGGTAGTTCCCATAATTGAAAAAGCTGTTGTAAGAAAACTCATAAAGTCGAGCAATCGTCGGCTGTTTGTGAAAAGCGCTAGAGCCTTGTTCACTCATGCCAAAAATACTCATGAGGATTTCGCGTTGAATGTTTTTGATTAAGTCATGCACCACATCGCTAAAACGCATCGTGACCAACTGTGCTAGTCCTTCCAAAACATCGGCTTGGCTTGGCGGTGTACGGTCCCATTTGCAGTAGGTTTCATGCAACGGTGTTAAACTCGGCATTGTCTTCCTATCCTTACATTCAGACCCAATTCCTAAATTTTATTTTTCGCTGGAACGGGCGGTGTTTCATTGTTTATTTTATAAAAAATTCATGAACCACACTTACAATACATAGATCGGGCATTGAGGTGAAAGTTTTTTGTCCGACAATTTTACTAAAAGTTAAATTAATAAAATGTGTGATGGATGCTTCACATTTATAACTGATTTTAGCTGAAATAAAGACATGGTTAGGAATTAAAGCATGAATATTATTTATTTACATGGGTTTCAAAGCAGCGAAAATTCAATCAAAGGTCAATTACTCAAGCAATATACAGCAGGATATTCTAACATTTCGGTGCATTTACCCAATTTAAATAAACCGCCCCAACAGGTGATGGCAGAAATGTCTGCTTTAATTGAATCCTTAAATAAAGTGGTCTTGGTGGGGAGCAGTTTAGGGGGATTCTATGCCACACAATTGATGGCACAGTATCAGTTGCCAACAGTACTCATTAACCCTGCCATTCGACCATGGCAATTGTTCCGTGACTTATTTCAACACGTCCGTTTGCCTTATCAAGTCACAAAGACGTGGCGTTTAGATGATGCGCAATTGGATGATATGCAAAGCTTGGCCGTGCAGCAGATTCCACATCCCAAACTTCTATTGGTGTTGTTGCAGCAAGGTGATGAAACCTTGGACTATCGAGAAGCACAACAATTTTATAGCGCAGAAGAAGCCGGTATGGCACTGGTGATGACGGATGTTGGCGGGAGTCATGGCATGGATGATTTTGCAGAAAAAATACCAATGGTCTTGCAGTTTTTAGCCGATGCTGTCAAAAATATGCAGTCGCTAAGCAGCAATTACCAAAAAAACAGCGAAATAGGTAGTTGCGACATCATTTGACGTTTTAAACGATTAAGAAAATAGCGGCTGATGGCTAGAGATATGCATTTTAAGAAAAAAGCATATACTGTAGCGCTTGAAGAAAATGTTTTAACCAAGAAAGCAGGGAATTTTGCAACGTGACGCAATATACGGCTCAATCACTTGAAGTTTTATCTGGCCTCGATCCAGTACGTCGCCGTCCGGGGATGTATACAGACACCACACGTCCGAACCATTTGGCGCAGGAAGTGATTGATAACTCCGTCGATGAAGCACTTGCAGGTCATGCCAATAAAATTACCGTGACCGTATATAAAGATGGCTCTTTGTCTGTAGAAGATAATGGTCGCGGTATGCCGGTCGATATTCACCCTGAATATGGTCAAAGCGGTATTGAAATCATTCTGACCAAACTCCATGCCGGCGGTAAATTCAGTACCGACAACTATCAGTTCTCGGGTGGTTTACACGGTGTGGGTATCTCAGTCGTGAACGCATTGTCTGACCGTGTAGAAGTGGAAGTTCAGCGTCAGGGCAACTTGTATAAAATGGCCTTTGAGCACGGTGCACCCGTTGCACCACTGGAAGTGCTGGAAGGTAAATGTGCCAAACGTGCAACAGGAACCACGGTGCATTTTTGGCCTGAAGCCAAATATTTTGACTCACCTAAATTTGCCCTCAAAGCCTTAAAACATAATTTAAAAGCCAAGGCTGTTTTGGCGGCTGGCTTGCAGATTATTTATATCGATCAAATCAACAATGAAAAGATCGAATGGCAGTTTGAAAATGGTCTTGTCGACTATTTGATGGATGAATTGCAAGACCGTGACATCGTGCCTGTACCTGCTTTTGTAGCCACAGGTGAAGCTGAGCGTGCCAGCGCTGAATTTGCGATTTGTTGGAACGTTGAAGGCGGTGAACAGATCCAAGAAAGTTATGTGAACTTAATTCCAACTGCGCAAGGTGGTACACACGTGAACGGTTTACGTTCAGGCGTGACTGATGCAATTCGTGAATTCTGTGAATTACGTAATTTGTTGCCACGGAACATGAAGTTGTCTGCTGAAGATGTCTGGGATGGCGTGAACTTTATTTTGTCACTTAAATTCCAAGAACCACAGTTTTCAGGGCAAACCAAAGAACGCCTCTCAAGCCGTGAAGCATCGGGCGTGGTACTGAACATTGCCAAAGATGCGTTTGCCTTGTGGCTCAACCAGAACTCTGACATTGCGATGCAACTGGCGGAAATGGTGATTGCCAAAGCGGGTCGTCGTTTAAAAGCAGCAAAAAAAGTCGAGCGTAAAAAAATCGTCTCAGGCCCTGCATTGCCGGGTAAGTTAGCTGACTGCGTAGGGCACACTTTAGAAGAGTCTGAACTGTTTATTGTGGAAGGTGACTCTGCGGGCGGTTCAGCCAAACAAGCGCGTGATAAGAACTTCCAAGCGATCATGCCGATTCGCGGTAAGATTTTAAACACGTGGGAAGTCTCTTCAGACGAAGTTTTAGCATCGCAGGAAGTCCATGACATTGCGATTGCGATTGGCGTGGATCCGGGGAGTGATGACTTATCTGAACTGCGTTATGGCAAAATTTGTATTTTGGCCGATGCGGATTCGGACGGTCTACATATTGCGACCTTGCTCTGTGCGCTGTTTGTTAGACATTTCCCAACTCTAGTGGAAGAAGGTCATCTGTTCGTTGCAATGCCACCGCTTTATCGTATTGATGACAACAAAGATGTGCATTACGCGCTGGATGACGATGAATTGGAAAGCATTTTGAAAAAATGCAAAACCAAAAATCCGCAAATTACCCGATTCAAAGGTTTGGGTGAGATGAACGCAAGTCAATTGCGTGAAACCACGATGGATCCAAATACTCGTCGCTTGGTACAGCTTGATTTGGATGATATGCATTTTACTGCTGGTTTATTGGATAAACTCCTTGCGAAAAAACGCTCTTCTGACCGTAAACATTGGTTGGAACAAAAAGGTAATTTGGCGGATTTGGCGGTTTAATCGACCTTCAGTGATCTGCTCGATATTGAAGCCCGCACATGCGGGCTTTTTTATGTCCTATCTAAAAATGAACAAAAACTGTGCATAAACCTTGAAGTGCTGTGCACTTAATTCGTACAGCAAGAACAAAAATAATGGCAATTTTCGAATGGTGACTTGTTCAACACAGTCAGGATAGACGGATAAAGATGAAAATTATTATGTAGCCAATATGTTTTTATAATTGTTTATATCATCATGTTTTTTATAAATAAATTTAAATAATCTCTTTTGCTTTGAGCATGTTGCTCCATCGATGTGGCACAGAAATTGAATTGTAGGCAATAACAATACTAAACACCTGCATATCAAAAGTGCACCAAGACCCTTGGAGAAATGACTATGTTGCAACACAAAAAAATGCCTAAAAAATTACTTGCAGCAGCAATAATGGGGACGCTGGTTTTATCGGGATGTTCGAAGCCTGCGGAAAAAACAGCAGAAACCCAGACTGAAGCCAAAGCACCAGCAAGCAGCGGCGATACCATTAAGGTTGGTATCTTACATTCACTGTCTGGCACCATGGCGATTTCAGAAACTTCGCTGAAAGATACGGCCTTGATGACCATTAATGAGATCAATGCCAATGGCGGGGTACTTGGAAAAAAACTTGAACCTGTGGTGGTCGATCCTGCATCAGATTGGCCATTATTTGCGGAAAAAACCCGTCAGCTGATTACCCAAGACAAAGTCGCAGTGATTTTTGGTTGTTGGACGTCAGTATCGCGGAAATCCGTTCTGCCTGTCGTCGAAGAGTTGAATGGCTTACTGTTTTATCCAGTGCAATACGAGGGTCAGGAACAATCTAAAAATATTTTCTATACTGGCGCTGCGCCAAATCAGCAGGCGCTTCCTGCGGTGGAATATTTAATGAGTGAGGAAGGCGGTAAAGCAGAGCGCTTCGTCTTACTTGGTACGGACTATGTCTATCCACGTACCACCAATAAAATTCTTCGTGCTTTCTTAAAGTCGAAAGGCGTTGCCGATGCCGACATCATGGAAGAATACACACCGTTTGGTCATAGTAACTATCAAACTATTGTTGGCAATGTGAAGAAATTTGCAGCAGGCAAAAAGACTGCTGTGATCTCGACCATTAACGGTGATTCAAATGTGCCGTTCTATCGTGAATTAGGCAACCAAGGGATTAAAGCTGCGGATATTCCAGTCATGGCATTCTCCGTCGGTGAAGAAGAACTACGCGGTATTGATACCAAGCCATTGGTTGGACATTTGGCATCTTGGAACTATTTCATGTCGGTGAAAAATCCAGTGAATACTGAATTTACCAATAAAATGAAGCAGTATGCCGTGGAATATAAACTGCCAAATGCCGATAAATTTGTGACCAATGACCCAATGGAAGCGACTTATGTCGGTATCCATATGTGGAAACAAGCGGTTGAAAAAGCTGGTACGACTGATGTCGATAAAGTACGTGAGGCAATGGCGGGTCAAGAGTTTAAAGCCCCATCAGGCTATACCTTACAAATGGATGCAACCAACCATCATTTACATAAACCGGTGATGATTGGTCAGATCCGTGCCGACGGTCAGTTTGATGTGGTACACAAAACACCGAAAACCATTGCTGCGGAGCCTTGGAGCCCATACATCCCGAAATAATCGTACCTAATGATGTCCGCTGCATAGGCGGACATCCAAACGATGGAGTTGCCTGTACAAGGCTGGTCATAACTCATTAGGGATCTCAATAACATGAATAAAATCCGCTATTTTTCACTTCTTTTTATATTGCTCAGTTCTTTCATTACTTTGCAAAGTCTACATGCCAACAGCACGACTGAAGCATCAATCACCACCGAAACGATGGCCCAAGACAATGCTATTCAACAATTTGTCCGCGGTGATTTTGCTCAGCGTCGAAGCTTATTAAATGCATGGCCTGCGAGCATTGAACAGCTCGATCAACTTGCAGGGTATGTGGAACAAGACCAACTGTATAGTGATAGCTCAAGTCAAACCTATATTTTGCAGGCTGAAGATCAACTGCTGAGTTATCCAGACTTAACTGAAGTCAAAGACTGGCCAGCAGATCTGTCTCAAGTGACTTTGGTGAATACCTTACAGAAGGCACTGAGCTTTGCTCAAGCCAAACAAAAACTAAAATCCGATGATCTTGCGCAGCGTTTAGATGCCATAGATATTTTAGAAAATAACTTGGCTGAATTGGATGTTGCAAGCATTAATCAGCTGTATTTGAATGAAAAAAATAACAAGGTCAAAGCGCGTTTAGCACAATTAAAAGCCCGTTTGGATTATCAAAGTTCAGAAATTTTAGAAAAAATTAATGCTGTAAAAGTCCTGCAAGCATCTGACCGACCAGATGTCTTGGCGATGGTTGAACAAGAATTACAACAGCCGAATATACACCCCGAATTAAAAGCTGCGCTGGTTGAGGCCAAAAGCAAGATTAAAACACGGATCCAAGCCAGTGAATGGACAGGGCATGTATTTTCAGGACTCAGCACAGCAAGCATTTTGTTACTGGCAGCCCTAGGACTCGCAATTACTTATGGTTTACTCGGTGTCATTAATATGGCACATGGCGAACTGATTATGATAGGTGCTTATACGACTTATGTGGTGCAAAGCCTATTTAAAAGCTACCTCAGTAGTTATGTCGATTGGTACCTGATTGCTGCCATTCCTGCGGCGTTCTTGGTCAGTGCCTTGATTGGGATGTTGATTGAACGCACGGTGATTCGCCCTTTATATGGGCGTCAGTTAGAGACCTTATTGGCAACCTTTGGGGTGAGCTTAATTCTGATGCAAGTCGTACGCATGGTGTTCGGTGCTCAAAATGTCGAGGTGTCAAATATTTCATGGCTCTCAGGCGGGATCGCTTTAACACCAAGTTTGATGCTGCCATACAACCGTATTGCCATCATTGGCTTCACTGTTGCAGTACTGCTATTGCTGATTTATCTCCTCAATAAAACCCGCTTTGGGCTGTTTGTTCGGGCGGTAACGCAAAACCGTCAAATGGCGCAAGCCGTCGGTATTCGCTCAGGTCGTGTCGATATGCTAGCGTTTGGATTGGGTTCTGGACTGGCAGGCCTTGCAGGATGTGCCTTAGCGCAGGTTGGAAACGTAGGTCCAGATTTGGGTCAAAATTACATTATCGATGCTTTCTTGGTGGTTGTGGTTGGCGGCGTGGGTCAAGTGTGGGGCGCTGTATTGGCTGCTTTAGGCCTAGGCATCAGCGGTACAGTGCTCGAAATTGGCATGGGTGCGGTATTGGCCAAAATTATTCTACTGGTTCTTGTGATTTTGTTTATTCAAAAACGTCCACAAGGTTTGTTTGCTATCAAAGGCCGATTTGTGGAGTAAGCGCATGAAAATCACTTCATTATTATCCGATAAACCTTATAGCGGTGTGGCGATTGCCGTGTGTTTTGCCATTCTATTGATCTTACCGTGGTTGCATGTTTTACCTGCCGATTCAGCCCTGCATTTGTCTGCTTATTGGGTGACCTTAATTGGCAAAATTATGTGTTTGGCCTTGGTTGCTTTGGCACTGGATTTGGTCTGGGGCTATGCCGGCATTTTGAGTCTTGGACATGGTCTATATTTCGCTTTGGGCGGTTATGCGTTTGGTATGTACTTGATGCGAGAAGCCGCAGGCGATGGCTTACCTGATTTTATGCGCTTCCTAAGCTGGACCGAATTACCATGGTATTGGGTCGGTACAAATCATTTTTTATGGGCACTGGCTTTGGTCGTTTTGGTCCCTGGACTCATCGCCTTTATATTCGGTTTCTTTGCCTTCCGCTCCAAAATTAAAGGTGTTTACTTTTCTATTATTACCCAAGCCATGACTTTTGCCGCAGCTTTATTGTTCTTCCGCAATGAAACGGGGTTTGGCGGCAACAATGGTTTTACGGGGTTTAAAACCATTTTAGGTCTGGATATTACTTCTGCACCTATGCGTGCCAGCTTATGTTTCCTGACCGCATTAATGTTATTGCTGTGCTTTATAGGACTGCGTCATCTCATGAATAAGCCTTATGGGCGGGTGTTGGGGGCAATTCGTGATAGTGAGAATCGTCTGCAATATTTAGGTTATCGCACACTATGGTACAAGTTGTCGGCATGGGTGTTATCTGCGGTGATTGCGGGTATCGCAGGTGCGTTATATGTGCCACAGGTCGGAATTATCAATCCAAGTGAAATGAACCCTGTGAACTCGATTGAAATGGCGGTGTGGGTCGCAGCAGGTGGGCGAGGCACCTTAATCGGTCCAATACTCGGTGCTGGTCTGATTAATGGTATGAAAACCTATTTCACCGTGGCGTATCCAGAGGCATGGTTACTGATCTTAGGGGCATTATTTATTGTGGTGACGATTTTTCTGCCAAAAGGTGTGATTGGGCTGTTAGAGCGTTTTAAAAAGGAGCGTAGCGAATGAGTGATGTAATTCAAGCGCATGGCGGACATGCTGCTGAAGGCTATGGTCGTCCCAAAGTGTCAGGTGCAGATTTTACCCATGGTGTAGCGCTGTATTTAGAAAACGTCAGTGTATGGTTCGACGCTTTTCGTGCCCTCAATCATTTATCGCTCTATATTAATGAAGGTGAGCTACGTTGCATCATTGGACCCAATGGGGCAGGTAAAACCACTTTAATGGATGTGATTACAGGCAAAACACGTCCTACAGAAGGCAGTGCATTTTTTGGACAAACTTATGATTTGGAGAAAATGAGTACGGAACAAATTGCTGAGGCAGGCATAGGTCGAAAATTTCAGAAGCCAACGGTGTTTGAAAACTTCACGGTGATGGAAAATTTACTGCTTGCAGCACCCAAAGATAAGCGCGTGAAAAAAAGCCTCTTTAGCAAACTTGATCCAGATGCACAAAATGCCTTAGATGAATCATTGGCACAAATTCGCTTACAGGAACTAGTAAATAAACCGGCTGGACTTCTTTCACATGGGCAAAAACAGTGGTTGGAAATTGGCATGTTACTGATGCAACGTCCCAAACTCATCTTATTGGATGAGCCAGTTGCTGGCATGACTGATGCTGAAACAGAACGCACGGCGGAACTATGTTTAGAACTGAAAAAGAACCATACCCTCGTGGTGGTGGAACATGACATGAGTTTTATTGACACCATCAGTGAAAAAGTCACAGTTTTAGCACAAGGAGCAATTTTGGCAGAAGGCACTTTGGCTGAGGTACAGGCCAATGAAGATGTGATTGAAAAGTATTTAGGACGTTAGGGAGTAGACCATGTTAGAAGTCAAAAACGTCAATCAATATTATGGTGGGAGTCATATCTTGCGGGATGTGTCATTGAGTGCGCCTGTTGGAGAATGCTCTGTAGTGTTGGGGCGTAATGGCGTCGGTAAAACCACGCTATTAAAATGTTTAATGGGCATATTGCCAATTAAATCGGGTCAGATCTTATTGGATGGACAGGATATTTCCAAACTCAGTCCAGAACAGCGTGTCCACGCGGGTTTGGCCTATGTACCACAAGGTCGCGATATTTTTTCAACCTTAACAGTAGAGGAAAACATCCTCATCGGGATGGCAAAATTTAAAGGTGTTAAAACCCGTAAAGTGCCTGAACATCTGTATGAAATTTTTCCTGTATTAGATGAAATGCAGCATCGGCGAGGGGGTGATTTATCGGGAGGTCAGCAGCAACAACTGGCTATTGCACGGGCGCTGGCATCTGAGCCAAGAGTATTGATTTTAGATGAACCGACTGAAGGCATTCAGCCTTCAATTATTAAAGACATTGGCCGGGTCATTCGAAAACTTGCAGCTGGTGGAGACATGTCGATCGTCTTGGTTGAGCAATTTTATGACTTTGCCGAAGAGCTTGCCGACGGTTATACCGTCATGGCGCGTGGACAAGTTGTCGCGCAAGGGATCGGCAATGAAATGCCAGCAAAGGGGATTCGTGAGTTAGTGGCGATTTAGTATTTCTCCTTTCGGTTGATTTAAAAATTGGCAGAAAAAAATGCCACTTTGATCTAAAGTGGCATTCGCAGAATGTCCTTTTTTTATGCAGCGTTGCTGCACGCTTCAATTAAATTTTTTTGGAAAGGCTTGAATCAAGCGAAATTTTAAGGATTAAAAATACAAATCATCTGCATATTTTTTACTCAAATTGGATTAATCTAAAGTTAAGTCATAACAAGAAGATAAGAATATGGACGCAATTTTATTTTTAGTAAAACCTAATGATTTAGAGACATTAATATTAGAAGCGGAAACGCCACAAGATGTGCTCGAATCTCCATTTATGCAACACTCGCTGTTCTTGGGTGAAACATGGGAAGTACTCAATCAATTACTCAATCCACAAGGGCAGTCAAAGACGTCGTTGACTTATGCTATTGAAACTGAACATCCACTTTCAGATCGACGTCCGGGACTCAGTTTGGCAGTACATTACAATACGGTGGTTCGGGTCGATGAAATTCAGCATGTTTTAGCGAACTTAAGTGTTGATGAAATTAAAAAACGCTATCTATTGTCCATTGCGGACACAACACCTGAAAATGAGTTGAAGCTTGCCGAACTCAAATTGATTTATCTACAGCTACAAAGTTTTTACCGCGATGCCGCTCGACAAAATTTAACGGTTTTGAGTGTGATTAAAGATGGTATTCGATTGGAAAAACTATTTTAAATAATGAGTTGAAAATAGCTATTACAAGTTCAATTGCATTAGCACCAAATCGCGCCATTCGCCAAATTTTTGCCCCACCTCAGGCATATAACCGGTTTGCTGAAAACCAAACTTTTCATGAAGTGCGATGGAGGCGGTATTGCCATGATCAATACCTGCAATCATGACATGTACTTGCTGTGTTTTCGCATGTTGAATTAAATGATCGAGTAATGCCGACCCATAGCCTTTTCGTGCATAGCGAGGATCAATATATACCGAATGTTCCACCGTATGGCGGTAACCCGCAAAATTGCGAAAAGCAGCATAATCGGCATAACCCGCAACTTGCTCAGTATTATGACCCACATCGACGATGACAAAAAATGGATAGTTTTGTGCATTCAACTCATCTAGCTTTTGTTGAAAGTATTCAAGCGGAAAAGCCTGATGATTCCATGTGACAAAACCATGCAAAACTTCATGATTATAAATCGCCATAATGTTTGGCAGATCAGTAGATGTGGCAGGGCGAATGTAGAATGGCATGGTGCTCATCAATCGATAAAACGCATTTGATTGTCTACCGATCGCCATAAAAAAAGCAAGACCATGGTCTTGCTTTTCTTGATATAAACGCTTGGCTTAGAAGTGGTATTTCACTAAAGCACTTACGTCATTTTGATTGATACCAGATTTGTTACCAAATTTATTATTCCAAACGGAATGCTCAATACCTACGTATAGACGAGTATCTGGAGAAAAGTGTTTACCAACATTCCATTTGTACTGAGTTGTCCAGTTTAATTCGCTTGCGTGGTCTGATTCAGCAGTTGACCAGTCTAGGAAGCCATCAACAAGGAAATCTTCAGCACCAACGTTAAATGGAATACCATAGGCAAATGTCATTTGATAATCATCTTTTGACACTTTTTTATCGTTGTCAGCTTTATAGAAGTTTAATTGTGCATATTTGAAATATGGGATCTCGAGATCGAAACCAATACCATAAAGGTAGTTATTGAAATCTGCACCAGGATAGTTACCGCTGTTACCTTCCCAAGTACCAGCAATTAAAACGTCTTTAATTGGACCTACAGCAAGTTTCTGACCTGAAACTGCACCAAGACTTATACGTGGTGAAACTTCGAAATATGTGGTATTGCCATCTACATCGTTATTTGCACGGTCAGCAAATGCAAAGAAATCACCATATTTAAGGCCAGCGCCATATTCAAAAGTAACGGTACTTTGATCGATTTTTTCATCACCATTGGCAAATGGTGATTTGTAATTTTCACCATAAAGACCAGTAATACTGAAGTCTTGCCAAACAGGCGCAGCTTGTGTAAATGCAGCAGCAGAAGCCAATGCGCATGTAGCAACTAATCGTGTAAGTTTCATTAAAAATATATCCCCCCAAGAAGCACTGAAAGCATACAGATTCTTAAGCAAAAATAAAGCCAAATTTTACTCAGTGGCAAAAAAAGTTTGTAAATTAAGGTTGTTGATTAGATTATAAAAAATGAATATTCGTCATTATTTAATTGCACTTAAAACAGATAAACTTAAGATTTAATTGCTAAAACAATATACATAAAGTGGCAAAAACATGACCAAAGCCAATAAAAAATGCGCATAAAAGAAAAGAAAGTCTTATTTTAAATATGGATTTAAAAAAAATATCAAAATAGCACTTGCAAAATTTTAACTTAAGACCGATATTCGAAGTATAAGGACACGGATCTGCAGACTCTTAAGTGTTCATCATTCAATGTGGAGGACAATGTTCCAAACGAAATTGAAGATGGTCATTGCTGTGATTTAAACAGCAAGTGTAACGTGCCAAGATAATAAGTTTTGCACAAATATTTATAGCTAATACAGATAGATATGAGGATGATATTATGAACATTGAAATCCGTACAGACAAAAACATTACAAATAGTGATCGATTAATTACTTACGTTCGTGCAGAACTTAATGAAGAATTTCAGCGCCATAGTGAACGCATTACCCACTTTTCGGTGCATTTAAGTGATGAAAATGGGGATAAGGGCGGTAGCGATGACATCAAATGTATGATCGAAGCACGTCCAGCAGGGTTAAAACCTGTAGTCGTGAACCATCGCGGTCATAATGTAGATACTGCAATTCATGGTGCGATCGAACGACTTAAACGTAGTCTAGAACATTTATTTGAAAAGAAAGAAAATCCGCGAGCAACTCAACCAGCTTTTGCTGAAGCGGACGATCTGGGCGACGAATAAGTCGCAAACAAAAAAAGCCCCCGAAAGGGGCTTTTTTTATGACTTTTATTTTTTGTGTTTTGTTTTTACATGAAATTCAAACAAACAGCGCTTTATTCGGCATAATAGATCAAAATAAATTGAAGTGAGCTTCCCAAATGTTAACAGCACAACAACAGCTTTTTGTGCAGGCTTTAGAAGAACAGGATCTTGCACAGGTGCAACGCCTGTTAGCAGATGGTCTCAATCCGAATTTTGTCGATTTTGAAAAAGGTCCTGCGATTTCTGTTTGGTCAGATGGTCTATTTAAATGGTGGGAAATGGTGTGCGAAGCTTATGAAGCGGGCCAACCAATGAATCAAGAGCAAAAACAACAACAACTTCAAGTTCATATGGATATTTTAGAAGCTTTAATACAGGCGAAAACCAATGTGCACTTATGGGATGCAGAGGAAGTTTATGGTCCATTATGGGATGCTGCAAGTGCAGCCTGTGTGCCAGCCGTACAGCGCTTATTAGATGAAAAAGTGAATCCGAATATGATCGATAGCGATGGTCTCAGTATCTTGTCATCAATTAGTGAATTATTTTTTGACTGTGATTTTGATGCAATTAATTGGTCTGAAGCCTTAGACGAAGAAAAACAAACCTTAGATCTTTTGCGTAGCCATGGCGCAAAAATGACAAAAGAATTAGCTTAATTGAGAGAATCAACATGACTGTATTTAAAGTTTTAAGTATTGCCACACTTTCTGGTTTGAGCCTATCTGCAATGGCCGCAGATTTTTCATTTGATCGTCCGGGTGCAGGTATGGGCACAGGTATTACGCCTGTAGGTCGCTTGGCTTGGGAGCAAAGTTTGCCGAATGCCAGTTATGCTGAAAGCCGCGATGAAAATGGCGAGAAAGTCAAAACCACCACTTTAAATGCAGACATGTTATTTCGTACGGGCTTAGCTCAAGATTTAGAATTGCAATTGGGCTGGCAAGGACCTGCATGGACGAAAACGAAAGTTGCAGGAAAATCGGTCGAAGATGATGGTTTAGGCGATGTTAGCATTGGTTTGAAAAAAGCCATTGATTTGCATGACGACAAATTGTCGATGGCAATTCTAGCTGAAGCTGTCATTGCAACGGGTGATGCTGGTTTTAGTAATGAAGATGATATTTATAGCTTAAGTTCTGCCGTGGCATATAAGTTCAGCGACACTATAAATACATCCATTACCATGCGTTATGAAGTACAAGACAGCGATTGGGCAGTCACTGCAATTCCAGGTATGGAATATCAAATTGCAGGTAATTTATCGGGCTTTTCTGAGTTGGCATATCGCAAAGCGGAAAGTACAGAGCAGCAGGTTTCCTTGGCTTCAGGTTTGATTTATGCAGTGTCAGATCGTATGCAATTCGATGCCAGTGTCGGTCTAGAGCTGACAGGTGCTCATAAAAACTATCAATCAGGTTTAGGTGTCGCTTACTTATTTTAATACTTCATTTTAAGTGGTTTGTAGACAATAACTGAGGGTGATTCAGCTGAATGAAACAATGGATTTATGTGGCGGCAGCAGGGATGTTGTCGTTCAGTATGGGCCTTTCAGCACAGGAGACATTACTGTCTGCCGAAGAAGCCTTTCCGTTTAGCGCTGTTTCAAATAATGCAGAACAAGCAGAATTGAGTTGGAATATTCCAGCACATTACTATTTGTATCAACATAAAATTGAAGTGAAACAGGGTAATCAGCCGCTTCAGTTGGATTTACCGCCTGCGGAAGATTTGAAAGACGATAACTATGGCCATACCCAAGTGTATTACCAGCAGTTGAGCTTCAATATTCCTACCCAGAAAATGCAAACCTATCAGGTGAGTTGGCAAGGCTGTGCCAAAGATCGCGTCTGTTATCCACCACAGAAAATAGAATTTCAGACCGATGAAAATGGTCTGGTAACTCAGCAAAACCTTGCGAATCATTCGAAGCGTTTACTCGATTTAGCCGCTGACAATTCAACTGTAACTCCAACAGCCGATTTAACACTCGATCAGCAGCGTGCTGAAAATGCTGAATTAAAATCTACAGCTACATTTACTGCAAGCGACCAAATGTGGTCTGAAAAATTAGCTCAAAGCTCGATTTTTTATGGGTTATTGCTATTTTTCGGTTTGGGTTTTTTATTGGCCTTTACCCCATGCTCATTACCGATGTTGCCTATTTTGACTTCGTTGATTGTCCGTGACAGTCGTGGGTTAAAGGCATGGATGATTGCGCTGACCTTTGTGACCAGTATGGCGATGGTCTATGCCGTTCTTGGACTGGTTGCATCATCTGCGGGTTTAAGTTTTCAGCGTTGGCTACAACAGCCTTCAACACTCATTGCGTTTAGTCTCTTGTTCGTGGTTTTTGCCTTAAACCTGTTTGGTTTGTTTGAGCTAAAGTTGCCTCGCAGCTTGGTCAATCGTTTAGACCAAGCACAATCTATGCAAAAAGGTGGGAGCTTGGTTGGCGCGGGCGTCATGGGCATGATTTCAGCTTTATTGGTGGGTCCTTGTATGACCGCGCCTTTGGCGGGTGCATTGCTGTTTATCTCCCAAACCCATAGCCAATGGCAAGGTGCATTGTTGTTGTTCACTTTAGGTTTTGGTATGGGAACACCACTCCTTTTGGCAAGTGTTTTGGGTGCTCGTGTATTGCCAAAAGCGGGTCTGTGGATGAACCAAATTAAGGTACTATTCGCCTTTATTATGTTGGCATTGGCGCTTTATTTTATTCGCCCGTTAATCAGTGAAGCATGGTTGCAATGGTTATCGTTAGGACTGGGTATCATTTTTAGTGCTTATGTTCTGTGGCGTATTTTATGGCGCAGCACGCAGTTAAAATGGTTATATATATTAGTGCTGTGTCTGGCCGTGCCTTATATTGTCTATAGTCAATTTCAACACAGTCAGCGTTTTTTTGTCGCACAAAATTCCGCTGAAGCCAATTGGCATGTGGCGCATACAGCTAACGAATTTCAGCAATTGTTAAAGCAAATTCCACAAGGTCAAGCTGCAATTATTGATGTCTATGCAGATTGGTGTGTGGCCTGTCAGCCAATTGAACATAAAGTTTTAAAATCGGCTAAAGTACAACAAGCACTGGCGCCATATTATTTGATTAAACTGGATTTAAGCCAGTATGACGACACGCATCAGGCACTGTTAAATCAATGGGATATTTTAGGGCCACCGACTTATTTATTCCTGAATCCTTCACATCAAGAAATCCGTGGTCTACGTTTAACGGGTGCATTTACTGAAGCAGAGCTGTTACAACAAATCGAAAAATTTAAAGCGGCTGAGTAGGAGATGAAACATGATGGAACTTTATATCGCCAATAAAAACTATTCTTCATGGTCGATGCGTCCTTGGTTAGTCCTAGAGGCATTTCAACTGCCATTCCAAGAGCATATCATTCCTTTTTCTGAAGACCCCACAGGCGGACAGTTTAAACAGACGCTTAAAGTCTTGCATGACAATGCTAAAGTGCCTGTTTTAACTGATGGAGAGGTTTTGATTTGGGATTCATTAGCGATTTGTGAATACCTTGCAGAACAATATCCAGAACATGCTCTTTGGCCTAAACATGTTGCTCAGCGTGCATGGGCACGCAGTATTTGCGCTGAAATGCACAGTAGCTTTACAACATTGCGCAGTTTATGCAGCATGAATATTCAAGCTGATTTCAGTGCGCAGGGCAAAATGCTTTGGGAGGCGCATGCGGAACTGCGCGATGAGGTTGCACGTATTGAATACATTTGGGCACAGCGTTCTCAGCTTTCGGCATTTCTCTGTGGGGAATTTAGTATTGCCGATGCGTTTTATGCACCTGTAGTCATGCGTCTAAAGAGCTTTCAATTGCCAGTGAGTGCTAATGCACAGCATTATATGCAGCAGGTACTGCAACATCCTGCGGTGATGCAGTGGATTGAAGCTGCGCAAAAAGAGCAGCCTTTAGCAAGAATGGAACAATATTCACGTTAATGATGTGATACATCTAGTCTTATTTGGAACACACTAAATTAAATGGCTAAAACTATCCTGAGGGGTATAAGCCATAACCATATTTCGACCACCTGCCTTTGCTGCATATAGCGCTTGATCGGCATGGGTCAACAGTTGTTGCGGACGTAATTCAGGGGTCGAAATAGCGATACCAAAACTGGCTGTCACTTGGAAGGCTTGCCCATCTTCACTGAAAATTTGCAATTCTTCGATGGTTTTGCGACAGCGCTCAGCCACATGTATGGCTTGTTCTAGATTTGAATTTTTTAGCACCAAAATAAATTCTTCCCCACCATAACGCCCGACAATATCACTGCCGCGTAAATGTTGATTGAGCACATTACTGACTAGAATCAAAGCTTCGTCACCTTTATTGTGCCCATATTGATCATTAATCCGTTTGAAATGATCTAAATCGAGTAAGACCAAGGCATAACTTTCGGATGAAGGGTTGTCAAGCTGTTCTAAGCAATGATTAATACTACGGCGGTTAAACAAACTGGTGAGTGGGTCAATTTGGCTCAATTTCTGAATTAGGCGTTCCCGATGCCGCCATTGACTGAGTAAAGTTTCAAATAAAGCTAAACAGGTCAATAAGATCGGGATAATGAAAAAAATCATCGAAAATAGCCAAAAGCTATTTTGATAGCCAGATGCATCTGCCAGAAAAATCGGTGCATACGGTATGGTGCCTTTTAAGCTCAAGTACATACACATCGATAAAAAAATCGTTGCTGGAATCAGCATGCTATAGACAATTTTTCGGGTAAACAGCACTAAACCGACAGTGATTAAACTGACGTATGCGATCATGGTTGCAGGGCTGAGGACCCCAACGAGATAACCATCTCGGCACAATGAAATGACAAATAAACCAACAGATAAATAGGGCAGGAGCAGTTGTACCGTGGGCTGATCTTTCCACGCATAGCAGGGCCAAATTAATAGAATCATCAAGGCAAAAAATATGATATTGACCCACAGTTGTGATTCAACAATGGGAAGATTGACCCACTGCCATAATTCTGGCGTGATCAAAATATACCATTTCCAAATAATCCACAGCAGATGAATGGCCGAGCCAAGGATGAGCATCAGCATACATTTTTTCAGGATACTCCAGTTCATCACAACTTCGTCTTCCAGTAAGTACTGGCTGACGCTATTGCGAAGCATCAGGTCACGTATGTTTGAAATCCACTTCATCCTGCATTATGGCCTTGTTTGAGTTATCAATTTTTTTCTTAAAGTTTATATAGATATCATTTTAATTACCTTAACACGAAAAATGTTGATTGATAACGACACTGAACTGACAAGTTATTTTGTACCGATGGCATCTCGGGCGTTGCTGATTGTTCTATAAATAAAACATAGTGTCATAGAGATAGGGATTATTCTATTTATGTCATTTGGTTAAACTAGGCTCAAGTTAAAAACATAAGCATTAGGTTCTGAAATGAAAATTCTCCACATCGATTCAAGCATCATGGGCGACGCATCTGTATCACGTCAATTGAGTGCGGATATCGTCAAGCATTTAAAACAAAAGCACGGTGCAGAAGCACAGGTTCAGCATCTTGATTTGGCTGTCGAACAAATTCCACATTTGAACAGTGAAATTTTGATGGGACAAAATGCGGAGCAATCTGCGCTGGGTGAGCAATTGTTGCAACAATATTTAGATGCGGATGTGGTTGTCGTGGGCGCTGCAATGTATAACTTTGGCTTGCCATCCACTTTAAAAGCGTGGATTGACCGTATTAGTGTTGCAGGTCGTACCTTCAAATATACAGAGCAAGGTCCTGTGGGCTTAGCAGGTGACAAAAAAGTCTATATCGCAAGTAGCCGTGGTGGTGTTTATGGTGACAACAGCCCAGTAGACTATCAAGAAGGCTTTTTGAAAACCGTGTTCAATTTTACAGGGGTCAATGATGTCGAAATTATTCGTGCAGAAGGCGTGAATATGGGTGCGGAAATGAAACAACAAGCAATGTCTGCAGCTCAAGCGAAAATTCAAGCGATCTAATTGGGTCTCTGCATTTGAGTTGATGAGTGATTTCAATGTTCCTCATTTTGAGGTCAGCAAGCGCTGACCTCTTTTTTTATCTTTATTTTTTCTATTTCAATCGTTCATGTCTTAACGATTATGTTCGATCTAAGCGGTGTGCAAAGTCCGCTAAATCTGCCAACGCACGTTGCCCCTCTTCAAACCACGCACTAAACATTTGGAAGTTATGCCACATGCCAGTGTAGAGTTTAAATTCTACCTCGATGCCAGCCTCTTCTGCTTTGGCTTTGAAGCGCTGAGCATCATCTAATAAAATTTCTTTAGAACCGACTTGGATATGAATTGGGGGTAATCCCGTTAATTCAGCAAAAAAAGGCGAAACTTCTGGGTCTGCACGGTCGACTGAACGTGGAACATAATAATCAATGCCTGTTTCTAAGGCTTCAATGCTTAGAAGGGCATCATGCTTACAGTTATAGCGTAAAGACTCGCTGGTCAGGGTTAAATCTAAAAAGGGTGACATCAATACCAAGCCACTGACTTGTGGTAATTGTTCTTTTTGAATTTTTAAAGCCAGTGCCAGTGCTAAATTCGCGCCACATGAGTCGCCCGATAAAATAATGTCTTTGGCTTGCATGCCTTGATCTAATAGCTCGACATACACATTAAATAATGCATCTAAAGCTTCTGGATATTGTGCTTCAGGTGAAAGAGGATAATCTAAATGGATGACCTGCATTTGCGTGCGTGCCGCGACTTGTGTCATGAATGCTCGATGGGTATTCATTGAACCTAAAAAAAATGCGCCGCCATGAATGTGAAAAATCAGCTGGGTCGATTCTTGTTGGGGCTTAATTTCTTCGGCATTTAAGCCTGCTAAATGAATGGGGCGGACGTGTACATCACGGTTTTTAGGAAACACACGGCACATTTGTTCTAGTGCAAAACGTAAGGTTTCTGGAGGTAAATTAAATTGGCTCGGCGCACGAATCGTGGTCTTTAAAATACGTTCTGTAATGAGTTGTTTTGTGAGTGGTGATAACTTCATTTTCCGTCCATCTTTTTATGTTTTTGGAATCGTGTGAGTATATTTACCAACACGGTTTACAAGGTTACACTAAACGGTCACATACAAAAATTGATAATTTGTTGTGACTTTAAGATACTAATCTCGTCTATACCAGACCAGGGAAACATACAAAAATGAAAAAAATTGCATTAGCATTAGGATTGATGAGTTTAGCTGTATTTGCAAATGCAGCAGACCCGCTAAATGGCACAACTTGGAAAACCATTGATGACAAAACCAAGCAGCCAAAAGCGATTGTAAAATTCACCGAGCAAAAAAATGGCACACTTACTGCCAGCATTCAGCAAATTTTGACCAAGGGTGAAGAAAATGCCTGCAGCAAATGTGAAGGTCCGTACCATAACAAATCATTAAAAGGTTTACGTATTGTTAGTGGTCTTAAAAACGCTGGTGGTACGAGCTATGACGAAGGTTCGATTCTTGACCCTCAATCTGGCAAAACTTACAAGTTAAAAGGTCAATTGGCTGATGGCGGTAAAAAATTAGAGCTTCGCGGCTTTATTGGTATTTCTGCCTTGGGTCGTAACCAAACGTGGATTCGTGCAAACTAATTTGTATTGATCCTAAGAAAGCCTGACATCGTCAGGCTTTTTTTATGGAAAATTTTCATCTCAAAAAATTGAAATGAAATCTTATTCAAACTTATTTCAAGGCACGATAAGCAGCTTCATCAAAACCCACCAATAGGTCAGCGCCTGTGTCTAAAACTGGACGTTTAATCATGCTGCTATGCGTGGTTAGCGTTTCAATCAGTTTAGCCTCACTTGATAGAGCATCTTGCTGTTCTGCTTCGCTGAGTTTTTTCCATGTGGTGCCTTTTTTATTCAGAATTAATTCTGCACCTTTGGCATCTAGCCATTTTTTAACTGTTTCTGCATCAATGCCTTGTTTTTTATAGTCATGAAATTCATAAGACAAGCCGAGCTCAGTTAACAAATCAAAGGCTTTCTTCATCGAATTACAATTTTTGATGCCATAAATTTTAAGCATGTAAACGCGTCCTAAATAAAAAGAATAGATATGAAAAAGTTTTAATATCACATTAAGATTGCTATAAAGATTAACCAAAAATCGCGGAGTGCACTATGGGACATTGCTATTTTTTATTTGATTAATCAGGATGAATACGTCATCACTTGGCAATAAATCCGTCACTAAATTGACATGAACGGCTTTTAAACTAAGGCTTAAGAAAAAAGTAAAAAAATTGAATCAACAAAATTTCATATGAAAAATTAAACTGCACTGCAACAACAGATTAAAAATAAAATGAGAAGAATAAGTAGTGCAGATAAAAAAATAAAATGGGTGGCTTAGAGAAGAGAAAACCCGCATTTAATCATCCTGATCATGCGGGTCTCAGTACAACGTCCATTGTCACATCCATGAAAACAAGCTAAATCATTTAGTCTGTTTTTATACTTCCTTCGGCGTCCAATCCTTTTGTGTCATCCTGACATGTCCCTGTGCCGTGCGACCATAATGCCTTTCTATGATTGTGAGATAAATCTACTATAACGGAAGAACTTGTAAGAAATTGACATTAATTCAGTAAACAAATGTTTACTGAATTACTTGGTCTTTTAAAGTTGATAATCAATAATTACGGGTGCATGGTCGCTAAACCATTCATCTTTAAATACCCATGCGTTGACTGTACGTGCTTTCCAATCTGGTGAACAAGCTTGATAGTCAATCCGCCAACCGACGTTCTTCGCACGTGCTTGACCACGGTTTGACCACCATGAGTAAAGCTCAGCTTCTTTACGCACTTCACGGAAGGTATCGATATACCCCAATTCATCATAAATATGATCAAGCCATGCCCGTTCATGGGGTAGACAGCCCGAGGCTTTTTGGTTACCTGACCAGTTTTTAATATCAATGCGTTTATGCACGATGTTGTAGTCACCGCAGACAATCACGGATTTATTTTCAGCTCGCCATTGTTTTAAGATTTGCTTGTATTCGTTTAAGAATAAATCTTTACGGGCTTGGGCTTCATCGCCAGACGAACCAGAGGGTAAGTACAATGAACAAATATGTGCAGTTTGACCCAGTCCTAAATCAAATTCAGCTGAAATAAAGCGACCTTGGGTATCTGCAAGCTCAAAGCCTAAACCGTCTTTGACTGAAACAAAGGGCAAGCGACTATAAATCGCAGTACCTGCATAGCCAGGACGTTCTGCAGGGAAGAGGTGAGTGAACCAGCCTTCGGGTTTAAATTTATCGGTCCATTGCTCATGGGTAATGCGGCTTTCTTGCATACAAATGACATCTGCATCGGATTGTGCAATCCAATCAAAGATGCCTTTCTTTTCTGCCGACCGTAGACCATTCACATTAATTGAAACGACACGCAGAATTTTTTGATCACTTGGATAGCTACTCTTTGGTATCATGCTCAGGTTTAACCTCAAACTTAAAAAAATGGAGCACCTCATGACAGCGCAAGCGGCATTTAATCCACAAGCTTTTATCGAACTGGCATTATCACGTGGTGTGCTTAAATTTGGTGAGTTTACTTTAAAATCGGGTCGTGTGAGTCCTTATTTTTTTAATGCAGGTCTACTCAATGACGGTGAAGCGCTTTCACTCTTGGCTTCAGGCTATGCTGCGAAACTAACCGAATGCGATAATGTGGAAGTTGTTTTTGGCCCTGCTTATAAAGGTATTCCATTTGTTGCTGCAACAGCTGTGGCATTGTCACAAAACCATGGCGTAAGCGTGCCATGGGGCTTTAACCGTAAAGAAGCCAAAGATCACGGTGAAGGCGGTGTACTTGTCGGTGCTTCAGTTGAAGGTAAAAAAGTCTGGATTATTGATGACGTGATTACTGCGGGTACTGCAATCCGTGAAGTGGTGACTATTCTGAAAAATGCAGGCGCGCAAATTGCGGGTGTGTTGGTGGCACTTGACCGTCAAGAAAAAGGCCAAGGCGAACTTTCTGCCATTCAAGAAGTGCAAAAAGAATTAGAAATTCCAGTACATGCTTTAATTACCATGAAAGATTTAATGACTTTCTTAGATGCGAAAGGTGAAACAGAAGCTTTGGCAAAAATGGAAGCGTATCGTGTGAAATACGGTATCTAATGATTAATTTAAAGCATTGATTTTTAATAAGGCTCTATTCAATATAGGGCTTTATTTTTATCTATTAGAAAAATAATGAAGCACTGGTTATATAGCATCCTACCAACAATAATTATTATTGTCTTGATTGTGCAGTTGGATTCATTCTTAGGGCTCTTACATTTCTGGGCTTTAGTTCTTTTAGTAATTGTTGTTTTTGCTAGTTATTACGTTCCGTATAAGTTAATTGAAGGGGAAGATCGCTCAAGTTTTTACGCATTCATGTGCTGCATTTTTGTGTTGTACTGCGCTTTTAAGTTAGATCAACATCATCGGTCAGGTTTAAAAAATGAGATACAAGAGATTTGTGGTCTTGTCGCAAATCGTATGGATGATGATTTACCTCGTGTATTATGGCGAAAAAGTCCTCATCTTTATCAATTTGATCTTTTGGCAGCTGAGCAAGGCATTATTCATTTTAGAAAAAAAAGTCATGCACCACGAAATGGCGAAGCTGTCTGTGTGCAATATGTCGATGGCAAGCGCTCATGGTTATATGCGGAGCACGTTATTTTTCGCATTCAATGAGGTGTTAAGAAAGCTATATGATAAACATGGAAGCTTCCCGTGAAAAATAGGGCAATTAAGAGAGATACATTTTAGATGTTTAAAACGGGAGGCGAATGCTTCCTTTTTTATGCAATCTGAAAAGTGAACTGTGTCTATAAACAATATAAGAAAGTTCTAGAAAATCGCGATTTGTTGCTATTTTAATGAATATAAACACATTAAAATATAATCGTATCTATATGATATTATTTGATTTATTTTTATATTTATCTATCATTTAAAGTGTATCAATCTAGTGTGTGAGTGATTGAATTCTTAATTGTATGTGATGGATAACAGGTGAAATGCTGTATCAAATTTATTTTTGAGTTTTCATGTTTGAATGTTCTCCCTGCTGTAAATCTATTACGGCTTATTCGTTATGCAGTCTGTCAACGTAACTAAGGAATACAGTTCAGTAATCTGAAAAGGAATATGACATCAGTGAAAATGACGGTGTCTCATGATGATTTATTTTCAGTGCCAAACTCGTGCAATACATTGCCAAATTTAAAAAGAATCAGGAAGCCATTAATGAAACAACTTTTCAAATTAGCACTCGTCTTAAGTGTAACAGGACTCGTTGCATGTGGGGGCGGCGGCGGTGGAGATGGGGGAGTAACAGAAGATGCTGGCAATAATAATACTGCTCCTGAGGCACCTCCAACGAGTTCACAGCGTATTGCTAAGGCATTGGCAACGGGTGATGTGTCTGGTTTACAAACTTCAGATATGAGTTCGTTATTGGATCAAGCCATTGCTGAAGCGAATGCTCAAAATAATTACATTAATGGTGTACTGAGCTCCATTTACGGCAAAAATATTGATCCCAACTTAAATATTGGTACTGGAACCAGTACTGAAATTGGTGTTCAGTCTGGTACAACCGCGATTCCATTCATTGTTTCCAATAGTGGTCGTGGTATGGCGGCTTTAACCAGTTTAGGGAATGGTCGTGGTATGGCATATGGTGCCGACGTACTGAACTGGATGGCGAATGACAGTAAAGAAACGCAGCACTATCCACTGTTTTTACGCGGTTTTAAATGGTTGGTTACTGGCTCTGCGACAGGGACTTTGCCGAGCACGGTGAAATATGTCACGGCGGGCTATACCGCTGCAACAGTGAGTAAATTTATCGCCCGTGCTGGTTCTACAGGGCAAGCGATTGAATGTGATGTAACGGATAGTAGTAATACTTGCTGGAAACAGGCTGACTTAATTGTCTTTGGTGGCGGTGTTAAGGCGAGTAATGAATTAGCTGGTTTAGTTCGCAAATATTTGGCGGCAGGTAAAGCCGTAATGTATCTGCAACCGGGCTGGACTGAAGCTGCAGGTGGTAGGCAAGTCGTGACTGCTATGGGTATGACTATGGGGGGCTATCCGGGCAACTACTATGCGGCTGAAAATAATGTCAAAGTTGAAGGGAAGACAGGGGCGCAAGCGCTAGAATACTTGCTGACAACAGGTGTTAAGTTTGAGAGCTTAAAAACCTCATTAAACTTACTCAAACAAGATAATCCAGCAGTCAACTTAAATATTGATACATCACCTGTTGTACCATTTTCAACAGTGTTGAACGAACTTTCTACGCTGAATTCAGTCAATGTCGATATCTTTGCTGGAGAGCGTTCATACCTACTGTACCGTTTATTGGTGTTATGGGCTGATATGCAGCGACCATCGACGGTATATGGTTCAATTAGTCGTAGCAATCCATCAAGTTTCCTAAAAGCCTATGCTAGTGATGCATTTCAATGGTATGCGCGTGATTCTGCAACTGCAACGGCTACGGGCCAAGGCGACTACATGCCTGCCTCTGCACAGTTAATGAGCCCAAGCAGCGTAGCAGAAAGTATTGAAGTGACAATTCCACAAACGGGCGGTGTGACCTTGATTGGTCGCGGTGCACTTCCAGGCAAAGCAGTTGAAATTGAAGTGTTAGATGCTGCAGGTACCGGTAGTTTGGGCATTCAAACCAGTTTATTGCGTACATGGGGTAATCCGCTGACGGAAGGCTCAGATAGTTATGCACGACCACTGCGTCCACAATCGTTTACGGTCAAATTGCAAAGCGGTGTAAACCATTTTGTATCACCAAACGGTGGTCCGCTTATGCTGAATTATAGTGGCGCGACAGCAGATACGGTGGTGAAGCTCCGTATTAAAGGTACTGTGAAATATTCACACTTTGATTATACACAGCAGACCAGTAGTAGTGACATTTCAGATGCAGCGGCAGCACTGACTGCGGGTACGTATGGCTGGCAAACTACCAAAGTTACTGGCGGTGAAATTCAGCAAGTCATGAAATACGCCAAAAGTGCGATCGGCTCTACAGCGCCGGAAGTGTATGCCAATACCTATATTCGTGACGGTCTGTTTATGAGTAACCATATTGCCAATGGTTATAATGACGCAGGCATGACAACAACAGTGTCTTCGCTATGTAATGCCTTTGGTTGGACTTGTGACGGCAGTGTACATAAAGAACCTGTGGTACAGCATTTTGTTGGGTGGATTGCGACCTGTGGCTTCTTATGCTCTGGCAACCCAATTGATGGCTCAGCAGGGGTCGGCTTAGGCTGGGGCTATGCGCATGAAATGGGACATAACACGGTGCAGCGCATTATGCGAATCAAGCCGAATGGTACCGATGGTTGCGTGGTTGAATGTGACAATAACATTCTCGCGAGTGCGACTGCGCTACGTGTATTGGAAACATTAGGAATTGTGGCAGACAATGGGCACCCGATGGACTATGTGGGCACGTATAGCGATATTATTACAGCGCGCCAGCTCGGCTTAAGTGATGCTGCGTATTTGACAGAAATGCAAAATCGTATTTGGTCAAACATGGACTACCAAAACAAAATGCGGACTTTGCATTTCCAATTGGGCTTCCAATTTGCCAAATATCGCACGGGATTGAGCCAACCGACGGTAACCTCGACTTTAGACTATCTTGCTTTGTTAACTAAAGGTGATCGTTTGGTGAATAAGACCTTTACGGCGGCAAGTGCGTCTCATTATGCAATGGGCCGTTATACAGTAGAAACAGCGAAAACCATCTCAAACCATGATTTACTATATGTCTTAAGTTCAAAAATTATTGGCAAAGATATGCGTAATATCTTCTGGATGTATGGTATTCCGTTAAGTAATGATGCCTTAAATTCAGTTTCGGATCTGGGTTTAGCAATTGCGCCATATAGTTTCTATGCATTGCCAAAAGGAAATCATAACCAGTTGAAATTAGGAAAATGGATTGATTTAAGCAATAACTCGACACCAGCTTGGCCATATTAAAAATAATGTCAATTTGATTAAAAAAGGAAGCTTTGGCTCACTGCTGTCCCACAATTTTCACAAGAAGAACCTCAATTGAGGTTCTTCTTGTTTTCGCCATTTTTTATTAGGTATAAAGAGTGATCTTAATAGTTTTCTTTCAAATAAATTCACCTGAATAATCCTCAGCAAATGCTGAACACGGCATCCTTCCTGTGCTAGATGTTTCGCAAAACTTATCAATAAATACGCAATTAAGGCGATCCATATTTGGTTGTGTATTACATTACTGCTTCGGCCAAGAAATGACTTGAGTTTTAAATTCTGCTTAATGGCTTTAAAGAATAACTCAATCTTCCAGCGATATTTATAAATCGCAGCAATCGTGGATGCTGCTAAATGAAAGTTATTACTCTGAAATTCAAATGTCCTTTTCTTGTCGCGATTCGAGATTAGATACAATGTCTCTCAAGCTTTGACGGCATGATCATTGAGACATCAATTTTGCAATAAATTGATCCCATCTTGTTGCAGATCTTAATTTTTGTCCTTGATGATGTTGTTTCGCAAGGCGTTCAAAATCTTGTCTTAAAATTGGCTTGAGTAATTGGTGGAATACAATATTCTGATGTGACAAAGCCTGAGTCCTTAGCGTTAATATGTTTGTTCGCACTTATATTTTAACGATTTTAGACTCAGGCTTTTTTTATTTAAACCAAACTATGGGGCAGCAGTGAGCAGGAGCTTCCTTTTTTATTTGTCTTTGAAGATATTAGTGGTTAGTTAAGCTAAACACTATCGTGGAATGTTGATCAAATGTTATACGTGGAACAGTATGAATTTGCTAAAAGGCTCGTATCCTACAGAATAGGTGCTTTATGTTGTTCTAATTTATTGAAATTAAATAATTTCGTATAACGTGTATTATGTTAATTTTAGAAAAATTAAGAAATGGCTTCTAAAAATTGATTGATATAAACACTAACCTCTTTAGCATGTTCTTCAGCCAAATTATGCTTACCATTACTAATAATGTTTAAAGTAGAACCTTTTAATTTAGTGTTTAAATATGTTCCTACGGCTACTGGGCTAATAGGATCAGCATCTCCCCAAATTAGTAAAGTTGGAATATTAATTTTTTCCAAATAGTCATCGTAATTTACATTTGTTGTCATAAACCATTCAGGATATCGTGGATACTGTTCTTGGTATTCAGTTCTCCAGTCTTGGACGTTGAATGGAGTTAAATCGATTCCTCCTGATGTTGCTATTAAAACAAGACCTTTGATTAGACTAGAATCGGTAAATGCTTTATTAACAGCAAAAATGCCTCCCATTGATTGGGCAATTAGAATAGATTCTGAATTAATTTTTCCTGTAACGTATTCTTCTAAATCATTAAAATTCTTTAAACTAATATCCTCCGCAATATTTCCAAAACCAGGATACCCAATAATTTGTTTTTCATATTTTTCTGGTAAAAACTCAATCAAAGGTTTCCAAAAATCAAGGTTTCCAGATGCACCTGGTAAAAATACTATTTTTTCCATCTTTTCATAATCTTAAAAATTTTAATTGCTAAAACACTATCTTGTATAACTTTATTCGTCTAGATAAGTTTTTGATGCATTTAACATAAGGCGATTATATGAAATTCTATTGTAAGCCCAAAATAGAAATGTCCGCTTTTAGAATATATACTTTTCCAATTTTCTTAGAGGACGGTTTGATATGTTGGTGTCTATATCGGATAAAGAACCTAACATCTGGATTTTATAAATTCTAATAATTCTTTAAAAAGTTTATGCCATTCATCCGTTGGCTCTTCTACAAGAGGATGCCAGAAAAAATTAAACACTAACCCACCATCATCATTACAAAAATGTGTCCAATTTTCCTTTAATGGTTCTGTTGTATCGCACACAAATACATGCCAATTAGGTCCTGATTCAGATGGATAATGTAAACCGAAATATGAATGAATACTTGTAGATGAAATTCCTGACTCTTCATAAAGTTCTCGTATAGCTGCATCCTCTAGCTTTTCATTAGCCTCAACAGTACCTTTTACAATTTGAATGCCTGCAATAGGATGTCTAAAAACTAATATTTCAATATTTTGACCTACATGTCTAAATATGACAGGTACTACTTTTTCTATTACGGTCATACTTAAAGTATTTATAGAGAATGATCTAGTTATACTATCAGTTAACATAAAACCTTTTATAAAAAATGCTCTTCATCACATTTCTTACACTCCAACATCACACCTAATTTTTCTTTCCGTCCTTGCTCAGTCATCACCCAAGGACGGTTCTGCCACGGTGGATTATGCCGCACATGCTGCCCATGACCACAGGCCAAATCAGCGACCCAATGCTGCTCTTCATCTAAGTGAAAACCAATAATCGCTTGCTGCATATACATTCCCTTTTGGATATTTATAAAAAAGATAAAAGGGCATATAGCCCTTTTATCAATCATGTCACAACCCTTAAGGTCTAGAACAGTCAGGGCTAGAACAGTCAGGGCTAGAACCATAACAATTGCCTGACTTCATTTCATAAATCGTCGAATGGCTGGGGGTGCCGCACATCTTGTGGAATAAACAAAGTCACCGAATGTACACCATACAACTCCGCAGGAATGGTCATATCTTTTAATACCATATAAGTACTTTAAAGATGCATTTAGTCATGCGTCAAGATTCGAACGTGTGACAGTAGTGCAAACCTTTCGACACAGCATCTCTATGCTCGCTGCCCTAACCAAAGGTACAATAAATGACGTTTGGTGATGGACGTTCTTGTGATGAACTTAGTTGCGTATCTCTGATGATATTACCTATGTTGGTGTGTCCATTTTGAGCAATCACAACTGCTTGAATATCAAGTTGTTAAATGGACTGTGAAAGTTGGTTCATGTCTGTCGCACTATTAGACTGCTACAATTCTATTTTTCCCCCCATGTTTGGCTTTATACAGAGCGAGATCAGCACGTTTAATCGTATCTTCGTATGTGCAATCTTCTGGCATTATGGTTGTCACACCTATGCTCACAGTGATATGCACGTTATCTACAGAAAACGGACTTAATTCATTTCTGGCATGCTCATGTATCCGTTTAGCAAACTGAATAGCCTGTTCACGCCCGGTATTGGGCAAGACGACCACAAATTCATCCCCACCTAAGCGGCAGGCACAATCTGTCTTGCGCAGTGTGAAACGAAGAATGTCTGCGACTGCTCGGATGGCCTCATCACCCACGTGATGCCCCTTGCTGTCGTTGATTTTTTTGAGGTTATCAAGATCAAACATCAAGATGGAGGTCTGCATTGAATGCCTTCGGTATGACTCATAATGTAATGCTAAGTCATGCTCTAATTTTCTTCGGTTGAAAAGACCTGTTAACTGATCAGTATGGCTGAGTTCTTTCAGCTTAATTTCCAAGTTGTGTCGTTCTGAAATATTACTGGCGACCCAAAGCACAACATCTTCTTCATCTACAGAAAAACTTAGGGCTTGGATGCGCACTTCAAACCAAATCGGCGCTTCAGGACCATAATCGGGTAGACCTTTCACATCCCTATTGCTTAATTCGTACTCTTCGATGAGTAGATTTCCTGACGCCAGTGCTTGGTCAATGAGTTGCATAAACAAGTTGGCTTTATCTGGCTTGATAACATCTGAAATATACGAACCAACTAGACCGGAACCATCGTGGTAATAGCGATTATCGCGACCACCAAATATGGCAACATATTTTCCACTTCGAGATAAGATAAAAGCAGGGTCTGGCAAAGCATCAAGAATGATAGCCATCTGCTCAATATTGATCATTAATTAATTCTATTTCTTGATTTACAATAAGTAACACAATAGCTAAAAAAAAGAAAAAGCACGTATTTTTTCGCCAAAATAGCGATGGGCGAGATGGAGGGTGAGATTAAAATATGCATAAACTGTTTGGCGATTAATAATACACATCTGCCCAAATGATGTTATTGCAATATATTTTCTCTACTGAACATAAGGCTGATTATGTAAGTTTATTTAATTATTTCCCTCAACACACGAATCTATACATACACATGCAAAATCAGAATAAACAAAAGAATAATCTCCGTTATACTCCTAAGCAGATTAGTTTTAAAAGAGCAAAGACATGCGTGTACTTGTGGTGATGGATCCCATCGAAAATGTTAACCTAAAAAAAGATACCTCAATGGCGATGCTCTGGGCAGCAGCACGCCGTGGCCATGAATTGGGCTATGCATTACAGCAGGATTTATACATCGAACATGGCAAAGCATTTGGCTTAATCGCGCCTTTAAAAGTCTTTGAAGATTACAACCATTACTATGAATTGGGCGATCAGAAAAAAGAATCGATTGCTGATTATGATGTGGTGTTGATGCGTAAAGATCCTCCATTCGACATGAATTTTGTCTATACCACCTATATTTTGGAACAGGCAGAACGAGAAGGTGCATGGATCATCAACAAACCGCAAAGCCTGCGCGACTGCAACGAAAAGTTATTTGCGACGCAATTCCCAGAACTGCAAGTGCCGACGTTAGTGACTTCACAACAAAGCCTGATTCGTGAATTCCTTAAAGAACATGGTGATATTATTGTTAAACCGCTGGATGGTATGGGCGGCATGGGCATTTTCCGTCTCTATCAAGATGGCGTAAATATTGGTTCAACTATTGAAATCCTGACCAATAACGGCACGCTGCCAATTATGGCGCAGCGCTATATTCCAGAAATTGTCGATGGCGATAAACGCATCTTGATGATCAATGGTGAGCCTGTGCCATATTGCTTGGCACGTATTCCACAAAATGGTGAAGTGCGCGGCAACTTGGCAGCGGGCGGTTTAGGTGAGGCGCGTCTATTGACTGAAAATGACAAAGCGATTGCTGCCAAAGTCGGGCCATTTTTACGTGAAAAAGGCTTAGTCTTTGTTGGTCTGGATGTGATTGGCAACTACGTAACAGAAATCAACGTGACCAGTCCAACTTGCGTGCGTGAAATTGATGCGCAATTTGGTACATCGATTGCCGATGATTTATTTGATGTGCTTGAAGCAGGCTTAAAAGCTTAAGCTTTAAATTTCAGAAAAGAGTCCATAGGGGCTCTTTTTTTGTTTCTGGGTATGGACTTGGCGATTTGATTGAACAATTCTGTAAGTAAATGCAAATAAAGCATAAATTTCTCTGAATTTTTTGGAATTCTCATAGATTAATAATAAAACTAGTTTAAACTTTTAAAATATGTAGAAAAAAACAATCATACGCCTGTTGAAAAAAAGTAAATTGCCTTTCACGGTTATGCGTTTGTGATTACAATTGTTTGCTTAAAATTGAATTTCATTAGCCAAATTTTAGATTGAAGAATTAGACAGTGACCGAAGCAACGCAAATAAAGCCGAAAAATGTCATGATGATGGCTGCCGGAACCGGTGGTCATGTCTTTCCAGCACTCGCTGTGGCTAAAGAGCTACAACATCAGGGTTGTACAGTTTCGTGGTTAGCAACACCAACAGGCATGGAAAATCGCCTGTTAAAAAATCATAATATTCCAATTTATCAAATTGATATTCAAGGTGTGCGCGGCAATGGTGTCGTGCGTAAGTTGATGGCACCTTTTAAAATTTTAAAAGCAACGCTCAGTGCAATGCGTTATATGAAACAGTTGAAGGTCGATGCGGTCGCTGGCTTTGGCGGTTATGTGGCAGGGCCGGGTGGTTTGGCAGCACGTGCTTTAGGTATTCCTGTGATTATTCATGAGCAAAATGCTGTTGCTGGTTTCACCAATACACAGTTGTCACGCATTGCCAAAACGGTATGTGAAGCATTTCCCAACACCTTCCCAGCGCAATCCAAAGTGGTGGCGACGGGTAATCCCGTGCGTAAGGAAATCACCGAAATTTTAAATCCTTCTTGGCGTTACCAAGAGCGTGAGAAATCGGGTCAGCCGTTACGTATTTTGATTGTGGGTGGTTCATTGGGGGCGCGTGCTTTAAATGAATGTGTTCCTGCGGCATTGAAGCAACTTGAGTTACCTTTAAGTGTTTATCACCAATGTGGTCAAAATAATACTGAAACCACATTGGCTCGATATGCCGATGCACCTGAAACACTCAAGGTTGAAGTATCTCCATTTATCGAAGATATGGCAGAGGCTTATTCTTCAGCGGATTTAATTATTTGCCGTGCAGGGGCCTTAACGGTCACCGAAATTGCAACTGCAGGTGTGGCAGCTGTATTTGTGCCACTTCCATCTGCTGTGGATGACCACCAAACAGCAAATGCGCGTTTCTTGGCCGATATCAATGCCGCAAAAATTTGTCCGCAAGCGGATATGACCGCAGAAAGTTTAACAGCGTTGTTGCAGCCGCTAATGAACCGTCGATTACTTATGGAAATGGCGGTTAAGGCGCGACAACAGGCACAACCCGATGCTACCCAGCACGTGGTTCGTTTAATTCAAGATTTGTAAAATTCGAGTAATCTATGTCTCCATCAACGCCTGCTGATCAAGCGAAAAAGCTTATTAAAGTGCCAGAAATGCGCCGTATTAAACATATCCATTTTATTGGGATTGGTGGTGCGGGCATGTGTGGTATTGCCGAAGTTTTGAAAAACCAAGGTTATAAAGTTTCAGGCTCAGATATCAAAGCCTCTAAAACTACAGCACAGCTTGAAGAAAATGGCATTCAGGTCTATATCGGTCACGCTGCTGAAAATATTCATGGTGCGAATGTTATTGTCGTATCGACGGCTATTGATGCTGAAAACCCAGAGATTAAAGCTGCGATTGAAACCCGTACACCGGTTGTGCGTCGTGCTGAAATGTTGGGTGAGTTGATGCGTTACCGTCACGGTATTGCCGTTGCAGGTACACACGGTAAAACGACGACTACCAGTTTGGTGACGTGTATGTTGGCGGAAGAAAATCTAGATCCGACCTATGTCATCGGTGGTTTGTTGAACCGTACAGGTGTCAATGCGGCACTGGGTGCAAGCCGTTATATCGTCGCTGAAGCAGACGAATCTGATGCGTCATTCCTACATTTACAGCCGATGGCAACGATTGTGACCAACATTGATGCGGATCACATGGACACCTATGGCGGTAGCTTCGACGTATTGAAAGATACTTTTGTACAGTTCCTACAAAAACTTCCGTTCTATGGTTTGGCCGTGGTGTGTGGTGATGATGCCAACATTCGTGAAATCATGCCACGTATTGGTCGTCCATTGATTACCTATGGTTTCAATGAAGACAACGATATTCGTGCTGTAGATATTGAACAAGAAGGCATGCAATCGCACTTTACCGTTTTACGTAAAGATCGTGAGCCGCTACGTTTAACCATCAACTTGCCGGGTCTACACAATATTTTAAATGCCTTGGCGGCAATTGGCATTGCAACGGACGAAGGCGTATCTGACGCTGCTATCGCACGTGCGCTTGAAAGCTTCAGTGGCGTTGGTCGTCGTTTCCAAGTTCAAGGTGAATTTGAACTCGAAGGTGGCGTAGTGAAATTGGTGGATGACTATGGTCACCATCCAAAAGAAGTGGAAGCAACCATTAAAGCTGCACGTGCCAGCCATCCTGACCGCCGTTTAGTGATGATGTTCCAGCCCCACCGTTTCAGTCGTACCCGTGACTGCTTTGATGACTTTGTCGATGTATTGTCGCAAGTCGATCAATTGCTGTTGCTAGAAGTGTATCCTGCGGGGGAAAAACCGATTGTTGGTGCCGATAGTCGTGCATTGGCGCGTAGTATTCGCTTACGTGGTGACGTTGAACCGATTTTGATTGACCCTGTTGAAGGTAATCTCCAAGCTGCGATGAAAAAAGTGTTACAAGCGAATGACTTGTTATTAACACAAGGCGCAGGTAATGTTGGAGCAATTTCAATCGAACTTGCTCAAAATCATCTCTATGTAAAATAATCATTTTGAGTGATTGAAAAATTTATTTAGACAGTAGAAAAAGTTTAAGGATATAAACGTGTCAAATGCTTCAAAATTCGGCAAAGTTGCCGTGTTATTAGGTGGTAAATCTGCCGAACGTGAGGTTTCTCTCGATAGTGGTAAAGCTGTACTTGAAGCATTGGTGCGTTCGGGTGTAAATGCCGAAGCTTTCGATCCGCAACAACGCAGTGTGACTGAGTTAGTGGGCTATGACCGTGCATTTATCGTATTGCATGGTCGTGGTGGTGAAGACGGTCAAATTCAGGGCACTTTGGAATGGTTAAACCTTCCATATACTGGTACAGGTGTGCAAGGCTCTGCGATTGGTATGGACAAGATTAAAACCAAACAAGTTTGGCAAGGTTCTGAACTCCCAACTGCGCCTTATCGTATTGTGAGCAAAGATTCTGATTTGCAAGAAATTGTAGATAGCATTGGTCTGCCATTTATTATCAAACCTGTGCATGAAGGCTCAAGCATTGGGATGAGCAAAGTTGAGAAAATTGAAGACTTTGCTGAAGCGATTGCCAAAGCGACTCAGCATGATGCTGTAGTGATGGCAGAAAAATGGATTACAGGTCGTGAATTTACCATTGTGATTTTAAATGGTCAGGCATTGCCAGTCATTCGTCTTGAGCCACCCGCAGATGTTGCTTTTTACGATTATGAAGCCAAATATAACCGTAACGACGTGCAGTATGGTATCCCATGTGGTTTGACTGAAGATGAAGAAAAGCGCCTTCAAGCTTTAAGCTTACGTGCATTCCAAGCCGTAGGTGCAAGCGGTTGGGGTCGTATTGATGCAATGCAAGATGAGCAGGGTAATTTCTGGTTACTTGAAGTCAATACAGTTCCGGGTATGACCAGTCATTCATTAGTGCCTAAAGCTGCAAACGCAATCGGTTATAGTTTTGATGAACTCTGTGTAGCAATTTTGGAACAAACCTTGACTGGTGCGGCACACTAAATTATGGCTCAACTTCCTGCGTCAATGCGCCGTAAACGCGCAGCAACGACATCGATACATGACAAACCACCAACGCGTAAGGAAAAACTTAGCAATGTGGGTGGTTGGTTATTGCTGCTCATTGCGTGTGTAGTCTTGGTCGCAGGATTGTTTGGACTGTATAAAGTCATGACCGATGCCCGTGTGGCAGAGCTTGATGTGGTGGGCGCACGTTCAGCGCAAGAAAAGCAACAAGTCATGCGCTATGTTTCACCGATGGTGACACAAAACTATTTCACCTCAGATTTACGTGTCATTCGTGATCGTACCTTAGAAATCTCTTGGGTTGATCGTGTGGTGGTATCACGTGCTTGGCCCAATGCGATTCGTGTGCGCGTGATGCCACGTCAAGCGATTGCACGTTGGGGAACAGGTCGTTTATTGAGTGACAGTGGTGATGTATTCTCTGAATTGACACCGCAGAACCATCAGAACTTGCCGTTATTGCATGGTCCGATCAGTCAATCAAAAATGATGATGCGTCGATATAATGAAATCAACCAATTGTTTTTGCCAGCTGGTATCCGTTTAAAAGAACTTTATTTAACGGAGCGCATGACTTGGTTTATGCAGTTTGATTCAGGTTTACGCGTGATTGTGGATCAAGATCAAACCATGAGTAAGTTGCAGCGTTTGAGTTATCTTGCACATAGCGATTTAAAATCTGTTTGGCCAAGGATTTCTGCCATCGATTTGCGTTATAGAAATGGTTTGGCGATTCAATGGAAAAATTCCGTGCCAGCAAAAACAGTAAATGGTCAGTTTGTTGTAACCAGTGATGACATAGGCATTGCGAATGCGGCACAGGTGAAGCCATAATTCGGCTTTATAAATACAGGCTTTAAGCCATAAATTAAACAAACATGTGAATGGTAGTAGTAAATAATGAATGAAGCTGTTCCCTCGGTTGTTGCGATTGACATTGGGACACACAAAGTTTCAGTTTTGATTGGTAAGGTACACGCGCCAGACAATATCCAAGTGGTAGGGATGGCGACCGCTCGTAACCGCGGCATGAATAAAGGGAAAATTGTCAGTCTCGATAAGGTTGTTACCGCAATTAAAAATGCAGTGCAGGAAGCGGAAGATATGGCGGAGTGTCGTGTACATTCTGCATGGATTTCTATTCCGAGTGCTGAATTAAAAAGTTTTTATGCCTCTGGTCGTACACCAATTGAAAACAATGACCATGCAATTTCTACCAATGAAGTGGTACGTGCATTAGAACTGGCTAAAGCCAGCCATTTAACTTCAGATCACTATTTGGTGAGTGCTGTGCCATTGGGTTTTGAACTGGATGATGAGCCTGAGTGGGTGTTGAACCCGATTCGTATGTCAGCACGTAGCATGACTGGGCATTATCATTTAATGATGTTGCCGATCAGCACAATGCAGAATCTAGACCGCGCATTAAAAGGTGCCAATATTGGTGTTGAGCGCATGGTCATTTCATCACTTGCAACGGCAGAAGCCAGTTTGCTAAAAGATGAAAAGGAATATGGTGTGTGCTTAGTCGATATTGGTGCAGGCACGACCAATATCGCTGTGTATTTAGACGGCCGCTTAGCAATGACGCATACCTTGCAACGTGGTGGTGAACATGTCACTCGTGATATTGCCGCGGTATTGCAAACCACAACGGAAGAAGCAGAACGCATTAAAATGCTCTATGGTTGTGTTGACCTGAAAGTGGTCAAACCTGAAAGCATGATTCAGTTCCAAGGCATTGATGGTCCACAAACCATTAGCCGTATTGAACTCACTGAAATTATCATTGCACGTTATGAAGAAATATTACATCAGGTGCGTGATGAGTTGGTTGAGCATGGTGCAATTCATGGTTTATATCATGGTGTGGTACTTACGGGTGATGCGTGCCAAATTGAAGGTATGGTAACCATTGCACGTCGCATTTTGGGTGTGTCTGCGCATTTGGGCAACCCACCAATGCAAGTGCATGCTGAAGAACAACAGCAAGCAGCGTTACGTCGCTCACAATATGCGACAGCCGCTGGTCTGTTAATTTTTAGTCAAAGCGAAACACAAGATACGATTGTTGAGCCTGAAGATACCGAAAAACTTTCGGTGGTGAATCGGGTAAAACGCGCATGGACTGGCTTTAATGACACGTTGAAGTCGATCTTTTAAGTTGAAATATTTGGGAATATTGTTGGGAAGTTGTACGGATTATTGCTTGTACTTGACAAGCTGGAACTTGGACAGCATTCTAAAAAACAATTTTTATTAAGATCAAGGCAGTATACGGGCTGAAGTGTCTGCCAATTATGTATTAGGAATTTTTTAGGCATGGCCTCATTTGAATTTTTAGAAGATGATCAAAGCGACAGCAACGGTCAAGCCCGTTTCACAGTATTCGGTGTGGGTGGTGCAGGCGGTAACGCAGTGCAACACATGTTGGAATCAGATATTGAAGGTGTAAAGTTTGTTTGTGCTAATACAGATAAACAAGCACTTGATCGCATGAATGCGCAATTCAAAATCCAACTCGGTGAGCAAAGCACACGTGGTCTGGGTGCAGGTGCAAATCCACAAGTGGGTCAAACTGCTGCTGAAGAAAGTCGTGAATTGATTCGCCAACACCTTGAAGGTACGGACATGGTGTTCGTAACTGCAGGTATGGGTGGTGGTACTGGTACGGGTGCTGCACCTGTAGTTGCTGAAATTGCCAAAGAAATGGGCATTTTAACTGTGGGTGTGGTGACGACACCGTTTAACTTTGAAGGTAAACGCCGTCAACAATCTGCGGAAAAAGGCATTGAAGCACTTGAGCAACATGTTGATTCTTTAATCATTATTCCAAACCAACGCTTATTAAAAGTATTCCGCGATATTTCAATGAAAGATGCCTATAAAAAGGCAGATGATGTATTGTTAAATGCCGTGCGTAGTATCTTTGATCTTGTGGTTCGTCCAGGTCATATCAACCTTGACTTCGCCGATTTGAAAACTGCAATGAGTACCCGTGGTTATGCCATGATGGGTGCAGGTTCAGGTCGTGGTGAGAACCGCGCGCGTCAAGCCGCTGAACAAGCGATTCGTAGTCCATTACTCGACAACGTAACCATCATGAATGCCAAAGGTATTTTGATTAACGTAACGGGTGGCGATGACGTTACTTTTGGTGAAATTGAAGAAATTACTGACGTTGTGAATCAAATCGTCGACTTAGACGAAGGCCAAGTATTCTACGGAACTGTATTTGATCCAGATGCACGTGATGAAATCAGCGTCACTGTGATTGCGACAGGCTTAACGCGTAACTCTGCGGATTCAGCAGAACCAGTGAAACGTCCAGTTGCGCCAGCGACACGTACAGCTGCTTCAGTACAAGCACCTGTAGATGAAGATGATGTGCCAGCAATTCAACGTCAAAATCATGAAGCGACCGCGACTGTAAGTGCTGCGTCTTCAGCATCGAATTCAAGACCTACGCCAATGAGTATTCAAGATTACTTGAAAAATCAGCAGCGTAAATAAAAAATAAATTCAATGGCTTAGCCATTATTTATTAACAAAAGGTAGCCTTGCAGCTACCTTTTTGTTTTTTATCAATGGCTAAATATGCTAACGTATAGCGGTTTTGTGAATTGATGAAAGAAAACGCATGTTGAAACAACGGACCCTGAAACGCATCGTGAAAGCGAGTGGCATCGGACTACATAGTGGGCAAAAAGTGATGATTAACTTTGTGCCGCATCATGCCGATGGGGGAATTGTGTTTCGTCGTATGGATTTGAATCCACCTGTGGATATTCCTGCAGATGCGATGTTAATTCAAGAAGCGTTCATGTGTTCAAATTTGGTTCAAGAAAATGCCAAAGTCGGCACTATTGAACATATTATGAGTGCTATTGCGGGTTTAGGCATCGATAACTTAATTGTTGAAGTGTCTGCATCGGAAGTGCCTATTATGGACGGTAGTGCTGGTCCATTCATCTATCTATTGATGCAAGGTGAATTGGTTGAACAAGATGCACCGAAAAAATTTATTAAAATTTTAAAACCTGTTGAAGCGTTGATTGATGATAAACGTGCTGTTTTTCATCCACATGACGGCTTTCAGTTAAACTTTACTATCGATTTTGATCATCCCGCATTTAAAAAAGAGTTCCAATCGGCAACGATTGATTTCTCGACTGAAACTTTTGTCTATGAAGTGAGCGAAGCCCGTACATTTGGTTTTATGAAGGACTTGGATTATTTAAAAGCCAATAATTTAGCCTTAGGTGCGAGCCTCGATAATGCTGTCGGTTTGGATGATACTGGCGTAGTGAATGAAGAGGGTTTGCGCTTCTCAGATGAGTTTGTTCGTCACAAAATATTAGATGCTGTGGGTGACTTATATTTACTTGGACATCAAATTATTGCGAAATATGATGCATATAAATCGGGTCATGCGCTGAATAATCAGTTATTACGCAATGTTAAAATCGATCCAGATAGCTACGAAATTGTAACATTTGATGACATAAATGAGTGCCCAATTCGTTATGTGAGTGTGACATAAGTCATTGTCTTATAATGTTGGTGTTATAATATAACAATAATTAATGCTAAATTTGTCACATTTTTAAATGCTGAATTTCCTTGTTACAACTGGGCGGTTACTTTTTATTGCTTGCCAAACGCAGCATAGCTTGGCTAAGCTTAGGGTCGCTCACAAAGTCAGCAGCATTACGGAGTAAATCCTGAGTTTCTGTACTGAGGGTTCTTGAAATTTTTTCAGGGGAATGGGGTGTTGGAGACGGAGTTCTCAGGCGTACTTGAATCTTGTGTAAATCCTTGAATTCTGATAGTTGTGACAATTGTGCAATATATTGTTTCTGTAGATAAGCCAGCTGACTGATTAGCGCTTGGTTTTCTCCAGTCACCATGAGCACACCATTTAAATAACAAACGACTTGCCATTGCTCTGGTTGGGGTAGTACAGGTTGAACAAGTTTCGTGAGTTTCTGCCAAGCAGAAACTTGAGTTGAAAGAAACGAGAAGTTTCCTGTTTTTCTGTGTTTTCTTGTTGGTTGAAAGACGTTGACGGGTTCGGACATACATATTTCCTACATGTTTATGTCTTAATCTTATGCGCTCCTTTTATCTGATATCAAGGACGAAATCACACAAGGAAATTAAGTAAGAACAGTTTATAGAGGTTTTTTATGCATTTACGACGTGTTTTGTTGGCTTTTTCTTTGGCAGCTTCGGCCGCTTCAGTCGCTTTCGCAGATTTAGTAGAATTAAATCAAGCAGATTCATCTTCAGATCGTATTGAACAACTGACTCGTACTTTGGCTCAAGGTGCTTATTCAGAAAGTAATGATATTGATATTCCTGCTGAAACAAAATTGAATGTTCAAATTCGTGAAAAATCAGTTGAATTGAACAATGCCACAATTGCCAAAAAATACGGTTCTAGTGCAGTTTCTAAAAACTACTCAACAGGTAGTTATTCAAATAATTCCAGCAACCCATATTCTTGGTTAATCGCGCACCCGTTACCTGATATGAAACGCGTAAGCTCAAACTACGGTGGCAGAACAATGGGTGGTCGAGCTGAAAACCATTCTGGTTTAGACCTATCTGCAGCAAGTGGTACACCTATTTATGCAACTGGCCCAGGTATCGTGACCAAATCAGGTTGGGGTACAGGTTATGGTCAATATGTTGAAATTAATCACGGCAATGGTTACTTGACGCGTTATGCACATGCATCACGTTTAGTTGCACGTGTCGGTGACCGCGTAGAAGCAGGCGAGCATATTGCCAATGTTGGATGTACTGGTCGCTGTACTGGCCCACATTTACACTATGAAGTAGTAAAAGATGGTCAACGTAAAAATCCATCAACTTATTTAGCAATGTTGCCTTAATACAATTTTGGTGTGAATGGATTCACACCTCAGTATTTAGACAAACAATCAACAATACCTAAAGCCATGGTCTGAACCTCTACAGACTGTGGCTTTTTGTTTTATTGCTCTTGAATATAAAATTATCACTAAAAAAAATAATATCTGTATGAAAAAACGCCTATATTGACCAAAATTTGTAATAAAGTGTAATTAATAATCACTAAGTATTTAGTAAATAAATAATTAGGCAAAGTCGTATTCATCTGTAGCGATAACTGAGCGCTGCTAAAATATGGTACTAATAGATGCATATATTTAGCACATAGGATAGGTGAAGTATGGCGTTTTATGGCGATACAGATGCGCAGGAAACCCAAGAATGGCAGGACGCATTTGACTCAGTTTTACAGCATATGGGGACTGACCGCGCTGCATTTTTGCTTGAAAAACTCTACCAACAAGCGATTGCGAAGCACGTTCCCATTCAGCGACTAAATACCCCTTACTTAAATACGATCTCAGTAGACGAACAACCTGCAATGCCGGGTGATTCTGATATGGAGCGCCGTATTCGTGCGCTGATTCGTTGGAATGCGTTAGCGATGGTGCTTCGTGCCAACAAAACTGGTGATGACTTAGGTGGTCACTTGGCGAGTTTTGCATCTTCTGCAACTTTATATGACGTGGGTTTTAACCACTTCTTCCGTGCCAATAGCGATAGCTTTGGCGGTGACATGATTTACTATCAAGGTCACTGTGCACCGGGCATTTATGCACGTTCATTCCTTGAAGGTCGCTTAACTGAAGAACATTTAAATAATTTTCGTCGTGAAGTCGGTGGCAAAGGCTTGCCTTCATACCCGCATCCATATTTGATGCCGGACTATTGGCAGTTCCCAACAGTTTCGATGGGTCTTGGTCCGATCATGTCGATCTATCAAGCACACATTCAAAAATATTTGATGAACCGTGGCTTAATTAAAGAAGAAAACCGTAAAGTCTGGGCATATCTTGGCGATGGTGAAATGGATGAGCCTGAAAGTACAGGTGCAATTTCACTTGCAGGTCGTGAAAAGCTCGATAACTTGATTTGGGTGGTGAACTGTAATTTACAGCGTCTGGATGGTCCTGTCCGTGGTAACGGTAAAATTATTCAAGAACTTGAGTCGCTTTTCCGTGGTGCAGGCTGGCGTGTAATTAAAGTGGTTTGGGGTCGTCACTGGGACCCTTTACTGGCAAAAGATCAATCTGGCGCACTTAAGGCTGTTATGGAAGAAGCCGTAGACGGTGATTTCCAGCGCTATCAAGTGAAAGGTGGTGCTTATACGCGTGCACACTTCTTTGGTAAATATCCTGAAGCTGAAGAATTAGTTCGCAATCTCAGCGATGAAGATATTGATAACCTAAACCGTGGTGGTCATGACCCATTCAAAGTGTATGCCGCTTATGCAGAAGCTATGAAAGAAACGGGGCAGCCAACGGTTATCTTGGCGAAAACAGTCAAAGGTTATGGTTTGTCTGAAGAAATTGAAGCGGTCAACAAGACGCATCAAATCAAGAAAATGCAGCTTGAATCTTTGAAATATGTACGTAACCGTTTCAACTTGCCATTCACTGATGAACAGCTCGAAGAAGTGCCATTCTACCGTCCAAGCGAAAATTCACCTGAATTGAAATATATGAAGGCACGTCGTGAGGCATTAGGGGGTTATCTGCCTGCACGTCGTAAAGAAAGTGAAGTTTTGGCGATTCCAGAATTGTCTGTGTTTGATGCAGTGCTCAAAGGTAGTGCGGGTAAAGAACAATCGACGACGATGTTGATGGTGCGCTTGATTTCTTCATTATTGAAAGAAAAAGCCATTAAAGACCGTGTGGTACCAATCGTTCCAGATGAAGCACGTACTTTTGGTTTAGAAGGCATGTTCCGTCAGTTGGGTATCTATGCGGCCCATGGTCAGAAATATACCCCAGAAGACCAAGAACAGCTGATGCATTACCGTGAGGCCAAAGATGGTCACATGTTACAAGAAGGGATTAACGAAGCGGGCGCGATGAGTGCGTGGGCTGCGTTAGGTACAAGTTATTCAACCAATAACTTACCAATGATTCCAATGTACATGTACTACTCAATGTTTGGTTTCCAACGTATTGGTGATATTGCGTGGGCAGCAGGTGATGCGCAGGCGCAAGGTTTCTTATTAGGTGCTACCGCAGGCCGTACGACATTGAACGGTGAAGGCTTACAGCACCAAGATGGTCATTCACATATTCTTGCTAATACCATTCCAAACTGTGTGTCTTATGATCCATGTTTTGGTTATGAGCTTGCGGTGATCGTACATGATGGCTTACGTCGTATGTATGTGAACCAAGAACGTGTGTTCTATTACTTAACTGTGATGAATGAGAACTACGAACATCCTGCAATTCCTGAAGGTGCTGAAGAAGGCATTAAACGTGGTATGTATCTCTTCGAAGAAGATGAGAAAGCGACAGTTCAGCTCATGGGCTCAGGTGTGATTCTGCGCGAAGTGATTAAAGCGGCGAAAATCTTACGTGATGAATATCAAATCCATTCCAATGTGTGGAGTGTGACGAGCTTCAATGAGCTTGCACGTGATGGTATGGCATGTGAAGAATATAACCGCTTGCATCCACTAGCTGAAGATAGCAAAGAGGCGTGGGTATCTCAGTTACTCCGTGAAAAAGACGGTATCGTGGTTTCTGCAACGGATCATATGCGTGCGTATAGCGAACAAATTCGTGCTTATCTTCCAGACAATCGTCCGTTTGTTGCATTAGGTACAGATGGCTATGGTCGTTCAGATACACGTGGTAACTTGCGTAGCTACTTCGGTGTAGACGCGGCTCACATTGTGGTTGCGACACTGAAAAAACTGGCAGATGAAGGCGAAGTTGATGCGCGCTTGGTGAAAGATGCGATCTCTAGCTTTGAGTTAGATACAGACCGTCCAGTTGCATGGGCACCGCAAGAAACGCCAGAACTTCACGCTGTTGCTGACTACAAAGAGGAGAACTAATCATGCAAATTACGACTCCTGATATTGGTGTAGATAAAGCAACGGTTGCTGAAATTTTGGTAAAAGTCGGCGATACCATTAGCGTCGATGACAGCATTGTGTTGTTAGAGTCAGATAAAGCCTCTGTTGAAGTGCCAAGCACAGCAGCAGGGGTGGTGAAAAGCATTTTAGTCAACCTTGGTGATAGCGTTGCTGAAGGTGCTGTATTGGTTGAACTTGAATCAGCAGGTGCGTCTGCTGCGGCAGTACCAGCTTCTGAACCAAAAGCAGAAACACAGTCAGCTCCTGAGCCAGTTGCAGCACCTAAAGCTGAAGCAGCACCACAAGCGCAAGCTGCGACGACCTCGCAACTGATTGAGGTACAAGTTCCAGATATTGGTGTGGAAAAAGCCACTGTGAGCGAAATCTTGGTTGCTGTGGGTGATGAAATTGATGTAGATCAAAGCATCATCGTGGTGGAATCTGATAAAGCGACAGTGGAAGTACCAAGTACCGTTTCAGGTCGTGTTGAATCGATCACCATTAGTACGGGTGATGTGGTTAAAGAAGGTGTAGTGATTCTTACTGTGAAAACAGCAAGTTCTACGGCTGCTGTTGAAACGGCTCCAGCACCGGAAGCAGCGCAAGCTGCTGCACCACAAACTGCCGAAGCTGTCACTTCTGCGCCAACTGCAACTGCATCAGGTCCTGTTGAAATAGCGGTTCCTGATTTGGGTGTAGACAAAGCAGCCGTTGCTGAGATTTTAGTGCAAGTCGGTGATACGGTTGAAAAAGACCAAAGCATCATTGTTGTAGAATCTGATAAAGCAACGGTTGAAGTTCCAAGCAGTACGGCAGGTAAAATCACAGCAATTCATGTGCAATTAGGTCAAAGCGTCTCTGAAGGCGTGGCACTGGTGACAATTGAAGCTGAAGGACAAGCTGCGCCAGCACCTGTTGCGAAAGCAGCAGCACCTGCGGTTCCAACAGTTGCGCCTACAACCGCGAAAGCCGAACCGAAAGTTGCAGCAGCACCTGCCGCGACGCAAGGCGCTGATAAGCTGACCAAAGAACAAAATGCTGCAAATGCCAAAGTATATGCAGGTCCTGCCGTACGTAAGTTAGCGCGTGAGCTGGGTGTCATTTTGGCAGAAGTGAAAGCGTCTGGCCCACATGAACGCTTGATGAAAGAAGACTTGTTTGCTTATGTGAAAACACGTTTGACGACACCGCAAGCGGCTCCTGTTGCTACTGCGGCTGTTGCATCGGGTTTACCAAAACTACCAAGTTTCGATGCCTTTGGTGGTGTGGAAGAAAAAGTATTGACGCGTTTACAACAAGTGTCGATTCCTCAGTTGTCTTTAAACAACTTTATTCCACAAGTGACACAGTTTGATTTGGCGGATATTACTGAGCTTGAAGCTTGGCGTAACGATCTTAAAGGCAACTTTAAGAAAGAAGGCATTAGCCTAACCATCATGGCGTTTATCATTAAAGCAGTTGCGCACTTGCTGAAAGAAGAACGCGATTTTGCAGGGCATTTGGCCGATGATGGTAAATCAGTATTGCTGCGTAATGAAATTCACATGGGTATTGCAGTTGCGACACCAGATGGTTTAACCGTACCTGTACTGCGTAATCCAGACCAAAAATCGATTAAGCAAATTGCTGTTGAATTGGGTGAATTGGGTCAAAAAGCACGTGATAAGAAATTATCACCGAAAGACCTACAAGGTGCCAACTTCACGATTTCAAGCTTAGGTGCGATTGGCGGTACGGCATTTACACCATTAGTGAATTGGCCTCAAGTTGCAATCTTGGGTATTTCACCTGCCACCCTGCAACCGGTATGGAATGGTGAAGGCTTTGAGCCACGCTTAATGTTGCCATTGTCTTTGTCTTATGACCATCGTGTGATTAATGGTGCAGATGCAGCACGTTTCAGTAACAAATTAACCAAGTTATTGAAAGATATTCGAAGCTTATTGATCTAATTCGTTGGATCGAAAATAAAAAACCTGCTTCGGCAGGTTTTTTTATGTCGCATGGAGACTTAACCAATGCGGTAGCTCCAATGGTGATGGGTACAGTTTTAATGCTGAATCAGGATTTAGGTTAAAAACCTGCGGAAGTTGATGCTTTGGATGCACACTATGCCAAACACGTTGCCGTAGATGTTCAAAATGTTGGAAGTCTTTTAAAAATAGGCCCCAAAACTTTTCAAAATGCGCCAGTTCTTGCGGTTGTTGGTGTTGATAAGCATGGGTTTGTCCCTGCTGTGCTTGAAAATCATAGCCCATAAGCCAAATACGCTGCGGTTGAAATAGATGTGCAAGAGAAAAGGCTTGAAGGCCGCAATTATTGCCATAAACATAGTGTAGAGAATGAAATAACTCAGCCTGAGTGTCGATTCGCACGGTTTTGAGGCTGAGAACTTCATGTTCAGGATAAGGACGGTTGTGACCTAAGCCACATCCACTAATAATGTCACCCTGAAAGGATGCTTTGAGCGTAGCTTGATACTGTAACCACCATGCATAGTCTGAATGATGGGCAATCTGAGCCTGAGGGAGTTGAAGAAAACTTTGATTGCAGCAAATGATAAGCAGCTTTTTTGAGGGGTGAATGGTCGTTAAGTCAAAACTGAGTTGAGACGGACCACCTGCAATGATCAATACATCCTGCACGTGCATATAGTGTTGAATAAATTCTTGAAATTTTTGATTATTGTTTTGCATATGAAATTGAGTCATCGAAAATTAAAATTGCGAAAACATGCATTCCTCGCTAGAATAGCATTACTTCATTGGGGAGTAGCCGCTTTTTACGCAAAGTAAAAAGGTGATGGTCAACATATTTGCTCTAAAACGAGCATGGTCATCATAGCAAAGAACCAAATGAGCTTTCCTAAGCTTTCTTTTGTTGGCAAGACCTTTGATTTATCACTCTGCACATTGGCTAGCAGGAGGGATAGGTCATCGGTATATGTTATTGCTAGCCAGAGAAATGCACCATGTTAACCGCTTTCTTCATTTCCCTTGCTGTCGTTGCCTTATCTGAAATGGGTGACAAGACACAATTACTTGCCTTACTTCTCGCTGCACGTTTTCGTAAACCTGTTCCAATTCTGATCGCTATTTTTCTTGCCACTGTGGTTAACCACGGGGTTTCTGCCATTCTGGGTCAATGGATTACCACTGTACTGAGTCCGACCATCTTATTATGGATTGTCTCTTTAGGCTTTATTGCGATGGCTGCGTGGATGTTAATTCCAGATGAATTGGATGATGAATCTGAAAGCATTAATAAATGGCAAAAATATGGCGTTTTCGGTGCGACCTTTGTGTTGTTCTTCTTGGCTGAAATTGGGGACAAAACCCAAATTGCAACTGTGGCTTTAGCTGCACGTTTTGACAGCATTGGTTGGGTCACTTTAGGTACAACGCTAGGTATTATGCTGGTCAATGCGCCTGCAGTATTTATTGGTAATAAATTGGCAGAAAAATTGCCGATTTCACTGATTCATAAAATTGGCGCCATCGTTTTCTTAATTATTGGTGTTGCGGCATTGGTTCAGCACTATTTCTTCTAAACATTAAAACAAGTTAAAACCTGAGCAAAATGCTCAGGTTTTTTTGCTTAAAAATGTGACCCAATTAACTGATATTTCAGATAATATTGATCTGTTTTTTATTGTAAGTTTCTCTAAATAAATATATGTTATTCACTTATAGAATATGTATTTTTTGATAAAAAAATTTGGGGAATGGGCATGGCTTTTGAACGTACAACATCACAGGTACTTTATGATGATGGCAATCATAAATGTATTAGTTTTACCAGTCTGGTAAAAGGCGAGGGCGTTCAGGCGAATCAGTTCTTAATCATTGATAATGAGCGCGCTGCGGTACTTGATCCGGGTGGTGACTTGACCTACGTTCCTTTGACGATGGAATTGAACAAATATACCCGTTTGACCAACCTTGATTTTGTGATGGCATCGCATCAAGACCCTGACATTATTACTTCTATGCCCCGTTGGTTGGTTTATACCGATGCAAAAGTCGTGGCATCAAAACTTTGGGCGCGTTTCTTACCACACCTAAACTCAGCCTTTATGAGTGACCGAATGAAAGGCAATTGGTTGGATCGTTTGATCGAACTACCTGATCATGGTCAAGTGATTAAGCTGGGTAATAGTTCCCTTGTTGCTGTTCCAGCGCACTTCTTACACTCTGTGGGTAACTTTCAATTTTATGATCCAATTGCCAAAATTTTATTTTCTGGTGATATGGGCGCATCGATGGTGGATGATGCCTCAAAACCATTAGAAAACTTTGCAGCGCATATTCCAAAGATGAAAGGTTTCCATCAACGTTATATGTGTTCAAATAAAGTCATTCGCTTGTGGGTCAACATGGTACGTACCATGGATGTGGAAATGATCGTGCCACAGCATGGCACACCTTTTATTGGTAAAGAACAAATTAACCAATTCCTAGACTGGATCGAAACCTTACAATGTGGTATCGATTTAATGGATGAAACGGTTTTTACCTGCCCTGAATAATGACCTGAAAATTCAGAAAAAATAATTGAGTGTGCAGACAACATTTTTAAGATTTTTCGTCCATAAAATAAGCTTTTAGATGGCGAGAATAGATAAAAATGTTGTCTCAAATACCAATACAGGACGCATGTTTAACATGTGCTGCGTATTGTGCCCATTATCGCGTTTCTTTTTATTGGGCAGAAGGGTTGAATATGCAAGAGTATACTAAACCAGTTAAGGCTGTGTATTCGTGTATGGCGGGAACCAATCCAACCCAGTCTCATTGTATCGCTTTGGGTGGGGAAATTGGACAAGCATTCAGTTGTATAATATACGAGGAACATAGTTCAACGTATAAGGATGTTCAGATTGCGGATGAGCAATATAATAAAGCTCGTCTAGCATACAAAATGATTCCATTTTTTACCATTCCACTGCATGACGCTGAGAATGATGAAGATTTTGATCAAGTCAGTTGAGTCTTCGATTCAAGATCAAATTCCCTGAAATTCATTCAATAAAATCTTCTGATTCTGCCTTTTATGTAACTAGATGCTGAGGAATATCCAATGCATTATTGGTGAAAACAGTGCATTCAACGACTAATTTTGAAAACTCAGCATAGAATTGCTGGAATAAAAATGAAAAATGAACAGAAATTTGTATATAATGGCTCACGGAAATTACCAGCGAGACTGTTATGTTGACCATCGTTCAAGAAGCCCTAACCTTTGATGATGTCTTATTACTCCCTGCCTATTCTACTGTTCTCCCAAAAGATGTCTCTCTAAAGACACGTTTCACACGTGGCATCAATCTGAATATCCCTCTTGTTTCTGCCGCAATGGACACCGTGACTGAATCACGTATGGCGATTGCAATGGCGCAAAATGGCGGTATCGGTATCCTGCACAAAAACATGGATATTGCTGCACAAGCTGCAGAAGTTCGCCGCGTGAAAAAATTTGAAGCAGGTATGGTGAAAGACCCGATTACCGTTACTCCAGAAACAACCGTACGTGAGCTGATTGCTTTAACTCAAGCAAACAACATCAGCGGTGTACCTGTGGTGAAAGACGGTCAAGTGGTGGGTATTGTTACTGGTCGTGACACTCGCTTTGAAACCAATCTTGAACAACCTGTTAGCAATATCATGACAGGTCAAGATCGTTTGGTGACTGTTCGTGAAAACGAATCAAAAGAAAAAATCCAAGCATTGTTGCAAAAGCACCGTATTGAAAAAGTGCTTGTCGTAAATGACAACAATGAATTGAAAGGTTTAATTACCGTTACTGATTTCCGTAAAGCTGAAAATTATCCAAACAGCTGTAAAGATGACCTCGGTCGTTTACGTGTTGGTGCTGCTGTCGGTACAGGTGCTGAAACACCAAGCCGTGTTGAAGCATTGGTCGAAGCGGGTGTAGATGCGATTGTGGTTGATACTGCGCATGGTCACTCTGCGGGTGTAATCGAACGTGTACGTTGGGTAAAAGCCAACTATCCGCAAGTTCAAGTGATTGGCGGTAACATCGCAACTGGTGATGCTGCTCTTGCATTATTAGATGCGGGTGCAGATGCAGTGAAAGTTGGTATTGGTCCTGGTTCAATCTGTACAACACGTATTGTTGCAGGTATCGGTATGCCACAGATTTCTGCAATTGATGCAGTTGCGAATGCGCTGAAAGATCAAATTCCATTGATTGCAGACGGCGGTATCCGCTTCTCTGGTGATATGGCGAAAGCAATTGGCGCAGGTGCAAGTACCATTATGGTCGGTTCATTAATGGCTGGTACTGAAGAAGCACCGGGCGAAGTTGAATTCTTCCAAGGTCGTTACTACAAAGCTTATCGTGGTATGGGTTCATTGGGTGCGATGGCAGGTGCAACAGGTTCTGCTGACCGTTATTTCCAAGACTCTAAAGCAGGCGCTGAAAAACTGGTACCAGAAGGTATTGAAGGTCGCGTACCGTACAAAGGCCCAATGGGTAACATCGTGCATCAAATGATGGGCGGTTTACGTTCATCTATGGGTTATACCGGTTCTGCAGTCATTGACGATTTACGTAAAAATGCGCAATTTGTGAAAATTACTTCAGCGGGTATGTCTGAATCGCATGTACATGATGTGACCATTACTAAAGAAGCACCGAACTACCGTGTTGGTTGATATTTAGTAGTGTTTAGCCGAAATCGCCGTCATTTATATGACGGCTTTTTTGTTTTTGGTGTAAAGTGTTTGCATTAAAAAGTGATGATTAAGATCACCATTAAGAAGTGAGTACAAGATGAGTTATTTTGGTACAGATGGCATTCGTGGCAAGTTCGGTGAACTCCCAATTACCCCTGAATTTGCATTAAAACTAGGATTTGCTGCAGGTAAAGTATTAAAACAAAACAGTAAAAAAGCGAAGCCCATTGTTGTACTGGGTAAAGATACCCGTTTATCAGGCTATATTTTAGAGTCAGCATTACAAGCGGGTTTAAACGCGGCGGGTGTTTATGTCCATTTGCTTGGCCCATTACCGACTCCAGCAATTGCCCATTTAACTCGTGCACTGCATGCAAGCTTAGGCATCGTGATCTCGGCTTCACATAACCCATATTTTGATAATGGCATTAAATTCTTCTCGAGCGAAGGTAAAAAACTGCCTGATGAAATTCAAGAAGCCATTAATAAAGAACTTGAAAATGACTTGGTGATTGAAGACCCTGCAAACTTAGGTAAAAGTGTGCGTGTGAAAGATGCCAATGGTCGTTATATTGAATTCTGTAAATCAACCTTCCCATACCATTTTGACTTAACTGGTTTAAAAATTGTGGTGGACTGTGCCAATGGTGCTGCCTATAGCGTGGGTCCATCGGTGTATCGTGAACTCGGTGCAAAAGTGATTGCACTATATAACGAACCTGATGGTCTAAATATCAATAAAGATTGTGGTTCGACACATCCAGAACAATTACAAAAAGCGGTTGTTGAGCATCAGGCAGACTTAGGCATTGCCTTCGATGGTGATGCTGACCGTGTCATTATGGTGGATAAAAATGGTCAGCAAATTACTGGTGACCATATCCTGTATATCTTAGCGACTCAAGCCAATCAAAAACCTGCGGGTATTGTGGGCACTGTCATGAGCAATATGGCACTCGAAATCGCTTTAGATAAAGCACAAGTCCCGTTACTTCGTGCCAAAGTCGGCGACCGTTATGTGCTACAAGGTCTGGAAGAGAAGGGCTGGGTGACAGGTGGTGAGCCATCAGGTCATATTTTGACATTAGACAAGAGTACAACGGGTGATGCGATTATTGCATCACTACAAGTATTAACTGTGATGGTTGAGCAAGGTAAAGCCCTACACGAATTGGTAGAAGGATTTGAACTCCTGCCAAACGTTTTAGTCAACGTTCGTCTTGCCGCTATGTTCGACCCGTATGCAGTGTCTGCACTAGTCGCTGAGTTTGAAAAAGCGGAAACGCAGCTTAAGGGTCGTGGCCGTATTTTGATTCGTAAATCAGGGACTGAGCCTGTGATTCGTGTCATGGTTGAAGGTGATAATCTTGAGGAAGTGACTGCGTTGGCAAATCATTTGGCTGATGCGGTACGTGCTAACGCGGCATAATGCATTGAGGATAGTTGCATGAATGATGTGATTAAAGACTTAAGTGAACTTCGTTTAAATTACCAAAAAGGTGAGTTACATGAAGAGCAAGTCAATGCCGATCCACATGAGCAGTTTTTATTATGGTTTAACCATGCCTTAGCAGCGCAATTGCATGAACCCTATGCCATGTCTTTGGCGACGGCAAATGCACAAGGTCGTCCGCACGTGCGGACGGTGTTGCTGCGCGGTGCGACTCATTCAGGTTATGATTTCTACAGCAACTACGACAGTCAGAAAGGCAATGATCTGCTGGAAAATCCTTATGCAGAATTGTTGTTTTATTGGCAGGAACAAGAGCGTCAGATTCGCGTTTCAGGTCGCGTGGTGAAAATCGCTGAAGAGGAATCGACGGATTATTATCACAAGCGTCCACGTGACAGCCAAATTGCTGCCCATATCAGTACGCCACAAAGCGGTGTGATTGCCAGTCGTGAAGAGTTGCAACAGCGCTTTCAAAATTTGCATGATCAAGTGGAAGGCAAGGCAACACTTGCTAAGCCTGAATTTTGGGGTGGCTACCGACTTGAGCCAGACTATTATGAGTTTTGGCAAGGTCGTCCAAACCGTTTGCATGATCGCTTGTGTTACGAAAAGCAAGATGAGCAGTGGATTTTGCAGCGATTGATGCCATAAATGCCCACTCTTTTAATTCAACAAAGACCCTTACTTACACGCCCTGAAGACATTCAGGGCGTTGCCCCTTTTATTGCGGATTTATTGGCGCGTCGAGGTGTGAGTTCTGCGCAAGAACTTGAGCTGAAACTGAAGCATTTACATGCTCCGAATCTAAAAGGCTTAGTGCAAGCGATTCAGTTAATTGATCAAATGATTGATCTACAGAAAAAAATCGTGATCGTCGGGGACTATGATGCTGATGGTGCGACCAGTACGGCATTGATGGTGCTGGCCCTGCGTGATATGGGTGCCGATGTTGAGTATTTGGTGCCAGATCGCTTTAAATACGGTTATGGTTTAACGCCAGCGATTGCCGATTTGGCTTTTGTCAGTTTTACCCCAGATCTACTGATTACGGTAGACAATGGCATCTCTAGCCACACAGGGGTGGAGCAGGCGCAGGCACATGGTATGCAGGTGATTATTACCGATCACCATTTAACCACCAAAGATACGCCAAAAGCAGAAGCTGTGGTCAATCCCAACCAGTTGGGATGTGAGTTTCCAAGCAAAGCTTTAGCGGGCGTTGGAGTCGCATTTTATGTGTTGGCAAACTTGGCCAGTTATCGTAAAAAGCATGGAAAATCTACGGCAAACTTATCGCAATATTTAGATTTGGTGGCTTTGGGCACCTATGCGGACGTCGCGAGTTTAGATTTAAATAACCGTATTTTAATTGATGCCGGTCTGAAACGCATACAACAGTCGCAGTGTCGTCCCGGCATCAGCGCATTATTGGATATTGCAGGTCGAGACCCCGCTCAGTTAAAAGCACAAGATCTTGGTTTCGTTGTTGGTCCACGTTTGAATGCGGCTGGACGCATGGAAACTATGGACATTGGCATTGAATGCTTAATTGCATCTGACCTCAGTACAGCTTATCCATTGGCTCAGCAGCTGAATCAACTGAATGTCGAAAGACGTCAAGTTGAGGGGCAAATCAAACAAGAAGCCTTAGCAGAATTGGAACATATTCAGCTCGATCAAGATGATTTACCTGCTGCATTGATTATGTTTGAACAACATTGGCATCAGGGTGTGATCGGGATTGTAGCAGGACGCTTGAAAGAACAGTTTCATCGTCCTGCCATTGTTTTTGCTGCTGATGAAGATGGCTTACATATCAAAGGTTCAGCGCGTTCAATCGAAGGTATACATATTCGAGATTGCATTGAAGCTGTAGCAGAACAACATCCTCACTTGGTAAGCCACTTCGGTGGACATGCCGCTGCGGCGGGTTTGACCATCCAAAAGCAACATTTTGCTGAATTTAAAAAGGCATTTGAAGCTTTAATTTCGGCACAAGATGAAGCTTTATTTCAAGCGACCATTTGGACCGATGGTGAGCTTCCAGATGCAGCATTTACGGTCGATACAGTAGACCTTTTGCAAAATTTAAGCCCATGGGGACAGAAATTTCCTGCTCCAGTCTTTGAAGGTATGTTTAAAATTGTCGATTACCGCTTTTTAAAAGATGTTCACCTCAAGCTGAAGTTAGCGTTAGAAAATGGTCAAATGGTCGAAGCCATAGTCTTTAATGCTGCTGAAAAATATGAATTTAATCCAATGCAAGATCATGTTCGTTTGGTTTTTGAATTGGATAAAAATGAATTTAGAGGAAATGTCAGCTTACAGTTACGTGTTTTACATTTAGTGCAATAAATTATCCTGATAAAAAAACCGCTCTATGGAGCGGTTTTCATTTTTTTAAATTTTAAAATCGTGCTGTAGTACTTAAACCATAACTGTCTTGATCTTTGCTATCGCTATAATTAAGCGAAAAGGCCAGTGAAGGGCTTATAAACTTTTGAATTTTATAATTCATGATTGTCGATACATTTCGATTGGAAGAATCTGAAAAGAATGCACCAATTTTTAATGTCGGGCTGAGATAGACATCCGCATTTAAGTTATAAAGATTCTCTTCTGCAAAATAACTTTTAGCTTCAAAATTAGCGCCAATCGAACCAAAATTTGCCACATATTTACTACGTAGCATGAGGGCAGTATCTTCAGTAATACCCAGTGCATCGTGATAAGTACTACTGAAACCTTGGTTTAACGCTTTTTGGGGGTCTAAATGTTTATTGGTCAGACCGACGGTGACCAATAAATTTTTTAATGGTTTCATACCTGCTTCAAAGGCATAACCTGTATTATTTTTTGATTGATCAATACGTTCTTGCGTATTTTTGGCGATGACATCATCGACATTTATCATTCGCGCCATGCGGGCTGACATAGGCGAATATTCACCTTCAGATTCTTCATCAACCTCTTCAGTACCTGTATAGGTGCGAGTGCCTTTTAAGGTCTCTTCATAATGACTGACACTTGCGGCCAAATAAAATGCTGTCGATGGAATAAAGTATTCTGCAGATAACCCGATGATACCAATTTTTGTGTCGAGACTGGTCAGATAATTATTCAAGTTTTTCTCAAGATCTCCCTGGCCATAGCTATAGTGCAAACCGATATTACTGGCATTGTTTAAAAATGCAGATTCAGCCAGTGGTCCAAATTTATTAATGACAGCATTGGGGAAAAATTGCCCATTTACATTGACTGTATCGAGTTCTGAAAATTGTTGTAATGCCGCATTTTCATACTGCACATTCATTTCAGCCTGATAGGCAAAGCACGGCAAACTGCAACAGCTGCCGAGTGTAATGAAAATAATTTGTTGCAAGAGTGGATTTTTATACATGATATTGAGACTAGACTTTATTTTTATTGCTGCGAATTGTATGAAAAAAACGCTGTGGGTCAAGGTTGTCTATCGGGGAGTTTATAAATAAAAATAGATTTAAATAATTATTTTATAAGATTTTAACGTGATCATTCCCATTGTTTTTATAAAATCAGTGATGAACTGAGGTCGAGATAAGCATAAAAAAACCGCTCCAAAGAGCGGTCTTTTTTATCTTCTTATTGAGGATTAGAAGCGATATTTCGCAGCTACGCCAAATGAGTTGTAGTCATTGTTGCCCACTTCACCGAAGCCAACACGACCTTCAAGGCTCACTTGTTGGTTAAAGAATTTACGAGCGTTGATACCAACTTCACTACGATCAGTAACGTCATTGTTGTAGTAGTCAGCACCTACACTGAATGTCTTATCAATGAAGTAGTCAGCAGCTAGATTGAATTCATCTAGATCACCAAATGCTGCACCAGCTTCAAGGTTAATATCTTTACCATTGCTTAGTGTAGTGACATATTTTGCACGAAGTGTTGGATCTACACCGTCGTCATCGTCATTGTCCCAACCTTTTAGACCGGCAGCAACTAAGAAGCCAGGTGCAGGAAGGTAACCCACTTCAGCTGCATAATAAGTTGTATCGTTGTCGATTTTACCCAATGGAGTATCATATTCAACATTATTACGGCTTAGATCACCAGACACATAAAAATCTGAGTTCGGTACGAAGTATTCGATACCTACGCCATAAGTATTGTCGTCAACATCGCCACGGTCAGCAAATGTTGCATGTGCATTCACATTACTTGCACGATTTAAGAAAGCAGCTTCTGCAAGAGGAGCGTTACGAGTTTGAACGGGGTTGAAGTAATAAGTACCGTTTACACCAAATTCACTGCCAGAGCTTCCATTATCTGGGTCGATGTAACCAGCTGAAGCGCCAACTTCTGCTTGGTAAGCGTGTGCTGTCCCTGTAATAGCAAGTGCAGAAAGAAGTGCTGAAGCAATTGCGAGTTTTTTCATGGAAACTACCCCTCTAAATTGTTTGGCTAAATTTAATACATTTTTTGTTACAACTTTTAGTCTAGAGATATTTTGAATATGGTCAACCACTGCAAAGTTACAGAACTGTGTATTCAGTAATATTGTGTAATTTTTATAATTTAAGATATTGAAATATAATAATAATTATATAATGTTTAGTTTTATTAAAACTGTGTGAATTTTATGAATTTTTGAAAATTTGCTTAAAATTTCATCTATTTTTTAAAAATTATTACAAGAAAAATGAAAAAAGCACTGTGCTAGCACAGTGCTTTTAATCTTTTAAGTCGTGTAAAAACTGCTCAAAAAATTAGAAACGGAACGTTGCATTGATGTTGAATGCTTGAACGTCATCACCAAAACCAACTTGACCGCCGATTGCTAGGTTCGGGTTAAGGAAGTATTTTGAACGAATAGCAAAGTAATCAGTGTCTGTATCACCATCATCTTCGATGTTGTAAGATGCACCCACGCTAAATGCTTGATCGAAGTAGTAGTCTGCACCAATTGTAACAGAGTCTAAATCACCAAAAGCACCATCTGCTTCAAGGTTGATGTATTGACCATTATTTAAAGGTGCAACATATTTTGCTTTTACAGCAAAACGGTTATCGTCATCACCATCTTCAATTTTAACGCCGTCAACACCAGCAGCTAAAAGTAAATTAGAAACAGGTAAGAAACCAACCAATGCACGGTAAGTTGTTACATCATAGTCATCTTTATAAGAACCTGACCAACTTGGGAATTTAAAATTTTCTTGGTATTTAACTCGTGAAGTACCAATTTCACCATTTACATAAAATTGTTGATAGTAGTATTCGATACCAGCCGAAATTGAATGTGTATCTTGTTCATCTTTGCCTGTACCAAATTCTGAAATCGACTCATCAAATGCAATATAATCAACGCTTTCTTTACGATTAAAAGCATATTGAGCATAGACGTTGCTGTTGTGTCCAAGGAATGCAGCTTCATTTAACGGACCATTACCAGTTTGTACTGACTCAAAGTACAAGGTGCCTTTTACATCAACAGAATGATCTGAATCTGTATAGTCATCATCCCAATCAGTATATGTATAGCCACCATCAATTTGCGCATCATAAGCAAAAGTTGATGAAGTGATAACAGCTAATCCTAGTGCAAGTAATGTTTTATTCATAAAACCCTCGAAACATTATTGTTGTAAATAAAATGTAATAAATATTAAAGCGAGCGTATTGTTCATATTATGTACATTAAAGTCAATGATTTAGATTGCCGAATTCTTGCTGAAATTGGCTAAAAGCTCTGTGATATAATAGGCGGCTATTTAAGCCAAATTTTTTGATTGAGAGTAATTCACGTGGAAATTAATCCGTATCTATTACAGCTAAAAGACTTAAACGACCGTGGTCAAACTTTACGGGGGTATCTTTGACTACGATCTGAAAAAAGAGCGTTTAGAAGAAGTTCTACGTGAGTTAGAAGATCCTGCAATTTGGAATGATCAAAGCCGTGCTCAAGCCATGGCCAAAGAAAAGGGTGAGCTTGAAAACGTCATTAATGTCTTAGAAGGTCTGTCAACTCAGCTTGAAGATGCACAAGCGATGCTTGATCTTGCAGTTGAAGCAGAAGAAGAAAGTTTATTAGCGGATGTACAAGAAGAATTAACATCTGCTGAAGCCGAACTTGCGAAATTAGAATTCCGTCGTATGTTCAGCAACCCGATGGATCCAAACCCTTGCTATGTGGAAATCCAAGCAGGTTCGGGTGGTACAGAAGCACAAGACTGGGCGTCTATGTTGCTTCGTATGTACTTGCGTTGGATTGAACGTCACGGTTTTAAAGCGGAAGTGATGGAAGAGTCTGATGGTGATGTGGCAGGGATTAAATCTGCAACGATCCGTGTCGAAGGTGAATATGCTTATGGTTGGTTACGTACTGAATCTGGCGTACACCGTTTAGTTCGTAAGTCGCCGTTTGACTCGGGTAACCGTCGTCATACTTCTTTCTCAGCAGTATTCGTTTCGCCTGAAATTGATGACAATATTGAAATTGAGATCAATCCAGCAGATGTACGTACCGATACTTACCGTGCGTCAGGTGCAGGTGGTCAGCATATTAACAAAACCGATTCTGCGGTACGTTTAACCCACGCTCCAACAGGGATTGTGGTGGCATGTCAGAACCAACGTTCACAGCACGCCAACCGTGACCATGCATGGAAACAGTTACGTGCAAAATTGTATGAACTTGAAATGCAAAAACGTAATGATGCAGCGCAAGCGTTGGAAGACACCAAGTCTGATATCGGTTGGGGTAGCCAAATTCGTTCATACGTTTTAGATGACTCACGTATCAAAGACTTACGTACTAGTGTGGAAAGTTCAAACACCGGTGCGGTGCTTGATGGTGATCTTGATAAATTTATTGAAGCCAGCCTAAAACAAGGTTTGTAATTTAAATTTACATAGAAAACAAAGTTCTATCTGTTTTTGATTAATATATCTAAAATAATCGATATAAAAATCGAAAAAATACGATATAGTGTATTCAAGATGCTGAATAGAACTTTGTTGTCCAAATTTTTATTTAATTAAACCCGTTTAAATTATGGATATTGATTTAATTTTTAAAGCACTTGCCAATCCGACTCGACGTCAAATCTTGGAATGGTTGAAAACACCAGAACAGTTTTTGTCAGAAGAACAATGTGGCGGCTTTAATCGTGGTGTATGCGCTGGCAATATCGAAAAACTCGGTAATGTTTCGCAGTCTACGATGTCTAATCATTTGTCTGTGTTGCAACAGGCGGGCTTAATTCAAGCCGAGAAATATGGTCAATGGTCGTATTTCTCACGCAATGAAGAACTCATTCAGCAATATATCGATTATCTGCAAAACTCCCTTTAAATCGCATTTAGCATTTGAAGTGTGGGGGCGAGACATATATGGCTGAATTCAATACTCCTCTTATTTTGGGTGATTTACACCTGAAAAATCGCGTGATCATGGCGCCTTTAACACGTAGCCGTGCAACGGATGACCGTGTGCCGACAGCAATGATGGCTGAGTACTATGCACAACGTGCCAGTAGCGGTCTGATTATTTCAGAAGCAACGGTGATCTCTGAAGAAGCCAATGGCTACCGCAATACGCCAGGACTTTTCACGGATGCGCAAGTTGAAGGTTGGAAAGTTGTTACTCAAGCGGTACATGAACAACAAGGTTTAATTGTTGCTCAGTTGTGGCATGTGGGCCGTGTTTCTGACCCAGAATTACTCGGTGGTCAAACGCCTGTTTCAGCCAGTGCCGTACAGCAAGCTGGGCATGTGAGTTTGTTACGTCCAAAACGTGGCTATGTGGTGCCGCGACCGCTCGAAATTACTGAAATCAAAAGCATCGTTGAACAATTTAAACAAGCTGCGATTCGCGCTAAAGAAGCAGGGTTTGATGGTGTCGAATTACATGCGGCAAATGGTTATTTGATTGATCAGTTCCTACAGACCAAGACCAATTTACGTGATGATGAATACGGTGGTACGGTTGAAAACCGTGCGCGTCTATTGCTTGAAGTTATTGATGTACTGATTGAAGTTTGGGGCGCAGGTCGTGTCGGTGTGCATTTGGCACCACGTGGTGATGAGCATGACATGGGTGATGATGCTCCACGTGAAACTTTTGGTTATGCCTTAGAGCAACTGGGTCAACGAAATATTGCGTTTTTCTTTACCCGAGAATATCTTGCGGATGACAGCATCAGCAACTATATGAAAGAACGTTCAAATGGTGTGCCGTATATTGCCAATATGCGTTTAAGTCGTGAAGATGCGATGCAACTACTAGCTTCTGGTCAAGCAGATGCCGTGTCATTTGGTAAGGCTTATATCGCTAATCCAGATTTATATGAGCGTTTGATGGTCAATGCGCCGCTGAATGAATTGGTGCTAGAAAATATGATCGGCACCGATGTGGCGGAAGGCTATATTGATTATCCAAGCATGCAAAATAAATGTGCTGCGGATCGTTCTCAAAATTAATCGACTGGTGAATACGCATTATCCATTAACATGTGGGTAATGCTCTGCTATATTCTGCCCATTCAAATTAACTTCGAGCATTTTGTTTGGCTACTCCTTTTTGGTATAACGCAGCGCTTTTCATCATTAAGCCTTTGTATCGGTCACGCATTAAAAAGCGTGCGGACAATGATGCGCAATATCAGCAAGAATGCCTCGAGCGTTTTGGGCCGTTTCAGCCAGTAAAAAATACGCAGGCGATTTGGTTTCATGTGGTATCTGTGGGTGAAACCAATGCCGCGCAGCCCTTGATCGAACATTATCTTAAAGCCGGTCATCCAGTTTTGGTCACCAATACCACCAAAACAGGGCAAGCCCGTGCGAAATCTCTATTTTTAAAAGCACCGTATGAATCGCTATTTCAGGCGGTGTATTTACCTGCAGATCAAAAGACCTTAGTCCGTGCCTTTATTGAAAAATATCAACCGAAAATGTTGGCTTTGGTCGAAACAGAACTGTGGCCGAATCTGATTGATCAAGCGAAGCAGTTGAATATTCCGCGTTTATTACTTAATGCGCGATTATCTGAAAAATCTGCCAAAGGTTATGGCAAAGTTTCAAGTTTAACCGTTCCGATGTTGCAGGGTTTGAATCAAGTGCTTGCACAAGATCAAGCAACCTTGTCGCGCTTTATTGATTTAGGGGCAAATTCTCAAAGCAGTCAGGTTGTGGGCAGTATTAAGTTTGATATTCATGCGCCTGAATCTTTTATTGCCCAAGCTGCGAAGCTTAAAGATGATTGGTCGCTCATGGGGCGTAAAATCATCACGATTGCTAGTACGCATGCCCCTGAAGAACAGAAATTACTGAGCGCATTAAAGCCTTATTTGCAGCAGCATCCTGAAGTGTTGTGTATTGTTGTTCCGCGTCATCCTGAACGTTTTGACGAGGTCTTTGCCGAAATCCAAAAACTGAATTTACAGACCCAGCGTCGTAGTCTCGCTCAAACCATTCAAGCCGATACGCAAGTGTATTTGGCAGATAGTATGGGTGAGTTGTGGTTGTGGTTGGCTTTGAGTCAGGCGTGTTTTGTCGGTGGTTCGCTGAATGAACCGGGTGGTGGGCATAATATTTTAGAGCCAATTGCGCTGAATGTGCCGACGGTTTTAGGTAAGAATTATTTTAATTTCCAAAGCATTGTGGATGAGTTTGTTGCGGCAAATGCAGTTGTTGTAGCAGAGGATTTTGAGCAAGCAGCAGTTGCTTTGATGTCTTTGATTCAGGATGTGGGTTCTGCGCAGGCGTTGAATGCAGCAGCACAAGTGATTATGCGAAAGAATACTGGATCTCTGCAAAAACATATTCAAGTGATTGATCAGTATTTATAATTTTTAGGTTATTTAGGTGTACTTTGCGGCGTCTTAACTTTATAAATTAAAGGTTCGGAGCTCTGCTTTTACTTTTGTTTCGGCAAAAGTAACAAAACCATTTGTCATCCACAAAACTCGTCCGCTGTCTGCTTTAAGTTAAATCATCGCAGAAACATTTTTAAATTTTTGCGTCCTGCCTCGAACAGTTGTGGATGATATTTACGCGTATCCTGTTTTTGTACTTTCAGCATCTTCTTTGATTTGGTTTCTATGAACATCGTCCTGCTTGACCCGCGACAAACACAATCTGAACTTTGGCGTATTACAGCCAAACGGCAAATTGAGCATTTAAAAACCCATGTCGATGTGCAAGTGGGGGATACCTTAAAAGTAGGGATTCGGGAAGGAAAGCGCTATTTAACCCAAATTGTCAGCATCAGTGATCAGTGCATTGAATTAAAGCCACTTCACGAAAAAAGCGTTCCAGCGAAGCATTCTGTGACCTTAATCGTTGCTATGCCCAGACCCAAAGTGTTACGTCGTTTGATTATGGATGCCGTGACTTTAGGTGTAGAAAAGATCATTTTGTTACACAGTTATCGAGTGGATAAAAGCTATTGGCAAACGCCATTTTTGCAACAATTAGATCAATATGTGACGCTGGGTTTAGAGCAAGCAGGCGATACGATTGCGCCACAAATTGAGTTGTATAAGCGCTTTAAACCCTTTGTAGAAGATGTACTGCCGAAGATGATCAGCGCGGAATGTCCAGCCTATGTGGCACATCCTTATGCAGCGCAGACGATGCCAGCAGGAATTACACATGGTTGTACGATTTTGATTGGGCCAGAGGGCGGTTTTATTCCCTATGAAATTGATTTACTCATAAAAAACGGCTGCCAAGCAGTGAGTCTGGGCAACCGTATTATTCGTACAGAAACAGTCATTCCATACGTGCTTGGGCGATTATTTAGCTGCTGATGCTTCCGCTTGATCGCCACGGTACACTTTCACTTCCTGTACAGGATATGGAATTGAAATACCGTTTTGGTTGAAGGCTTGAATCACATGTTCTTGCACTTCACTAATGGAGTTTGCTGTAGTGGTCTCAGTCGTATCAACCCACCAACGCACATTTAAGTTCACAGAGAAATCTGCCAAAGCATTTACATTTACCGTGAAGCCTGGTTGGCTCAAAATGGTTGGGTCTTTGTCTAAGATTGCCATGACAATGTTTTTGGCTTGTTGAATGTCATCTTCATAACCAATACCGACCACAAATTCGCAGCGACGACGTTGATATGCCGTATTTACCGTAACCGCACTGGTATAGACCGTTGCGTTAGGAATCACGATACGGCGACCATCTGGTGAGCGTAGGAAGGTTGCACGAATTTGAATGTCTTCAACCGTACCTTCCATGCCTGACACGATAATGTCATCGCCAATTTTGAACGGTTCGCCCAATAAAATCAGAATACCGGATAATAAGTTTTGGAAAATATCTTTGAACGCAAAACCGATCGCCACCGAACCAATCCCCAATGCACTCATGAGCTGACCGGGGGTGAAGCCTGGAATCGCAATGACCATGGCAATCAGGAAACCAATGAAAAGAATGGCTGAACTACCGACACGGTTCAGCACCAAAACTAAGTTTTGTTTGGTATAAGAGCGGTCGGCTAAAGCTTTACGAACAAAGAATTTAAAAAATTTCGACAGTAGATAAAAAACCGTAAAAACGATAAGTGCAATACAGATATAAGGCACACGTTCCCAAAAAGCATCGACAAATTTGTCGATGGTTGAGTAGGCATCATTATATTTTGCTGTATGTTCAAGCACAGTTTGTGCGGTTTTTTCAGTTGCCTCTTGTATGAGGGTCGTGGTGCCTTGAGTCACATCACTTAAGGCATTGTCTTGTTCAGCCACAAGTTTTCCAATATTTAAAATATTTGTGTATTTTGCCCGATTTTAAGTTCGAAAATAAGCCTTTCTTACAGGTCAATGAACAGATGTATCAAAATTCAGACAGGCATCCTGTTGAATTAAATTGTCCATTAAAAATAATCTGTACTTTGCTGAAGGATTTCGGTTGGCGTTTCCAATTCACCTGTACCCATCATGTAGGACGTGATACTGCCAGTGGCAAAAATAGATAACAATGACAAGAGAATCATTAACCAAGCCAGAATTTTTTCCCAAACGGCAGCAGGTCGAGGTGCACCATAGCGATTATTATTGGGATCACCTGAAGCTAGGAGTAAATACACGATAAAAAATAGATTGATGATTGGGAAGAGCAGCCAAAGCATCCACCAACCAGCTTTATTTAAATCGTGCAATCGGCGAACCACGAAAACACAGTAAAAATAAATATAGAGCACCACAATCGCTAAATAGGCTAAACCCGAAAACCCAGTCAAAATCCCTATAAATTGGTCATTCAATGCCAAAGTGTTGAAGTTAAAAATCCCAACAGCCAAGCTCAAACCAATCAGTGCAAGACAGGCAATGATATTTAAAAAACCATACCAACCAATCATGCTTAGTCGACCAAAACGCCCGTCTGGGGTTAGGGGATTGTCAACCACGGGTGTCGGGTTCCGAGAGAAGAAAGAGGATGAGTTATTTGTATTCATGGCGTTGACCAAAATAAACGATTCAATTGTGTGAAACGTTCAACAATTTAGGAGGAGAGAGTCTTCAGTATAGAGTTAATTGAACTGATCAGATACTCAATGCAAACATGTTTTTGTTGAAATTTTAAGCATGAATGTGGTTTAAATGAAATATAAGAATACGACCAAAGCAGGATTGTCGCGATTAAAAAATAATCGTCATATTGCTTTATGCAGCACATATATAAGTAAAAACGTGGCATGGCATCTCGAGATGAGATGAATCGGATCAAGGAAAATACAATATGAAAGAGATCTATCCAGTACCTGAAAGTTTTAAAAAAACTGCACGCATCAATGAGGCTGAGTACTTTGAGCGTTATCAAAAATCCATTGAACAACCTGATGAGTTTTGGGCAGAACAGGCACAAAAACTTGATTGGATTACCCCATTTACCCAAGTTAAAAATACCAGTTTCAACACAGACGATTTTAAAATAGAGTGGTTTGCCGATGGTGAACTGAACGTCAGCGCCAACTGTTTGGATCGACATTTAAAAGAACATCCGCATAAACCCGCCATTATTTGGGAAGGTGATCATCCGTCACGGCACAAAATTATTTCCTTTGAAGAATTGCATGATGAGACCTGTCGTTTTGCCAATGTATTGAAGAAAAATGGCGTAGGCAAAGGCGATCGTGTGGTGCTGTATATGCCGATGGTGCCTGAAGCTGCGATTGCTATGCTGGCGTGTACGCGGATTGGCGCAGTGCACTGTGTGGTCTTTGGTGGTTTCTCTCCAGACTCGTTGGCCAGTCGTATTGAAGACAGTCAGGCGAAAATGGTCATTACCGCCGATTGCGGTATGCGTGGTGGCAAGCCCATTCCGTTAAAAGAAAATGTTGATATCGCTTTGCAGATAGCAGGAACATCTTCCGTTCAGCATGTGATGGTGGTGCACCGTACAGGTAATCCGATTGAAATGAAGCCTGAGCGTGATCTGTGGTATCACATGGAAATCATGTCGGTCAATGACATTTGCCCACCTGAACCAATGAATGCGGAAGATCCGTTATTTATTTTGTATACTTCGGGTTCAACAGGCAAGCCCAAAGGAGTGCTGCACACCACAGGCGGCTATTTAACCTATGTGAATTGTAGCTTCCGTGAAGTTTTTGACTTAAAACAAGACGATGTATTTTGGTGTACGGCCGATGTCGGTTGGATTACGGGACACTCCTATGTGCTGTATGGACCACTCTCGAATGGCACCACGACGGTGATGTTTGAAGGTGTACCGCAGTATCCGAGTTGGGCACGGACAGGACATATTGTCGATAAACATAACGTCACCATTTTATATACTGCGCCGACTGCGATTCGCGCCATGATGCGTGAGGGCGATGCGTTTGTGCGTGAAAGTGATCGGAGTAGTTTACGCCTGCTTGGTTCAGTAGGTGAGCCGATTAATCCTGAAGCGTGGAACTGGTACTACACTGTTGTTGGTGAGAGCCGTTGTCCGATTGTGGACACTTGGTGGCAAACCGAGACTGGTGGTTTCATGATTACCCCATTGCCGGGTGCAACCGATTTGAAGCCGGGTTCGGCAACGCGTCCATTCTTTGGTGTTCAGCCAGCCATTGTCGATGCAGAAGGCAAAGAGCTTGAGGGTGCAGTAGAAGGAAACTTGGTCATTAAAGATTCTTGGCCGGGGCAAATGCGCACCATTTGGGGTGACCCTGAGCGTTTTATTGAAGCCTATTTCTCAACTTATCCGGGCACATATTTTACAGGTGATGGTGCACGGCGAGACGAGTCAGGTTATTACTGGATCACTGGTCGTGTGGATGATGTGCTGAATGTTTCGGGGCATCGTTTAGGCACGGCAGAAATTGAAAGTGCCTTGGTGGCTCATGATGCGGTAGCTGAATCTGCGGTGGTGGGTATGCCACATGATATTAAAGGACAAGGGATTTGTGCTTTCGTGACTTTGCAAGCAGATACAGCAGAAACTGATGAGTTACGGGATGAACTAGTGGCATGGGTGCGTAAAGTCTTGGGCCCCGTGGCGACGCCAGATGCTTTATATTGGGCGCCTGCATTACCCAAAACCCGTTCAGGGAAAATCATGCGTCGAATCTTAAGGAAAATTGCGGCGAATGAGTTGGATAGTTTGGGCGATACCTCCACCTTGGCCGAGCCACAAGTGGTTGAAAACTTGATTGCAACGGTTTATCCAAAGACTTAAGTTTAATTTGAGACTAAGCTTAAAAATGGCGTCTAAACTTAGATGCCATTTTTTTATGGCTAAAGGAAACGAAGTCTTTATTTCCATTGTTTAAAGAGAATGATTTGATTGAGCAAGCTGTAGCTTTTACAGATATAGCATTTGTAGATATAGACTGCAGGCATTCAGCTAAGTCACAGGCTCAAGCTTTGCTAAGCTAAATGGCAATGAGAATAACCAGACAGACCTATGAATGCTTCAGCCCAACGGACTCAAACACCGATTGAAATTGCCCAGCAACTTGCCCAAGCGTTTGCCAAGACAGCCGCCGAACGTGATAAACAAGGGGGCAACCCCAAAGCCCAGCGAGATTTAATTCGCCAAAGTGGTCTATTGAGCTTGTCCATCCCTCAGCAATATGGCGGGCAAGGTGCAGATTGGCAGACGATTTTTAAGACCATTCAAACCATTGCCCAAGTGGATAGTTCCTTGGCACATGTTTATGGCTTTCATCATTTATTGATTGCAACCGTACAGTTGTTTGCGCAGCCAGAGCAATATGCGCCGTGGTTTAGCCAAACAGCGCAAAATCATCTGTTTTGGGGCAATACTCTAAATCCACTGGACCGTCGCACTACAGCGACGCAACTGTCTGAACATGAATACATTTTTCATGGCGATAAAAGTTTTTGTTCAGGCTCGATAGATTCCGACATTTTGCTGTGTTCAGGCTTTAATGAGGCAGAAAAATTACTGATTGGAGTGATACCGACTGCACGTGAAGGGGTGAGCTTTTTAGGCGATTGGAACAATATGGGGCAACGCCAAACCGACAGTGGCAGTAGCCATTTTGAGCAGGTAAAAATTTCCAAAGATGAACTGTTGTTGAACCCTGGGCCACTCAGTACACCCTATTCAAGTTTAAGACCTTTGATTGCGCAGTTGATCTTTGTACATTTATTTTTAGGTGTGGCTGAAGGTGCATTTGAAACTGCGAAGCAGACGGTGCAATCGCAAAAAGCGTGGTCTAAATCTTTGGCTGAACAAGCGGTGCATGATCCCTTTACCCAAAAGCATTTTGCTGAGTTTTATGTCCAACTGGAAAGTGTGCGATTACTGGCGGAAAAAGCAATTCAACATTTGCAATGGGCATGGCAGATTGGTGAGTCTTTAACGGCAGCACAGCGCGGCGAAGTATCGTTGGCGATTGCCACAGCGAAAATTGCCGCGACCAATACCTCGCTGTATATCACGCAAAATATATTCCAAGTCATGGGTGCACGGGCAACCACGGCTCAACTGAATTTAGATCGTTTCTGGCGCAATGTACGCACGCAAACTTTGCATGATCCTGTCGATTATAAATATCAGGAAATCGGTGAATGGGTGCTGACAGGAAAAGTACCTGATCCGAGTTTTTATTCTTAACAGTGCCTAAGACTAAAAAAGCCTCCAATCGGAGGCTTTAGACTGCCTAACGCTGATGAATATTTTCCAGCGTATCCACCAAGGTACGTGTGGTCTGGTCAATTTCATAATTCACATTATCGCCTACTTGAATATCTTTCCAAGTGGTCAGTCGCAGGGTTTCAGGAATCAGATCAATTGAAATTTCTGAAGTCGTGCGGTCAACACGATTGACCGTCAAGCTACAGCCATTCAGCCCTATAAAGCCTTTAAGGAAGAAGTATTTGATGTTGCCTTCAGGGATTTGAATATCCAAATGCAGGGTTTCACCATTTTTACTGAGGTTTTTCACCACAGCAGTGCCTTCAATATGCCCATAAAGATTATGACCACCATTTTCTGCACCGACTTTGGCAGAGCGTTCCACATTCACATCATCACTAGCGTTTAGGCTGCTGAGTGTCGTCAGGCTGAGCGTTAAATCAGACACATCAAAATGCACTTGATTAGCGGCAAGGTCAATCTGCGTTGCCGTTAAGCACACGCCATTAATCGCGACACTGGCACCGATAAATACATCGTGAAAAAAATTATGATGATTGGAAATGACCAAAGTGCTGAAGCCTTGACCTTGACGGACGTCCAATACTTTTTCTAAACCTTGCACGATGCCTGTATACATGAATGGTCTCTGATGACTATTAATTTTTCATCTATTGTAGGGTGAAATCAGCCACTCGGCTATCTCAGAATCGCTTGAATGATGTCTTGATATTTTTCGAGCTGCAAATGCACAATCACCTCATTAAAGTGCTTTAAAGATCTCAATCGCTCGTAGGCGAGAGGATTTTAAATCGACGATGGGCAAGGGATAATTCAATTCTATCTCCTGCTTTTTTGCATAAGGCTGATGGATGTGCTTCGCATCTAAATGGGCAAGTTCAGGAAGCCATTGCCTTAAATAATCACCTTGGGGATCAAACTTTTGTGATTGACTGATTGGATTGAAAATTCGGAAATAGGGTACTGCATCTGTGCCTGTCGAGGCACACCATTGCCAACCACCATTGTTGGCCGCCAAGTCACCATCAATCAAATGTTGCATAAACCACTGCTCACCCAAACGCCAATCCAGCAGTAAATTTTTGCTGAGGAACATCGCACAAATCATGCGTACGCGGTTGTGCATCCAACCTGTTGCTAACAGTTGGCGCATACCTGCATCGACAATCGGAATTCCTGTCAGACCTTGCTGCCAAGCATGTAAATCCTCTGGGGCATCACGCCATTGAATGCGCGCCGTTTTGAGTTGGAAGGGTTGATGCTGAGATAGACGTGGGTGATCAAACAAAATATGCTGATAAAACTCACGCCACAGAAGTTCATCCAACCATGTTTGTTGTCCACGACCTTCGATATGAAAATGACCCTGTTGGCTGCGAAAGAGTGCATGCAGACATTGGCGAATGGACAAAATACCGATATTTAAATAAGCACCAATTTTACTGGTGCCATGCATAGCAGGAACATCGCGATCTTCGGCATAATGACTTAATCCCGCTTCGATAAATGTATCTAAAAGAGCGAAGGCTTGGGCCTCACCGATAGGCCAAAGTTCAATCTGCTGTATCGAAAGTCCCTGAGGACAAAAAGGCTGGAGCTCTAATTGCGTTTGCCACAGCGGATGTGCCGTTAGAGCTTGTTGAGCCTCGAAGGTGGGATAGCAGCGGGGTAGACTTAAGCTTAAATGTTCATAACATTTTTTCTTAAACGCACCAAACACTTGATAGGGTTGTCCCGATTGATTTCGAATGCTGCCGAGTGGAAACAATGTGCGGTCATGATAATAGTTGACTTGAATATTGGCTTGTTCAAGTAACTGCCGTACTTCAGCATCGCGTTGTCGTTCGTTGTAGTCACATTCGATATTTGCATGTAACGCAGTGATTTTAAGCTGTTGTGCAATGTTCTGAAGATCAGCCGCTATCTCCTGCCACAGTCCAATATGCCGTATGATCAATGGAATATTGAGCTGTTGCAGTTGCTGTTGAAGCTGCGCCAGTTGTCTGAGATAAAAGTCAATTTTTATCGGTGCATCATCATGCAATTGCCATTGCTTTGGCGAGATAAACACCACCGCAATGGTCGGGCCAGCCTGCGTGGCGTGCCAGAGTGCTGTATGGTCGTGCAGTCTTAAATCTTGTCGAAACCAAATCAGTTGCATGCTTTTATCCAGATGTCACAGCGCTTTCAGTTAGTTGCATCCTTAGAGTATATAAATACCCGAATGTCTCGAAAAGCCACAGCGTAATATTTATTGAGCATTGAAGTTGATTCTTAGATAAAAGCCAACAATGAGTATGGCGTTGTCGGTTTTGGCTTACATTGAACGAGGGCATCGACGCTAGGCAAGCTTTGGAAATGACCCTAAGATGAACACATACAGGAACAGGATGTTCCGGAACAGAAAACAACAATAAAGACGTTCAGCATCAGGATTGTGAAGTGCGACAGGAGTCATACTTAAATGCCTATACTGAAAAAGCCCGACAGGAGGTCGGGCTTTTTCTTTTTCAGTGCTTGTAAAAACCACCATCACTTTTCTGCTTAAATTTTAGTGCCATAAAAAATCCTCCAAGCCGAGCCTTGGAGGAGGAAAGTGGAGTTACCCGTTTGTCATTATTGTGCTGATGACGAGCACTTGTACAAAAAAGCAGTTAAGCTGATTTTGCTGACACAACGTGTTGCTGTTGTGCTTCAAGTTTACGAACCAGTGGTAACACCTTTGCGCCAAAGTATTCAACTTCTTCAATAAAATGTAAGAAGCCAGAAAGGACTAAATCGACACCGACACTTTTGAGCTCGACAATACGTTCAGCAATTTGTTGTGGCGTGCCAATCAAGTTGGTTTTAAAACCATCGTTATATTGAACCAAATCTTCAAAGGTCGATTTTGCCCAGTTGCCTTCACCCTCTTTCGTTGCGGCACCTGCTTCACGGGTCGCATCACCAAAGGCATTAACCGCTTGAATATTGGCTTTGGCAATGATTTCTTGCAGTACCGCTTGTGCTTCTTCTTCAGTGTCACGTGCAATCACAAAGGCATTGACGCCAATTTTGACCTGATGGTTATTGGCCTTGGCTTTTGCACGAATATCATCGATTTGTTTTTTCAGCTCTTCAGGGCGATTGCCATTGGTAAAGTACCAATCTGAAACCCGTGATGCCATATCACGTGCAGCATGCGAACTGCCGCCTTGGAAGATTTCAATATGCGGTTTTTGAACGGGCTTTGGCGACAGGGTATAGTCTTTAAATTGATAGTATTTACCCTCAAAATTAAAGTTATTTTCAGTCCATACGCCTTTTAGACTGCGAATGAATTCTTCTGAACGGGCATAGCGTTGATCGTGTTCAGGCCATTCTTCACCAATCGCATCAAATTCACCGCGGAACCAACCACTGACCACATTAATGGCGATACGGCCATGCGTCAGATGGTCAATGGTCGCCAATTGTTTGGCCGCTAAAGCGGGTTTCCACGGGCCGGGTAAAATCGCTGCAATCACTTTGAGCTTTTCTGTTTTTGCCAAAATACCGTGACTAAAACTGACCGATTCATGCTGATTTTCTGCGTTATAGCCTGCGGTAAAACGAATTTGGGTCAACGCATATTCAAAGCCGCTTCGTTCCGCCGCTTGTGCCAAACGGACGTTATAGTCATAACTCCAGTCCGTGCGCTGTTCGATATCGCTGACTACGAGGCCACCGCTGACGTTTGGGACCCAATATGCAAATCGAATATTTTGATGTTGTTCTGACATGTTGCAAATCCTCTGAATATGATTGCACTGGGCGACTAAGCCACCTGCGTTTTCGGCTTTTTGCTGTGTAGGCGTGCTTCTGCGGCATCTAAGCTTGGGACAGCAGCAGATGGCAGTACGTCTTCTTGTTCAATTTGTTTATTGATGCCTAAGTTCTGGTTGGCTTGCTGTGATTTTGCCGCAATGACTTCAGCACGCAGACCTTTGGCAGGAGCCCACTCTAAAATGGGTAATGCACGTGCGACAGCCAAGGTGATGCGGTCACGCAATAATTCACTGTGAATGGTGTATTCAGGTGTGAAGTCTTTATCGGTTGCGTAGACGCCAATCGGCAGGGTTTGCGCTTGGAAGAAGCTGAACAATGGACGTAATTGATGTTCAAGCACTAAGGCATGACGTTCACTACCACCAGATGCGGCAAGAAGTACAGGCACATCGACCAGCGCAGTTTGTTCTACAAAGTCAAAGAAATGTTTGAAGAGACCCGTGAAAGATGCACGGTAAACCGGTGTGCCAACAATCAGTGCATCTGCCGCTTCAACTGCTGCCAAGTCATCTTGTACACGCTGTGGCAGTTGGTTGCGGTAAATGGCGCCGCCCAGTAGATGACCAATTTCACTGAATTTAATGAAATGCACATTGATTGGGGTGGCATCGCCTAGCTCATCAATAATGGCTTGAACTAATGCTTCCGTTTTCGATGGATGATTTAAACCGCCAGAGACAGCAACAATATTTAGGGGTTTTTGGATATTTAAATTCGACATTTTTTTAAACCTAAAAGGGTGGTTTCTCGGAATGCTTTTTATTAATGCCGATGGGTGGGACGCTGTAAAATAAGCAAATGCAGTAAAGTTATCTGATTTTTAGATATGTTGAATAATCCAATGATTTGAACGCTTTATATTTTTTAAGATATTGAAAATTCGGCATATATTGGATTTTGATAAGCATTTTTATGCGCTGAATAAAATTTATATGAAAATGTGATTAGATTTAAAGATTTATTGAAAATGGCAAAAAAACGGTGTTTTAAGTCAAAAATCTACATTTTCCATGCAAAAAAATAACTTCTTGCATATCCTTCACATAGGATGTGTGGTTAGAATAGGGTCATTGTGCACAAGATCTTTCATGTTGCTTATGAATATTTTAATCGTTGATGATCACCCGCTGTTTCGTCATGCTTTAATTCAGGCGGTTCGTTACAGTTTGCCACAGGCGCAAATTCATGAGACTGCTGCAGTCAATGAGTGCTACGAAAGACTTGAAAATGGTCCTGAACCTGATTTGGTTTTACTGGATTTAAACTTGCCGGGCGCTTCAGGCTTCTCTGCATTGGTGCATATTCGTGCACAATATCCATCGATTCCGATTATTGTGGTTTCGGCGCATGAAGAAGCGTCGATTATCCAACGTGCCATTGCGCATGGTGCGATGGGCTATATTCCAAAATCAGCACATCCAAGCCATATCGGTGAAGCAATTCGCCAAGTGCTTGAAGGTGAAATTTGGTTGCCACCAAACTTACCTGCCAATATGAACTTCGACCCACGTGCCGCTGATGAAACAGCATTGGCAGAGCGTATCCAGTCATTAACACCGCAGCAATTCCGTGTGTTGATGATGGTGGCAGAAGGTTTATTGAATAAACAAATTGCTTATGAACTCGATGTTTCGGAAGCGACTATTAAAGCCCATGTTACGGCAATTTTCCGTAAACTCGGCGTGCAAAACCGTACGCAAGCGGTATTGGCAATCAATGCATTGAATATTGATGAGAAGAAAATCTAAAACGCTCACCTAAAAAAAAGACCTCCATATGGAGGTCTTTTTTTTACTCAATTGAGATCAGGCAATATAGTCTTGTTTTGGCGTTAAATCGGTGCAGAACAGTGGGTTAAGTGCACACTGCAATTCATCGATTTGCTCATCCGTCACATAACCGCGTGATTTTAAGTAAGCTGCAACTTGGTCGTCACATAGGCTCAAGAAAGCAGCATCGTACACGCCTAAATCTACAAATAAAGCCGCGGTTTCGAGGCTATTAAAGCGGTCAAGATAGACATCATTGTCATACATTAAGAAAATATGATCTTGATTTGAATTGGCGTGCACATTGAGGCGCTCTGCCAGTTCAAAAGGCGAGGTTTTAATAAAGAGCAGGTCAGACAATTCATCAAACTGAGTTTTATCCAATTGGTCTTGGTCAGATTTGACTTTACCTAACCACGCTTTAAACACCAGTACCGCACCACCACGAAGTAACATACTCCAGATTTGGTGGCGGGTTTCTTCACTTAAACATTTTGATTCAGCTTCAAGATTTTGCAGCAGGATTTCTTCTTGTTCTGCAAGACGCTCAAATAGCCCTAAACCTTGTGGTTTATAGCCATTCGGTGCAAATACATCAAAGTTCAATTCATCAAAAACCTGTAGTGCAAGGGGAACGGCACTGCGATATAAGGTTTCCAATGCTTCTACTTGCACATCGTGTAGATTGCTATATTTGAATAATTTACGCCAATGAATTTCTGGCAAAATGGCGTTGACACCGTATTGACGATGAAATTGTAGATTTTGATCAAAATCATGCGGCATTGCTTTTGAGATATTCACAATAAAAACTCCTAATTGAAGGAAAGATCAGCTTCTCAAAAGGAGTGCGATTTGCGCATTGAAGAGATTAGAAACTGATCAATTTCTAATAATTATTTTTAGATCGAAGTGGGTGAATTAAATATACGACTAAAGTTCTAATTTTTGATTTGATGGTAAATAAATTATTATAAATCAATACAATTAACAATTGTAACTAAGTGTACAAGTGTTCACTTATGTAGCCGATATTTTTTGCCATAGGCAAGTTGAATTTGATTATTTTGGACAATAAATACTGGATTTTTAAGTGGGTATTTGACTGATTTTGCCTGTCCGCAAAAATCTTTTGCCATTTGCGTAAATTTACTTTGCTGTCAGGTAAAAAAATACCCATTTCATGTGACTGAAATGGGCGATTTTTCACATAAGAGCTAACGGTGTGAGCACTTACTGATTAGAGATTTTCAAACCGGATAACCATGAGCGTAGCGAAGCTGGCTTCAAAGGTTTTTTCAGTAAGACGATATTCAGCTCTTTCAAACGTTGTGGCAGTTCAGGATCAGAGTCCGCAGTGATCAATGCCACAGGCACATTTTCCTGACGGTTATCTAAAATAAAGTCCAAGCCAATCTTGTTGTTATTCAAATGCTGATCGACCAACCAGACTTGAATATTTTCTTGCTGAATCAATTCCAAAGCTTGTTCTGGTTCGGTGGCTTTGAAGACTTGATAGCCCCATTTGGTCAGCAAGGTCGACATGCCTTCCAAAATGGTTTCGTCATTGTCTAAGCACAAAATTTTATAGGCTTTGGTCTTTAACGGAACGGCCTGTGTCGGGGCGGCCACCACTTTTGGTGCAGCCACCACGGGAACTTCAATCATGAAACAAGAGCCATGGCCAAGCTCAGAATACACATACACAGGGTAATCCAGCAGGCTGGTCATGCGTTGTACGATGGCTAAACCTAAGCCCAAGCCTTGCTCGCCCCAAGGTGAGGTATGGCCGCAACGTTCAAATTCTTGGAATAATTTAATCCGTTGTTCTTCTGCAATGCCCGGCCCAGTATCCCAAACACCAATACGAATATGACCCGGACGAGCGGAACGTAAGACCCCAACCACCACGCGACCACGTGCAGTATAACGCAGCGCATTACTGACAAAGTTTTGAATAATACGGCGAATCCATTGTGGATCGGTGTCAATCCAAAACTGAGCATCATGTACGCTGAGTTTAATATTACGCTGTGCAGCGATGGATTTAAATTGTAGCTCTAGGTCACTGAGCAGGTCGTGCAATGGATAAGGCTGACGCTTCGGTTGAATGGTTCCACCTTCCAAACGGGCAATATCCAGTAGGGCAGAGAGCATACTTTCTGCACCATGTAGTGCACGGTCAAGTTGTTGTAAGGTTTTACGATCCTCATCATTTTGCACACTTTGTTCCAATGCGGTACTGAACAAACGTGCAGCATGCATGGGTTGCAACAAATCGTGACTCGCCGCTGCAATAAATCGGCTTTTCGACATATTGGCTTTATCGGCTGCTTCACGTGCCAATTGTTGCTCTGACAATGCATCGGCCAACTGTTGGGTACGATCTTGAACACGACCTTCAAGTAAGGCTTCATTTTCACGGAAGGCGGTAATGTCGGCAAAAGTCGTCACGAAGCCACCGCCTTCAATTGGATTACCACGCATTTGAATCACGCGACCATCTTTACGGATACGTTCAAACTCATGGGCGCTACCGACTTGCATCCAGTGCATGCGCTTACGCACATGTTCCTCGACTGAACCGGGACCACATTCACCACGTTCTGCGTTATAACGAATCAAATCAGAAATAGGGCAGCCGACATAGACAATGTCTTTTGGATAATCAAACAGTTTTAAATATTGATTATTCCATGCCACTAAACACATATTTTCATCAACCACTGACACCCCTTGGGTCATATGGTCAATCATGGTCATGATCAGGTTTTGATTAAAACGTTGCCACTGCGAGGCTTGATCAAGAATGTTTGCGACCTGACCCAGAGCTAACCCATTATTGACCATGGCTGTGGTGAGTAAGGTACGTGCCGATGCAGCACCGATCGTTCCTGCTAAATATTGTTCGGTAAAACGCCACCACATGCCGTTGGCACTGCTATTTTCATTCAGCACCACATTATTTTGTGCACAGAATTGGCTAAAAGCACGCATGGTTGGGCCTTCACCCGTAATCCTTTTTGCCAGCGTAATTAAGTCACCGACTTTGAGACGGGCTACATCATGGTGGATGTAGCTGATGTCATTATTTGAACTTTGTGCAGGAAGCGGTTTAGTTTCGTAATAAAAGAAACTCTCGGCCTGAATTTGCTCGGCTACGCTTGGGCGGAACACGCGAGAAATCCAGATATACAAGGTAATGTTGAGACCTAATGCCCACACTACACCATGAGTCAGTGGATCAAAAGATTCAAAACCAAGTAGGGCTTCTGGACGCAACCAGCTTAGCCCCAATGGTCCTTGAGCTAAAAGCTGTTCCGTAAATGATTTAAATTGTTCAGGTAGGCTACGTAATACAGTCGGTAAGAGTAGGGTATATGCCCACATGCCAAAACCGACCAAGAGACCTGCATAGACCCCTTGCTTACTTCCTCCACGCCAATATAAGCCACCAATCAGTGCAGGTGAGAATTGAGCAACGGCACTGAATGCAAGTAGACCAAATACGGATAATTGGTCAATATCATTGAAGAAATGGAAGAATAAAAAGCCCAGTAGCATTACCGCCAAAATACAGACGCGTCGGGTGAATCTCAGCACTAATGGTAGGCGCTTGTCGTGGCGCGACAATAAGCGTGTACGCCAAAGGGCAGGCATGATCAAGTCATTACTGAGCATGATTGATAGCGCAACTGAAGACACTAAGAGCATGCCAGTCGATGCAGAGAAACCACCCAAAAAGGCCAACAAAGTTAGCCAATCTTTGTTATAGCTCAGCGGTAATGACAGTACCGCAACATCGGGAATTGCTAAATATGCAGGTGCTGCATGAAGTGCCCAACTGGCAATCGGAATAATCGCAATGATGGTTAAAATCAGATAAATGGCAAACCAGCGTCGGGCACCACGAATATGTTTTTCATCGCGCAGCTCAACCACAGCAACGTGGAATTGGCGGGGAAGACAGATAATTGCCAATGCGGCCAATAAAGTCTGAATCCAGAAGCTTTCAGGAACACCAAGCAGTTGCACGTTTTTAAAGGTAACACTGATATCTTGGCTAATTTGGGCGATGTTGGATGGTGATTCAAAGACAAAGAAAAATGCGACCGCCAATAGGGCAAACAATTTTACGAAAGACTCAAATGCTACAGCGAGCATCAGACCGCCATGCTGCTCAGTATTGGCGATTTGCCGTGTACCAAACATCATGGCCAATATCGCTAAAATACCCGTTAAAAACAGGACACTATTGGTGGTACCTGTCAAACCTGCGCTCGGTTCTAAAATGACCGAAGCACTGAGCGCAATGGCACGTAGCTGCAAGGCTAAATAAGGAATGATGGCAATCACGGCAAGGATGGTTACTAAAGACGCCAGCGGTCCGCTTTTACCATAACGTGCAGCCACAAAGTCGGCAATCGAGGAAATTGCATGATGTTGACGTACACGTCCGAGACGACGCCAAATGTCATAACCTAAAGCGACGAACAGCAAAGGACCTAAATAAATTGGTAGAAAAATAATGCCTTCACGTACTGCAGCACCTGTTGCACCATAGAAAGTCCAAGATGAACAATACACACCTAAGGTTAAGCTAAATAACAACATTCTGCCGCGTGTACTGAGCCGACTCGCATGCTTTTCACCAAAAAATGCACACACAAAAAGTAATGCAATGTAGAGGGCCAGTACCCCGACGATAAGCCAACTATTCATAGAGCCTGCAGCATATTAATTCACGTCCATGATACCGCATCCTTCGCTTTAGGATGTTGATTGCTCAAAATTTAACGACCAAAGTCTAAATTACAAACTATAGGGAAGATTGGTAAGTTTAGCTGCGAAATAATTCAAATTACAAAATTTGCGCCAAGGTTCGGCGTGAGGAGAACATTATGGATGAGAGACAGGTAGAACAAATTCTACAAAATCCAAAATTTAAGGAAATGGTGAGCCGTAAAAGTAAGCTGAGCTGGACTTTAACAATCATCATGTTGGTCGTTTACGTTGGTTTTATGCTACTTGTGGGCTACAACAAAGAGTTTTTAATGCAATCCGTGAGTGGTGGTGTAACTACAATTGGAATGCCATTAGGTCTGAGCATTATCGTATTGTCATTCCTACTGTGTGGTGTGTACTCGTATATTGCAAACAACAAGTTGGATGCATTGAACGAAGAAGCAATGCGTGAAGTAGAAGCAATTACTCAAGAAAAAGGACTGCACTAAGATGAAATGGAATTCATTGAAAGCAACAGCAATGGCTGCACCCGCTTTGCTCATGTCAAGCATGGCAATGGCTGGTCCAGACTTAGGTGAAGCGCAGCAACAAGCAACCAACTGGCATGCGATTATTATGTTCGCAATTTTTGTTGGTTTTACCTTGTTAATTACCAAATGGGCTGCGAAGCAAACTACTAACACTGCTGATTTCTATACAGCGGGTGGTGGTATTTCTGGTTTTCAAAATGGTCTAGCGATTGCCGGTGACTACATGTCAGCAGCATCGTTCTTGGGTATTTCCGCACTGGTATTCAGTTCAGGTTTTGACGGTCTACTGTATTCATTGGGCTTCATGGTAGGTTGGCCAATCGTATTGTTCTTAGTCGCTGAACGTCTACGTAACTTGGGTAAATTCAACTTGTCAGACGTGGTTTCATTCCGTTTGGCTGAAAAACCTGTACGTACTCTAGCAGCAGTAAGTTCACTTGTAGTTGTTGCATTCTACCTAATCGCACAGATGGTGGGTGCAGGTCAGTTGATCAAACTTCTATTCGGTTTGAACTACAACATCGCAGTTGTGATTGTTGGTCTTCTGATGATGGCTTACGTAATCTTCGGTGGTATGTTGGCGACAACTTGGGTACAGATCATTAAAGCAGTAATGCTGTTGTCTGGTGCGACTTTCATGGCTTTCATGGTAATGAAAGGCGTTGGTTTCAGCTTCTCTGAAATGTTCTCACAATCAATTGCAGTATATTCTAAAGTACATGAAATTTCTTTAGCTGAAGCAACGAACATTATGGGTCCAGGTAAACTTGCAGCGAACCCGATTGATGCAATTTCTCTTGGTCTTGCATTGATGTTTGGTACAGCAGGTCTTCCACACATTTTAATGCGTTTCTTCACTGTAAAAGATGCAAAAGAAGCACGTAAATCAGTAGTTGTTGCTACAGGTTTCATTGGTTACTTCTACCTATTAACGTTCATCATCGGTTTTGGTGCGATCCTTTATGTATCGAACAACCCACAATTCCTTGATGTAGCGAAAATGGCGGTAACTGGCAAGTTAGAACTTGTTGGTGGTAACAACATGGCTGCGGTTCACTTGTCTGATGCATTGGGCGGTGACTTGTTCATGGGCTTCATTTCAGCAGTGGCTTTCGCAACAATTCTTGCAGTTGTAGCGGGTCTGACGCTGTCTGGCGCTTCAGCAATTTCTCATGACTTGTATGCAAACGTATTCAAGAAAGGTCAAACTACACCTGAATCTGAACTACGTATGTCTAAAATTGCAACTTTAGGTCTTGCGATCTTTGCAATGATTTTAGGTATCTTGTTCGAGAAACAAAACGTTGCGTTCATGGTTGGTTTAGCGTTCTCTGTAGCTGCATGTGCAAACTTCCCAGTACTTGTATTGTCTATGTTCTGGAAAGGTTTAACCACTCGCGGTGCAGTGATTGGTGGTCTGGTTGGTCTATTAACTGCAGTTGTACTGATTGTATTGTCTAAAGCAGTTTGGGTAGATACATTCGCAATCGCTGAAACGCCAATTAACCCATTCAATGGTCCAGCAATCTTTGCAATGCCATTGGCGTTCATCTGCTGCTGGTTGTTCTCTGTGACTGATAACTCAGCACAAGCGCAAGCAGAGCGTAAAGCATTTGATGCACAGTATGTACGTTCACAAACAGGTATTGGTATCTCTGGTGCTTCAGATCACTAATCTGAAACATTAAAAAAAGCCCCGACATTGATCGGGGCTTTTTTATTGCTGAATCGTTTTAATCGCTTGTCGGCATCTCTTTAATGGATACATTATTTACGGGTAAACGTTTCCCCATTAATGGTCATTTTCCAATGACCCTGATTATCTTGATAAGGTGCACGATCAATATGGAATTGACGGCTTAGATCATCTTGTCCAATCGTAAAACTCTGATCGCCAAAACTACTCACACGAGCTTTGATATCGGATTGCGCGCTGCCACTAAAGGTTTCATTAGCGATACTTTTTTCAGTGTGTTCTATGTGTTGGTAGGTGACATCTCCAGAAGGGCGGATGACTAATTCGCTGTGTTCATTTTGCCAAGTCCCGAGATAATCTTCATGGCCTTTGAGCAGTGGGCTGTTTTGCGTACATGCGGAAATAATCAATGCACAAAGTGGCGCTAAAAATAAATGTTTATTCATCATGAAATCACCCTATTCGGAGATTGTTATTTTTAATGTGCGCTTTCCTTATGTAAATTACAGCACGCTTTCATTCTCTATTTGTAATGGGGGTTGCCCCGTCAAGGATACTGAATTTGAGGTTGATTGGTGAGTAAACTGAATTTAGCAACCTACAATTTTTTGCAGCAGCAAGGTGATGCTTCGTGATAATTTAAGCTGGCAGTCATGCGAAACGTGCTGTTGATTCAAGCCTAACCTTAACCGTATTGAAAATAAAAATAGATAGAGACTAGATCACGATGCAAGTATGGAAAGATTTCTGGAAAGGTTTTCGACTATTGCCTTCAGCTTGGTTGTTACTCACCCAATTATTGATTTTGGTGCTGACTGCATTTACACGAGATATTCCTTCATTTCGTGCATTACTTTGGGTGTTAGGGGTATTGGTATTACTGATTATTGCCAAAGTCATTCGACAAACCCCGACCTTTACTATTTTAGGGCTAAGTTTTGTTGCCTGTGCAGTGCTTTTTTCCACATTGATTATGTTTGGAGTCCAAGATCCAAATATTCAAATGATTGCGCATAGTTTTGAGGCCTGTGCTTATTTTTGTGCGGCTTATGGATTATTACGCTATATGTTTGCAGATCGTTATTTAACCAAAGATGAACTGTTTGCTGCGGGTGCGGTATTTACCCTCATTGCATGGGGATTTGCATTTCTCTATAGCGTTTGCCAATTGATGTATCCGCAAAGTTTTAGTAATCCTAACCAATCAGGTCTTCAGTCTTGGCTTGATTTACTGTTTTTAAGTTTTAGTTTGCAGTCTGCAACGGGGCTTTCCGATCTGATGCCGATGAGTGCGCCTGCGCGCGTATTGGCAATGCTTCAAATGTTTTGTGGAGTGATGTATTTGGCTTTAATCGTGTCACGTTTAATTGCTTTGCAATATATTGCGCATTTGCCAGAACGGCATGAACCTAAAGATAAATAAGTGCATGACATCAAAAGCATGAAAACTAAATATTAAAAAAGGACGCAATTGCGTCCTTTTCTGTATTCAGTATTTAATATGAATTAGAAACGGAATTTAGCGTTTACGCCAACAGTTTGAGTATCAAGCGCAACTTCTTCAGCATTAGCATTTACATAGCTAGCACCAACTGCAACAGCAGGAGTGATGAAGTAGTTTACATTCGCGCCCCAAGCTGAGTCTGGAGTACCGGCAAAGCTAGATGCTGCATAAGAAGCACCAACGCTTAATTTAGGTGTTACGAAAAGATCAGTTTTGAATTGGTAAGCAGTGTCATCACCATAGATGATGCCAGACTCAAAACCAATTGCCATGTTAGTGTCGTCGATTGCGCCAACATATTTAGCACGTGCAGTGATTGCGTCTTGGTCTTGACCAATAGTTGCAGCTTCAGCAGCAGCTTTAGCAACACCGTTACCCATTACATTGAATGCGTCTACAGCAGCTTGGTCAGCAACGCTAGTGTAACCTACAGCAACTAAGAAGTTTTGAGTTGGAAGCGCACCAACTTCTAATGCATAACGATCACCATTGTTATCAGTGTTGTTTGCATTTTTGCTGTCAAGAATAGTGTGGCTGTAAGACGCGCTAGCATATACAGGAACAACTTTAGTTGGAACATAAGCTTCAGCTTTAGCACCAAAGTTGTGAGCAATTACGTCAGTACCGTTTGAACCAACTTCGCCGTAGTTATAAGCAACAGAAACGTTTGAAGCTTGGTTTAAGAACGCAGCTTCAGCTAAAGGACCCTTTGTAGAGTCAACGTTTTTAAGGTAGTAAGTACCTTGAACACCACCAATGAAATCTTTGTCGTTTGCAGTTGTGTCGATGTATTCTGCTTGGCCTTGAACTTCAAATTGGTAAGCTTGAGCACCGGTCATGGCTAATAATAAAGCAGTGGCTAAACCGAGTTTTTTCATGATTTTCTACCAGTTGTTACAAATGGATTAAACGTTGAGCATTGTATTGTAACAAGATATTAAGTCAATGATCTTAAAGGTTATTACTTAAGCTTCAACCCAAAGCTTTATTTCATAATAGAAAATTCAGTTTTTACTCTAACTAATAAGTCATTGGAAAAAAATCATTGAGAACAATTAAATAAGTTTTCTAAAACTGAGAATAAATGAAATAAGGTTGAAAAAATACAGCACTTTTCAATCGATAAAAATAATTGATTATTTGTTTTTAATCTATAATAACACTTATTAGGTGATCTAAATTTTAGTGCTTTTCATGCTGTTTTAGCACTATAAACAATAAATTTATGCTGAATAGTTAAGCAGATATTGATTAAATGATTATTTAATGAGCTTTATACTAAAAAGAATGTCAAATTTTTCACTTTTAGTTTTTAAAAATGTGATCTATTTAAACTCTTAGTAAATTACTTGGCTTTACATCAGGTTTTATTTGATTCATAATTTGCCAATCGAGTCATCACACGCTTTTAAAGTGTGACTTTGACCTTGATTCTCCATAATTTTGTTTTTTTATTCGCCCAGCTTTCCCCAAGGTTGGGCTTTTTTTTGCCCTGATTAAAAATAAATAAGAATGTGAAAAATAAAATAAATTAATAGTGCGCTATTTTGGTGCTTTATTTCGGTGTTTTAACGATCGAAAGCTTTTTAATAGACAAAAAAAATCCTGATTTTTATGCAAAATCAGGATTTTTTAGCCAAAATCTTCGGGAAACTAGATAATTCTGCTGAGGAAAAAATCTAGTGTGCCCTAATGCGGTGCATTGTGCACTAAATTGTAGCGCTTGTAAATATTCTCAACATAGATATTTCAAAAAATCCTAAATTTTTATCGATGCGAGAATCCATAAGAGATATATCTATATATAAAGAATAAAAATGTGACAGATTCATCACTTTTGTATAAGATTTAAGCTCAAATATGTTCATTATAAAATTTAATAGATTATTGATATTAAAACTAAGAAATACAGCTTTTACTTTTTAAAGCAAATTTCTGTTTGGGTACGCAACTGGGGCATAAATAAGTGGAAACATTACGCACTGAACATATAAGTAAGCGACTTCAAATCGCGATGCTAATTATTGTGATGTCCATTATGTTTATTAGCGTCCCGATGATCATTGGTAGTTATCGACAATTTGTGAAAAGCGCAGAAGCGTTAAAAGAAATTCAAATGTTGAAAATGGTTGCGGAGTTAACCAACCAAATTTCACGTGAACGTGCGCCTGCGAATAGTGCCATGTCTAGTCAAGGGCAGCAGCAACAAGTCAAAATTCAAGAACTGCGGGAATATCGTCAAGGTGTGGATCAGCAGTATCAAAATACGCTTAAAGCACTCACGCATGCGGGTTTTAATTCAGTCGCAGAGCAACTCGAAGCTAATCTTTTGCCGCATTTGCATCAAGGGCGTCTGACGGTGGATCTATATTGCTTTACCAAATGAGCAGCGTGAGGCTGAGAAATTAGATCATGCCATTTTGACTATGTTTGCTGCATGGGATCAAAGTTATATTGCATTGCAAAAACTGGTGAAGTTTTCACATGGTAAAGATACTGCTGTCTCAAATTATTACACCTTGATTTTATTGCTTGCAGAATTGCGTGATCAGGCAGGTCGAGTTGCATCAAATATCATGGCTGCTGTTTCCTTTCAGCAAGCGATTCCTGAAACTAATTTAGCGCGGACCTTACAAACTCAGCGACAAACACGTTATTTGTGGGAGTTGGTCAATGTTGTACAGTCAGAACAAGATAAAACCAATGAATTTAAGCAGTTGCATCATGCTGTAAGAACAGAGTTTTTGGATAAAGGTTTACCGATCGTTACGAATTTGGTTGAGCAAAGTACTCAGCATCGTCGCTATAGCATGGATGGTACGCAGCTGACCGATGCAATGGTGGACAAATTTAGTACCGTGGTGAAATTACAGAACTTTATTTTAGATTACAGCCTAGATGTAGCGGCAGAAGAAAAAAAACAAGCACGTAATCAGCTGATCTTTACTTTATTTTTATCTGTATTGTCACTGCTTACAGCAGTGATGACCATGTTCTATGCAAAAAAATGGGTTTTTGAACCATTAATTCGTGCTCGACATCAATTATTTAAATTGGCGCGCCATCGTCAAGCTGATCAGCATCTAACGACCAACAATGCACAAGATTATTTAAGTTTATTTGATGCGATACAACGTATTGAAAATATGTTACAGCAACGTGATGCCTTAGAATTTCAACTTAAACATATTGCAAATACCGATTCGTTAACTGGCGTTGCCAATCGTTTTGCTTTAGATGAATACATTAAATTTCGCAATAATCACAGTACCCGTTTTAAGCAAACCTGTTTGATTATTATTGATATTGATCATTTTAAACAAGTGAATGATCGCTATGGACATATTGTTGGTGATGTGGTGATTCAGCATGTCGCAAATCAGTTAAGACAACATATTCGATCCTCTGACTTGGTAGTGCGTTATGGTGGTGATGAGTTTTTGGTGTTAATTGAAGGCATTGATTTACTTAAAGCACAGCAGATTGCAGAAAAAATTAGGATTGACATTCAGCATGCAGGTTTAAGTATTCATGATGATTTTCCTGAGTTGATGGTCACAGTGAGTATTGGTATTGCAGTAGGCGCTGGAAATTGGATTGGCTTATTAGAGCGCGCAGATCAAGCCTTATTTAGAGCCAAAGCCGCAGGACGTGACCAAGTTTCAGCTTAGTCACATCAATTCGCTCAGGTATTCTTAGGTGATGGATTTAGTCTTCATCTTGATAGCGTTTGGCGCAGCTTTGTCCTGTAAAACTTTCACCTGTTTCTTTCCAGCATTTTGCGCTGGTAATTTTGCCTAAGTTGTATTGTAAGACGGCTTCAGGTTTCCCATCGTCATACCATATTTTATAGCTATTGTGGCGCACGCCATCACGATAATAGCCGTGGCGTTCCAGTTTCCCATTTTCAAACCACATTTTCAGGTCGCTGATTAATTTATTGTTTTGAAAAACTGCGGATGTCCAAGGTTTTCCATCTTTATACCAACGTTGGCGTAGACCATTTTCAACACCATTTTTATATTTCATGGAGAGGGCAATTTGACCATTGGGGTGCCATATTTTGTAATCACCCTCAGATTCGCCATCGATAATCGTGTTTTCTTGTTGTTTTAATCCATTTGGAAACCAGAATTGTAGTTTTCCTTGATAGCTGCCATCTCGATATTCGATTCGACTGCGTGGTTTGCCATTTGGGTAATAGCTTTCAAATACGCCTGAGCCAATTAGGTCATCTGGGAAATGCACCAAGTTCTCACATTCACCATTTTTAATTTTATGTGGACTGAGGAAAATAGTGGTGAGGGCATTGCCATTTGCATAGGTATATTGGTTTTCAAAAACACCTTTTTGTTTGCTTGGTGTGCTGAGTGCAATGCATTGGGGTTTGTTTTTCCAAGGGCTAAGATCTGGGTCTTCTTCTGACACGAAGACCACCATGTATTCATTCAGATAGCCATCGGCAAAGCTATAGATTGAGCATAATAAGAGGCAGGAACCTAAGATCAATTTTTTCATTGTTGGTATGCTTTTATATTTGAAAAAGTTAAAAATATTTGTTGTTGAATCGACGTTAAGCGTCATCATAAGGATTTTTTGTTTAAAAATAAACAGTTGATGAATTGAGTTTGCGATATATGTAGAACTCTTGAAAAGTACACAATTCAATTTTGAACTTCATCTTATACTTGAACTTTAAACACCATAAAAATAGTGCAATGAAAAAATTATCTCTAGCTTTGATTACTGTCTTAAGTTTGACAGCATGTACAGCCAATGAAGGCATGTTGGATTCATCTCAACACTTAAAACAAGCCGCTCCAATCTATTTAGCAAATGCACGTGTGGACGAGATTCAGTCCTTATTTAATCAAGCACAGACACAAGCGGTATTTGTCACATTTGATGGTCAGCGCTTGAACTATTTTGGTAATGATTTAAAGCGCGCCCAAACCGAGTACATTCCTGCATCTACCTTTAAAATGTTAAATGCTTTAATTGGCTTGCAGCATCAGAAAGCGACAGCCACTGAAGTTTTTAAGTGGAAGGGTGAAAAACGTGCTTTCCCATCATGGGAAAAAGACCTGACATTGGGCGAGGCGATGCAGGCCTCCGCTGTACCTGTTTATCAGGAACTGGCAAGGCGAATAGGCTTGGCGTTAATGCAACAGGAAGTCAAACGCGTAGGTTTTGGCAATACCAATATAGGCACACAGGTGGATAATTTTTGGTTGGTTGGGCCGTTGAAGATTACGCCTGAACAAGAAGTCCAATTTGCCTATCAGCTCGCAACAGAAAAATTGCCATTTGATGTCGCGGTGCAAAAGCAAGTCAAAGACATGCTTTATATTGAAAGCCGTGGCGATGCAAAGTTATATGCCAAAAGTGGTTGGGGTATGGATGTTGAGCCTCAAGTTGGTTGGTATACCGGTTGGGTGGATGATGGTCATGGCAAGATCACGGCGTTTAGTTTGAATATGCAGATGGCAGCGGGGGATGATGTAGGAGAAAGAAAACAGCTGACTTTGGATGTGTTGGATAAGTTAGGTGTGTTTTATTATTTGCGCTAATTTTTTGAATTTTGAATTTTGAATTTTGAATTTTGAATTTTGAATTTTGAATTGGCACGTCCTCGCTTTGCATTAGGTTTTAGCTTCCATTGCGTAGGATTTATCTTACTTTTGAAAGCACAAAAGTAAGCAAAATGCTTTTGTTTGCCTGAGGGCACTTCCGTGTGCCCCAGTCAAACGGGCGGACATCCATGTCGCTCGTCATGTGATTGAATTTCAGTTTTGATCTTTAGTTTTTTCAATTAAATAGTTAATGAAATTGGTACATGCTACGAGCATGAATTTGGCATCGATATAATTCAAATTAGATTCTTCTAGCATTGCGTGACGGATACCATCTCCATCTGAAGAGTAGCCGTACAGTTGGCTCAAACTGCTTTTAAGGGCAGGGTGTAATCCAAATTTATTTTCAATTATTTTTAGCGCTTGTCCTAGAGTTGCTTTTTTATCACTTATGATGATCTTGCAAATAGATTCAACAGCACAAATTGATTCTTTAATTGAATTTCTATAATCAGGGTTTTGACGATCGGACATAAGCGATAGCGCTTGTTTTAAGTGTTGTTGAACACCTGAATATGGATTTGAGTTTTGTAGTGCTTCTTCGATGGATTGGATTTCATGTTCTGATGTAATAGGTGTAATGCTTTTATTAATTAAGCGATATATGGATGCATGTTTTTCTAAAACTTTATTAATTTCATCTTCAAAAGATTGATAGCTATTTCTAATATCAGGAAAGGTATCGGATAAAATTTCAAGTAAATCATAAATTTCATTTGTTTTAGCCTGAAGCATATATTTTTTTAGTTTTTTAATAGCCTTATTTATATCAGTAGGTATTTGATCAATTGGTTCTATTAAGGCTTCGATATAGAAAGATATAAAGAAACTCTTTAATCCAGTGATTGTAGTAGGGAAGTCAGATAAGAGTGGATCACGATAGAGGGAAAAAACTAGTCCATAAGACATATTCCAAATATCTAAATTAAACTCTAGATTTGTATCTAAATTATCATTTAATGGAATTAAAACTTTATGACCTTCTTTCTCTGAAAACCGCATTATTACTCCAAATAAAAAACGGTGAATGAACCACCGTTTTAGCATAAATCTATGTATTTATAATCCTCCCCAGCCATTCTTTTTCACAGGAGGGAGTTTCCCCCTCTTTAAAAAGAGGGGGAAACTCCACTGAATTAATAATGGAATACTCCCTCCTTTATTAAAGGAGGGTTGGGGAGGATTCAATTACTTCAACATCGGCTTCAAGAACTTCGCTGTATGCGAAACTTTATTCTTCGCAACAACTTCAGGTGTACCTTCGGCAATAATCATACCGCCGCCTGCACCACCTTCAGGGCCTAAGTCCACAATCCAATCCGCGGTTTTAATCACATCCAAATTATGCTCAATCACCACAATGGTATTTCCCTTGTTGCGAAGCTCATGCAGGATGTCGAGTAACTTAGCAATGTCATGGAAGTGCAGACCTGTGGTCGGTTCATCAAGCACATACAAGGTTTTACCTGTATCGCGTTTCGCCAACTCACGTGCCAATTTCACACGCTGTGCTTCACCACCCGAAAGTGTTGTTGCAGACTGACCTAAACGGATATAACCCAAGCCGACTTGATTCAAGGTTTCTAAACGACGGTGAATCACAGGAATTGCGTCAAAGAAATGCATCGCATCTTCTACGGTCATTTCCAACACATCAGAAATGTTGCGACCTTTATACCCGACCTCTAAGGTTTCGCGGTTGTAGCGCTTGCCGTGGCAGGCATCACAAGGTACATACATATCAGGCAGGAAGTGCATTGCAACTTTGATCATGCCATCACCTTCACAGGCTTCACAGCGACCGCCTTTCACGTTAAATGAGAAACGACCTGCTGCATAACCACGAGCTTTAGCTTCAGGCGTTTGCGCAAACAGTTCGCGAATTGGGGTAAACAAACCTGTGTAAGTTGCAGGGTTAGAACGCGGTGTACGTCCAATCGGGCTTTGGTCAATATCCACGACTTTATCAAGGAATTGTAAGCCATCAATTGAGTCAAATTTTTCAGCAGTGAGTGTAGTTGCACCATTCAACTGAGTTGCTGCAAGTGGTAACAAAGTACGATTAATCAGCGTCGATTTACCTGAACCTGACACACCCGTCACGCAGGTCATCACACCTAAAGGAATAGTCAAATCGACATTTTTCAGGTTATGACCCGCAGCGCCCATTAACTTAATTTGCTCTTCAGGTTTAGGGGGTTGAATACGCTGTTTAGGCACTTCAATTTTTAATTTACCTGAAAGATATTGACCCGTGAGTGAATCTTTATTGGCAAGGATTTCTTCATAAGTCCCCTCGGCAATCACATGACCACCGTGTACACCTGCACCCGGCCCGATATCAATAATATGATCCGCTGCACGAATCGCATCTTCATCATGTTCAACAACTAAAACGGTATTGCCGAGGTCACGTAAGCGGACTAAAGTTTCAAGCAGGCGGTCATTATCACGTTGATGTAAACCAATCGAAGGTTCATCCAGTACGTACATCACACCCATCAAGCCTGCACCAATTTGCGATGCCAAACGGATACGCTGTGCTTCACCACCAGACAGGGTTTCAGCAGAACGCGATAGGCTTAAATAGTTCAAACCGACAGACACTAAGAAATGTAGGCGCTCACGAATTTCTTTGAAAATTTTATCGGCAATTTCGCCTTTGGCGCCACTCAAGTTGAGGTCTTGATAATAGTTTTCAGCATCACCAATCGACATTTTAGTGATCTGCGCGATGGTTTTATCTTTAACTCGAACATGGCGTGAAATTTCATTCAGACGTGAGCCACCACAAGCATCGCAGGCCGCATTGGATAAATACTGCGCTAGATCTTCACGCACATAGTTCGATTCGGTTTCACGGTAGCGACGTTCTAAATGCGGCAAAATCCCTTCAAAGGCTTGTACCCGTTTGTGCGAGCGACCACGTTCATCAATATAACTGAGATCAACTTTTTCCTTGCCTGTACCGTAAAGGAATTTCTTTTTGGTCTCGGCATCCAGTTCATTCCACGGGGTTTCCAAAGAATAGCCAAAATGATCGGCGACTTTTTGGATCATGCTGTAGTAATACGGACGTTGACGGTCCCAACCTCGAATCGCACCTTGGCTAATCGATACATCTGGACTTGGAATGAGTTTTTCAGCACTAAAATGGCTACGTGTCCCTAAACCATCACAGACAGGGCAGGCACCGAATGGATTGTTGAAGGAAAATAGACGTGGTTCAAGTTCCCCAACTGCACGTTCACATTCAGGGCAAGAGTGCTTGGCAGAAAATACGCGATCTTCTTGTTCGCCTTTCATCCACGACAAAATGGCAATATCGCCACCCATACGCAGTGCAGTTTCAAAACTTTCTGCAATACGGTTACCGAGGTCGTCACGGACTTTAAAACGGTCAACCACCACTTCGATGGTGTGCTTTTTCTTTTTGTCGAGTTCAGGCGGTGTATCAATATCAATCACTTCACCATCGACACGTGCACGGACAAAACCTTGGCCTTGTAATTGTTCAAATAAGTTGGTGTATTCGCCTTTACGGTCTCGCACCACAGGGGCAAGCAACATCAGTGCTGTGCCTTCTTCTAAGCCTTTGACTGCATCGACCATTTCTGAAACAGTTTGCGCGACCATTGGGAGGTCATGTTCAGGGCAATAGGGCGTACCTACACGTGCATAGAGCAGACGTAAATAGTCGTAAATTTCGGTGATGGTACCAACAGTCGAACGTGGGTTGTGACTGGTTGATTTCTGTTCAATCGCAATCGCAGGGCTTAAGCCCTCAATTGAATCGACTTCAGGTTTTTCCATTTGAGAGAGGAACTGACGTGCATAGGCAGACAGTGACTCGACATAACGACGCTGACCTTCCGCATACAAAGTATCAAAGGCCAAAGAGGACTTACCTGAACCGGAAAGCCCCGTAATTACCACAAACTTGTCGCGTGGAATATCGAGTGACACATTTTTTAAGTTATGGGTACGTGCGCCTCGAATACGGATATGACTTTGGCTCATGCAAGGGTCCTGAAAAGGGTGATCGAAAACTTGTATATGATAGCGCATGAAAATTGTTCAAGTGTAAATTAAACCTAGATTTATGCGTGGCTTTGTGAGAAAAATGGCCGAATCAAAATTTGACTGATCACGTAAATGCCAGTTTGCATGAGATGATCGGCAGGATAGGACAGGACAATGAACGGTTATTTTCACAAAATGCACATACTGGGCATGGCGACTTTAATGGCAACGACGCTTATATTGAGTGCCTGCGGAAAACATGCAGATGTAAAAGCGCAGAAATATGACAGCTTAGAAGAAGCGACCACGGCCTTAAATGCCGAAAGTGAAAAAATAGATGTATATATTGCTGAATTAGGGCAGGCTCAAACCGAAGCAGAAAAGAAAAAAATTGCCTGTGATAAAATTCCAAAGCAATACGATTTAATGCTGGCGATTGTCGATGCCAATCAACATCTGATTGCTCAAGATGAACAGAAAATTCAGGCCCAATTTAAACACTTGGCGCTAGAGCAAAAAGCACGATTTACTGGCAGTTTATGGTGTAAATAAGACAAATAATCCAAATTAAACAGGGTGGAGTCACTGTCTGAATAAAAGCAGCTTCATTGCAATTTTTATTCTCTTTGAATGAAAGCTTAAATCCATCAAATAGTTGCACCCATGCAGCGTGCAGTCGTTAAACTAGTGCATCCTCATGATTATTCTAAGAAGCTGATGCTGTCATTATTTCTAAAAAGCTTGATGGGTGCTGCTGTGGTTGTGCTAATTGCACTACTTTCTAAAAGCAAAGCATTTTACATTGCAGGTTTAGTACCTTTATTTCCCACTTTTGCATTGATTGCCCATGTCATTGTAGCGAATGATCAAGGGGCAGCCGCACTACAAAAAACCGCATTGTTTGGACTGTGTTCTTTAATTCCGTATTTTATTTATTTGTTGATGGTTTATCTGTTGGCGACCCGGTTGAGTCTGGTTGCCTGTTTAAGTGTAGCGACCGTAAGTTGGGTGATTGCCGCGGGTGTATTGATTTATGCTTGGCAAAGTTTTCACGCTTAAATGATGTTCAGTGTTGTGATTAGTTATTGATTAATAAAATAGAAGAATAATTAGATAATATTCATTTTTTCCAATGGTTTATTAGATTTAAGTGTGGTGTTTATCATAGATGAAATCTCTATAATGGCTAAAAAATGATTTGATAAAAAATAAAAGAGCACAGTATGTGGGTTAAAATTTTAGTTGGTATTTTGGGGCTTTGTTTAGGCGTTATGGCTTGGGCGGATGACACAAAAATCCTCGCCTTTGAGCAGTTTATTGCGCCAGAAGCAGGGCAAAGTTATAGCGCAAAAGCCTCTGCCATCGCACCCAATGCGCAAATGTGGTCGGTGGTCTATATGGTGTTACAGACCAATCAAGTTCCTGACGATACGGTATTGGATTTTAAGGTCGTACCACAGGGCATTTTATTCAAAAATAATCCAGCCAAAAAAATTGAAGAATATGGTTTTGAAGGAATTCGATTAGCCCAAAAGAAAGAATTTTCATTTTCACAGTATGCAGACTTTGCAGCATTAATTCAGGATCAGACGGGCAAAAAAATACAGGATGCTTCAGTCTTTGATGTCAGTCGTGCCCATGTGTATGCCCGAGTTGAAGATTGGGTGCCTGAATATAATTCACCATCGGCACAGCTGAGTATTGAACTGGGGCAAATGCATGAAATGGATGTGAAAGCTTTGTATATCCTGTTTGGGGAAGGTGAAAAGCCTAAAGACCTTGCCGCGATTGCTCAGCTTGATCCATTGGTGAAATCACAATTTCAATCCGAAGCCACCCAAGATCGTCATCGGGTACGTAGTGAAATGCGTGAAGCCAAATTTGCCATCTTTTTAGTGATGATTGGCGTTGGCATTTTCTTAGGCTGGTATCGTTTTAAACGCTAATCCTGCGTAAAACTCATGTTCAGTCAGCACAACGGTCTGAATGCCAAGACCGTTGTCGTGTTTTTTAAATATTTTAAATCGGCCAAGTGCGTTGTTGGTAAGCACTGTCCCAAAATAACCATTCGAGTTTAGCTGCATGCGTATAGGCGGCATGCATTTTTGCCAAAGTGTCTGCATCACATCGCGCTGCGACTTTGTCGATGGTTGCAATCACATTGCGTACAGCCGTGTTAAATTCCTCACCTGCATAGGTGTCAATCCAAGCTTGATATGGATTATTTGGCACAGATTGGCTGACAATCGCTTTACCCACTTCAGCATAAATCCAGAAGCAAGGCAGTAACGCAGCCAGTACCACAGGATAGCTTTCAGACCATGCGGTTGCCGTTAAATATGAAGTGTAATGATGACAGGCAAGAGTCAGTGGTGTGGTTTCAAACTGATCTTTGCTGATACCAAAACTTTGCATAAATCCATTATGTAAGCTGCGTTCGACCACAATGGCAATTTTCGCAGCCTCAGAAAATTGAATCACATCATCAGCATCAAAGGCTTTTGCTGCACATACTGCCAATGTCCGACCATAGGCCAACAAATAATGAGCATCTTGGATGACATAATGACTGAATGCGTCGCGGCTTAATGTGCCTTGTGCTAATTCTTGGTTAAAAGGTAAATTTAAAATCTGTTGATATAATTCAGCATTGTGCTGCCAAACTTTTTCTGAGAACTGCATGAGACTTTCCTGCACATAAAAATAATAATGTCAGTACATCATCCAATGATGACCTTTAAAGTATTCATCTTAAAGTGTTTATCGAAAATGTAACGAATAATTTGTGGTTTCATCATGGAAACACGTCATAATTGCGCCATTAAACTCATCTCTAAAATCAGTATTGTGCTGGTTTTTTATTCATATTGAATTAACAGGTCGATCTATCATGATGAAACATTTTGGTTTCTCAATCATTTTTACGATCGTGTGTCTGGCGATTGCAGCATATTGGGGCTTGAACCATGGCCCAAATGCAGGCGTACAAGCCATGCTCACAGCGCTGACCATTACTGCGATTTTAGCGGTCATGGAAGTGTCTTTGTCTTTTGATAATGCGGTTGTAAATGCATCCGTTCTTCGCGGCTGGGATCATTTTTGGAAAATGATCTTCCTAACTGTCGGGATCGTGATTGCTGTATTTGGTATGCGTCTCATCTTCCCGATTGTGATTGTGGCGGTTACTGCAGACATGGGGGCAATGGAAGTTGTCCAATTGGCATTAAATGATCCAATACAGTATTCAGCGAAGTTGATGGCACATCATGCAGAAATTGCAGCTTTTGGTGGTGCTTTCTTGTTGTTGGTATTCCTGAACTTCTTCCTCGATGAAGGTAAAGATACCCATTGGTTCCGTTGGTTAGAACGTCGTTTGGCCAATCTTGCAAACGTTCCTGCAATGTCCGTATTTATTGCCCTAATTGCTTTATTGGTTATGGCGGCAAATGTTGCTGAAGAAACACGCCTTGCTGTCGTGATGGCGGGTATTTGGGGTATCGTGGTTTATATCGGCGTTCAAGTGCTGAGTCACTTGTTGGGCGGCGAACCTGAAGTAGACGAAGACGGAAATGCGGTTGGACATGATGCCAATGGTGTACCTACAGGCGTGATTAAAGCGGGCTTTGGTGGTTTCCTTTATCTAGAAGTACTAGACGCGTCATTTAGTTTTGATGGTGTCATTGGTGCTTTTGCGATTACTTCGGATGTCGTGATCATCATGCTGGGTCTGGCTATTGGTGCAATGTTCGTGCGTTCAATGACCATTTACTTGGTCGATAAAGGCACTTTGGATGCTTATATCTTCCTCGAACATGGTGCGCACTATGCGATTGGTGCTTTGGCCTTCATTATGTTGGCGAGCGGTACGGGCCTACATGTGCCAGAAGTGGTTACAGGTCTTATTGGTGTGGCATTTATTGTGTGGGCGGTTATTGCATCCATTCAATATAAAAAGCATCAGGAAAAACTGGGTCACGAGTAACGCTATTTGCACTTCAGTTTCTAAAAAGCGCAGCATTGGCTGCGCTTTTTATTTGCCCGATGATGATGAACGTGAATTTAAATAAAAATCCTGCTGTGTTGCATGCTGAATGTCCTATAATCCCTGTCCATGATTAATGAATTTTTAACCAGCTATGATGAATGCTCTTGAACGACGCTCGACCTTTGCATTGAGCAGTATTTTTGCCTTGCGCATGCTGGGTCTGTTCATGATTATTCCCGTATTTTCTGTGGCAGGGCAGCAGTATGCAGGGGCAACACCTGCGTTGATTGGCTTGGCTGTCGGGATTTACGGACTGACTCAAGCCATCTTGCAAATACCATTTAGCTTGATTGCGGACCGCTATAGCCGAAAACCCTTGGTGGTTTTTGGCCTGCTGCTGTTTGCTTTGGGTGGTGCGATTGCTGCCATGTCAGACACCATCTATGGCGTGATTATTGGCCGTGCGATTGCCGGCGGCGGCGCAGTTTCTGCCGTGGTGATGGCACTTTTGGCTGACGTGACGCGTGAAGAACAGCGCACCAAAGCCATGGCAATGATGGGCATGAGTATCGGTCTTTCCTTCGTCATAGCATTTAGTTTAGGCCCTTGGCTGACAGGTCTGGTGGGAATCTCAGGATTATTTTGGGTGACAACGTTTATGGGACTTGCTGCAATTTCGATGCTGCTTTTAGTGCCGAAAGTCACCCGTCATCATAAAAATTTCCAACAAGGCTATCTGACTCAGCTCAAACAAGTGCTGAAAATGGGCGATTTAAATCGTCTACATGTGTCAGTTTTTTCATTGCATTTATTGCTGACTGCCATGTTTATTTATGTGCCTTCACAGTTGATCGAATCAGCTCATATTCCGCTACATTCACATGGTTTTGTGTATTTGCCATTGTTGGTGATTAGTTTGTTCTTTGCTTTCCCAAGCATTATTTTGGCGGAAAAATATCGCAAAATGCGCGGTATTTTCCTGACCGCAATCGGTGGGATCATTCTGGGTTTAGGTATTCTAATTTTTGGTTTTCAATCAAAATATATTTTGATTACAGGCTTAGGTTTATTCTTTATTGCCTTTAATGTGATGGAAGCATTATTGCCGTCATGGCTGTCTAAAGCTGCCCCAATTCAGTCTAAAGCCACGGCCATGGGTGTGAATGCCAGCAGTCAGTTTCTGGGCGCATTTTTTGGTGGTATGATTGGCGGGCAACTTCTCCTTTTAAATAATACTGCGATGGGATGGGGCATCTTGACGGTTTTGGCCGTGATTTGGCTCTTGATCAGTTTTGGATTGGCTCAGCCGCGTTATCTATCATCGATGGTCTTCAGCTTGCCGAATGATCAACAAACGGATGAATGGACTTCTCAGCTTTTGGCAATTCGTGGTATTGAAGAAGTTGTGGTGATGTCTGACCAGCAAGTGGCTTATGTAAAAGTGGATAAGCAGCAGATGGATGAATCTGCGCGACAACATTTAACGCACTTGTTAGGGAAAGAGGTAGCCATTTAAGCATAACTCTTATAAAGTAAATAATAGCAACAAATAGGAAGAATACGTCTGATGCGTGGTGTAAATAAGGTCATTTTAGTTGGTACTTTAGGTCGTGACCCTGAAACAAAAACTTTCCCAAATGGTGGTTCTCTCACTCAGTTCTCAATTGCAACAAGCGATTCATGGACTGATAAAAATACAGGTGAGCGTAAAGAGCAAACTGAATGGCACCGTATCGTGCTACATAATCGTTTAGGTGAAATTGCACAGCAATATTTGCGCAAAGGTTCTAAAGTGTATATCGAAGGTTCACTTCGTACACGTCAATGGACAGACCAAAGCGGTCAAGAGCGCTACACAACTGAAATTCGTGGCGAACAAATGCAGATGCTTGACAACAATCGCCAACAAGGTGAGCAAGGTCAAGGTGGTGATTTTAATCAACCACGTTTTAACAATCAGCAAGGTGGCAATAACCAAGGCGGTTATAACAATAACCAGTCTGGCGGTTACGGCAATCAGGGCGGTAATAATCAAGGTGGTTATGGCAATAATCAACCTGCTCAAGGCAATAGTTATGGCAACAACAACCCAGGTGGTTTTGCGCCGAAACAACAGCCTGCGCCGACACCAGCACCTGCAGATTTAGATGATGACTTACCGTTTTAAATTGTACAATACTTAATTATTGTATTTATTAAAGAGAAAGAGCTTGATTTATATCAAGTTCTTTTTTTTATTTCTTTGAAAAATATTGTATTTTTGTTTAATAACTTTATATAATACAAATATTGTATTTACTAGGTTGTTAAGTACTTGAGCTTACATCGTAAAAACTATATTGCAGAAGGTGGAGAAAGATTTGGATTATTAATAAATAGTCTTGGTCTTCCTGATTTTTGGACTACTTTATTTTTAACTACGAATGTTCGTTCCGAAAAGCATACAACACAAAAAGCGTATCTCAATCATTTGGCTCATATCTATATCTGGGAAATGAGCATTGGTGAGAGAATCTCTGAACGTATTATTAGAGCTGCTAGTCAAAAAAATATGTCTTCACAAGTTCTTTTCTTTAGTGACTTGGAAATTCAGAAATTAAGAGATCATTGTAAATTAACTACAAAAGAAGCACGAAGAAATTTGAGAAAAAAAACAGAGCATCGAAGTAATGATCAAAATTTAAAAATTATATTTCCTATTAGAAAAATACCAGCAGCTACAGTGGAGAAAGAACACGCGATAAATAGAATAACAATATTTGCTAATTTCTTTGAATTTGTGGCCATTAATATTTTGAGAAATAAACCTTCTTTTTATAATTATCTAGATATCATTGAAAATACAAAGGCTCAAATATTAAAACAAAAAGAAAGATATGGTGGTTCGAAGACTAGAAGTTCCGACCCTAATAAGAAGGCCCCTCACCCTGATATTTTCAAACATGTTATGGAAATAGCAGAACCCTCGAATATTTATAATCCTTATACAAAATCTGTAAGGCAAAGAAATTATTTACTTCTATGGATGCTTTATGAAACTGGTATGAGAGCAGGAGAGGTTCTGCAATTAAAAGTTTCAGATATTGATTTTGCAAGAAATGTAGTTCAGATCCAATCACGGCATGATGATCCAGAAGATAAATTTAGAACTGATGAACCGAATGCTAAAACTTTAGAAAGAGATTTGCCTATAAATCAGGATTTAAGCGATCAGCTTCGTAAGTATGTTTTAGAAGAACGTCGTTTTATCCCAAATGCTCATACTCACAAATTCTTATTTATATCTTATAAGGGGGTTAGTAAAGGACATCCTCTCTCTTTAACTCAGTTTTCAAGAATTGTTGAAAAAATTTCTGGAAATGAAGAATTAGCTGATTTCATTAAGAAGAATGGGTTCGTGGTTAAAAAGAGAGTAACTAGGCATGGCTTTAGACATGATTTCAATAATCGATTTTCAAATAATATTGATGAACACAATCATAAAGCATCTCAGGATGGCCGTATTGATGAGGTGATTTCTGAGAAAAAAGAAATTCAGCAAAGAATGTATATCAATGGTCATAAAAGTGAACATTCTGCCCAAGTTTATAATCTTCGTCATACAAAAGAACAAGCAGAAAAGTTATTGAAGCGTGAGCTTGAAAAAATGGATTCCTATATTAAGAAGGGGCAAGAAAAATGATGCCAGAACTTAGTTTTTCTCAAACAGAACAGACATATTCGACGAGATACTCCAAGGCAGGATATGCATTTAATTTGAATGAGGATGTATGGATTTTAGATAAAAATAGAACTATTAATTGGAGACTAGTCAATCAAGAGATTGATAAAGTAGTTTATGAAGGCTTTAAATTAACAATCGCAAGGCTTGCAGAAGAGGTATCTTCTCACCATACATTCAATTGTTGGAATTATACAAAAACATATTTGTTATCTTCTGATATGTATCAAGAAGGATTGATTACATCAAAATTGATTTTGAGTCTCAAAGCAACTTTAAATCAAGAGAATGAGTACAAACTTGGAACAATTCGAGCATTATTAAGATGCTGGTTAGAGTGGGACTTTAAGGGGTTGGAAAAGGGACTGGAAAATACTTTAGATCGTCTAATTCTAAGCGGCAATATCAAGGGAAAAGCAGTTTTACAAAATTGTCCTTATACAGGTCCATATACTTTAACGGAACAACAATTCTTATTAGTGTGGGCTGGAAATGCTTTTAATATAGGAAAACTCACTTTAGAAGAGTTTGCATGGTTTTATACCATATATGCTACAGCTCGTAGACCTACACAAATCTTAGCATTAAGAATATGTGATTTAACTATTCAAAATAGTTTAGATGGAATGAAGTACGAGTTAAACATCCCACGCGCAAAACAACGAGGAGGTATATTCAGAGGAGAAATGCGCAGTTTAAGCATTACTGAAGATATGTATTTAATTTTAATGAATTTAATTAATGAGGTAAAAATAAAAGTTAAAAGATATTTACCCGAAATTGAATCAGAAGATTTAAATCAAATCCCTATTTTCTTGAATAATAAGAATTTAAATAGTGTTAATTCAGTTGAGGATCTTAGAGACAAGTTAAAAACTATTCCTGATTTTTTGCATGGGGGTGCCAGTAAACATAACTCTCTAAGTAATAGTGTGTCGAAAAAATGTGAAGCTATTTCTGAACGGACTGGAGAATATATTCATTTTACTCCAATAAGATGCAGAAGAACGCGAGCGACTAATTTGGTACGCCATGGTATCACTGGTGTCCAATTGGCTTATCTAATGGACCATTCAGATACACAACAATTAAAAGTTTACACTGCATATACTGCTGAATTAGCTGCCCGTATCTTTGACAAAATGAAAGATGCTATGGCCTTTTTAGCAGCTCAATTTGAAGGAAGATTAATAGAAAATGAAAATGAGGCTTTAAGAGGAAATGACCCTAGTAGTAGGGTTTATAAATCTAATAATGAGCACATTGGTAACTGTGGTGGCTCTCCTTCTTGTCAAGCTGGAATTAAAGCATGTTTATTGTGCAATAAATTCCAACCACTTTTACATGCACCTTGGGATGAGCTGTTTTTAGAGTTATTAGAAGAGATGGAACAGCGAGAGAAAGATGGAGCCAGTGAATTGATTTTAAGGTCATTTGACCTACAGTTGGCCCATGTGAAAGCCATTTTAGATGCATGTGATAAGCGAATTACAATGGAAGAAATAGCATGAGTAATTTTGTTCAATTTGTACCAAAACATGCATTAGATTGTCAGAAAAATTTAAATGATTTCATTTTACGTGCTAAGAATGAGTTAAGTATCTATGAAGATCAAGGAGGATTTGCAAGTTCAAATTGGAAACATAGATTAGCTAATGGCAGATCACAGTCAATGGAGTTCACTGGTTTGGCTCCTAAAGGGAAAAAAACTGGTACACCTATGCAACAGCCTTTCCTTGATTTCGCAAAAGCTTATGTACGCGATAATCAGACCTGGAAAGCGACTAACCCTGGCAACATGATGATGGTATTAAAAGCTAGTCATGATGCTTTGATTCAAATTTACTTGAAAGCTGATGTTCTGTTAATTGATGGGATTGTTGTAAGAAAGATATCGGAATTAATTTATGAGCGTAGTTCTGAAGCTTCAAGATACCGTTATGGTCAAATGCTAGAAGCTTTTCTAGAGGATTTAAAAAAATTTAAAATTAATATTACTATCCCTACGTGGAAAAATTCGTGGAAAAGACCGGGTAACAAAGCACAAGGGACTTCTAAGGAAGATAGAGAATGGCAAGAAGAACGTTTGCTCAGCTCTTTTGAGATAGGTGCTTTAGCAGATGCATTTAGATTAGCAAAAACTCCTTATCAAAAATTTTATTCAGCACAATCTGCGTTGCTTTTGGCAGCCCCTAGCCGAGGAGGCGAACTTGGTTTTCTTACAGTAGATTGTTTATCAAGTGAAGAACTAAGTGAAATAGAAAAGAAAAATACAGGTCTTGATCAATTATGGAATATAGCATGGAAGGCTGAAAAGGGAGGAGGATTAATTAAGAAGCCTATTCACCCTTATATTGTTCCAACAATTCAATTAGCAATTGAAAGGCTCAAAGAAATAGGAGAGCCTGCTCGAAAAGCTACTCAATGGGCTATAGAGCATCCTGATGAATTCTATCGTCATGAAGAATGCATTACTTCTCCTGATCATGGAGAAGATGAACCTTTGACTATTGAACAGTTTGCAGGAGCAATGTGTATACAAAGCCTTCCTTCGGATACTAAAGCATGGCGATTGACTGATACTGAAGTATTCGCTCAGGTATTTACACAAAAATGGATTCATAAGCTAATAAAAGGAAAAAAATGTATAACTTATAGAGATTTAGCTAAGTATACAATCGATAAATATAAAGAGAAATTTACAAATTGGCCATTTATACCTGAAACTGGTAAACCTGTATCTGAATTGCTATGCCTAGTACGTGAAAATGAATTTCATGCGGTATTTGCACCTAAATTATACAGTTTTGAGTGCCCCAATCTAAATTTATTAAATGATGCCCTAGGTGCTATCCATGAAAGAATATCAGGTAAAGATTCGCTTTTTAGCCAATTAGGTTTAGTTAATGAAGATGGGACAAATTTAGTAATCACTTCCCATCAAATACGTGTATGGCTCTCTACAGAAGCTGAACGTGGAGAAATGAACTCATTAGATCTTGCAATGTATGCTGGTCGAAGCCGTGTTGAAGATAACCTAGCATATGATTTGAGAACACTTGAGGAAAAAACAGAAGAATCAAGAAAATTACTAACTAAGTTAGGATTAGAAAGTTTAGACGGTACGAAATCTTTAACAGCGGTGAAATTAAACGTACCTGTAACGTTTAAGATGTTAGGTCATAAAGATCGTGTAGGTACTGTTCAGGTGTCTGGTTATGGATATTGTGAACATGATTGGACAATGACTCCTTGTACAAAGGCAGGCGAATGTATTAGTTGTAAAGAACATGCATGTGTGAAAGGCCTTCCAAAAAATCTTGAAAAACTCAAGGAACTAGAGGTTGTTTATCAAGATGAACTGAATAGAGCAGCCGCTGCAACCAATGACGGATTTGCTGGGGCAAATTCATGGTTAATCTATCATGGAAAAAAATTAGCAATCATTAAGACCTTAATAAAATATTTAGAAAATGATCAATTACCTGATGGTTTAATATTACGTATTCCTGAAGAGTTAGATATCAGTTTGACCAAAATAGCTTTAGGGGAGCAAAAACTAGTGAATGCAGTTAATGAAAAAAATCCAATTTCTGCACAAATAATCAAGGAGTCAAGTACTTCGTTTTTGGCTTTATTAACAGGTGAATTATGAAACCCAAGCTGATTGATGTAAATGAAATGAAAATTATCGAGTCCATTTTAAATAAATGGTCTGGAAAGTTAACTTGGGATAATTTTGCAATATCGGTCGCTAGTGCATTGAATAGACCTTCAATTTCAAAATTTACTTTAATGAGCTATGAGCCTGTAAAGCAGGCTTTTAATTTTCGAAAGAAAACATTAAGAGAAGCAAAATCGAAGACTATTACATCGGCGAATGATGTAACTATTGATATGTTGATTAAAGAAAACGAAGATCTAAGAAACCAAATAAAACACTTAGAGGAATTGCTGAAAGATCGAGAAAACGTGTGGGTTGAGCAATATAGAAGATGGCAATACAACTTATCTCAAATGCCAAATGTAGATTTAGCCACTTTAGATCTTCCATTGGTGAAAAAATAAACTCCATCAATACCTAATATTATGAATTTTAAAGTATATTGAATTTTTAAACATATTGTTATTATTGCTTTATTTAGTTTAAATAGAATAAAGGGTAACTTATGTCTTATCAATTGAGCGACTTAATAGAAGATAGTCGCCTTCAAAGATTATTCTTATTTAAAAGCAAACCTTGCGCTTTACAACTGTGGATACTACAAATAAAAAAAGATGATCTTGTGGAGAACAGAATAGTATACGGGCGTTTGGTTCCATACAGCTTTTTTAATAACACTTGGTCCTTTAGTGACAAGGATACTTCTCAAAGTGTCGAGAATTTTCGTGCTAGTGTTACTCAATTAAACTTATTAATTGAGAGTTCAAAGTGTCGAGAACTTCTGACAAAATTATGTGATGGTCATTCAATTAATAATATTAGTACAGCATTAAACTTAAAAATTTCAGATAATTTAAGTAAACGATTTGGTAATACTATTCTTATAAAAATGAACTCAGTTTTTAGACCTACTATCTATTTACTGAATCGAGATGCATCTATTCAGAATTCTTTACTTAGCCCTCATGGTGGTGCTGGTGCGTTGAGTGCTGCAATAAGCTGCGATGATAAGCGATCTATATTCTTTTTTTGTGGAAATTATAGTGTTGGTCTTACTTCTCTCGTCTTAAAAAGACTTAAAGAAGATACAGGCATGGACTTTGGAGACACTGATATAAATAGATTGGGTGAATTGGAGTTATTGGTATTTCCAACACTGGATGATAACGAAAAAAATTTACTTTCTGTAGAAAGAACTAAGTATGAAGGGTTAAGTATTAAGTTTACGTCCATTCAAGTGCCAGCCTTTAATAGATTTCAATTTAATTTAGCGTGTGAGAATAATAATCAAGTATTTTCTTCAAAAATTGGTGTGGCTCAATCTATAGGTGATGGAATATTCGAATATAATTTTGATATAGATGAAAAATTATTCAAAATTACAGACGCTACAAAAATTGATGTTTTTGGATTTAAAGAGAATAATTTAACCGAAGGATATTTGTGTTGCAGTTGGAGGATTACTTACATTAAGGAAGTTAATTTTCGAATGCATGTGATTGGTAATCAATCAAAAACTTTAAAGTTTGATTGGCTTGAAAAAACTGTTAATTCAAATATGGGTAACCGTGTAGAGGCTGCTCTAACTCTAGAACATAGTGGGAATATTTCAGAAAATCGAATTATAGGAGATAGGATTGATCCATGGACTGAAGAAAATCGTACTTTGAGATCGATATTTCATAAGTTAAATCCTCCTAAATCAAGTGGGAAATTCTTCATTCGCTCAGATAATGGCGAAGGAAAGTTACTATTCGTTGAATGGTTTAAAGAGCTATTAGTAAAATATCCAAATAACCATATTGCTATTTTCGACCCATACTTTGAAGATGTTGGGTTAAATTTACTAATGCTTAGTGCATCGTCAAATGCTGAATATTCAATTTTTCGAAGCCTACCTAAACCTCGAGATTCAAGTGCTACTAATCATCAAAAGACTGATAACTTTGTAAAAATAGGGGTTGATAAATTACTAATCAACTGTGAGCAAAATAGGAAATTATTACAGAGGAAAAAAATTAAAATCTATGGATTAAAAGCAGGCTATTTGCATGATAGATATATATTGATAATAGGAGATCATGGACTACCTATTGAGGGTTATCATTTATCTAATTCCTTTCAGAAGGCGACAGAAGATTATCCACTATTAGTCACTCCTATTCCAATAGATGTACTTTACAAAATAAACCAATATACTTTTGATCTCATAAAAAGCTTAAAAAATTCTTCATCTCTTAAAAATAATAATAGTTCTATTTCTATAATATTTGATTCAAATAATATTTCTATAAAAAATAAAATATACGAACCTTTAGAATTTTTGAATAATGAATTGTCTGGAAAAATATTAAGTGTATGGCTACAGAAGCCTGTGTTAAAAGGTTTATTTGGAGATAATTTAATAAAAAAAATGAATGAATTGGGTGTGATACAAAATGCATCACTCCATGACTTACCAGATGAAGGATTATTTCTTTGTTTAAATCAAATTGATGGTGAACTTGTTGATTTTATGGAGGCATGGAAAGTTATAGGAGAGATATTAGCCCGTACAACAACTGGTGATTCTAATTTAGAAAAGTTGAAGACTGAAAGTAAGTTTTTATTATTCCTTTCAAAATTTTTGTCAAATTCATTTCAAAGAAATCATCTTAATGATGATAACGAAGTTTCAGTAATTGACCCAACTTACTTTAGAAAAACACTAGTAGAGTTAACTCAAAGTTCAATATGGGTACGAAATTTTTTCCAATCAACAAAGTATAGTGCTTTAACTTGGGCCGAATTTTATACAATCAAATATCTATGGCAATACGAACCGAAGTTACTCATTGATATAGCAGAGAGAGAGCTAGTCACAGATTTTAATTCAACTAAGATAATTGAATTATCTTTGCTTGGTCAGATAGTTAGTGAAATTTCATTAAATCTTGAATTTAATTCTATTTCAAATGAACAATTACAGATATTACTTGCGAGCAAAATTGCGTTTTTAAGGTGGTTGGGTTGGAATGCTTTGGAACAGAGTATAATTTCATCCTCCGATCTTGCTAAAATTAATAAATGTTTAGCGAATTTTGAATATGCTGAAAAAATTCAGTTTATTGCATGGATTCTTAATAGAAATCATGAGAACACTGATTCTGCTGATACTTATAAAAATATATTGGATGTGTTATGGATTGTACTTCCAGAGCATATTGCTTATGAAAATTTAGAAACTTTTATTGATGCTGCAAGAGGCCACATGCATAAGCTTACGTGGAGTGGTCTGTGGCTATTTAGGGATATTATTCAGCCATTATTGGATAATAAGCGTATTGGTTTTGATGATGCTTGTAAGATTTGGCTTAAAGATTTTATCGAAATATTAGAGTTGAAAGAGCCTAATAGACCATTAATTTTTTCTTCAGAAAGAGAAGGAAATCTAATCAATATTAGTGCATATTTATGGGCAAATAGTGGCTTTTCATTCCAGTTATCTTCATTGAATGATGTTAAAGATATTTTTGAGAATCAAAGAAGAATCGTTCAACGACCACTTGCTAGTACTTCTAATTGGTCTCGTTGGAATGATGCCCTTAAAATTTCGATGTGGATTTCAGTATTTACTAAATTATGTAGATATTATCTAAATCAAAAGAATAGTGAAAAACATGAACAACTTGATAATTTATTGGAACTTTCAAATGGGCTTGTCGCCATTCGTCCCTTAGAAGATTGGTATAGTGAGAGTGACTTAATAAATTTTGTTGAGTGGAGTGAAAATTTATTAAGTAATCAGGAGTTAACCTTCAATTCGGCTGAATAATTTTTTATCTCCTAACCTCTAGAGAGAGGTTAAGATGCAATTTAAAGCTGTACTATATGCATTGAGATCAGTTAATGCCTCAATGCATTTATTTTTTTCAACATTAATTCTAATAGCTGAATTGGGAAATTTCTTTTCTAATAAAGAAAAGCTTTTTAATTGTTTTTCTAGTATTGAGATTTTCTTTTGAGTTTCTTCTTTAGAGTGACTCATTTGTATAAAATCCAAAGATACCTCCGTAATTTCACGTAATTGATCAAGCTTATTGGTTTCTGAAAACGTTGAAAAACGAGGGTTAACTAAATTGGTTTCTTTAGTTAAATAACCATCTTCCACTAATTTTCTAAGTAACCGATACATGCGTTGTCGATTGAAGCGATTGCGTTCTTTTTTACTAAGTTTTAAGTGTTTCCAAAACTCATTAGCTGTCCATTGCTCAATCTTTTTACTGTTAAAAAGTGGTGGAAAAATTTCAAACATAGGCATATTGCTTATAGACATAACAATCACAGCATAAAATAATAAAAGAGGATTATAGTCCGTGGATATATAGTCCTCAAATAGTGATAGTTCTGTTTTTTGATCAATTGAATTGAAATGTCAGAACTTAGTATCGCTTTTGGACAATTAGTTCGGAAACATAGAAAAGAGAAAAATATTTCACAGGAAAAGTTAGCTCTGCTTTGTAATATCGATCGTAGCTATATGGGGCGTATTGAGCGTGGAGAAGTAAATATAACACTCGAAAAACTCTATGATTTAGCGAAAGCTCTTGAAGTAAATTTACATGAATTACTTCCTATGAGTTTCGATTAAACAATGTAGAAGATTTAACGAATAAGTTTTTGAGCATATAAGCAGATGGTATAAAAATTAATTTTTTGAAAAAAGCTCTTTACTTATGTTTTTGGTGCAGTTAAATTTCATACATAAATTATTGTTGGCTAAAAATGCCAAGGAAAGATAACTAAAAAAAACCTACCTAAATTTGAGCTTGTGCACAATTGCATTGGCCCATAACTATATAACCAAGTTTTAAATTTAATAAAAGTTGCAAATCTAGAAAATTATAGATTTTATTTTTTACGTCTATCTTTTATGGATTTGTTTTTCAATCTGTTTTTTTATAGGGCGTATTTTTATGTTTTTTTCGTATATCCATATTTTAATTAATCTAATTTCAAGTGCTTACCATTTTATTGATTTAATTCTTAATATTTATTTTTTTATTGAATTGATTTTCAATATCTACGTTTTATGGATTTAATTTTTTATGTCTTTAATTATTAAAACCCAAGCAAATGGGCTTCATCACCACGAAACTAAAGCGATTTCCAAAATCCGAGAAGCATTTAGTGCTGAAGATGAAATGCGAAAAAATAGTCCTTGGTATGGTTATGCAGGCTATACCTTAGTTGATTCGATTTCAAAAAAAGAGGGAGAGTTTGATTTAATTTTAGTGACTAACAGTGTCCTCATAATTATTGAATTGAAAGACTGGAATGGTAAATCAATTAAGTCTGCCAATGGTAATTGGTACATGGATGAGCGTGATATGGGGGTATCACCTGTTTCATTGACACGACAAAAACAATTTATCCTTGTCAGTAAGTTAAAGGGACTCAAAGATAAATTTAAGGGTAATCCAGGCTTTGTTCCAAGGGTATATTTCTTTGTTGTAATGTGTGGCAAGGTGAATTTTTCAAATTTACCTGATGATGAACAAAAGCATGTCATTAGCCTTGATAAATTCTTAAAGTTCGCCAATAAAAGTTCATTTAATAAAGAATTTAAGCCACACCCAGATGCTCAACACCTTTATAAAGATTTCGACCTCATTGATAAAATCTTTATACAGAAAAGTGCGCCACCTAAAAGAATCATTGTTCAAAAATATAAACAAGATGAAGAGCTTCTAAGTCATCCTCAAAAGTTATATACCGAATACGAAGCTACCTCGACTATTTCACGCTCTGACAAGGCAATCATAAGACAATGGATGTTCTCAAATTTTCACCAATTGAGTATTCAATCTCCTAAAATGAGAGCAGAGTTGTTAAACCATGAGCGAGTTATTAGTGCTGAATTTAAGCAAAGTACTCATTTGTACAATACGGCACTAGTTCCATTAATCATGCCAGAAGAAGATCAAATCACTCAGCAGTACAATGAATTGGTTGAGTATCGTCAAAGTCATCTTAGGTTTAATGATTTTATTACGACAATCTGTCCAAATTTGAATGAAGAAGATAAGTTAAATCTAATTCAGATTTTACTCAGCAAGTTTTCTGAAATGCATAATCTTGGTATCTCACATGGAGATATTAATTCGCATTGTATTTGGATATCACCTCAAAAAGATGTAGCCATTTCACATTTTTTGACATCGGATTCAAAAAATATAACTAATAATATTCGTGATTTCCAGCCTGATTTAGTCTTTATTGCAGATGGGCAAAAATCAAAAATTGCCAATGTACAAGCATTTAAAAAAGACGCTTATATGTTAGCGGTTATCGCATGGCATTTGTGGTTAAATATTCGTTTAACCCCAAAAGCTCTCAATAATATATGTGTGAATAGCGACCATTGGTTAGCGGATTTAGTGAGAAAGGCTATAAATCTTGAAATCGAAGATGCTGTCCAATTTCTAAGAGAGTTCAATACAAAACGGCCTGTTCAAGCAGTAGAATTTATAGCGAATATTTCATGTTTAAATGAATATATTACGTCAGAAAAGCTGAATAGATTATATCCGGAAGATGATGAAATTTATGAAGATGATGAGAGAGACATTATCTTATATCGTTCAGGTGACTTATGTGTCAAAGAATGGTCTGATGTCCATGTAAATGAATTTTCATCTAGCGATATTTTAAAATATCAGCACTTTTTTGAACGTATTAAAGAAGCTAACTCCCAAAACTTATTCTATTTACCAAGCATAGAAAGATTTGGTATTTCATCAAAATCAAGATCTTTATTTCTAGTTAACAAGTTGGTTGAAGGTATAACTGTTGACCAAATTGAAACTACGAAAGAATCAAGATTATTTTTGGCAGCTAATTTGATTGAGGCCATCATCCATCTACACAAGTTAGGTTTGCCAATCGGAAGAATTGACCATCAAAGTGTTTTATTCAATTTGGATGATAATAGTTTTATTTTTAATGACATCATTGATATTAAGGAATATCTAGATTACGAAAGTGCGTATTATCCATCCTATATTGATAATCCTACAAATGAACAGTGTCAAAATTATGCAATTATGAGACTGGTGTGTGAAATTCTTGGATTTGAAATAGGAAATGATAGTTTAGAATTCAAATGGGTTAGCGATGCTGTAAATATAGAACTTAAAGAATCAGAATATCCTTTAGGCGATCTAAACCGGTTATTAGAAAGTATTGAAACTGAACAAATTCATGGTGATACTCCAACGCTTCGCATTCCTGTACCTGATAAATTTCCGGAGCTTAAAATTTTTGCAGATAATAAACGTGTCTATGTAACATTAGAAAAGGGACGTAATGCAAATGATGTTGTTGTTAAGATGCAAGGTATTGGGGGTTCAATACAGTTTATTCTAGATCCAAATACTAAGACTATACGCTTTGTAACGGGAGTGCGTGAATCAGATGTTGTTCCACATTACGTCATAGATCAGGCTATGCTTGAAATAAATGTGGCTCTTGATATTAGACATTCCGTAGGTAGACCTGAATATGCTGAACTATCAGAATTTCTTTTTAAAATTGATGAGTTTTCAACAGCTATTAATGATGTCCTTCAAGAGCAAGCTAATGATCAAGATGAAAGTGTTGATGTAAGTAACAATTTGGAGTTATCTGAAGACTACAAGGCAGATCAACAATTATTTACACAAGAAAATCAACTTCCAGTAGAACATTCATCAAAATCTAGAGATGACAACTTAAGCGATGATATTCAGAAACTAGCTGCTCTAAATATTGATACTAAGAAGCTATGGAAGGCAATTTTAGAGACTGAGACTGAGGCATTACCATATATCGTCTTGTCACAACCATTACATTTGGTTGATAGTAAAATTTACATTGCAAGATATGAAGATGACAATGATGTATTAGATAAGTTTCCTAAAGATTCACTTATAAGCCTAATTTACAAGACTATTGATTTTAATGGAGAAGATAGAGAGTTTCGAGTAGGTGATATTGATATTCAGAACTCACTTGCAGGTGAATTAAGAGTTAAAGGTGTTAAACACGCCGATAAAATTAAGGTTGGTGAAGTTCTATATTTAAGAACAAAAGCTGATAAATCTTCATTCTTGAAAAGAAAAAATGCTTTAGAGCAAATTCTAAGAAGACAATCAGATATTCCAAACTTGGTAGAATATTTCGAGCCTAATTCAGAGATTAGACCGACTCACTATGATATTACAGTCACTGATAAGGACTTCGAGAGATATGATCAACATAATGAGCAAGGTGAGGTTATTGTCAGTCTGAACAATCTTCAACGCGAGGCTTTTCGAAAATTAATAAACTACGGGCCTGTTTCAATTCTACAAGGTCCTCCAGGAACAGGTAAAACTGAATTTATTGCAGCATTTGTTCACTTTCTTTTTGAAAAACAAAACGTCAATAATGTATTGATGGTCAGTCAATCACATGAAGCTGTTAATACTGCTGCTGAACGCATAAGAAAACACTCGCACCGACTAAATACGCCTTTAGAGATTGTACGTTTCAGTAACAGAGAGAATGCAGTATCGAATAATCTAAAAGATGTATTTTCTGATTCGATCATATCGACACATCGCAATCTATTCTTAACGGAAATGGAAGATCGAGTTCTTTCTTTGAGTCAGTCGATAGGTGTTGACAGAGATTATTTGGCATGTGCTTTGTTTTTAAAAGTACATTTGTTTGGCCACTTATCTAGAATGTGGATATCAACAGAATCAGAAGATAATCAATTAATCTCCAAGGCTGAATGGAATAACCTGTCAACGAAGCTTATCGAAAGACTTAAGGATTATTCAAAGGAATTGCATACTTCATTATTAGGATGGAATAGTCGTCAGATCTCAGATCGAGAAAATCAAATATGGGAGATGCTGGACGAGACTTTTGAGGTTCAGGGTAAGGCTGCAAATAACGCTAAAGCCCTGGTGCAAATTGCTTTCGACTATGATCAACTGATTGATAGTCCAAATGCTAATTACGAAACATACCTTTCTAAAACTAGACAATTTATCTGCGGTACCTGTGTAGGTATAGGACATCACTCTATTGATATTGCGAACCAATCATTCGATTGGGTCATTATTGATGAGTCAGCGAGGTCAATTTCTTCAGAATTGGCTATTGCGATGCAATCTGCTAAACGCATTTTATTAGTTGGAGATCATAAACAATTACCTCCATTATATTCACCTGAACATGCTAAAGCCCTTGGTCGAAAGTTAGGATTTACAAAAAACCGTATTGAAGCGAACTTAAAAAGTGATTTTGAACGATTATTTAATTCGCCATATGGTAAGGCTGTACAGGGTAAGTTATTAGTTCAATATCGTATGGCTCCAGCAATTGGAGAAATGGTTTCTGCGTGTTTCTATGATAAGGAATTAGTAACAGGCGTTATTGAGCCTCTAGGTAAGCCTTACCAAGAGAAAATGGTTCGAGTCGTACCAAATATATACCAGCATTGTTCGGTTCAAGAATTACGTTCTACTGTCACATGGGTCGATACGTCTGAAAAATTTAGTGATGGTGTTGGAACAACCTTCTTTAACAAGCATGAAGCTCGTAAGATTATTGGTTTGTTAGAAAAAATTCATGCAGATGAGGAGTTACTAAAAGAGTTAAAAGAACGATCTAAGCCTAATGAGCCTCCGATTGGCATTATATGTATGTATGGTGAACAAAAGCGTTATTTACGCAAGCAGTTCAATTCGAAAGCTTGGAATGAAGATTTTAGATCATTAGTAAAAATTGATACTGTCGATAGTTATCAGGGGAAAGAGAATAGAATCATCATTCTGTCTGTAACCCGAAATAGCCCAGATAACAAAATTGGATTCATGAACATGCCAAACCGAATTAATGTTGCATTATCTAGGGCAATGGATCGTTTAGTTATTTTTGGTGCTTCACGTTTATGGAGTATGCCAAAACATCAAGAATCACCGCTTGGTGAAGTGCTTAACTATATTAAGGAGTATTCAAGCGATAGGACACGTTACCAATATATTGCTGATAGAAAAAATGAATTCAAACTAAACGCAAATATCAAAACAAAGACAAGTCGAGGTATCAGTCATGAGTAATTACAGCATCCCATATCATGATGTTGATATTTTGATTCCGGCACAGAAGTTTGAAATAAAATTCAGTTATACATCAAGCCAAATGCCAAAATTTATTGATTCAATGATTATGCGTTTACTGCGTATCAGCCCAATGTCGGTCAAAAACATTGCAAACTTTTTGGGTATGAATCAAAGAGAGTCACGGATAGTTTTAGATCAACTGATTACAAATAACGAGATTGAGCTTAAACAAGATGGGTTATTTCATTTGACGAACAAATCAATGAAATACTTTACAACTGTGGATTCTATACCTAAGGTTGCTTCGATCTTGGAACATACACATGGTCTAGTTTATGAGCTTACTAATTTTAATTACATAGCTCAGAATCCTGATACTAATATGTACGGCTTAAAACTAATCGCTTCAAGCGAACATGCAGCAAATAGTGAAAGTATTGTTCGAGATAGATTTCAGAAGCAATTTTATCAACTCATTGAAGATGACATTATCACCCTAAAAAAAATGGATGGTAGACCAGCCATCTACAAAATGGGAACTGTAAAGAAGGTTAGGGAATGCACTGTACGTAAGTCGCTAGACCTTAATATAGATGCTCAAGCGGATCCACAACCTATAAAAGTTTTGGACTCTATTATGAGCGATGAGCTTAAAGATAAGACTTATCAAGCATTAGGGCAGAGTAAGAAAGGGAATAATATTCGAGATATCGTGAAGAACCTTGAGGGCTTTGAACAATTAAATTTGCACCAATATTTTAAAGATGGTCGTTTTTTGGCACCAGTCGCATTATTTGATAGCTTAAATCCTATAGAGAACAAAGCAAATGAAGGAAATCACTTGTTTATTGGACCTTGTTATAGCCAAGGTAATTCAAAGCTGATATTGAATAAGATCAAAGATGTTCTTGCGAAGAATCGTCCTGTAAAGAATATTTATTGGTTAGCTCCAGATGATGCATTTTGGGGTAAATCTCTTAGATTCAATACATTTGTCGGTGCTTTAGGGCAACTTAAAAATAAACAAAACGATGAAATACAGCTAAAGTGTTTCTTATCGATGTCAGATGAGCGAGATCGTGTTTCCGTACAAAATTACCGAAAGATTATTGGAAAAGATCATCAAAAATATTTTTACGGTATTAAAGAAGGTTTGCTTGATGGTAATTTTGAATTAATTGTAGTTGAAAACGAATTTGCTGTGATAATTCTACATGTGTTGGATTCGGAAGCAGATTACTTAACCTCATTCCCAATCGGTTCAATTAGTTACGATAGTACTCTGGTCAGTAGTTTGGTTAGTTTATTTGATGCATGGCAACGACCAACAGATGAAAATGGAATTAGCTTTGGTCCAATGTTTAAGAAAAATGGTTAATGGGTGAAGAGTTACATCATTCTTGTCTTTATTCAGATCTTTATTTTTTAAAGAAGAGCTAGTTATTACTAGCTCTTTTTATTGTATTTATAGGTGAATTTAAGAGAAAAAAGTATAAAAATTAAATTTTTAAATTAAAAGTTTGATTTTTAATTATATAAGTTTTTGAATTTTATTAAAAATAATATTTATTTTATGTTTATTGTATAGTTAACCATTTTGAGACACTCTAAAGATATGGTTTTGTAAAGTTTATAAAATTATTCTTTAGATATAGTTAGTTAAAAGAAAGTTTGCAGATATTAGAAATAATTCTGTAAACTTTTTTATTATTTTACAGTTCAATAGTTTTATTTGATTATCAGTAACTATATGACAATATTTGTGACTTCTACCAGTGCCCCCATGGGTTCCAAGTAGTGCAACCCGATAATAAAATACAAATTACTGTTAAAAGATATAAATTATATTTATTCATTACATTCTCCTAGTACTTAATTTTTTATTAAAATATCAATTAAATTTTACAAATTTTGATAAATATAATTTAAACGTATAGTTAGAAATTAATAACACTATCAATATTTAATATTCGAGAGAAATGCCAATGAAAACAATTATTAAACTAGCTTTAATGACTTCAATGTTTATAGGTACTGGTTGCTCCCACACAAACAATAATTCTAAGGGATTTAGTCCAATGGTTGATTTAAAAAACGCTAAAAGTTTTTGTGCTGGCAGATATACCATCCAATTGCCAAACAATGCCGTTCAGTTTGGTGGTGGTGATAAATACAACTCATTCCTAATCACGAGTAAAACTGGATCATCCGTTGCTGATTTAAATGCTGAATATGCATCAGTAAAAAGGTACTTTTCTGGTAAAGTTTCTACAATTATTTTGGACACAGAATTAAAAAAAGTTGGGTCTAAGTCAGTACGTATTTTCTCTGGGATACCGGGAACTATCGAAGGTGCTCCTTTACAGCTTAAATTTTGGGTCTTAGATCGGAATACATTGTTCAAGTTTGAAATCCCATACATGCCAGAGAAGAAAGATCTAGTTTTTGATGAAATGAATAAGATCATTGCGAATATCAGTGCTCGCAACAACGATACAGTTCCTTCTGAGAAAGGTGTTTGTATCTTAAATGGATTTATTAAAGATTCTGATTCACAGTTCCGAAGAAGTACACATACGATTGCATTCAGTATGAGCGATATGCCATCTGTGAAAACGAGTATGCAAGTCGATGCTGTTGCTCATCAATTGCCAGATTTAATTACTCGCACAGAAAGCAATCTAAAACGTGATGGGATTCTTCATTTAACGTACACATCATTCAAAACAATCAGAAAAGGTACAAAAAACCAAACTAGCGGTGATCAACTCAGTGGATTGGAGTGGATAAGCAAAGCTCCAATGAAAGGCAGAAATGGGATTATTGCAACTTGGGAACATGCTGGAACAGCTCAGAAGATTAATGATCCTGCTGTACTGTTTGATTTTGATACTGGATACGATGGTAATAATGTTAAGACTTCAGACCTTTCAGAAAAAGAAGCCCTAAAAATATATGAATCAATTCTTGAAACAATAAAAAAATTCTAGGAATAATTATGACGATTGAAAAAACTCCTATTGATAGTACTGGGGATTGCTTCAAGTCTGTTGTGACTCCAAGCACTAATAAAACTATTTGTAATGCCGTTATTGGGCCTAAATTGGTTGTACCTATTATTTTTATACCGGGCTTCATAGGCTCAAATGATTGAATCAATGGAATCTAAGAAAGTATGGTTCCCTGCAACCGAAAGTTATTGTCGTGCATGGCTTTCAGGCAAAGTCAAAACCAATCCTTCAGACTACAAACTGCAGTTTGCGTAAGCGGCATGGCTGACATTGAGTATTGATATAACTGGTTCTACTGATTCCATTCAATAGTCTTTATCGATGGAACGTTAAATCTTGATATAAATAATAAATCTAAAAATCCGATAGTTTTTATAAAAAAGTTCGGTTTTACCTATACTGATGTTTTTCGTATTCTAGCTTCACAGATAAGCAATCCCCGAAATGAGTTAGAGGAATATCACATGAGTTTAATCAATACTGAAGTAAAACCATTTAACGCAACTGCATACCAAAACGGTCAATTCATTGAAATCTCTGAAAAAGATATGATGGGTAAATGGTCTGTTGTGTTCTTCTATCCTGCGGATTTTACTTTTGTATGTCCAACAGAATTAGGCGATCTTGCTGATCATTATGCTGAATTCCAAAAAATGGGCGTTGAAATCTATTCAGTATCGACTGATACACACTTCACGCACAAAGCTTGGCATGATTCTTCTGAAGAAATTAAGAAAATCGAATACCCAATGGTTGGCGATCCAACGTGGACGTTAGCGAAAAACTTCGAAGTACTGATTGAAGCAGATGGTCTTGCTGACCGTGGTACTTTCGTGATCGACCCTGAAGGTAAAATCCAAATCGTTGAAATTAATGCTGGGGGCATTGGCCGTGACGCATCTGAACTCATGCGTAAAGTTAAAGCAGCACAGTATGTACATACGCATCCAGGTGAAGTGTGTCCTGCAAAATGGAAAGAAGGTGAAGCGACACTTGCGCCATCGATTGACCTTGTCGGTAAAATCTAATTTGTAAGGTAAGCTCTTGCAAATAAGCAAAAGCCAGAACTGAGTTCTGGCTTTTTTATTGCGTGAGTGAATGGATTTTAAATTAAATAGCCATCGTGTTCAGGGCCGTATTCACGGATGCCTGCCACCAAAAATTCAATTAATTGTTCCATGACCAAGCGCTGTCCTTTACGTGAGGCATAGACCAATTGCACTGTCCCGACATTGGAGCACCATTCAGGGAAAAGATGAATTAAGCGACCTGCTTCGATGTCATCCTTCACGGTTAAATAGGGTAAATCTGCAATCCCTAACCCATCCATAACGGCATAATAGGCCCCAGATAAATCATTGCTTTTCACACGCGGTTGTAGCGGAATCTCGATCTGTTCTTGCTGTTCAATATGGTGTAACAGCCATTGATAGCGGGTTTTATGCGTACCTAACACAATACTTGGAAATTCAGATAATTCCGTAATATGTTGCAGGACACGATCTTGCAAAAGCTCAGGGCTAATCACCAGACAATGTACGGTCTTAATCACGTCACGCACGATGATGCTGGAATCTTCATTTTCAGCGAAATTGGTACGTATCGCCAGATCAATATCATCATGCAGCACATCCACACGGCGACTGGTCAATTCCAATTCAACTTGCACTTTGGGGTGGTTTTTAAGAAATTGATTCAGCAAAGGGCGAATCTGATATTCCATCATGACTGGTGGACAACTGATTTTCACCAAGCCTTCAGGTTCATGTTTTTGTTTGAGTAAAACGCTATGTGCACTTTCCACTTGTTGAATGACTTTGGTACATTCCTCATACAGTTCCTGTCCTAAGGTCGTAACTTTAAAATGACGGGTGGAACGCTGAATGAGCGTGACATTATATTTGGCTTCGAGGTCTAAAATACGTCGGCTAAGTTTGGATTTGGTGATGTTCGATGCTTCGCTGGCCGCACTGAATCCGCCATGCTTTACCACCAAATAAAAGTAGTAATAGTCATCAAATGAATGCATGAATTACCTTATACAGTGAAAATTTATTTAAATTCAAATCATCATACGTCAATTTATGCATGAGGTAAAAAAAGCGATCCGAAGATCGCTTTTTTATTGGTAAATAAATTATTTTGCTGTGTTTTTTACATAGCTTGTGATCAAGTTTTTGTAATCTGGAATGTGTGCACCGAACAAAGTACCTAAACCGTCAACGTCGTTGCGCCAATCGCGGTGTAATTCACCTGCAGCAGCAAACCAAGTCATCAGCTGTGCGCCTGCTTGTGACATACGGTCCCATGCAGCGTCACGTGTCATTTGATTAAATGTACCAGACGCATCGGTAATCACGAATACATCAAAGTCTTCAGCAAGTGCTGAAAGTGTCGGGAAAGCCACACATACTTCAGTGACTACACCGGCAATGATGAGTTGTTTTTTACCTGTTGCTTTCACGGCTTGAACAAAGTCGTCGTTGTCCCAAGCATTGATTTGGCCAGGGCGTGCAATGAAAGGCGAATCTGGGAACATATCCACAAGTTCAGGTACGAGCGGGCCATTGGGACCGTCTTCAAAGCTTGTCGTTAAAATCGTTGGAAGCTTGAAATATTGAGCTAATGCTGCGAGTGCTAAAACATTATTTTTAAATTTATCTGGATCAATATCGCGGACTAATGACAATAGACCAGTTTGATGGTCAACAAGTAGCACCGCAGCATTATCTTTGTCTAAACGTACGTAAGGCTTGCCCATTTTATTTTCCTCATTCAGGTGTTCTATTCATCGATCCACACAACGGGGTGGTGATGTGTACCCATTTAGAATAGGCCCAAACAAAGAGTCTGAAAACAACACTAACGAGATGCTTTATCTTAAAAATAGGATAAAAATTTATTTGATTGTCATAAATCTATTTTTTATTTTGAATTTTATTTTAAATTAGTTTGATTTTAAGATTTATTGTTGCAAATTTGAGATAGAGAATGCCATTTCATTTCTAGTACATCATAGTGTTAAAGCCTAAAATAGCCACATGTTCATCCAAACGCATGAATAGAGGAGCTAAAGATGAAAAAAGTCATTGGTGTATATCGTAATCAGCAAATGAACTGGGTGGGTGATGGTTTTCCAGTGAAAAGCTTATTTTCTTATGACCGTTTAGGTCAGGCGATTAGCCCATTTTTGCTTCTTGATTATGCCGCACCTTATCCCTTCGATCCAACCACTGCACAACATGGTGTAGGCTCGCATCCACATCGTGGCTTTGAAACGGTGACATTGGCCTATAGCGGCGAAGTGACCCACAAAGATTCAGCAGGTGGTGGTGGTACGATTCAGACCGGTGATGTGCAATGGATGACTGCGGGTGCAGGCGTGGTGCATGAAGAATTTCATTCGCCTGAATTTGCCCATGCGGGTGGCGTGTTTGAAATGGTGCAATTGTGGGTGAATTTACCTGCAAAAGACAAAATGACAGCGCCACACTATCAAGCCATTAGCCGTAGCGACATTCCACGGATTGAAATGGATGAAGGCGCAGGTCATATCCGTGTGATTGCGGGTGAAATGGGTGGTCATCATGGGCCAGCGCAAACGTTCAGTTCTATTAATGTCTGGGATGGTGAGCTGAAAGCCGAATACGAAACCACTTTACATGTGCCTGAAGGGCATAACACCATCTTGGTGGTTTTATCGGGTGAAGTGATCGTGAACGGGACCAATAAAGTGTTGGATAGTTCGATGGTAATGTTTGCCAAAGAAGATATCGCGATTCAGCTACAAGCGTTGCAAGACAGCAAGTTTTTGTTGCTGAGCGGTGTGCCTTTAAATGAACCGATTCAAGGTTATGGTCCATTTGTGATGAATACCAAAGATGAAATCATTCAAGCCTTTGATGATTTTAATGCTGGAAAATTTGGTGAAATTGCTGTGAATTCTAAAGTTTAAGCAAAATGACCACTTTAAATAGTCGAAAAAAAAGCCTCTGAATCATCAGAGGCTTTTTATATTGCGCTGTTTCATTTCTTTTAATCATGATTTATTTATCATTCTTAGTTTTATATTTTGTGATGTGGTTATCACTTTATTATGGCGCGAATCTTAGCGATAAAAGTGCAATAAGTAAACCATTTGTTATAATAATGGTTAATTTAATTGATTGGTTTTATAAGAAATTATTAAAATAAATAGAAATTGTTTTAAAAAACCAATATTTATGTATGGTAAATAAAAGTGCGATTATTTGTTAAATTACGCCAAAATGCACTGTACGCAAATCCATACAAAAAATACGAATCTGGTATTTTTTAATAGCTATTTTTGACTTGTGATCGGTCATACTTTTATTCGAATTTTATAAATGGAATAGAAAATTGGATATTGCAGTCATCGGTAGCGGCATGGCTGGGCTGGCTACCGCAAGAATTCTTAAAGATGCAGGGCATAAAATTACAATTTTCGAAGCTCTGCCTGGTCGTGGTATGGATAGTCATAGCACTGAGTTTGAAGGTGGTTTAATTGACGCGCCTTTACGTGTAATGAATCCGCATTTATGGAAAAACACTCTAAGTTTAGCGACACACTTAGGGATTAAAACCTTTCCAGTGCGTACTTACATGGCATGTAGCTGGCTGTTTGAAGATCGTACTGAAACATGGCTCACGACGACACGAAGCCGAATTGGTAATTTTCCGATTATTAATAACCGTAAAGGTTTACAGCAATATGGCTGGCGTTTAGTCAAAGGGATGTTGCAACTCAAAACAGCAATTACGAAATTTTTTAAATCTAAAAATCAAGATATCACCTTAGCTGAATTTATTAATCAGAATGAGATTGAAGAAGTGTTTTTGCACGGTGCAGTCATGCCGGTGCTCTATACGATCTGTACCTGTAATCCGAAAACGATTGGTGAATGGCCAGCAAAACCGTTGTTGATTTTCTTACGCCAATTGACCAATGGTGATGCTCTGCTACGTTTGCAAGGTGGGACGCCGGCATTGGTCGATAAATTAATTGAAGGCATCGACATTCAAAGTGGTGCGGCTATTACTAAAATTCGTGAGCAAGACGATAAAGTGATTGTGGAAAATGCGTCAGGTAGTCATCAAGAATTTGACCGTGTCGTTGTCGCAACACCAACGACTAAAACTGAAGCGTTTTTGGATCCAACACAATTTGCCGATGATATTGAACTATTAAAGAAATTTAAGTTCGAACAAGGTGAGTTGGTGATTCATACGGATCAAACTGTAATGCCACCGAAACGTAAAGATTGGTCAGTACTCAGTTATATGATGGACCGTAAATTTACTCGTCAGCAATTTACAGTGTGGTTGAACTCGATTGAACCAAGTTTGGTCGGTAAAACACCTGTGTTCCAAACGTGGCGTCCAGTGACTGACATTGACCCGAAAAAAGTGATTTCTTCAGTGACGTTGACTCGTGCAGTGGTGGATTCACATACCGTTGCATTGAACAAAGAGTTGCAACAGCGTCATAGAGCCGCAGATCGTAAAGTATTTTTCTGCGGTTCGTGGTCATGTGATGGTTTGCCAATTTTAGAGTCGGCAGTGACTTCTGCCATGCATATTGCAGAAATCTTTGGTGCGCCATTGCCATTTGTTGGTTTAAAACCTAATGTTGAGGTTGCCCCACAACTCGGTTACTAAAATGAAATGGCTTCAAGCAATTCAGCAATATTTTCCTAGCCATAAATATGCGATTAACAGTCGAATACTGGGAGATGACGCAGAACTTGCTTGGAGCAATTTGGGCTATTGGGAGGATGCAACGTCCTCCTATCCCCAAGCCTGTCAAAATCTCGCATTTCATCTCGCACAATCCATCCACTTAACATCTCAAGATCGTCTGCTTGACATAGGTTGTGGGCAGGGTGCAAGCCTAATTTTTTGGCTGGAAAACTTTCAAATTCAAAACTTATCCGCAGTCGAATTACAGCAAAATTGTGTGGAAAAAATCCAAAAAAATTTAAATTCAAACCTAAAAATTCACCAAGATTCTTTTTTGAATTTAAAAAATATTTATCCACAAAACAGTATGGATGCCGTACTTTGTGTGGATGCAGCTTATCATAGTGATTTGAATTCATTAATTTTATCAGTTTTTGATATTTTGAATTCAAAAGGACGTTTCGCTTTTCATTATTTAATGCTGTCAGAAGATTTTTTGAATTTAAATTCAATTCAACAGCTCAAATATCAAAGTCTACTCAAAGCCGCAGATGTGAATGTAAAACATTTAAATTCAAAATCTGATTTACAGACTCAAATTGAAAATACAGGGTTTGATGTACTGAGTATTGAAGATTTGAGTGAAGCTGTTTTTCATGGTTTTGCGCGTTATGTACAGCAGCAAAAAACGCGCGCAACAGGGCTTACACTGGATCATTTAAAGATTCAGATGACAGCTAAATTATGTGAAAAATTATATACAGATGGGTTGATTCGCTATGTGCAAATCAGTGTCAGCAAGCCTTAAAAAATACAGGCCCTAGAAACATCAAAGCCTCACTAAAAAGCGAGGCTAAGAAATGGTGCCGGCACACGGATTCGAACTGTGGACCTACTGATTACAAGTCAGTTGCTCTACCAACTGAGCTATGCCGGCGTTGTGGAATGCATTTTACAGATTTTTTACTTAGGCGCAAGCCAAAAAACATGCAAATCGTGCTTTATTTATACGTTTGAAAGTCTGAATTGAATATTTATGCTGCTCATGATTCAAGAATAAATTTTGAAAATAACATTTTTATAAAATCGCCCATTTAATATGGGCGATGGAAAGGTATTCATTTAAGGCGTGTAAGAAAAATAAGCGGTATTATTTGGTTCTTAAAATTTGATCGAGATCCTGTGCACATTCCTCTAAGGTATAGGCCATATCAAGTTGCATTTGGGGGCGGAGCTCATTGGCAAGTTTGCGCCATTCGTCAATCAGACGCTGTGCTTTTTGAATTTTATGTTTGTTAATGTCTTTGGCAAGGGTTGGAGTATAACCACCACGTTTGGCGTTCTTGATCTGCTTAACATAGTTCTGGCTGTTATTCATGTCATCTCCCGAATAGCAGTGATTTATGTGAAAGGTCGTTTATTGTGTTTTTGGTTGATCAAGTTTTAGCGTAAATTCGTTGCGTTTCAATTCAATGATGTTGAGAAAAATAAATAGATGTTTGCACGCCCCTCTCATGTGAATAATTCATTTTTAGCATAGGCTTAAGTAATTGTCTTTAGACTATAAATTCTGTATTTGTAAATATTCGTGTCTAAATCAAGCGGAATGATTGGCTTAAAAAATCAAGCCCGGCGTGTTTCGAGGCAACCTTAAAGTGAATTTAAATCACAAAATGAACAGTTGTAGAAACCTTAGCTCAGATTTTTATTCTAAAAAATAAGTATGAATGTATTAGATAAAAGCATTAATACAAAATAAAAAAGGTTTAAATCTTTAAGATTTAAACCTTTTTTTGTCTGCATGGATGTGCAGTTTAAATTCTGGCGAAAGAGGGAGTCATATTGTTAATTTAAGTAATTAAAATTAAACATTATTTAATAATAAATATTTTATTTTACCCCTAACTATACCCCCGTCTTAATTCGGGTACCACGGTACTGTGGAAGTACTGCCTTTACTCTAGCATAAAATAATTGGATAGCTATCAGATTCTAGTTTCACTTCATAAAGTTCACTTGGTTCGCCTTATATTTTTTTAATTACTGCCAAGCAGTCAGTAACCTGTTTTGACTCTCACTGAGTTAAGGATATTTTTACCTTAAAAAGCCTCGAGCAATGTTTAAAATAATTGGACAGTTGTACTCAATCCTTTTGATTTGATAACTACTTTGAGATTTTGAATAATAACAATAAATATGATGATTTTTAATTTATGGAATATGATTATTGTGATAAAAAGTACCGATTAACATTTTAATAATAATTCTATAATTGTTGTATATAGAGGGTTTCAGTGAACATAAGTCTTAATTTACCTAAAATTTTAAAAAATGAACTGTATGATTTGCTTAGGGTTCGATATAGAAAGACTTATGACGAAGCCAAGCAAGAGGGAGTGAACCAGAATATTTTCATTTTCAGGGAATCAATAGACGTCATTCAGCTTTATGATCAGTGGCTGTTAAATATCAAGAATGATGAGGTGATGAGTAAAAGAAGATTTGAAAAAATGGACTTTAAGAGCAGAGAAAATTTCTTAAAAAATGTTGGTTCTTTGCAATATACGTCTGGACTATTGCCTGAATGGCATGGGTTGGAGATACCCGCATTTAGAAAATTTGTACAATATTTGGGGGAGACTGAAGTTCAAGGTGGATTGGAACAAAAGACAAATGTTGTCATAAACTTTAATCAGATTTTTCAAAAAAAGAAATTTTGTGTAAACAGCTCTGGGGATTTTAGTTCCATTCCACGTGAACATTTGGCACAGGTCTATTTTGAAATATCTGAACATTTAAAACCAAAAATAAAAACTGATGAAATGGTTAAAGAAACCTTTGCTTTGCCAGATGAAGAGGAGAGTTATTTTCAGTATTTTAATGATATGTTAGATCGAAATGGGCAAATATATATCATGTGCTTGGACATTAAGCTATTTGCACTTTCCCATAATGGTTCAGACAGCTACACGGACTTATTCAAAGTACTTAAAGATAAAATCGATGCTATACGCCAGTTGATTGATGAAATTGAAAATTTACAAAGTTACTTATTAAAATTAGAACCGATGCAAGAAGCTGGTCTAAATTTACATTGTATATTGATGTTTAATTGTAAACATTCGAATTTCTCAGAAGATGGGGTTATTGCTCAGTTAGATAAAAAAATGAAAAATAAAGCTGGTCTGTCTGCTGAAAGTTACACCATGAAAAATTGGAATAATCATCTCCGTACTTATCATAATAGCGCTGCCGTGGGTTTAATTAAAAAAGGCAATCGACCATCACGTTTTAATTGTTGGTACTGGGTTTACAGCTATTTTTTTTCTGTAGATCAAGTCATAAGCCTGAACATAGACGGTTACGACCGCAATGAATATATGCTTAAGGCACTCTCAAATCAGTCTTTAATGCCTCAAGAGGCATTACTGCAAAAGGATATAAAAAAACAGATCACATTTGATGAGCTTTTAGCACTTTCTAAGCTTAACAAAAACTATGATTGCCAGCACCTCCCTCAAATAACCCAAAATTATCTCGATAAAGTTAAATTGATGGATTTACCCTGTGTTCTGTTTCCTGTCAGTCACAAGGACAAAATTCCACGCAACAGCTTACTTTATTTGATTGAGCTTTTTTGTGAGACATTGAAAACGGTTCCACCAAAACTATTCAACATAGTAGCAACTTCAGCCATCGCTAATAAGAATTGTTCTCCTAAATTTTATAGCGATAGCCTGACGCGTTTAGGGCGTATTTGGTCTGGTCTTTTCAAACACTTAAATGGTGTGGATTTTCCTTTCTTTCAAATAGGAGCCTCTGATTTTGAGTCGCAAAATAGAACTGATTTCAGTAACTTCATTTCTTCTAAGGAGGGCGAGTTATTGAGTCTGAATGATCAGCCAATAAGCCCTGAAACAATTCAAAAGTATGAAGAGATATTAAGAAGTTTTAAAGCAATTCTGCATGTGAATAATTATAACAGGCAACTTAAAGAGTTAGATAAGTCATTTGAAACGTTGTCAGAATATGCTGATTACCTTTTAGAAAGGGATGTGCTTGTTCATCGATTGCATCTTAAATTTGGTCGTCTGCATGGCGGTAATTTTAGCAAAAAAGAGCAATCAGCAATTGTGACAGAATTCCTTCGTGTAGGACGTTCAACTCAACCTTTACGATGGTTGAGGGGGTATATCCTGCGTTGGGATGAAAAAGTATTCGAGATTGGGAAAGAAAAAGCGTTGTATGCAGACCTAACCTTGATTTTTAATTATGACTCAAAATTACAGTCTGTTGATATATACGGAAGTTTATATTCATTTTTGGAAAAGTTTATAAACCTGCGTAATGAAAAATATCGAAATTCAGAGGACTCATCTCATAGTGGTTCTCTTGCTTTTATAAAAGCAGAATTTGCTTACCTTCTAGAACACCATGCTATTTTGAATAGTGTGATCGAACTTTCGTCAAGACCCTTAAAAATTGAGACTACAGACAAAATGATTAGAGCGGCTTTCAAAGAAAAGTACTTGCCATACATTTGTTACAAGAGTTTATTTCATCCAATTCAAGGTTGGGTACGCAATGAAAAAAGGCTGACACCAGGGCAGAAACCTAAAACACAACAAGAGTTATCCTAGGTTAAAGGTATTGAATCAGCATCGCATTTTTCTTAAAAAAATGGTCTAGTAAGGGTGACTTTAGCTTGGTTGATTTATGACATATTTCTAGTATTTACAGGCTATTGTTATGCTACTAAGCAGGATTGTATAGGTAATTCTCACCGTGCTGTACAACCTGCTTAGTTGGTATCTTATATTATTAATTCATCCTAGACTCTTGATTTATAAGATACTGACTACGAACAGACTTCAATTAATCACTGTAACCTTTCTTTCATGATGTGATTGCTCATATACCTTTTCTGATAACTCTGTACGGGAAAGTATGAGAGTGCTCCGAAAAGATTTACAAGCCTCTTAAAAAAATACAGAGATAACTCATGACATGGTTAAAAACACTTTTTAGGAGTAACCATGTCATCCACTTCATCACTTCATCATCTTTTTGAACCAGCTCTCTTGATTAGAGTTGAGAATTTCATCATTGATATCATGATGTACGGCTTTGAAGAATCATTTAAACCTGTCTTGAAGGCGCTATTAGAGCAGTTCGAACATATCTATGATGTGGATCATCACTATAGTGATTACAACGCTGTTTTTGTGGAGTTGAAGCTAGAAATAGATTCAATGCGTTATGACCCTTTCTGTAACCCTAATGCAGATGATTATGATTTTGTGCTTCAGCTTAAACTAGAACAGTTGAAGGAATTTGAAAAACAAATCAAGGATCGTAAGAGTCAAGTTCAGAATGAACTACATCAATTTTCTCTACAAGAAAAAAACAACACAGATAGCTTAGAAGATTATGTTGGTAAGCTTTTCCATCATTACTCTAAGTTATTGATAGTGAGAGTAGATCTTGCGTACAAAAATGATTCAAAGGGTCAGATTAATATAGAGCAATTCTATAAGCACTTTGAAAAGATGCGGAATCGTTTATCGAATAAAGATACCTGTTTTCAACATCTGCATGGCTATGCTTGGGCGTTGGAACAATCAACGGAAAATAATGGTGGGTATCATGCCCATTTGCTACTTATTTATGATGGTACTAAAGTTCAGAAAGGCTCTTATTATGCGCAGTGTATAGGGGATAAATGGCAAGAGATTACTCAAGGCCATGGTTGCTATTTTAACCCCCATAGCAAGGAGTATATTCATAAGTTACGTATGGCCGGCTGTGAAATTGGTCTTGGGATAGTATCAAGGGATAGAGTTGGTGATTGGGAGCGTTTACTCTCGGTGATCAATTACTTGACCTTGCCTGAAAAAGACTCACAGCGACTTCGAGTGAAAGTCATAAAAGATATGCAAACCTTTGGGCATGGGGAGTTTGAAAATACCAAGCGTAGGGGATTAAAAATAACTTAAGTCAAAATTCTTGACTTATATATTACTGGTCAAAAGGCTATTTTTTTGTATTTTGAGGAACTGGGGTGGAAATACTTGCTCCAATTCCTAAAATCAGCAGATGGTTGTTGTTTGTAAAAGAATTTCTTGTAAGATTTATTGAGTTTAATGAAGATAATTTGTACGACAAAATATGTCGTTAATTATTCGTACGATCTTCTTTTTCTAGTTTGATTAATTGATAATCATATGACTTTAAAACTCATAAATAGGGGAATTTTAAGTGGGTATTTTTGAAACTTTACAAGGCGTTATTAACGATAAGATGTTTAATGGCTCTTCGGCAAAAGAAAGCTCTATTGAGGATGTACTTAATAATATTAAAGCTCAAGTAGATTTGTGGGAAAATACAGAAGTCAAAATAGCTGTTACAGGTCAAAGTGGATCAGGTAAATCCTCTTTAATCAATGCAATCGCAGGATCGAAAATCGCTCCTGTAGGCTTTGTTGAAACAACAATGGAGCCAAAAGAATATAAGACAGAGAATGGAATTATTTTAGTTGATTTGCCAGGTTGTGGTACAGCTAACTTTCCTTTTGAATCTTACGTCAATGACATGAAATTATCTGAATTTGATGCCATTATTTTAGTAACAGCAAACCGTTTTTATGAAGCTGATATTAAGCTTTTTAATTACGTTACAAATGAACTTAAAAAGCCTATTTTTTTAGTACGTACAAAGATGGATGATGCTGTACGAGATGGCGCTGAAGATAATGACCTTTCTAGAGATGAAGTTATAGAAATGGTATTAAATGATATGATTCATAACACGGATGTTTCTGATATCTCTAAAATTTATTTAGTGTCATCTAAGCCTAAACAGATTGCACATTTTGATACTGCTCGATTAATAAAAGACATTTCTGAAAATTTACCCAATATAAAAAAGGGAAAATTTATTAGTGAGTCCGCAGCATATAGCGAGGATGCTATTAAAGCGAAGCGAGAAACGATAACAGAAGTTGCTAAAAGATATGCATATCTATCGGCTGCGAATGGCTTAAACCCAGTGTTGGGCGTCAATGTTGCATTTGATGTCGGTCTTTTGGTTAAGTTAACTCAAACAGTTCTAAAAAGTTATGGCCTAGTTGATTCAAGTATTGCTGACTATATTAAAAAAAGTGAAGAGAGCGGTAAACTTCATGGAACGATTCAGGGAATTAGTAAATGGTTAGCTCAATATGCTACGGAGGCTGGAATTAAACAGATCTTGCCTAAATTGGCTGTAGCACAGGCTTCTAAAAGTTTTAGTTCATGGGTGCCTTTAGTGGGGCAAGCGATTGCTGCAGGGATTGGTTATAAAATGACGAGTTATTATGCTGAAAAGTTAATTAATGAATCTGAAGAAAAAGCTATCCTTGCTCTTAAGCTTTATATTGGTGAACAATATTAAAAAGAACGATTTTATTCCGTTCAACTACCTAAGATTAATAGCTATATCTTAATTAAAGCCATTCTGGGGTGCTCAACTCTAGAATGGCTTTTTATGCTTAGTAGCGTTTTAATCTTATTATTTAAATAATTATCTAAAATTTTGAGAGTAGGGCTTCAAGTTAGAAATGGAATGGCATAGTCACGTAAGTGACTTATAAAAATATAGACATACAAAGCAAACCGTATTCATAACTATCTGAATTGACTTCAATCCCCCTCACCATTATTCTTAGCATGCTGGCCTACATTGCCAGTCGGTTTTAGCAGACCGATCCATCTAGCGTATCAGGTACTTATATTCTTCCTGAGTATGAGTCTTGTGCGAAACCTTCTCGTCCCCCTTTGCGGTAGAACGGGAGGGGGACGCGTTCGCGCGTGCTGATACTAGATGATCAGTCTGCTAACCCCCTTCTGTTCTGCCACCATAATCAAATAGCAGTGATTCGGTAGAACTTCTAATACATCTAGGAGTCCATCATGGTTATTCAAAACATCCCCTTACTGTACTGAAATCTATTTCAAACAGCTGACTTTTCACTAAGCAGTTGATGGGATTTATTTGTCTCATTTTATTCATATCTGCATATCTTCCTGCAAAGGGAAGCATGCGTTGCTGTGTCTTAAATTTTGATTTCAATACAGAACTATACCAGAGGGGAGCTTTATGAAAATTCAAACATTCAGCCTGCTTGCTGCACTGCTTTTACCTGTTTTATCCGCCTGTTCATCTGCGGATGCGAAAGACCGTAAAGCCTATATCGAACAATGCATGTATCCCAACGCCGCCATTAAGACGGCAGTTGAAAGTGAAGAATCCTGCACTTGCCGTTATGACAGCATTCGCGAGCAATTTGGCAAGCCATTCTTCACAGTCCCGATTACAAGTGATGAAGATCAACGCCGTCTGGACTTTGCCAGAGGCTATACCGTGGGTAAATGCAGAGGCTAGGAACATGTTCAACAATAAATTACTTCTGGTAGCAGCAATAGCATTGCTTGCAGGCTGTACCTCCAAACAAGAAAAGGCCTGTCAGGAAGAAGCGGATGTTGCTGAAACTGTGATGCAGGCTCGATTGAACTATGGCGGCTTTGCCGAAGCGACTTATATGCTCGCAGGTGATAACGATGAGCTGAGAGAACAGCTCAGGCCGATCATTCATGATGCCTTTGAATATGGTCGGGGCGGTACAGCAACTTATGAGAAAACCAAACAAGTCTTCCGAGATAAATATTATCAGCAGTGTATGGAAAGGCCAGCACCTTGACATGAATGCCTGAACATACAGGCGATGAGGGTAAAATGAAAAAAATGATGATGCTGGCAGCCTTTGCCATGTTAACAGTCGGCTGTGAAAAGAAACCAGAAGCCGTACAAGCGCAGCATACCGCAGTTAAAACACAAGAAGTCAAAGCAAGGGCACAAGCCGATCAACTGACTGAAAAAGAAATACAGGATCTGGAGTCCTTGGAAAAATCACCGAATGAAGAGACTGCCAGTCTGGCAGGCTATTATCTCAGCAACTTAGAAGTGACGCCAGTACAGGAAATGCGCGAGTTTATCGCCAAAGGCTGGGATGAATGGGAAACACTGAACCGGCAGGAAGCTGAAAATGCAGATCAAGCCGAATCTGCTCAAGGTGATGCATCCATGCAGTACCGCATCGAAATCAAGAATCAGGTCTTTGGTGGGAAGCATGTGGTTGAAACGGCTTATCTGCATTTAATTTCATTGTCCGACAGCATTACTCTCGATCGGGTGGTGGTGAACCGCGGCAACTGTAAAGCAGATTATCGTGACGGCGCCAACCCAATTCTATACGGCCAATCAGTGCGCTTCTTCTTGAATTGTGATCCGCGCAATGTCCGTGAGGTGGTTGCGGTATTGAAGGATGGGCGTGAAATTGTGATGTCACCGCAATAAACTGAGGGCTGTATTTATTCTACATACACACCATGTACTGTACAGTTGAGTCATTGAGCGTATTGAAAGAAATTTCACTTATATAACATAAAGATGAATCAATACATTGAATGCGTTTATTGAGTCTATTACACAAGGCTCGATCAGCATATTCATCAGACCAATCTTAATCAGGCTGCTGGACTTCATTCCAATCAAGGGATGGGGTTCAGCAGCCTTTTTGTTTATAAGGACAAAACTCATGGCACATCAAATTGAACAAATGGCCTATGTCGGTGACACCCCTTGGCATGGCTTAGGCAATCAGCTTAGCCCAAACCAGCCTATAGAAATTTGGGCGCAGCAGGCGGGCATGGACTGGCGCATTGAATCCTCCAATGTCAGTTACATGGCGCAGAATGAACGCGGGCAAAGCATCATCATGCCTTTCGAGGAACAGCGGGTCTTATACCGTTCTGACACGCATGCGCCTCTATCCGTGGTCAGCCAGCGCTTTCAGGAAGTCCAGCCCCGTGAAATTCTGGAATTCTACCGTGACCTGACGGAGCAATCTGGCTTTGAATTGGAAACGGCAGGTGTACTGAAAGGCGGCAAGAAGTTCTGGGCTTTAGCCAGAACAGGGCAAAGCGCAGCACTCAAAGGCAAGGATGTCAGCAATGGCTATATGCTGCTGGCAACCGCTTGTGACGGCACGCTGGCGACCACGGCGCAATTTACTTCTATCCGTGTGGTGTGCAACAACACTTTAGCCATTGCCCTGAAAGGTCAGAACAGCAGTGCGGGTGTAGTCAAAGTTCCGCACAGCACCCGCTTTGATGCAGACAAGGTCAAGCAGCAGCTGGGCATCTCTGTGCGTGCATGGGATGAGCACATGTATGAAATGAAACAGCTGGCGCAGCGCAAAGTCACTCAGCAGGAAGCCGCGGCCTATTTCGATGCGGTGTTTAACAACAGCAGCATGAGCATGGCTGATCCAGAGGACAATATTATCCAATTCTACCGTGATGTAGCGGCTCAGGCCGCGCAAGCCAATGCGAAGGAAAAAGCTGAACCGAATGCCAAATCCATGAATAAGACGATGCAGATGTTTAATGGTCAGGGGAGAGGTGCAACGTTGTCCTCATCCAAAGACACCGCCTATGGCTTGCTGTGCGCGATTACCGAATTCACAGACCATGAACGCCGCGCCATGAGTCAGGATCACCGTTTGGATTCTGCATGGTTCGGTGCAGGCGCTGGACTCAAGCAGCGGGGGCTGGAACAGGCCCTGCGTATGATTGCCTGATCTTAATCACGCCCCAAAAGTTACTTCACCACACACCTTGAATACGTCACAGCCGCATCTGCAGATGCGGCTTTTTTATGCCCGAAATTTAACAAAATCAAAATAGGAAAATCAACATGAACTCAGCAATGACCATTTCTCAAAACCAAACGCAGCACACCCGCATACCGAAGCTATTTATGGCAAAACGCTTTGTTGATACCCGAAAACTCAGTCAGGCCGAATGGCTGGAAGTAAGGCGTCAGGGCATCGGCAGCAGTGACTGCGCCGCAGCCTGTGGCCTTAATCCTTACATGTCGATGCTGGAACTGTGGATGATCAAGACTGGACGGATTAGACAATCCATCGACGATGAAAGCGAAGGCCATGCGCCTTTGTACTGGGGTAAACAGCTTGAACCCTTGGTCGCTGAATACTACAGCATGCATACCAACCGAAAAGTCCGCCGCGTGAATGCCGTGCTGCAGCATCCTGATCCAGACAAGCATTTCATGCTGGCGAATCTGGATTATTCAGTGGTCGGCAGTGAAGACGTTCAGGTGCTGGAATGCAAAACTGCAGGGGAGCATGGCGCCAAGCTGTGGCGGGATGGCGTACCGCTGTATGTCTTGTGCCAAGTCCAGCATCAATTGGCGGTGACAGGCAAGAAGGCCGCGCATATCTGTGTGCTAATCTGCGGGCATGAAACCCGAATTTTTAAAGTGACTCGTTCTGAATCAGTCATTCAGCATATTGTGAATGCAGAACGTTACTTTTGGGAATGTGTGGAAAAGGATACACCGCCGGATGCAGATGCAAGCGCATCGGCAGCCAAGGCTTTACAGCAGCTGTATCCTGAACATGTGCCATTGAGCACCGCAGACTTATCTGAGGATGAGCAGGCCAACCAGCAGTTTGAACAGCTGATTCAGGCGCGCAATCACATTGAAAAGCATCAGGAGCAGTTTGATCAGCTGAAGCACCAGCTGCAGGCCAAGATGCAGCAGGCTGAACGCGCGACCTTTAAAGTAGGCTCAGTGACGTGGAAAAAGTCTAAAGACTCGATCGGCTTAGATACCAAGGCGTTGCTGAAATTACACCCTGAATACCTCAGCCAATTCCCGCAAAGCAAACAGGGTTCACGGCGCTTTAATATCTATACCGATTAGCCTAAGCATTCTATTCAACAATGCCCCAAACATCCCATGCCTGAGAGCATGGGATTTTTTATGCCCATTTCATTTTTAAGCCAACACAGCAACTCATTTAAACAGAAGAGGAAATTACCATGATTAAAGGTTTAGCAATTACACCGCCGATTCTAGGGCGCATCAGTATCGGCAAGGTGATTGAAAAGAGCGGAAAGCGTCTGCCTGAAAAGGATGATCAATTTACCATTACCAGCCAAATCCAAAACAAAGATGGATGGATCAAGCATCCATTGGATGAACAGCTTAGAGCTAAAGCATCCAATCAAAAACTCAGAACCATTCCGGTTCGGATGATCTTCAATGATCCTGAGCTGAATCTGCGGGCAGAATACAGCTTATTTGACCGTCAGACAGGCAGGCCTGTCTGTGTGGGTAATGGCGAAACCTGTCAGCGACTCACCAATCAAGGTGTTGAGCAGCATCCTTGTCCATCACCTGATCTGTGCTCAATGGCGCAAGGCGGCAATTGCAAGCCTTATGGGCGATTGCATGTCAATTTAGATGAATCAGATGAACTCGGCACCTTCATCTTTAGAACCACAGGCTTTAATAGTATTCGCACTTTGGCGGCACGACTAAGTTATTACTACTCAGCATCGAATGGCTTGCTGTCATGTCTGCCACTGCAACTCACGCTGAGAGGCAAGTCCACCACACAAAGTTATCGAACGCCTGTCTATTACGTGGATTTAACGCTCAGGGATGGCGTTAATCTCCAACAAGCCATTCAAGTGGCAAAGGACATTGATCAGCAAAGCAAGGCTGCAGGGTTTAATCAAAGCTCACTTGATCAAGCAGCATGGCAGGGTTATGACAATGCAAGATTTGAAGTGAATAGCGAGGAAGGATTGGATTTAGTCGAGGAGTTTTATATGGATGAGACTGTTAAGTCTGAGCTAATACAGCCTGAGTCGAAAACCAAGGTAAAGCCTAAGCTCCATCAGGCAAAAAATTTTATACAGGAGATTCAGCAGGGCTTACAGCAGAATGTACGGGCTGTGAATTAGATGGGAGTGGATGAAATTGGGCTCAGTAAAATTTTATTGGACTGACCTATTATCTGAGCGAATACACGCTCGCATCAATGATCAGGAGTAAACATCATGAATGCGTTCACAGGTCAAACTTTTGTAATGAATCAAATTATTAATATCAATGAGGTAATTGAGTTTACAAGTATTAGTCGAGCAAAAATTTATGAAATGATAAAAGTGGATTCAAAGTATTACGATTCTACATTTCCACGACCGGTACGTTTAAGTGAATCTCGTATTGGTTGGGTGGCTTGGGAAGTACATCAATGGATTGAGGATAAGATACAAAGTCGTGAATAAAAAATGGGAGCTTAGGCTCCCTTATTTTTAAATAGATAATCACACTTGAATTACCACATGAGGTTGAGTCCTTTTCCCCCCTATCTATTTCTTTGGCTCTAAAGAACATAACAGCATAATGAATAAACGACCAATAATGTTAGCAAGACATGTACTGACATTATTTTTTTTTATTTCTAGAAAACCCATCTTCATTTCAGGCACAATCCATCTAATTTAAAAATGCTATAGCTTTCAAGCTTTGGAAATTGTTGGTATGTCGAATAATAACTTTTCTCAGGTTGCAGCCTTCATTTGGTCGGTTGCAGATTTACTTCGTGGTGATTTTAGACAATCGCAATATGGACGTGTCATTTTGCCGTTCACCTTGTTGCGTCGCCTAGAGTGTGTCCTTGCAGAAAGTAAAACTGCGGTGGTGGCAGAGCATGAAAGAATTCAGCCACTGAACTTACCTGAAGAAGCGCAAGAAAAGTTCTTATTACGTGTCACCAATGATTTGGCATTCTTTAATACTTCGCCTATGGATTTAGGCAAGATGGGTCAAACTGATATTAAAGCCAATTTAAAAACTTATGTGCAAAGTTTTTCTAAAGATGCACGTGAGATTTTTGATCATTTCAATTTTGATGAATTTGTCGGTTTACTCGATGATGCCAACTTGCTTTATAAAGTCGTCAAGATGTTTGCCACAACTGATCTCAGTCCTGACGCTATTTCTAACCATGAAATGGGCTTAGTTTTTGAAGAGTTGATCCGTCGTTTTGCTGAAAGCTCGAATGATACTGCAGGTGAACACTTTACCCCACGTGACATTGTACGCTTAACTACATCACTGGTATTTATGGAAGATGATGAAGCTTTAAGTAAGGATGGCATCATTCGTACCATATATGATCCAACGGCTGGTACGGGTGGGTTTTTATCGTCAGGGATGGAATATGTACTTGAGCTAAATCCGAATGCGGTAATGCGCGCTTTTGGTCAGGAGCTAAACCCTGAGTCTTATGCCATCTGTAAAGCAGACATGCTAATTAAAGGTCAGGATGTTAGCCGAATTAAACTCGGAAATACTTTATCCAATGACCAACTCTCACAGGATAAATTTGATTACATGCTGTCCAATCCACCTTTTGGGGTGGACTGGAAAAAGATTGAAAAAGATATTAAAGATGAACATCAGGTCAAAGGCTTTGATGGGCGGTTTGGTGCAGGCTTGCCACGTGTGTCTGATGGTTCGTTATTGTTTTTGATGCATTTGATTAGCAAGATGCGTCAGCCTGATGCTGAGCATCAACAAGGAAGTCGTATCGGTATCATTTTGAACGGTTCACCGCTCTTTACGGGTAGTGCAGGCAGTGGTGAAAGTGAAATCCGTCGTTATATTTTAGAAGCTGATTTACTAGAAGCAATTATCGCTTTACCAAATGACATGTTCTATAACACAGGGATTGCCACCTATATTTGGGTACTCAGTAATAAGAAAGATGCTGAGCGTAAAGGAAAAGTACAGCTCATTGATGGCAGTCATTTGTACAGCAAGATGCGTAAGTCTCTCGGCTCTAAGCGGAATGAGATGAGCGAAGATGATATCAAGACCATTATCCGCAGTTTTGGTGACTTCGAAGTGGTGGAAGCACGTACACTGGATAAATCCGCAGATGTAAAATCTAACCGTGGTCGCCAGCCTACGAGGCCAAAAGCTGAAACCGCTAAAACCTTTGCCAGTAAAATCTTTAACAGTTATGAGTTTGGTTACCGCCGTGTGACCATTGAACGTCCATTACGGTTATCTGCACAAATTACCGATGATGCTGTTGCATCTTTACGTTTTGCACCCAAGCCATTTAATGCTGTGATGCAAAGCATTTATGCGCAGTTTGCTACAACATGGACAGATGCACCCACAGATCAAAGCTATGGTGATTTATCCGAAGTTACGCTGGAAGTTCGTGCTTTAGTTAAAGCAGAATATCCAGAGTTAAAAGAAAAAGATATTAAAGATATTTTAGACAGCAAAATTTGGTTATTCCAAAAAGAACTCATGCAAAAGGCTCAGGCTCTACAAACGCATATTGGCACAGCGCAAAGTGATGACTTTAATCGTTTTGATGAAACCTTAAAGCAAGCCTTTAAAGCGACTGATATTAAGTTAGACACTAAAGAGAAAAAACAATTCTTAGATGCGATTACGTGGAAAAACTCTGAAGCAGAGCCAGTCATCAGTAAAGTCGTAAAAGGTGCTGAAAATCCTCTTTATGGTCAGTTTACTTACAACGGTAAAGTGGTTGAATTTGTACAAGATGGTGATTTACGTGATGCGGAAAATATTGCGCTTAATCCAAACGTAGATACCACAGATTTAATTGAGTCTTACTTTAAACGTGAAGTTCAGCCGCATGTGCCGGATGCTTGGATCAATGCCGATAAGCGTGATGATAAAGATGGTGAAATTGGTATTGTCGGTTATGAGATTCCGTTTAATCGTCATTTCTACGTGTATGAACCACCACGTGATTTAAAAGAGATTGATGCAGATTTAGATGCGGTCAGCAGTGAGATTATGAAGCTTCTTCAAGAGGTGCATTCATAATGGTGACTTATAAAGAATTTAGTTATAGCGATTATTTTAAAACAGAATTGCCTACTCATTGGCAAGAAAAGCGTTTAGGCTTTTTATCCATGCAAACAAAAAATGCTTTTGTAGATGGTCCTTTTGGTTCTGATTTGAAATCAGATGATTATCTTGATGAGGGTGTACCTTTAATCCAATTAAATAATATTCGAGATGGAAAGCATATTTTAAGGAATATGAAGTTTATATCTGACAATAAAAAAAAGGATTTGGTTAGACATTTAGCATTGCCTCAAGACATCGTGATAGCAAAGATGGCAGACCCAGTGGCGAGGGCGGCTGTTGTATCAGATGAGTTTAAAGAATATGTAATTGTTGCAGACTGTGTAAAATTAACCCCCAACTTAAAGTTAGTAGACTTAAATTTTTTAATTTGGGCTATTAATTCTGATTGTGTTCGTGAAAATGCTGAGCTTGTTTCAACTGGTACAACACGTATACGAATAAATCTTGGAGAATTAAAAAAGCTTAAAGTACCTTATCCTTCGTTGTCGGAACAGATTCAAATTCGTACTTTCCTTGACTACGAAACAGCACAAATTGACACCTTAATTGCCAAACAAGAAAAGCTGATCGAACTACTTAAAGAAAAGCGTCAAGCGGTGATTAGTCATGCCGTGACCAAAGGTTTAAATCCTAATGTTCCGATGAAGGATTCTGGGGTGGAATGGTTAGGACAAGTGCCTGAGCATTGGCAAACCCCTTGCACTAAATATTTACTAGAAATACCTATCACTGATGGACCTCACGAAACACCACAATTTGTTGATGAGGGCATTCCTTTTATTTCAGCAGAGGCAATTCATAAAGGTAAAATCAATTTTGATAAAAAACGTGGGTATATAAAGCCTGAATTAAATGATATTTATAGTAAAAAATACTCTCCTAAATTAGAAGATATTTACATGGTCAAATCAGGTGCTACCACAGGTAAAGTGGCAATGGTTGAAACGGAAGAGAAATTTAATATTTGGTCTCCTTTAGCTGTATTTAGATGTAATAAAATTAAAATTTTGCCTAAATTTTTACTTGCGGTTTTTAACTCAAATCATTTTTATGATGCTTTAGTTCTAAATTGGAGTTATGGAACTCAGCAAAATATTGGTATGGGAGTTTTATCTAATATAGAGATTCCTTGTCCACCAATTAACGAACAACAAGAAATAATTCAACATATTGATAATGAATTGAAAGTATTTAAAAATCTTGAGAATAAAGCTAATCATGCCATCCAACTGATGCAAGAGCGCCGTACAGCCCTTATTTCATCTGTGGTCACAGGAAAAATTGACGTACGAAATTGGCAAAATCCAATTAACAATAATGAAGCTAAAACGGAGTTTAGCGCATGAGTTTAGATGCTACTCGGGAAAATATCTTCCAAAACGATATTATCGGGCAACTACAAAACAGCGGTTGGGTATTGGGTACAGCTAAACACTATGACCGTGAAAATGCGCTGTATAGTGCAGACGTATTAAGCTTTGTACAAAATACTCAACCGGAAGAATGGAAAAAGTTTTGCCAAAACTATCCCGTAGATTCCGAACAAAAATTTATAGATGCCTTGGTGGTACAGCTTAAAAAAGCTGACATCAATGCCACAGATCAAGCATCACGTAGTTACGGGACATTGGGCGTGTTACGTCATGGACTCAAAATTCGTAATGCACGTTTTAAATTATGCCAGTTTAAACCTGAGCATAATCTCAATGCCGATACCTTAGCACGTTATGAGCAGAACATTTGCCGTGTTGTACCTGAGTTAGTCTATAGCCCATACGCAACAAAAACAGAATTAGAAAGTACAGGCAAGCAAGCCAAAAAATGGCGCATTGATCTGGTACTGTTTATTAATGGCTTACCTGTTTCTACACTGGAGCTTAAATCTGAATTTAAGCAGACTGTACAAAACGCCATTACTCAATATAAAAAGACACGCTTACCCAAAGACCCTGATACCAATAAGCCTGAACCCTTACTGACCTTTAAACGTGGTGCATTGGTGCATTTTGCCGTGAGTCAGTATGAAGTCTATATGACCACACACTTGGCAGGCGACAGCACCTTTTTCTTGCCCTTTAATAAAGGGACGCATGACGGCGGTGCAGGCAATGATGCACCTGAAGATCAGACCCGCTATGCCACTGAGTATTTGTGGAATGAAGTTTTAACGCCTGACAATTTGCTGAATATTCTCGGACGTTTTGTTCATTTGAATATTGAAGACAAAGAAGATGCGGAAGGGCGTAAATACAAAAAAGAAAGCCTGATCTTTCCACGTTACCATCAGTGGGATGTAGTGACTAAACTGGTTCAAGATGCCAAAGAGAATGGCACAGGGCATAAATACTTGATCCAGCACAGTGCTGGTTCAGGTAAATCCAATTCGATTGCATGGACAGCACATCAGCTTTCTACCTTGTACGATGAACATGGCAATAAACAGTTTGATTCTGTGATTGTGGTGACGGATCGAACTATTTTAGATGCGCAGCTACAAGACACGATTTATCAGTTTGAACATGCCGATGGCGTGGTAGGACGAATTAACAATAAAGAAGGTGATGGCTCTAAGTCAGAAAAACTGGCAACCTCATTAGAAAAATCTCAACCGATTATTATTGTCACCATTCAAACCTTTCCATTTGTACTCAAAGCCATTGAAAACAGTACCGCATTAAAAGAAAGACGTTATGCCGTCATTGCCGACGAAGCACATTCATCACAAAGTGGTTCTACAGCACGACAACTCAAAGAAGTCTTGATGACTGATAGCAGTGATGAAGATGTCATGCTGTCTTCAGAAGATATTTTAGATGCAACCTTGGCAGCACGCCGTGCCAATCCAAATGTCAGCTATTACGCCTTTACTGCTACACCTAAACCTAAAACCTTAGAATTATTTGGATGTTGCCCAAATCCTTTATTGCCACCGTCAGAGCAGAATAAACCTGAAGCCTATCACGTCTATTCCATGCGTCAGGCGATTGAGGAAGGCTTTATTTTAGATGTTCTGAAGAACTATACCAATTACAAAGTGGTGTATAAGCTGACGCAAAAACTGGCAAGCAAAGATCAGGAAGTGGATGCAAAAAAAGCCAAGGTCAAGGTCAATCAATGGGTACGTTTACATGACCACAATATTTCACAAAAAGTAAAAGTGATCATTGAGCATTTTAAAAAGAATGTGATGGGCTTATTGGGTGGTCAAGCCAAAGCCATGGTGGTGACCAGTTCACGTAAAGAAGCTGTGCGCTATAAACTGGCCTTTGATAAATATGTCACCGAACAAGGTTATCAGTCGATTCAAGCCATGGTGGCATTCTCGGGTGAAGTTGAGTTTAACGATTCAGATCCAAACAGCAGTGCCTTGGTCGGGAAGAAATTTACTGAACACAACATGAACCCGAATTTAAAAGGGCGTGAAATGCGTAAGGCATTTGACAGTGATGACTATCAGGTGATGTTGGTCGCCAACAAGTTCCAGACGGGTTTTGACCAGCCTAAACTCTGTGCCATGTACGTGGATAAAAAACTCGGTGGGGTAGAGTGTGTACAAACCTTGTCTCGTTTAAATCGGACGTATCCGGGTAAAGCAGAGTCAGGTACTTTTGTACTGGATTTCTTTAATGAACCGGATGAAATTTTAGAGGCGTTCCAACCCTATTATCAGACCGCTGAACTAGCAGATGTTACTGATCCTGATAAGGTCTTTGAGTTGTTTAATAAGCTCAAAAGCAATGGTATCTTTTTGTGGTCGGAAGTTGAGCAATTTGCCACGGCATTCTTTAGCCGTAATAAATCCAATGCAGTACTGGCAAATATCTGTAAGCCTGCCATTGAGCGTTGGCAGCAGCGCTATAACATGGCAATTGCTGCATATAGTAAAACCAAAGACATGCTGGAACGCTGTAAACAAACAGGTGATGCAGTCTTGATTGGGAATGCAGAAAAGGATTTCGTTGAAGCCCAAAAAGCCAAAGTTGAACTTGAAATCTTTAAAAAGGATTTAGGCACTTTCACTCGCTTTTATGAGTTCATGTCACAAATCGTGGATTATGATGATAAAGAGCTGGAGAAGCTAAGTCTGTTTGCGCGTAACCTGAGACCGATGCTACGTGAAAATAACATCTTAGATGATGAAATTGATTTAAGTAATATCGAGATGAGTCACTATCGCTTGTCTAAACTGCGTCAGATTGATATTGAGTTACAAGCCAATAGTACCGAGCATCAGCTAGAGCCAAGTAATGATGTCGGCAGTGCGACTGCTAAGGATAAAAAGGAAGATTTTTTATCTAGCATTATTCATCGTTTAAATGAAGTTTTTGTGACGGATAAGCTGACCGATCAAGACATGGTTAATTATGCGAATACCATTGCAGACAAGGTTTATGAGAATAATGGGGTAATGTCACAGATTGCCAACAACACACGTGAGCAAGCGATGCTGGGTGATTTCCCTCGTGCTATTGATGATGCCATTCTAGGCAGTCATGAAGCGCATAGAGAGCAAATGATGCAACTGCTTTCAGATCCATCTAAGGCACATATTTTTGGTCATTTGATTTTTGATATGTTGGCGAATCGTGGGCAGATGCCACTACGTTAGGAAATTAGAGCGTGCGGTATTTAAAAGGTGAATAATTTTAGAGAGGGAGAGGGGGGAAAGAAAATGCAAATTGATGCCCAAGTAAAAAGTATTTCAGATATTAATCAGTTCTTTATTGTTCCAGATTATCAAAGAGAATATGTCTGGAAAGTTAATGATCAAGTAAAACAATTCATCACAGACATAGATAATGCCTTTGAAACTTCAAGTAATGATTCGAGCTACTATTTAGGGTCAGTTATTATTGTTAAAAAAAATGATAATTATGATGTCATTGATGGTCAGCAACGTCTTACTACAATTGTATTAACTCTATGTGCATTAAAAGATTTTTTAGAGAGTATTACTCGTACTGAATCTGCTGAAAACTTCTATACTGCGATTAAATCATGGTTGTCGACTTTTAATATGAAAACGGCATCTCATCAAAACCGTGTAGAGTTGCAATACGAAGAAAGCCAAAATTATGTAGGCTATCTTATTCATAAAAAAGAATACAAAGGTAAGGTTACGCCATCTATTCAAAAAATGCAGGCAGCCTACGATGCGATGTATGAGTATGTTGGAAGTTTGAATAATGAAGGACAAGAGCATCTAGTTGATTTTATTACTTTCTTCTTCAATAAAATTGTCTTAGTTTTTATTGTTTCTGCAGATCTTCATGGTGCATTAAAAATATTTGAAACCAGTAATCAGCGTGGCGCAAGTCTAGATGCTATGGATTTGGTTAAAAATCTGATTTTTAGTGAAGCTAATGAAAAAGATTTTCCTGATATTAAGTCTAAATGGAAAACGATTGTTGGAAATATTCATGCCTGTAAAGAAGGAGAGAATCCATTACGTTTTCTACGCTATTTTTTAATGGCGCGTTATTATAATAATGGCATTTTACGTGAGGAAGATATCTATAAATGGATTATTTCTGAAGGTGAGCCATTAATCAACTATAAAAAGAAACCAATAGAATTTGTGAATGCATTATTAAGTGCTTCAGAACGTTATTCAAAACTAGTTAACGCGACAAGTTTAGCTGACCATCATCAAACATATCATGCTGTAATTAACATTGGCTATATCAATAAATATATGTCTAGACAGCACTTATTGCTATTGTTGGCATTAGATGTTAACTGTGAAGATGAAGTAATTAATTATCTGGCGAAACAGTTAGAAACTTTATTTTTCGTGAACAATACTTTAGGTATACAAGCTAAATATAATGAGAATAATTTTAGTATTTGGGTGCAATATTTCCGTGGTTTAAAAACTATTGAACAAGTAAAAGTTGCTGTGGAAAAAACCATTGCAAAATATATTACTAAAAAGGCAGCCGAATTTAAACAAACTTTCTTAATGAAACGTCATGATGCTTTTAATCCGTTATATCGTTTACGTTATATTTTAGGTACTTTAGAAAATAAAGCAGCTGAACTTTGTAATATGCCACTGAAAGATCATGGATTTATCCAAAGTCTTCAAGTCGAACATATTTTACCTCAGACGCCTAAGGCAGATGTAATTCCTGAAGCATATGGAGCTGACTATTTAGAATATTCTAGTCAGGTTTACATGTTAGGTAACGTGACATTATTAGAAAGTCAGATTAATCAGGCAGTTAATAATTTTAATGACCTAAGTGCAGATTGGTTTAAGCAAAAGCAATCTGAATATAAAAATTCAGCACTAGTACTGAGCAAAATGCTAGATGATGAATTTAGTATTGGTAAAAATACCTCAACGAATCAATTTATCCATGATTATAACTATGCTTTTAATGAATGGAAAAAGGAACAGATTCACCAGCGTCAGCAAGTTTTACTGAATTTAGCTCTTTTGTCTTGGACAATTAATGGACAAAGAATAGACCAATATAAATTTACTGATGAAGAAGAGCAACCTACAAACATAGATCAAGTTGCTGCAGAGGTATTATAAGGAAACTATAGGTCAAGGCGATATTAGGTAATTCTAACTAGCTCAACATATTGTTTAATTATTTATTAAAATAATATCTAAATTTTATTTCAGCAGCAACTTCGGTGGCCGCTGAAATAAACAAACCTACCATAGAAACTTTTAAAAATTTTAAGTAGAAAAAATATTATATCTGCAAAATAGCCATATAAAATGAACTTAAAAATTGAGTTTATTACATAGACTTTTACATCATTTGCCGCTTAGGGAAAGGCACAATTTTATTTCTTAAACTATCAATAAAATCTGACCATTCCTGCATCATCTTTACTCGATATTCTAAATGTTGTGCGTGGTTATACGCTTGAGAAACAGCATTTCCAACTCTATGTGCCAACTGAATTTCAATTGCATCATGCATATAGCCTTTTTCATGCAGGGTTGTTGAAGCAAGCCCACGGAAGCCATGACCTGTCATCTTGCCGTTATAGCCCATTGTGCGAATTACGCAGAGCAAAGCGTTGCTGCTCATAGGTTTGGCTGTGCTGTGATTGTAGAACACGTATTGCTTATTGCCTGTAAGTGGGCGTAATCCTTCAATCAGCTCAAGAGCCTGTTTAGATAGTGGAACAATATGAGGTTGAGCCATTTTCATTTTATTTGCTGGAATTCTCCATAAATGATTATCAAAATCAATCTCATTCCACTCCATCATTCTCAGCTCAGCAGTACGCACAAAAGTTAAAGTCATTAATTGAATGGCGGTCTTGATCATTGGATTACCGTGATAGCGGTCCATACGCTCAAGGAAGGGCGGAAACTCAGAAATATCTAAGCGTGCCATATGCTTTGTTTTACGCGGTTTTAAAGCCTCTCCTAAGTGCGGTGTAGGGTCATTCTCAATTAGACCTTTACGGATAGCAAAACGAAAAATACGACCAGTGAGAGGAATAGACCGTTTAGCCATTTCTAGTGCGCCGCGAGCTTCGATTTTTTTTGCGCATGCAAGCACATCTTTTCCCTTGATTTGATCAATTGGCATATTGCCTAAAGTAGGGAATAGGTCTTTTTCAAATACGGATAGGTCGCGTAAATACGTGGTTTCTTTAATGACAGGTTTGCGGTCTTCCATCCATTCCATTGCAAGCGCTTTAAAAAGCGTATTTTCATTGGCTTGCAATTTTTTTTGCTTCTTAGCTTCATTGGGATTGATTCCATCTTTAAGCTTGAAGCGTGCTTCATCTCTCGCACGACGAGCCTGTGCAAGGGTAGTCTCAGGGTATGTACCAATACTGAAGATATTCTCTTTTCCATTCAAACGAAATTTCATTCGCCAATGCATTCCTCCAGAAGGAGTGACCTCTAGATACATGCCTTTTTCATCAGAGTATTTAGTTTTCTTTTCTAAAGGTTTTATTTTTCTGACTTGAGCATCTGTAAGCATGGCAATAATTCCACAGAATTGGGGGTATAATTTTAGGGGTAAAATATTATACCCCCAGTTATACCCTCAATTACATCAAGCTTGCAATAGATCAAGTAGATTGTATAAGATGTAAAAAAAGCTTAAACCCTTTAGGTTTAAGCTTTTTAAGACCTCATGAATCATCATGAGAGTAAAATATGGCGGTGAAAGAGGGATTCGAACCCTCGATACGCTATAAACGTATACACACTTTCCAGGCGTGCTCCTTCAGCCACTCGGACACTTCACCTTTTGCGCGGTGGATGATAGCGAAAAAAAATTATTCTGCCAAGAGAAACAATAGATTTAGAGAAAAACTTCCTGACCGATGCTATGATTCGCCAAAATACTGTCTAAAAATTGAAGACAAAATATGCAAAGTACTGCACAAAAAGCCGCATTGCCTGCCATTACATTGGCAGCTTTGGGCGTAGTATTCGGTGACATTGGAACCAGTCCATTATATGCACTACGCCAATGTTTCCTCACAGCACACTTGGCGATTACTGAAGCCACAGTGATGGGTATTCTGTCGCTGATTTTCTGGTGCATTATGCTGACGATTAGCTTTAAGTACGTCAGTGTGATCATGCGTGCAGATAACAACGGTGAGGGCGGTATTATGTCGCTCTTGGCTTTGAATTTGCGAACCACACGTATTGCAGAAAATAAGAAAATATATTTGATTGCACTCGGCTTCGTGGGGGCATCGCTGTTTTTTGGCGACGGTATTATTACCCCTGCAATTTCGGTCCTGTCAGCAATTGAAGGCTTAAGTATTGCTACACCGGTATTCAACCAATGGCTTGAACCCTTATCGATTGGTATTTTGGCCGGGCTATTTTTAGTCCAACGCCATGGTACGGGCACGATGGGTAAATTCTTTGGTCCATTAACGTTGACTTGGTTTTTATCCATTGGTGCTTTGGGGATATGGAGTATTTCACAGACACCATTCGTCTTAACCATGATTAGTCCACATTGGGCCTTTAATTTTGTGGTACATCAGCCTTATGTGGCATTTTTGACGATGGGTGCGGTGATCTTGACCATGACGGGTGGTGAGGCAATCTATGCGGATATGGGGCATTTTGGTCGCTTACCGATACGCTTGGCTTGGTTTTTCGTGGTCATGCCATGTTTGCTGCTGAATTATGCAGGGCAGGGCGCACTGTTATTGCGTGAGCCAGAAGCCTTGGCAAATCCGTTCTATATGTTGATCCCAGAATGGGCGCTCTATCCAATGATTGCATTGGCAACAGCCGCAGCCGTGATTGCCTCTCAAGCGGTGATCACTGGGGTGTTCTCAATGGTCAATCAGGCCATTCAATTGCGCTATTTGCCACGCCTATCGGTGAAACATACGTCGGATGTTGAACGTGGTCAGATTTATTTGCCATTTATTAACTGGGCATTGTTTATTTCGGTGCTCATCTTAATTTTATTATTTGAAAATAGTGCCAATCTTGCCAGCGCATATGGCGTGGCAGTTACCATGACCATGCTCTGCGGTACGATTTTAATTTCTTTCTTAGCATACGGTTTTTGGCGCTGGCCGGTATGGAAGGTGGCACTGTTTGCCGTACCATTTTTACTCATTGACTTGATATTTGTGGCATCAACATCGTTAAAAATTGTGGCAGGGGGCTGGGTGCCAATCTTAATTGGTGCGGTGTTATTTACCATCCTGATGACATGGAAAGATGGACGTGCGCTAGTCTTGAATCGACTTAGCCGAGATGCCTTACCAATTGACTTGTTCATCCGCAGCGTAAGCATGGGGAGCGAAACGAAATTTGTACCGGGTGATGCGGTATTTTTAACAGGAACACCTGAAATTGTGCCGCATGCGATGCTGCATAATATCAAGCACAATAAAGTGCTGCATGAGCGTAATGTGATGGTTACGGTCAATACGCGAGATGTGCCATTTGTACCGGCAAGTGAGCGTCTTATTGTGGAAAAATTGGATGAGCGTTTCTATAAAGTGACGATGTTCTACGGTTTTAAAGATCAGCCGAATATTCCAGCAGCTTTAGAGCAAGCTTATAACGAACTCGGTTTTGAATTTGACTTGATGCAAATTAGCTTCTTTATTTCTCGTGATCGAATTATTCATACTTTGGGCGAGGGCATGGCGCCGTGGCGTGAGAAGTTATTTATTTCGATGCAACGTAACACCAGTCCAGTCAGTGATTTCTATCAAATTCCAACCAACCGTGTTGTGGAGTTAGGTAGTCAAATCGAAATTTAATTCGATTTTTTCTCAAAATAAAAAAAGCCAGGTCAATCCTGGCTTTTTTATTTCTTTCCTATATCTAGGTTTGGTCTTTTGTCGTGTTGAGTTGAGCGATTCATCGCATGACTTTTTCTGGGAGGAATTGCGCGAGCAAAGTCATGCATATGAATATCTCAATATCCTAAGCACGTCTTAATTGATGGTTGCATCCGCAGATGCTTCAGGTACAGCTTGAATCGCATCATCCGCTACAGGTGCTTCTGGAGCTGCTTGAATGGCTTCGTCTGCGTTTGGTGCTTCAGGGTTGGCTTGCATTGGTGCATCTGCAACACCCGCATTTGGTGCTTCAGGCGCAGCCATGAATGCATCTTGCTGTGGTTGAGCTGTTTCAGGCAATGCTGCCGCAGCTTGTTCATCGCCATTGACTGGTGTTTCAGCAGAAGATGCAATAATCGGAGCTGCGCTACTGTCTTGTACGGGTGCGATCGCTGCACTTTCTTGCTGTACTTCGACTGGTTCAGTGACAGGCGCTTGTGGTGCGGCCGCTAGATTTTGTTGTTCGGCAGGCAATGCATTTTCAGCTTCAGCTGCAGCAAGCTCTGCACTTGGTTGTTCGACCGCAGGTGCATTTGGGTCAATTTGAGCGGTTTCAACTTGAGCTGGATCTAATGCTTGCTCATTTGATGTTGCACTGATTTCTGTACCAGTACCTTCAGCCAGCTTAATTTGACCGCTAGATACGAGTTCTTCAATTGAACCGGGTTGACCATTCACTGTGGTCACAATTTTGACTTTAGATAGGCTTTCTAATGTATCTCCGGGTTGAATGGGAGGCTCTGCAAATGCTGCTGCACTCATTAACCCTGAAATTAAACCTAAACCTAAAATTTTAGAATGCATAACGACTCCGTATATTTTTATCGCAATATTTCGTATTTTTACCTTGTCATAATTCTTTGGCACAATTCAATCAAACATACGGAACTGTTTCAGGATCGCTTATAAAGGCCTGTACAACTGCGACATAAAGTTACATCGACTGTTGTTTTGTTAAGCAATATTTGTATGTTTGTTAAGCAAATTAAAAAAGAAAAGTGTACTAAAATTCCTACCCTTGATAAGCTGCGGAAAAATAGCCCTTTTTAATGGTCAACGTTGTAAATCATGGCAAAAAAGAAACGCAATTCAGCAAATCCTTTATCTCAGTTATTGGGTCAAAATGGCATTAAAGTGCTATTGGGCTTAGTGGCCACGGGGAGTTTTGCCATTGCTTTCGGGCAGGAAAAAATTCAGCAACTGGTATCGATGACAACAAGCTCGAATAGTGCCTGTCTCGACCAATTTTACCGTTCAGTTCCACCTTATTTGGTTAAAGAGAGCTTGCATAAAAACAGCTTTCCACTCTGTTTTAATGGCTTTAACCTGATGTATTCAGGTGTGTCGAAGACCCCGCTTTGGGTCGCTGAATCGCTCACGCCGGCACGTTTAAGTCAAAAGATTCCACGTGAAGATAACTTCCACGAAGAAACACGTGTGCCATCTGAGTTTCGTGCCTTGCTATCTGACTATAAATCGACGGGCTATGACCGTGGACATATGGCACCGAATGCCGATATGCCCAACAAAGCTGCACAGCTAGATAGCTTTTCATTGGCGAATATGGTGCCGCAAGCCCCGAAAAATAATCAACAAGTGTGGCGCGAACTGGAAGAAGCAACGCGTGCGCTGGTGACCAAACAAAAGCAAAATGTCTATGTGGTCACTGGCCCTATTTATAGTGCAAAAAAATTAAAAACGGTCGGTAGCAATAAGGTCATTGTGCCAACAGCAACCTATAAAGCGCTGTACTTGCCAAAAAAGGGCGTTGCAGGTGTTTATTATGCTGACAATACGCTAAAAAATACTGCACCTACCGTCAAGATTATGAGCATTTGTGCTTTGGAAGAGCTCACAGGGATCAATATTTTTCCTGAGTTAACCGAAGACCAAAAACGAAATACCTATCGCTTGCCATTAAAAGCCACTGATGTAAAACAAAACAGTGAAATTGCCTATTTACATTGGGATGCAGAAAGCCAATGTGCAGCAGATGTTGCCGAAGATCAAATTCAGGCATTACAAAAGCAGTTTAAATCGAATGGTGGGTCGAGTACGAATAGTTCAAGCACTGAGACACATTCAACTTCATCCGGCAATAGCACCGATCAAGATGCACTTGTGAAGCAATTGATTGAGGAAATTTTGCAGTACATATTGCAAATTCTTAAGTAATTCAAGCGACTTAAACTGGAAAAAATGAAGAGCACGGCAGGTTGATCTCTTGCCGTATGTCAATTTTTCACGTATTTGTATAGCTCGAAGACGATAACAAGAAAGGAAAAGTCGATGTTTAAGCCTTATGAAAATGGCACAGAATCACATGCAATTCATGATCTAACCTTAGAAAATGGTGAAGATCGCATTAACCTGTATGGCAATTTACAACTGACCAAGGACCAAGCGGGTTTGGCTGCGGCAAAAGCCTTACAGGCCTTTTTAAATGATGTGGTGCAAAGTTTAGAAGCAGAAACAGATTTACCTGAACAGATAGAGCAGGGCAGTGATGATAGTGAAGTCGAAAATCCATTTTTATAAGTACAAGTATATTGCTTAAAAAATGTTCCACATGGAACAAAAAAGCTCACCGAAGTGAGCTTTTTTTATCATACCTATCAAATCCTATGCTTCTTTCGCCATGATTTTGTAAATCACTGCGCCAATGACTGCACCAATAATTGGGGCAACCCAGAATAACCAGACTTGAGATAATGCAGCTGTTTCTGCAAAGAATGCGACACCCATACTACGTGCAGGGTTCACTGAAGTATTGGTCACTGGAATACTGATTAAATGGATCAGGGTCAACGCCAAACCTATGGCAATTGGAGCGAATCCAGCAGGCGCACGCTTGTCTGTCGCACCCATAATCACAATCAGGAACATCGCGGTCAGGACAATTTCAATGATCAATGCTGACATCATCGAATATTTACCTGGAGACAATTCGCCAAAACCATTGGTTGCAAAGCCACCGACACCCGTAAAGCCGGCTTGGCCTTGTACAATGATGTAGAGAATGAATGCAGCCAATGTTGCACCGATCAGCTGTGAAATAATGTAAGGAGCAAGTTCTTTGGCTTCAAAGCGACCACCTGCCCATAAGCCAATACTCACCGCTGGGTTAAAATGTCCACCTGAGATATGCCCCAGTGCATACGCGCCTGTAAGGACGGTTAAACCGAAAGCTAGAGCAACACCTGCAAAGCCAATACCTAATTCAGGGAATGCCGCAGCCAAGACGGCACTACCACAGCCACCAAAGACTAACCAAAACGTACCGATTAACTCTGCTAAATATTTATTCATGCATGACTCCAGTTGTTTTTTTTCATTGTGCATAAAGTGTCATCATTCAATTCAAATTCACTTGAATGTGCTCATTGATCTTATTTGTATTTGATCTGATGAATTTGACTATAGATTAAACAGATTTTGTGACAAATCACAATCTGAAATCAAAAAATGCTCAAATTGATTGCATTTGAGCAATATGCATTTGTCGTGATTGTTGTGGCGTGATGTTGCGCCATTGCTTGAAGGCCCGTTGAAAGGCACTTTGTTCTGAATAGCCCAGTAACAGCGCAATCTCTTGCAGGCTTAAATGCGGATCTCTTAAGAACTCTTCCGCCATCATGCAACGGACTTCTTGCATACGCTGTTGATAGGTGGTCCCTTGTTGTTGTAAGTGCCGTTGTAACTGACGGACCGAGAGATTGAGTTGGGTAGCAATATGTTCAATTTGAAATAAATTTTTCTGTAAGCCCATTAAAATGGCTTGCTGTAGGCGTTGGTCTATTTGGGTGGTATTCGGCAGTTTTTCCAATAATGATTGGGCTTGCTGCATTAACAACTTTTGTAAGGTTTGATCACCTTGTGAAAAAGGGCGGGATAATTCTTGAATCGGTACAATGACTTTGGATTTTTCCTGCGAAAAACGCACTTTACAGCGGAAATACTGTTCATATTGCGCGACATTTTTCGGTGCTGGATTATGAAAATGCACTTCATGCAAATTGATATCTTCAAAGCGCATAAACAGTTTGAGAAATTGCAACATTATGGCAATCGCAATTTCATCGGTCAGCTGATTCGCCATATTCATGGGCAAATCTTTCCAGCCGATCGAAAAAAAATCATTTTGCATTTCAATCAGTAAGGGGCTGCCATCAAAGATTAATCGGTGAAAGTCATGATAACGCATTAACGCTTCACCTAAGTTTTCACATGATAAGGCGATGTAGGCAATAATCCCAATATGCTTGGGTTGGACATGTTCAGCAATCTCTAAACCCAGTGCAGGTTTTTGTAATTGTTGATCTAAATCCATTAATAAATCACGCCAAACCACATAGTCAAAACGTTCTAAGTTTTGAACTTTATTCAGTTTTTCGGAAATATTTAAACCTTCACTTTGGTGATAAGCGTAGAGTAAATGTCCCAGTCCACCATAGACCGAGCCAGTGTAATCTTTGAGCTGCTGCATCTTGTTCTAATTCTTGGGTATTGTCGTGTTTTGTCAATAATATTAAAAAAAAAGGTCAATATCTAGCCTTTTTCGTTCTTTATAGTTTGAGGAAGAAAAGGAGGTATGACATATGTGGAAAGGTTTTATTGCAGGTCTCGTGGTCGCAAATGGATTCGAATGGCTCGCACATAAATATGTATTACATGGCACACATCGCACAGGTCAGCCACGCTTTAGCCCCGTGCCTGACAGCATGAAGTCACACTGGGAACATCACAGAGAAGTGCGAAAGACGGACTTCCATGATCATGGTTATGTTGAAGGTATTCAAAACTGGCGAACCAAGAATGAGATCTTGTCGTTGGTCGCAGTCGCAGGCGTATTTGTACCGCTGTTTTATCCCATTTCTAAAGGGATGAGTTTGTCGGTACTGTACTGTGCGGGAAATTATTATTATACGCACCGTCGGGCACATCTCGAACCTGCATGGGCAATGAAGAAAATTCCGTGGCACTATGACCATCATATGAATTCCAATCAAGATGCCAATTGGTGCGTGACCAAGCCTTGGTTTGATTATATTTTAGGGACACGGGTGATTTCATCTGCGGACCTACAAGAGCAAAACCCTTTAGGAATTGCATTACCCGCACCTATTTCAAAGTCATTGTCACAACTGGTCAATCGTTACTTTCCTGCAAAATGGGTAGGCAAAGAAATGAAGCAGGTTGCTCAGGTTGAAACGGTATAGGGTCTGGGAATGTGACTCAGCTTTGTGAAACACATCAAATAGTGATGATTGGCTTGTCGCAATTTGTCAATAAATTATGAATAAACTGTCAATAAATAACCAACGAAAACACTTATATTTAAATCATCAAAAGACTTGTACACGACGAGTTGGATGATGAAGTTGCTATGTATATTTTTTTCAATGAATACCAAGTGCTGTAGTTATTTCTTGGTTTATAGGGAGTCCTTGAGGCTCCTTTTTTTTATCTAAATTTTGTGGGCTCAGTCTAGGATGACGATTTTTGCTGAACTGCTGTGAACCCAGTGCTTTTTGATAGCGTCTTTTACGATATTGATCTCGCCCAAAGAGATAGGCTTACAGATAAGCGCAAATCATCAGCATGAACACCATGCCTTGTGTTTGCAACTTGATGTTGAATGCTTAAGCCAATAGGCCAAAATTAAAAAAAGAGCGCCGAAGCGCTCTTTTAAATTAATTTTGAATGCAGCTGTCAATTACAGACGCATTTCAATACCTTGATCTGCGAGGTATTTTTTCGCTTCAGGAATGGTGTGTTGACCAAAGTGGAAAATAGAGGCTGCAAGCACCGCATCTGCGCCACCTTTTAAAATACCATCGGCCAAATGTTGGAGATTACCGACACCACCAGAAGCAATGGTTGGGATGGTCACACGGTCATTGATATTACGCATCAGTTCAATGTCATAACCGGCTTTGGTTCCATCGGCATCCATCGAGGTGATAAGTAATTCACCTGCACCGAAGTCCGCCATTTTTACTGCCCATTCGATGGCATCGATGCCGGTTTCTTTACGACCACCGTGGGTGAAAATTTCCCATTTATTATCGCCGGTTTTTTTCGCATCAATAGCAACCACAATACACTGTGCGCCAAAACGCTGAGAGGCTTCTTGTACAAATTCAGGGTTATAGATGGCAGCAGAGTTAATCGAAACTTTGTCCGCACCAGCATTTAATAACAGGCGGATATCTTCTACTTTACGCACGCCACCACCGACTGTTAATGGCACAAATACAGACTCAGCCATACGCTCTACCGTACGGTAAGTGGTATCACGACCATTTGAGGTTGCGGTAATGTCTAAGAAGGTAATTTCGTCCGCACCTTGTTCGTTATAACGGCGTGCAACTTCAACTGGATCGCCTGCATCACGAATATCAAGAAATTGAACACCTTTCACTACACGACCGTTGTCCACGTCGAGGCAAGGAATAATACGTTTAGCAAGCATAATTTTTTCCAAAAATAACAGCCGATTATGAAACTTCGCGACTTAGATGCTACACCTTAGTAGTCGGAGCGGTTATTCTATCAAAAATATGTAAGTTTTTTCGCAGGTTTTCTATGTCGGTTTATACCACTTTGACTTTAAAGGAAGTTCAGGATTTTGCAGCACCTTATGGACTGGAGGTGATTGACCTGATTCCGATTCAAGGCGGTATTCAAAATACCAACTATTTTATTGTTTGCGAAAATGGCACGCAGTATGTATTAACCGTTTTTGAAGAGATGGACGAGCAAGGTGCAGGGGAATTGGTGCCTGTACTCGAACACTTGGGGCAGGCTGGTCTAGCTGTGCCTGTACCGCTGAATCATTCAGGCAAAGCGATCCATAGCTTAAAGGATAAACCTGCTCAGATTGCGCCACGCATGCAAGGTCAACATCCGATGCCAGCGAATTTAGCACAAGCAGAGGCGATTGCTGTTGCCCAAGCGAAAATGCATGTGGCTTTACAAGACTTCCCTTTGGAACGTGCAGAATATCGTGATCATGCTTATTGGTTACAAGTTTCACGCGATATTCGTCCAACATTAAATGAAGCAGATACCATGCTGCTTAATAATCTATTGGGCTTATATGACATCTTAACAGCGATGTATCCAGACCGTCCTAGCGGTTTTATTCATTCTGATCTGTTCCGTGACAATACTCTATTTGAAGGCGATCAACTCAATGGCATTTTAGACTTTTATGAGTTAAACAACGACGAACTTTTGTTTGATATTGCTATTACTTTAAATGACTTTTGTACTGAATATCCGGATGTACATTTGAATGAAGACAAAGCCATTGCCTTTTTAAATGCCTATGAAAGCGTGCGCCCATTAACCGCAGATGAAAAATCATGCCTAGAGTTATATTTGGCGATGGCGGCGGGTCGTTTCTGGATGATGCGTTTACAGGTGGCACAGAAAAATGCTGCAGAAGGTCGTACAGGTGATGATATTTTGCAGAAAAACCCTGCTGAAATGCGTAATATGCTGATTGAACGATTAAAATTCGTCACTGCATAAATTTTAAAAACAACGAGAGGGAAAAGCATGCGTGATCAAGGACGCTTAGTAGAATGGTTTGATGATAAGGGCTACGGCTTCATTCAACCGAACGATAGCACCAAAGATCGCGTATTTTTGCACATTAAAGACTTTTCCCGTCCCGGCCCACGACCAATCGTGGGCTGCGCGTTGGATTATGCTGTGATCTTAGACGAACGCGGACGCTTTCGTGCGCAGCAAGTCCACTATTTGAAGGCGTCACAAACTCAACCGAGTCGTCGCCCGGTGAAAAAAAATATTGTACAGATGCCGCATAAAGCTCAGCCGATGCAAATCGTGTGTATTGTTTTTATCCTTGCCCTAGTAGGCTTGTCTGTGGCGGGTTTACTGAGTGGCATGGTGCTGTTGTTTATCAGCATTATGAATGTCTTGAGCTATTGGTTCTATGCCCAAGACAAAGAAGCGGCGCAGCTTGGTAACCGTCGGGTGCCAGAAAATACGCTGCACATTTTAGCTTTTCTCGGTGGCTGGCCAGCGGCATGGTTGGCGCAACAACGCCTACGCCATAAAACACAAAAACAACCCTTTCGAAAGATATATTTCTGTACCATAGTCTTTAACATATTACTGATTTTATGGCTGATTTCGCCGTTCAATTTTTTAAAGATTTAGTGATAAATTTTCAGTCAACATCATCGTGACGGGGAGTGCAATGAACGATTCAATTGATAAAGATCCAAACCGCTTACTCACCATAATTTTGTATGTACTTTATATTGTGGCGATTTTTTCCGCTGGATTATTGGCGATTTTGGCTTTAATCATTAACTATGTAAAACGTAGTGATGTGCGTGGTTCCATTTTTGAAAGCCATTTTACATGGCAAATCCGCACGTTTTGGTGGTATCTGATTTGGAACGTCATCGCTTTTGTTCCCTTTATTTTTTTATTTTTTACTGGAAATAATCCCAATGCCTTTGCAAGTGTAGCTTTTGGGGCAAGTGCATTCTGTGTTGCTGTGATTGGTTTGTCTTGGCTGTGGATTGTCTATCGTGCCATTAAAGGTCTGATTCGTGTCAATGATAATCGACCGATGTATGATGAATAAGAAAAAGCAGCCGAGGCTGCTTTTTTAATGTCTACATTTTTTGCTAGGCGTAATTAATCACTAGGCACGGTTTTTTTCTTTAACCACTTCGGTCGCCACTCACTCACGATCACCCCCATCACTACGCATAATCCACCGATCAGCGCGAGCGGAGATAAACGCTCGCCCGCGATACGACCAATCATGGCCGCCCATACAGGTTCACCTGCATAAATGATGGCAGCTTGTGAGGGATCAACCATGCGCTGCGCCCAGTTCATGACCAGTTGAATTACAGCGCTGGCTAAACCCAATCCGCACAACACTGCAATCAATTGCCATTCAAATACAGGCAAGGTTGTTTCACCGAGTAAGGGTGCAAAGCAGAAACAAAACAACGATGCAAAGGCCAGTTGCAAGACTGTCACACGGCGTAAATTCACTCGTGGTGCAAAATAACTGATCAGAATAATTTCAAAGGCAATGGCAATGGAACCGAGTAGGGTAATGATTTGACCAAAATTCAACTGTATTGCACCGAAGCCATTCCCTGTTAAAAAAACCAATCCCACAAAAGCCAAGCTGACTCCGAACCATGTCATCAAATGCGGCTTATGTTTAAAGCACAGCCACATAAAGAAAGGCACCAAGGGTACATATAGCGCGGTTAAAAACGCGGATTCACTGCTGCTGATACTTTGCAGGCCCACGGTTTGTGTGGCATAGCCAGTCGCAATTACGGCGCCAATCGCTGCACCTGCGATTAAATCTTGTTTGGAAAAATGCCGCAGGTACTTCAGCGACAACAAACTAACGGCAAGAGTGGCTGCGGCAAAGCGTAAACCGACAAATAAGACTGGACTACTAAAATTGAGTCCGTATTGCACGGTAATGAAACTGGCGCCCCAAAGCATGGTGATGAGGATTAAGGCGAGTTGAGGTGTTTTACTTTTGAGTGTGGGGACGGATTGGGGCATGTACAGCAGGAAGTTTGGGAGAGATTGCAATATTAGCATTTTAATAAGTCGAGCTGCTGAACTGAGACGATGTAGGGCTGTTAGCAGATCTGTTTATTACTAGATGAAACATAAAAATATTTGAGCAGTCTTTGTATGCTCGAATTATTCAATAACGTATAATCTTTGCACATTAAAAGATGATTATAAGAATAGCTTCAAGAGGTTAGTAATGGATGATTTAGCTTAGTATTTTCAATATTTTTCTATTTTTGGCCTTGGAATACACGTACTGATTGCTGTTTGTTTTGCAATTCATGCCATTCGCAATGGGCAGCCATTTTTTTGGTTGTGGATTTTATTTGTTTTCCCATTTTTAGGCAGTGTAGCGTATTTCATTGCGGTGTATTTGCCTCAATCACGCATGTCGCATCAAGCCAATATACTAAGTAAAAAAGCGCTGCATGTTTTGCAACCCAATCGTGCCATCAATCAAGCCAAAATACAGTATGAAAATATCCCGAGCATTGATAATGCGGTGAGATACGCAGAGTATCTCACTCAGGCAGGTAAAACAGCAGAGGCTATTGATATCTTAAAGCAGAAGTACAGTAGTTTGGTTGAAAATGATACGGCTTATCTTGAACAGCTTGCGACAGCTTATTTGCAAGATCAACAAGCACAGAATGCTTTAACTATCACCGATAAAATCACAGCAATAGATCCGAACTATAAAATTGAACAAATTGCCTTAATTCGAGCTTTGGCACATCATCAGCTCAATCAACAAGAAAGTGCGCAGAAAAATTTTATCCTTGCGACAAAATCTCAAGATATCGACAAATTATCTGAATATGCGTTCTGGGCAATACAAACCGATAATGCGGAGTTGGCTCATCAGATTCGTGTAGATTTGCAAAAGAAATGGAATATCGGCACAGCGTATTCACGTCAATTGCATAAACCTATTTTCAAGCAAATTGATAAAGCTTTAAAAGAGATGAAGAAAAAAGCAGCATAAAAAAAGAGGCCAGTTCGGCCTCTTTTTTTATCGCATCAATTACAAGCTTTGTTGATCAAGCAGCAATTGCGCTTCACGAAGGCTTAAAGTGCCTTCATAAATTGCACGACCAGTAATCGCACCTAAAATGCCCGGTTGACCTTTTAAGTTACGTACGTCGTCAAGATTGGTGACACCGCCAGAAGCGATGACTGGTAAACCTGAATACTGAGCAAGGTTAACCGTTTGCTCAACGTTTACCCCTTGCATCATGCCATCACGCGCAATGTCAGTATAGACAATGCTCGATACGCCAGCATCTGCAAAGCGTTTTGCTAAATCAGTGGCTTTGACATCAGTGACATTTGCCCAACCATCTGTTGCTACCATGCCATTCATGGCATCGATACCGACAATGATGTGACCTGCAAATTTTTTGCACGCTTCTTCAACAAACTCAGGGTTTTGAACGGCTTTGGTCCCGATAATCACAAATGTAACGCCAGCATCTAAATAATGCTCGATGGTTTCAAGTGAACGGATACCGCCACCAATTTGAATTGGCAATTCAGGCTGTGCTTTAGCAATGGCTTCAACCACAGGTTTATGAATCGGTGTACCAGCGAAAGCACCGTTTAAGTCCACCAAATGTAAGCGACGCGCGCCTTCATTTACCCAATGCTGTGCAGTTGCCACTGGATCGTCAGAAAATACGGTATCGTCTTCCATACGACCTTGTTTTAAACGGACACATTTGCCATCTTTCAGGTCAATTGCAGGGATGATCAGCATGCTTTCGCTCCTTGCTCAATCAAATTAAGAATAAATTTGTTCCCAATCTTAACAAATAAACCGCTATTCACTAAATGTTAAAACTAAAAAATGCACAGTTTTAAATGTCAAAGGCATTATGAATTTGCTGGGTGTAGGCGAATCCCTTTAGTTTTTATTCGGTCTAATCCGTAATTTCAAGGATGTGTTGGGAATGGTTTTAGGTAAAAGACCACGTTGCAGTAATTCTTCAAATACCAAGACAGGTGCATAGGCGTCAGCGGCTGCATAACGAATTTGATCAGGTGATAAGCGCTTATGCGACCAATTTGAGGTGCTGACACTTCTTGATTTGGGAAAATTGACTTGAAATAAAAGCGCCATGGCATTTTTTAAGCCCACGGGCTGGGTCAAACCAAAAGAAGAAAAGCATTTTGCCAGTTCTAATACGCTACCCAGTTCAATGCCGTGTTTACGAAAAAGATGCGCATCATTTTTGAGTCCAAAACCAACTTTGATTTGTTCACGATTGCTTAAAATGGGCGTTAAAAATGACCAAGTCTCCGCATTCATTTGAAACAGCCAAGCTTGCTCTGCCGTTGAAAGTTGAATGAGGTGTGGGCCAGTGGCAATTTCACCTTTGCGAAACGTCGGCTTAGATTCGGTATCAAAACCTAATATTGCAGCGCTACTTAATACGGGTTCCCAGTGCAGGCATTGCTCAAGCTTATAAATGACATGGATATGCTCAGCACTTAAATTTTGAAACAGTGGAAAGCTTTTAATCTGTTCTTTTGTCGGCAAAATTTGTGTCAAAAGGGCATCAGTCATTGGGATTCAATTTTTAGGCAGGTCGTTGCAGCCTAGAGATTTTGCATGAAAATTGCAAATACGGTATTGGGTGAGGGTATAAACTCATTTGAAGATATATATGCTATCGCATGCTGCTATGGCATGTAACATGAAAGGATTTAGAAAATATAACGTGCGGCAAAGAGTAGATTGACCAAGATCAATAATAAGAGACCGAAAAAGAGAAAGGCCAACACCACTTCCCATGTTTTTGATGCACGTGGTTCACCATATTTATTACTTGTTTCGGAGCTGGGTATCAACATCAAGGCAAGGAACATGAGGATATTCAAAAGTGGAATAAGCTCTAATAGTGCAAACCAACCTGACACATTAAAATCATGTAAGCGACGTACAGAAAAGATCAGCGCTGGAATTAATATGATGATGTTGATGATAAATAAAACAACTTGCGTTGTTGGGGATTCAGCATTTTCTATGATTGCATTGAAGGTATTTGGCATCATGATCAAAAGCATGAGCATCAAAATTGTCATCATTAAGCCGTAAAACACATTCCAACCTACAAAAGACATGCGGTTAAATCGACCGTCGCGATTCCATCCAGAATCAATCTGCGTTGTATTATTCATATTTAAACTTCTCAAAATTATCGTTATATCAATCGTTATTTCTCATTTAAGGTTGTATGACAAATGGCATTCATTACAACCTGATGTTCATGCCAAACCTTCGACATAAAAATCGCGCGTATTATAAAGTGCTTGCATAAAAAAAAGCCCACCGAAGTGAGCTTTTTAATAAAACAATGCGTTGGGCTTTAGATATCCCATTCCACAAAGTTTTTCAGTAACTGTAGGCCTGCAGTATGACTTTTTTCTGGATGGAATTGCGTTGCAAACAAGTTTTCTTTATGAATCGTAGTACAGAACTCCAAACCGTAGTCACATGTTGCAGCGACAATGCTTGGATCTTTTGGTTCAACATAGAAGCTATGCACAAAGTAGAAACGCGCATCTTGCTCAATGTTTTTCCACATCGGGTGGCTTGGATCTGCCTGATGCACTTGATTCCAACCCATGTGGGGGACTTTTAAACCGTCTACATCAGGGAAACGCTTTACGACACCTTCAAAAATACCCAGTGCATCTGCACCGCCATTTTCTTCTGAATGTTGCATTAATGCTTGCATGCCAACACAAATAGCCAAAACAGGTTTGTTAAATGCAGCATTGCGAACGACTTCATCAATACCTGCTTCATGCATGCCTTGCATGCAGTCACGCATTGCACCTACACCCGGAAATACAATTTTATCTGCCTGAGCAATCAACTTTGGATCATTGGTCACATCAACCGTTGCACCGACATGTTCGAGGGCTTTAGCAGCTGAGTGAAGATTTCCCATGCCATAGTCAAGAAGGGCAATACGGGTCATTACAATGTTCCTTTGGTTGAAGCGACAGTATTTTCTGCACGTGGATCAACTTCACATGCCATACGTAGGGCACGTGCAAAGGCTTTAAATACGCTTTCAATTTGGTGATGGCTGTTTTTACCTTTGAGGTTGTCGATGTGTAGCGTCATTAACGCATGGTTCACAAAACCTTGGAAAAATTCAGAGAATAGATCCACATCAAATGTACCAATGCGGGCACGAGTAAAAGGAATATCCATCCAAAGACCCGGACGACCAGATAAATCCACCACGACACGGCTCAATGCTTCATCTAACGGTGCATAGAAGTGACCATAGCGTTTTAGGCCTTTTTTATTGCCAAGTGCTTGTGCAAACGCCTGTCCGAGTGTAATCCCGCAATCTTCTACGGTATGATGGTCGTCAATTTCAAGATCGCCATCACAGTGGATATCAATATCAAACAGACCATGTCGCTTGATTTGATCAATCATATGATCTAAAAATGGAACACCAGTGTTTAAAGTGCCTTGACCAGTACCATCAAGATTCACACGAACTCGGATTTTGGTTTCGTTGGTGTTTCTTACCACTTCACTGATACGATCTGTCATAGACACGTTCCTCAAATACGTCAAAATGATTGATGTAAAAATATTTTCGCCGTGACGAAGTCACCGCATATTAGATTGCTCAGGAGGGTTTATCAATGCCTATTACCGTACATGCCTATACTTCTTTAGAAAATGATGAAGTGCGCAGCCAGCTTGAGCGACTGTATGACACGAGCCCAGAATTTAGCGACGGTTCAGATGCCATTGAACAACTAGAGCAAAACCTTGCTCAGTATACCTTAGTTTATACCGCAGAATTTAATACAAAATTGATTGGCGCCATTTGGTGTAGCGGCCAAGGGGAAAGTAAAACTTTGGAATATATCGTAGTGCATCCAGCTAACCGTGGCCGTGGTGTTGCAGAACGTCTAGTGAGTGAAGCGACACGTATGGAAGAAGAAAAAGGTGTAAAAACCTTCGAGCCGGGTTGTGGTGCAATTCACCGTTGTTTAGCGCACATTGGAAAAATTCCTGCTGCTGAATAAGCTTGTATAAGATTTTAGGCAGCTTTCATGCTGCCTTTTTTATGCCGGGCAATGTTGGAAAATGCTTAATTTATTGAGTTTGCAGCAAAAATAAGCAATTAATGTGAAATATCGCTTTAAAAGTATACATTTAAACAAAAAAGCGTAAGTCCCACTTGACGTCATACAGCTTAAATTGTTTAATACGCCCCATCGGCGTGATAGCTCAGTAGGTAGAGCAACGGATTGAAAATCCGTGTGTCCCCAGTTCGATCCTGGGTCTCGCCACCATATTCAAAACTGATTATTCAGTTTATCAATCCCTGATCCCATCAGGGATTTTTTTTGTCTAAAAAATATGCATGCAAAAAATATTTTGATAAATATGATTGACTAATCATTCGAGATACGGCTTAATACACGGCATCGGCGTGATAGCTCAGTAGGTAGAGCAACGGATTGAAAATCCGTGTGTCCCCAGTTCGATCCTGGGTCTCGCCACCATATTCAAAAAAACCTCAAACAATGTTTGAGGTTTTTTTTCGTCTGATGTTTTGTTATGTTGATAAATTAAGCTATTTAACTGCTACAATTGTTGTCATATCATTTGCCCATTGGGTAAAAACAAAGTATTAAAAACAAAGGGTAAACTTATGAACATGACAAAAATATTATTGCCTTTAACTGTTGCTGTGAGTGCACTTCTTAGCGCATGTGGAGGTGGAGGTAGCAGCAGTTTTAATTCCTCTTATGAAAAAGAATTTACTTATGGTTCGCAAACATACATTTGCCGCAGTGAAAAAGCAGCCAATGCCTGTGGCAGTGCGAGTCGAGATTGTTCAGCATGCGATGTAAAAACGCCATCTACTAATGTGATTACAACTGTCTGTACTCAGCCAGTCGCAAATACACATAAAGTGACAACAAGTGGTTGTGTATTAAAGCTAACTAATGATATTCAGACAGGAATCTGTACGTCAGAAGGGTTACGAATATTGTCTGGTAGTAATCTAACAAAAGAACAAGTGAAAAATGGAGCATTATTTACAAACGGAAGTTTGCAAATCACGATTGGTAATAACGTGACTGAAACGATAACGTGTAATTAATGACTATGAAATTCATTGTGCCAATACTGATTGGCCTTGTTTGTTTTGGATTGGGCTATCTTATAGCCCCATCCAATAAAGCATCTGATCCTATAGTTCTCGAAAGTGATAACAAGCATACGAGCAATAGCTTTATTCAAAATTTTCAGCAGAATGTACCTGTGCAAGCTGAAAATAATATCGAATTACAACAACAATTAAAAAATCAAATCACTCAGGTCAATGCAATCATTGATCAGGCGACACCACAACAGATGGAACAATATTTACAGCAAGCATTTCCTGACTATGATTTATCGAGCATAAAAAATAAACGTGAATTTGCGAAACACCTTGTTAGTGAATATGTTGATGCAAAAAATAATCCGAATGAGCCGATGAGTGGGCGAGCCACTGTTATGGCACAGCAAGAATATGCAGTTGAAAATGTATTACCTCGAGATATTTATGCTGGACAACAGTTGTTTGCTCACTTTGATACATTAGGGAAAACACCGAATAATGAACAGGTTTTTGTGCGGTGGAGTGATCGTTCTACGGGCGAAGTACTATTTTTTATGCCTCAACGGATCAGTGCTCATCGTGAACAGAACTGGGTGAGTTTCAGTCCGCATACGGGCTGGAAACCGGGGCATTATGACGTGAAGTATTATCAAATGAATGATCAACTTCAGCCGATTGCGCAAACCAGTTTTTATATTCAAAACGTCATTCAGTAAATTCTGATAGTCCAAATTTTAAAGCTTATTCTCTGACCTAAGTTGTAGTTTCAGGTAGCACAAACTACATTAGACTGAGTAAAAATAAGCAACGAACATTCAAAATGAAAGATCTATTTTCTGAAGGAAGCGCGCTGTATCAGCAAGCACGTCCAGACTATTCGGCTGAATTGGTCGATGCCGTTTTACAACATGTGGTGACACGTGAGCAAGCTTGGGATTGTGGTGCGGGTTCGGGTCAATTTACCAAGCGCTTGGCACCCTATTTTCAGCACATTTTAGCCACTGATTTAAGTGCAGAGCAGTTGGCACAAGCACCTGCTTTAGACAATGTCCATTATGAAAAGGCCAGTGCGGAACATTGTCCACTTGCAGATCATTCAGTAGATTTAATTACAGTGGCACAGGCAATTCATTGGTTTGATTTTGATGCCTTTTATGCAGAAGTACGTCGAGTACTAAAACCTGAAGGGATTTTAGCAATCGTTGGTTATGGGCTGATCCAAGCCAAAGATGCCGAATTAAATCATCTCATTGGTGCACTGTATTTTGGCACCTTAAAAGGCTATTGGGACGCAGAGCGTCATTATGTGGATGAAGAATACCGCAGCATTCCATTTCCGTTTCAGGAATTGACGGTGCCTTCGATGACCCTTGACTATGCATGGACTTCTGCGCAAATTTTGAATTATTTAAGTACGTGGTCGGGTCTAAAACATTATCAAAAGCAGCATCCTGAACGAGACCCATTAGCAGATTTAGCGGCATATTTTCAGCAGCATAAGCAAGAGCATTTTGATCTGTATTTCCCGGTGTTGCTCAGAATTGGGCGTTGAACTTTGCATCTAAATTCAAATGAAATTCAGATGCTTTCCTGCCGAATGCTGTATAAGATTGGCGCGTTAAAGCCTAAGATCATAAATATACATAGGGCTGAGTTCCATGCCGTTTATCGGGCGTAACAGAAGAAGAGTGCTTAAATGTTGTACAATAAAGGCACTTCAAGGATGCTTTTTGTGCATTTTTCTCTGTTTGAATGTCCGGAATTAAACATGATGACTCTCCCTCAATCTGTTTCCGCTCTTGTCTTTATTAGCTCTGTCTTAACTATTTCTTCTGCCTTCGCAGCGACCAAAAAGAAAGAAAGCACAGAGCCAGCCATCCAAATGCCTGCTCTCACTGTCATGGCAGACCGTGAAATGCGTGCAGAAACTGGTATTGTTGAATATCAAGAGCAAGTCGATAGCCGTAAAGCCCTACAACAACGGGTGATGAAGATCGAACGCGATACTCAAAATAAAGGTGTAGACGCAACCATTGTTTCAAATTTGGATGTGTTACCTAGCGCTGCGATGCCTGATATGTCCAATCTTTCACCTTTAATGCAGCAGCATGTTTTAGATATTGCGGCAGGCTTACAATCTTCTGATCCGCGCAATGGTTTATATATTATGTTGCAACCCTTTGGGATCGACCGTAATGCAACCAATGTGCAAATTAGCCGTGAACAAATCAACATCGGCATAATTGACCGTCAGTTGAATACTAATCCAAATATTTCACCTTGATTGTTTTCGCTGCAATTAAACACCATCAGGAAATTCATGCTTTATGCATGAATTTCCTTTTTTATATGCAAGCTATATTTAAGTGACATGACTTAAATCTTGAAATTGTCTATTTAATCGCCATCTTTCTTGTTTTTGGTTATGATGAGTAAAAGGGGATTCGGAGCGAGCGATGCCACGTATCTTTGTTATTTTAGGCTGCGCCACGGTGCTAGTCTTTGGTTGGATGTTTTACCAGTATTCTGTGCAGCAAAAAGAAGTCGCACAACTTGAAACCTATCAAACCGTTTTAATGGAAAAAACCGAGAAAATTTTTCAGCAGGCACAGCATTGGGATAAACCTATTCAGGTTGATGTCACTGATGCGCGTTTAACGGGTGATTATAAGGTGATGTCTGACTTTATATTGAGTCAGATGATACAACGTGCTGAATCACGCAATCAATATGTGCGGGATTTAAAAGCTTTAAACTGGGACAAATTTCTCGATATAGATCGTTTGCTTGCAGACAAGAAAAATCAGTATCAAGAAACCAAGCAAATGCTGCAACAAGTGCATGCCGTAGTCGATGCCTATGAGCAAAAAGCCACACAGCAAGAAGAAAATGCATTAGAACAGGCCAAACATTTACCTGTTAAAAATGTTTTTCGTCAGCAAATTGCACAAAGTTTACGTGAGAGTCGAGACAGTGATGAATCACATGCTTTATTTGAATTGGAAAAACAAAGTTTAGCCAAGGCTGATGAAATATTTAAAGTGATTCAAGACAATAAATGGGAAAAGAAAAATAACCTATTTATGTTCTATGAAGATGCGCCATTAAAACAGTTTAATCAGTTATATAAAGAGATATTGCAGCTGAATACCCACATGGATGAGATTCGTCAAAAGAATCGCTCTGAGTTGAAACAAAAACTTTAAAAAACTGTCATAAGACTTTCAACTTGGCGGACTAAATTAAAGTGAAGCAAGCTTTTGCATCATTGACAGAGGTCAGCCAACATGCGAACGATTCAGATTTTTGCCGATATACAACAGGTCTACAGCGATTTTTTAAATAATGGTCAATATCCGCGTTTAGAGAGTTTAAATAACTGGGGTAAGAACCGATTTTTCTTTAGTCAGCATTTTCGAATGATTGAAGATTGGTATATGACTGAACAAATTGTGATTGAGTTTAACCAGCAATTTTACAGTTTGGACACGGGCAGTGCACCAGACTTTATGGATGAAGAAAAATATATGACGTGGCTACGTGAGCAGTTATCGATTATATAAATTCAGCAGTATGAACAAAAAAAAGTGCCTACTATGAGGCACTTTTTGACAGATTTATCGAAGATTAAACCTATTTATTTACAGCTTAAGCTGATTTTTTGAACCAAGAGAAAAAGCCTTTTTTCTCAGCTTTAGCAGCTTCAGCTTTTTGCTTCGCACATTTTTTAGCGCAGTCTTTTTTCACTTCAGCTTTTACAACTTCAGTTTTTTCAGCAACAGCTTCTTTAGCGTCAGTTGCTTTTTCTACAACCGCTTCTTTTGCTTCTACAGTTTTAGCTACAGTAGCATCTTTAGCCGCTACAGTTTTTGCTACAGCAGCGTCTTTAGTTGCAACAGTTGCATCTTTTACCACTTCAGTTTTTTCAACAACCGCTGCTTTTGCAGCTACAGCTTTAGCAGTTGTTGTTTCTTTGATTGTTAAAGCTTTTGTTTCAGTTGCTTTTTCTGCATTCACTGCTTTAGCGACAACAGCTGCTTTGGTTGTTTCAGCAGCATTTACAGTCGCAGTTTTTGCTTGAGCAACTTGTGCTTTTGCAACATCAGCAACAGTAACAGGTTTTTGTTCAACTGCAGTTGCAGCCATAGCAGAAGAAGTCGCAGCAACTAAAGCGATTGCTAAAGTAGTTTTGATTGTGTTCATAGTCATCACTCTATAAAACTTAGTTAAAATAAGGCATTGTAAATTTTATGCCTTATCAATAAGAGATAGGTTACAACGCACAGGTTGACGGCTTCGTATGTGTGAATATTCCACTAATGTTACAAACAAATAACATGGTGTTACGGACAAAAACAAAGATCAACAGGCTGTATTCGCATCTTTGGTGCAAGACCCTGTAAAAATTAGATTTAAAAAGCAGGCTAAAACCGATATGGTTAAGTTAGAACGCTTCGAATACATCACATAACTCCATCTAAAAAGATCAGTACAACAGCACACGGGATAGATCAAATGCAGCAGCTTATTTGTTATAAAGAACTTCCAGTATGGTCACAGCAAACAATCCCGCAAGGCTTTAAAAATCAGCACAATACCAAAGCGGAGACATGGGCAAAACTGACTGTACTACAGGGTGAAGTTAACTTTGCTATGTTGGATGAGTCTGGAAATGTCTTGTCTGAGCATGTGTTTAGCGTTGACCAGCAACCACCATTTATTGAGCCACAGGCGTGGCACAAAATTGTTTCTGCCAGTGATGATGTCCAATGTCAGCTCAAATTCTATTGCACACCACAGGATTATTTTTATAAGAAGTACCAACTCAGCCCAACGCATTCTGAAATTCTTGAGGCAATACAGTATTTACAAGGCGGATTGGCTTTAGATGTGGGCTGTGGTCAGGGACGTAACAGCCTGTATTTAAATCAGCAGGGCTATCAGGTCGATGCTTGGGATGTAAATCCACGTAGTTTGCAAAAGTTACAAGAGATTATTAGCGCAGAGGGCATAGAGCATATTGATGTACAGCAACGTGACCTTAATGCAGACCCAAGCATTACAGGCAAATATGACTTTATTTGCTGTACCGTGGTCATGATGTTTTTAGAAGCTCAAACGGTGAAACCGCTCATTCAGCAGATGCAGCAAGCCACAAATATCAATGGCTATAACCTGATAGTCTGTGCAATGGATACGCCTGATCTTCCTGCACAGCCTGACTTTCCCTTTGCCTTTAAAGCAGGGGAGTTAAATGCTTTGTACGAGGGCTGGAATATTGTGAAATACAATGAAAATGTCGGGGAGTTGCATCGGGTAGATGCTGATGGAAATCGGATTAAGCAGCATTTTGCGACCTTGTTGGCGCAGAAAATTTAAGTCTAGAATTTTAGGATGTTGAGTTGAAGGGATGGGCATAACTCAACACTTGCTTTACTCAATACCGGAAAAATTGGATCCATTTTTTGAGCTAGTTAAGCAGCATTTATATTTAGATAGAGTAATAAAATGTGCCCAAATAAGTAATTAAGGCTGATAAATAATGCCTAAAGCTTTTAAAGGCAATTGAATGACGTCAATCGTGAGTGTTAACGGTAACAGTGGTAATTCTGCTAATTTTTCCTGCCCTGACATTTTCACATAACCACTTTGGTTTTCATAATACTGGATACGGACTTTATATGGATGGCTTAAGGGCTTTAAATCTGCAGCATTCTCAACTTTTGGGTAAACCGTACCTGCAATTTCTAAGTCAAAGAGGTGACCCTGTTGTTCTACCTTTGAACAATCACATGGTGCTACGCCATATTTTTTAAATAATGCACTTTCTGTAGGACTTAGTGTTCCATTGGGAGGTGCATAGTAAAATTTAAAGCTTCCGCTAAATTTAGTACTGGTAGGGCTTGGGGAGTTAAAGTCAAGTTCTCGATGGAGACGTATGTATTGTGGATTAAGTTGGCTAATCAGTTGAATAAAATCAGCACCACCTTTATTGATCAGATAGCTGTATTTATTGCCTGCTACTACAATGCTATCGATTGGTTCATTCGGAATTGCTTTTGCAGGTTTGCCAAATGCGATCACATCGTCTTCAAGGATCGTTTTCCATACATATTTTGTTTCGTATTTTTGAAACAAATCACGGGAGTGTTCACCGATTTGATCATTTGTAACGCAAGCTGTGAGGAAAATAAAACTGCTCAAACAACTCATCTTTAAAAGGCAGTTAAACGGTTTATTTATCATTGTTTTACATAATTAAATTATATTTAAGGTCTTACCATAATTCAAAAAGCTCTGAAAATCGAGGATTAAAGTATTAACTTTTAAATGTGCTAAGACGTTTTATATCGTTTGTTTAGCATAGTGTTTCTAAAAAAATTTAAACAAAGTTTATTTTAAAATGAAATTTTCCGGTCTTTTTATGAAGAATAGCTAAGGGTAGGACCCTATAAAAAAGTTCCCTCATCCTCTTGCGGAGCATGCTCCTCATCCCAAAAGGAGAAATGACTTTCAATATTCATGTTATTGCTCTTTCATGTTCAATCTCTATTGTTGCATGCTGAAAAGTATTTTACTCAACATGCAACTTTATATCCGAGACTATCCTTAATTTTAATTTACTTTGGTTTCAAACAAAGGATTTAGGATCTGATCTGCTTATAATGTATGGTTATTTGTAGAGTAAATTCTACCTTTAAGTAAGTCAGCTTTTGCCCATTCAAATGATTGCTTATCTAAGTCTAATAGACGAACTGAGTATTGCTGACCTTCTTTAGGCATGTATGTTGTAACTATGCCAGCACCTGCACCCATCGTTGCTAGTGTTACACCTAAACTTAAGGCACCCATTGCAAATTTATTTCCTACAGATGCATTCAAGCCATCAAGTGAAACCAAAAAAATATAATTTGAATTTGCCCATTCTTTTAAAGTCTTGACAGTTGTTTCATCAAGCTGAGGCATATCTAGGTTTGCATTTCTATTTTGAATCTTTGCTAAATTTACAGCATCTGTCTTGGCTATAAACTGGGTAAGTGCAAAAGCTGCTGCACGCTGATCATCAGTCATATTGCTATTTTGATTTAGAAGGGGATATGTACTGATAGGCGCTCTTTTAGAATTGCTATCAACCTGAAATTCATAATTTTTCAGCTGTTCTTCAGGCATTGAACCACAAATAAATGGCGTAGCAGAGGTACTGACAGTTACATTATGTTGGTTTAACTGTTGCGTAAAAGTTTGAATAAACTTTTCACTTGTAAGTTTAGTAGGCTCATTGAGCACTAAATCCTTCCCTAATTCATTGGTTAGAAGACATGAGTTCACAAAAATCGCTACTGGTTTTACTTGGATTGCGGTTTGGGTTTGATTTAATTTTTGGCGCGATTCTTCAGAGATTTTTGTTGTTGCACAACCTGTAAATGCAAGACTGGCGATCAGTGGTAGCACAATATTTTTCATAGATACTCTTGTTCGATTTTGTTTGATTTATATGAGTATTATGCATAAATTATGTTAATAATCTAATTAAATATTTAATAAAAAACCCCGCAATAAGCGGGGTTCTTTTTATCTCAGTATTTAACTAAACATTAAACACGTTCGATAATCGTAGCGATACCTTGACCTAGACCAATACACATGGTCGCAAGACCGATTTGCGTATCTTGCTGTTCCATAACGTTCAGCAAAGTCGTTGTGATACGCGCACCAGAACAACCCAATGGGTGACCTAGAGCGATTGCACCACCGTTCAAGTTCACACGGTCTTGTTGGTCATAAATGCCTAAGCCTTTAAGAACAGACAAACCTTGTGCAGCGAACGCTTCGTTCAATTCAAACGTTTGGATGTCAGCAATTGACAAGCCAGCACGTTTCAATGCTTTTTGAGTTGCTGGAACTGGACCATAACCCATGATCGCAGCATCACAGCCTGCAACTGCCATAGAGCGAATCACAGCACGTGGCTTAAGACCAAGCGCTTGAGCACGTTCAGCAGACATAAGCAACATTGCAGAAGCACCATCAGACAAAGCTGAAGAAGTTGCAGCAGTTACTGTACCGCCTTTCGGGTCGAATACTGGACGTAATGCTTGGAACGCTTCGATATTTGCATCTGGACGGATCACTTCGTCAACGTCGCAAAGGATTTTGAAACCATTGGCATCATGACCTTCAACGCCTACGATTTCATTTTTGAAACGACCTTCTTGCGTTGCAGCCCAAGCGCGGCGGTGAGATTCAACACCAAACGCATCTTGTTCTTCACGGGTAATGCCGTTCATACGACCCAACATTTCAGCGGTTAAGCCCATCATGTTAGATGCTTTCGCATAGTGCTTAGATGCTTCAGGGTTAAGGTCGATGCCGTGCATCATACCTACGTGACCCATGTGCTCTACACCACCAATGATGAATACATCACCTTGACCTGTCATGATTTGAGCAGCCGCAGTGTGGATTGCCTGCATAGACGAACCACAAAGACGGTTTACCGTTTGACCTGCAACAGTCTTAGGAAGATCAGCCAATAACGCAATGTTACGACCAATGTTCATACCTTGTTCTAGAGTTTGGTTTACACAACCCCAGATTACGTCTTCAACTTCATTGGTATCAAACTGGTTACGAGCAACAAGCGCACGAACTAATTCAGCAGATAAGCTGTCAGCACGAACGTTACGGAACATACCATTTTTGGTTTTACCCATTGCTGAACGTACGCCATCAACGATGACAACGTCACGTGGATTTAAAGTAGCCATTCACGTTGCTCCTTAACCGTAGAATTTTTTGTTGTTTGCAGCCATGTCACGCAACATTTGCGGCGCTTCATAAGCCTTACCTAAATACGCATATTTATCGCAAAGCGCTACGTATTCAGCGACACCTGTTTGGTCGATGTAACGGCATGGACCACCACGGAATGGAGGGAAACCTACACCCATGATCATCGCCATGTCTGCTTCAGAAGCAGTCGCAACGATGTTGTCTTCTAAGCAACGAACAGTTTCGTTACAGAAAGCCAGCATCATACGGTCAATGATTTCTTGCGCGTCAAATTCACGTTTTTCCGCAGTTGCAACAGATGCAACAAGCTCGTACGCAGTTGGGTCAACCACTTTAGCTTTTTTACCTTTACGATCCAATTCGTACTTATAGAAACCAACGTCGTTCTTTTGACCCAAACGTTTTGCTTCGTACATGGTTTGAATTGAACCTTTGAAGTCAGGCTTCATACGGTCAGGGAAACCTTCAGCCATCACTTCTGCACCGTGAACGCCAGTGTCGATACCGACAACGTCCATCAAGTAAGCAGGACCCATAGGCCAGCCGAATTTTTCCATTACTTTGTCGATTTGCTGGAAGTCAGCACCATCTTTAAGTAGAAGGTCGAATGCACCGAAGTAAGGGAACAATACACGGTTTACAAGGAAGCCCGGGCAGTCGTTCACTACGATTGGTGTTTTACCCATTTTTTGAGCAAGAACAACAGTCGTTGCAATCGCTTCAGCAGATGTTTTCTCACCACGGATCACTTCTACCAATGGCATCATGTGAACTGGGTTAAAGAAGTGCATACCGACGAAGTTTTCAGGACGTTGTAGGTTTTCAGCCAAACGTGTAATTGAAATGGTAGACGTGTTCGAAGCAATGATCGTGTTGTCACGGACATTCTGCTCAGTTTCAGCAAGTACAATGCCTTTCACTTTCGGGTTTTCAGTTACCGCTTCAATCACGATATCCACTTCTTTAAACTCTTCATAGCTTAAAGTTGGACGGATGCGCGCAAGTGTTTCACCCATTTGAGCAGGCTTCATTTTCTTGCGTTCAACTTGTTTAGTCAGTAAACCGTTTGCTTCTTTCATACCTAAAGCAAGTTGTGGATTACCAATGTCTTTCATGATGATTGGCGTGCCTTTGCTTGCCGCTTGGTAAGCAATACCACCACCCATGATACCCGCGCCGAGAACAGCCGCTTGGTTTACAGGATGAGCACCTTTCTCATATTTTTTCGAGGTTTTTTTCACGATTTGGTCGTTGATGAATAAACCAATCAACGCACCTGCTTGAGGTGTTACCGCCGCTTTAGCAAAACCTTGCGCTTCAATTTTCAACGCTTCATTACGTGGAAGGCTTGCACCTGCTTGTAAAGAGTCAAGAAGCAGTTTTGGCGCAGGATATTGTGCAGGGTTTGCTTTTGCAAGTACCGCACCTTTCGCTGTGTTGAATGCCATCATTTGTTCAAGCATGTCGAGTTTAACAGGCTCTAATTTTTCTTGACGTTTCGCTTTCCAGTCTACACGGCCAGCAATCGCTTGTTTTACAAGGTCAATTGCAGCGTCTTGTAGTTTGTCAGCAGCAACAACCGCATCTACAGCGCCGTCTTTTAGCGCAGCAGCTGGCTTTTTCGGCGCAGCCATTGCCATCCATTCAACCGCATTGTCGATACCAATGACACGGCTTAAACGAACCGTACCACCGAAACCTGGGTAGATCCCGAGTTTGATTTCTGGAAGGCCAACTTGTGCAGCTTCTGACATCACACGGTAGTCACACACTAAGCACATTTCAAAACCGCCGCCCAATGCCATACCATTGATTGCAGCAACTTTAGGAACTTCTAAATCTTCAAACGCATTGAAGATGTCGTGAACAGGCATAGCCCAATCCACAATCGCTTGTTCGCCTTGAGCGAAGTTCGCACCAAATTCAGTGATGTCTGCACCTACGATAAATGTAGATTTCGCTGAAGTTACGATTAAACCTTTGATATCACCGTTAGCTTTAACAGCGTCAATCGCAGCTTTAAAATCTTCAATCGTAGCGCGGTTAAATTTGTTGACCGACTCACCTTGTAAGTCAAAGCGGAATTCTGCAATTCCGTCCGAAAGCATTTGGACGGTAATGGCATTGCCAGCGTGGATCATGCCTGATCTCCTTATTTTGGAGGACTTCTAAGTTGATGTTGTGAAGCGAGTACGCGCTTCCTGCGTACACTTTTTGCCTCGCTAATCTTACGATAACTATATCCAAAAAGAATATAACAAGTTGTATCAAGCCGTGACGCTAGGGTCATCAAAATTTCGTCATGAAAACGGTTTGTTAGCAGTTCTTTTAGATGTTGTTATAGCGAAATGTGTTGAAGTTTATGTTTCAATTCGCATTTTTTGCATCAAAACATTTTATTTATAGGGAAATTCCAAAATTTTTCAACAAAAATGCAAGTATATTTTCGGCAGAATGGTCAATTGGACATTCTGTTTCAAGACGTGACTTCATAACACGTCGTGTTCTACTGGGCTTATTTGAGCCAAATACATGGCTGCGTTAATAATATCTTTGGTTTTATTCTTTGGATTTAAATTTGCATGCATTGGTTAATAAGTAGAAATGAAGTTTTTTAAAATTGAATCAAAAATTAATTCAACAGTAAGGCAATAAATGTATCTATGAAAAATTGCTTGATCCGTGTCGTAAAATTTATCCTGAAAGTAGCATGTGATTCAGAAAAATCTGTATAGAATAAAAGCAATAGATGGGGGATAAAATGCAAGTATTTCGTTCAAAAAAAGATTGGTGGGTGGTGGCGTTTATTATTTGCATGAGCGGCTTACTGATTCAGCTATTATTGACCATGCAAGCTAAGGGCAACATTGCACAATATCCTGTGCATACTACGGTATACGTGTTAACGGTCTTAATTTTATGGTGGCCCTTCAATACCCGCTATCAAATCACGGAAACTCATTTAAACATCCGAAGTATGTTTGTGCGTTGGCATATTCCTTTAACCGATATTCAGCAGATCACGCCTAGTCAGGATCTTTCAGCAGCGCCTGCACTCTCAATCAAACGTCTTAAAATTAATTATCTAAAAACAGGGCAACCTGCATTTGTGATGGTGTCCCCGAAGGATCAGCACGCATTTGTACAGGCGCTTGGGAAAAATAATTAAATTTCAGCGGAATGCATTTATTTGATCACCAAGATTGTGATGAAATAATGTTCACGTTAAGATGCTTGTGAAAACAAAATCAAAATAACGTAGAACATTAAAGATGAATTTAAAAATTAAACTAGGTATGACGCTGGTCACAATGAGTTTGGTGGCATGTGGGGGCGGTGGTGGTGGAGAAAGCTCTGCTGTGCCAGAGGAGCCAAAGCCTGAACCTGCAGTTGTCAATCAAAGCTACTATTCTTTTGATTTCGATTATACGAACTATCGCTCGCTGACCTATGTGAATAATGCGCCGAAACATAGTTCTGTCACAGAACTGGGGTATGGCGACTATTTGCTGACTGAAAATAAGCTATATAACAATATCAAAATGAAGGCGGATACTCGCGCAATTAACGAACTTACGCTTAATTTTGTTGATGCACCAAATACGTCTCGCACTGAATATTTAAAGAAAGTTGATTTGTCAGGTGTCTCGATCTTTGACGGGGTGTATCCGGGTTTTCAAAACTTTTTTAAAGCCATGAATGGAACCCCGATTTATGCCAATGAAAAAATCGCTTCACTCTATGCCTTTGTTGGTGTGGAAGATAAATTTCCTGCAGGTTCATTTTGTTATCACGAAGTAAAGCGTGTCGAAAATAAACCTTATATCCTGTTTAGCTCATCGGGTTATAAAAACATTCCCTATAGCTATATGCCGCAGTTATTGCAAAACTGGAAAACGGCTGCGAAAGCGGATGGCTATAGTACACGTGTAACGACGGGGAAATTGAATAACTATCCATGGACCAAGTTTCAAGTCTTCGATCAATATGGTGAGATCGATCGTATTGTTGTGGTGGGTTATCAAAATATGATCTATCAGGCATCAATCATGGTTGACGCTGGTACATTTGAACAAAGTAGTGAAGCTCAAAGTATTTTAAAACGAGCAAAAAAATATGATCCAAATTCTCAGGATTATCATCACTATATGGCGATTTCGACATACATCAATAATAATTGTCGCTACTATAACGACACGGCTATTGCCGCCATTCAAAACTATAGCCCAATTCAATAAAACACATAGAAAATCTATCAAGAAAAAGCATGTCCAACGGCATGCTTTTTTATGCTTGAGGCTCAGCAAGCAGCGTCAATTTGCCTTGTTGCGCATCTAAACATAGCTCTGTCTGATCGGGATGATTTAAAAAATACACTGCCAAAATCGGCTCTAGTTCCACACGAATTTTCCGTGCTAAATGTCGTGCGCCATAACGGATATCGTGGTTTTGATAGAAATGTGCTTTGGCTGCATCAGTCAGTTGTACACTGCGCTTTTGATGTTGTAAACGCAGGTTGAGCTTTTCCAGTTCAATCTCCACCAAACGTGGTAAAGCATTATCCTGTACAGGTTGATACTGCAAAATGCGATCTATGCGGTTAATAAATTCAGGGTCGAATTTACGCTGCATGACTTTTTCAATAATGCTACTCACCGGAACTCGATTGAGGCAAAGTTGCTGCATTTTTAGAGGTAAAAATTTCAGTTTGTCCAAATATTGCTGTGCTGCTTGCGCACCGACATTACTGGTCATAAAAATCATGCAGTTTCTAAAATTAATGGTTTTGGTTCCAGCAGTCAGTGTAAGCGTACCACTGTCGAGTACATTCATCAGTCCACGAAGCACTTCAGTTGAGGCTTTTTCGAGTTCATCAAATAACACGATACCGGGACGAGTATGACTGCCAGCAATCGCAGTTTCATCAAATAAGCTGTGACCTTCTTTAGAGCCGACATAGCCCGGAGGTGCACCTGTAATCGCTGCAGCATAATGTTCCTGTGCCAAAGTATTCATATCAATACGGCAAAAGGCATCGGGGCGACCATAAATTTTTTCACTGATTAGGCGGACGGTTTCCGTTTTCCCGACACCTGTGGGGCCAAGCATTAAGGTCACAGACAGTGGTCGTTCAGGACTGGAAAAATCAGCTTTCACGACATGCAGCATTTTTTCAATTTCATTGAGCGCATCTTCCTGCCCAATAATGCGTTCACGTAAGTGCTGCATCACATCATTCGGTTCAAAATGAAAACGTGGCTTACCAATCATTCGATTTTTTTCTGCGGCGCTATGCGTAGACGTTGTGGGATTTACGATATGGATCGCAGGATTGGCATTCGTCATTCATCTTGTTCCAAAAGTGAAAGAGCTTTGAGCATAGCAAAAAACCGATTTTACAATAATAGCTTTTAGCAATCAGATCATTGCTGTGAGCGAGATTAAATTCAACGGATTGCTTGAAAATGGTGGCAAAAGCATCACATCATGTTAGACAGCAATTACGATGATGGAATACGGCAGTAGTGAACGAAAACGCACGCGAGCATATCGAAAAAATTCTGGCCCATATGACCACTTTACCGGGTGTATATCGCATGCTGGGTAAAGAGGGTGAACTGCTATATGTCGGCAAGGCCAAAAATCTGAAAAATCGCGTGTCGAGCTATTTTGTCAAAAATATTGAACATCCAAAAACACAGGCGTTGGTTGCACGAATTTATGACATTGAAACTTTGGTGGTACGCTCTGAAACGGAAGCTTTATTACTCGAACAAAACTTAATTAAGCTGCATCGTCCGCCCTATAACATCATGCTGCGTGACGACAAATCATATGTGTATATTTTTATTTCTGCTGACAAGCCCTATCCACGTATTGCCGCAGGTCGTGGTAAGGGCAAGCATCAGGCGGGGAAATTTTTTGGGCCTTATCCAAGTGCCTACAATGCTCGTGATACTTTGGTGGTACTGCAAAAATTATTTAATGTACGCCAATGCGAAAATAGCTATTTTTCGCAGCGTAAGCGTCCCTGTTTGCAATATCAAATCAAACGTTGTTCCGCGCCATGTGTGGGGTTAATCTCGCCTGAAGACTATAAAGAAGATGTCGATAACTCGATTCGCTTCTTACAAGGGGATACCAAAGAGTTAAATCAGGAATTGATTGCCAAAATGGAAGCAGCGGCTGAAGTGCTTGAGTTTGAAAAAGCAGTATTCTTTCGTGACCGTATGGCATTACTGCGTGATGTTCAAACACAACAAGCGATTTATAAAGTCAAAGGCGAGGCAGACATTATTGCCATCGCGTATCAAGCAGGTGTGACCTGCGTGCAAATCATGCATGTGCGTAATGGGAAAATGTTAGGTGGTAAAAGTTATTTCCCCGATATGCAAGGCGATGATTTAGGTCAAATGCTCTCGGACTTTATAGCCAATTTCTATTTTCAGGTTGCAGATGAGATTCCAGCCGAACTGATTATTAATGTGGATATTCCAGATCGTGAAGACATGGAAGAAGCATTACATCAGCACTTTGAAAAGAAAATTCACATCAAATATAAAGTTCGGGAAACACGTGCCGAATGGCAAGAACTGGCGCAGATGAATGTACAGCATGCCATTAAAGGCAAACTCGCCGATCATTTTGAATTGAATGAACGCTTCCATCAGCTCGAACAAGTGTTGGGTCGTCCCATTGACAGTATAGAGTGCTTTGATATTTCCCATACCATGGGTGAAGCGACGATTGCCTCGTGTGTCGTGTTTGATGCAGGCGGTGCGAGGAAGCGTGATTACCGTCAGTTTGCCATTAATGATATTACCGAAGGCGACGATTATGCCGCGATGCGCCAAGCCCTGACACGACGCTATAAAAAACATATGTTGCCCGATTTACTCTTGATTGATGGTGGTAAAGGGCAATTGCATATGGCGATGGACGTGATGCAAGAATTGGGGCTTGATGCCTTTATGGTGGGTGTGTCTAAAGGTGAGGGGCGTAAACCCGGTTTGGAAACCTTACATTTTACCGATGGTGAAAAAATCCAATTAGCCGAAGATCATAAAGCCCTGCATTTGATCCAACAGGTACGTGATGAAGCCCATCGCTTTGCGATTACCAAGCATCGTGCCAAACGTGATAAAAAGCGCGGCTCATCCGTATTGGAAGTCATTCCGGGGCTTGGGCCAAAGCGTCGACGTGATTTGCTCACGCATTTTGGTGGTATTCAAGGGGTGCTGAAAGCATCGGAAAATGATTTGAAATTGGTTCCGGGCCTAGGTGATGTGATGGCGCGAACAATTTATAAGATCTTGCATGAGTAATCTCTAGCATGCATAAAATCTTGATCTATCGCTCAATTTAATCTTTTGAATTGCAAAAATGATCATTGACCTCTGAGTCATTGATCATTCACATCAATTGTATTTTATTCAATGATATAAAAATTAAAAAATTCATCAGGGAATGTTATGTCACTTCAACAGCTATATCAGCAAATTGAACAACAGGAATGGGTGGATATTCCTGAAGGGTGGCTACAAGGTCGAACTATTTATGGTGGCTTAGTGGCAGGAATGATGATGCACAAAGCTTTGGTGACAGTGAATGATGCGGAACGTCGTTTACTCAGTTGTAATGTGACGTTCGTTGGTCCTGTGCAAATGGCACCAGTCAAGTTAAGTGCTGAAATATTACGACAAGGGAAGTCGGTCACGACCATTGAAGTACGGATTTGGCAAGATGATGCAGTACAAAGCATCTTATTGGCGAGCTTTGGTGTGCCACGTGAGTCTGAGATCGTGGTTCGTCAAGAGCGTACAGCACCGATATTCCCTGCACCCGAAACGCTACAGATTGCTGAACATCATCCCTTAGCACCCCAATGTTTTCAGCAAATGGATTTAGTTTGGGTTGAAGGGCAATATCCATGTACCGCCAGTAAAAAACCAGACTTTAGTGGTTGGATGCGTTTCAATCATGAACAGCATGAAAATCGTTGCATGACTGTCGCAGATTTATTGGTCTCGATGGATATGTGGCCTCCCGGTGTGCTGCCAATGTATCGGAACATGGCACCCGCAAGCTCATTGACTTGGACTTTGACCTATGTCCATCCCTTACAATCGAGTTTGCAAGATTGGTTTAAATATAAAGTGTTTACTGATTATGCAGCAGAGGGTTATGCCACTGAATATGCACACTTATGGGATGAAAATGATTGCCTAATTGCGATTGCACGGCAGACGGTCACCGTGTTTGCCTAGTGACACTGATGGGCATTTCGTATAAAGTGAGTCCAACTAACGATGGATAAATCCTCAAATTATTCTGCATTTTCATCGTGCATGAGGGGAAAACTGGGGTGTCTATGACAACAGGTCGAATCCTGAATATTCCTAACATTTTAACATTGGCACGAATTGCTTTAATTCCTGTATTTTTGCTTGTGGCATATTGGCCACCAGCAATGGGTGTTGGCGATCACGCAGCAAGTATGTCTCGACATATTTTGCTGACTGCAATTTTTGTCGTTGCAGCGGTGACCGATTGGTTCGATGGCTATTTGGCGCGTACGTTGAATCAGACTTCTGCTTTTGGGCGTTTTTTGGACCCCGTTGCTGACAAATTAATGGTCGCAGCAGCATTGATTGTATTGGTGCAATGGCAACCAACCATTTCAATGGCTTTTGCTGCAATTGTGATTATTTCTCGTGAAATTACCGTCTCTGCACTACGTGAATGGATGGCTGAGCTGGGCGCTCGCACCAGTGTTGCAGTATCGACAGTCGGCAAATACAAAACAGCCTTTCAAATGATTGCGATTTCAGTATTCTTACTCAATTGGCAACCGCTTGAAATGTTGGCTTATGGCTTACTCTATACCGCAGTGGTATTGACGCTCTGGTCGATGTTTATTTATTTAAAAGCGGCTTGGCCATATTTGAAACAGCCATAAGCGCAAGATATACAGAATTTTCTAAAAGCTCCTGAATAGGGGCTTTTTTATTGAGTGTTATTTTTGAAGTAGAAGTGGTTAGATCTTGAGGAATGGATTGGCAAATTTTGGATAAAAAAATTCCCAGATTTTGGGGGAAATCTGGGAAGGAAAATCGGGGTTACTTATCGCTATAATTGAAGATGTTTCCATCTCCTTGATTTGTATTATAGGAAAGTGATTTAAAAAAAACATGTGGGTTCTTGTAGTGTAATGTTGTGTTTTATTGAGAAATGTATCACGAATTTACATTTAGAATTTTTGATACAAATTGAGCTTTAACTTGGTTTAATTTGATATGGAATTTAAAATTAAAAGTATGTATACGGTGTTATTTAAGTGTCAATTAGAAATATTTAATAGAATGTTCATTTACTTAACTTTAATTAAATTTAATCAAGCAATAAAACAAATAATGTGAAGTTTTTTTAAACTTCTTCAAAAAAGCATTCATTTTGCTTAAAACAAAAAATATTGTTGTTCCAGTCCGCGACCTTTTTCTGTTGCTAAACCCGATCTTATTTATATACCAGAAATCATTTGAGATGGGGGTGATCGGATTGGATATTTTTCGTGGTAGTGCCTTTTTATATGGTAGCGTGGTACGAAGATTCATAAAAAGAAAAGCCCCAATTTAGGAGCTCTTCAAATTAAAGCCTAGGCGGACTTCGTCCTTGTCTTACAGAAAAATAAGGCAGTGCTTTACTTTTCACTCGAAGTATAGCTTCTCGTCTTGCGGCGTGGCGGAGCAGTGCTCCGCTTTATCACGCCTCAGGCTTCAGACCTTCGGCTTTTTCTAAAGATTCATCATTGCTGAAGAATTTTTCGCGTTGTTCTTCAAGAAACTTTTTCGCATCGGGTTCAAACACGTTTAAACGCTTTTCATTGATCAACGTTGTTTGGTGTTTTAACCATTCTTGCCAAGCTTGTTTAGACACAGTGTCAAACAGTTCTTGACCCTTTGCACCCGGGAATGGTGCAAAGTCTAAGCCTTCCATGTCAGCCTGATACTTACGGCAAAAAACTTGTCGAGACATATCAATACTCCGATTTTAAAATTATGCGTAAAGTTTCTCTAAGCGCGCGTGTGCACGTGCGATTGCAGCTTCAACTTGAGCAGGTGCAGTACCCCCAATGTGGTTACGCGCATTCACCGATGCTTCAAGTGTTAATGCTTTTTCAAACACATCGGCTTGAATCAAGTCAGAGAATTGTTGAAGTTGTTCAAGTGTCAGCTCAGACAAATCTTTAGATTCTTGTACGCCAAGTGCAACTGCTTTACCCACGATTTCATGCGCATCACGGAATGCTACGCCATTTTTTACAAGGTAATCTGCAAGGTCAGTTGCAGTTGAGAAGCCACGAAGCGCAGCTTCACGCATAATCTCAATGTTTGGTACAAGTGCTGGAATCATGTCAGCAAAAGCCATCAATGAACCACGAACCGTATCAATGGCATCAAACAACGGCTCTTTGTCTTCTTGGTTGTCTTTGTTATATGCCAATGGTTGACCTTTCATCAGGGTCAATAGACTCATTAAGTCACCATAAACACGGCCAGTCTTACCACGAATCAACTCAGGAACATCTGGGTTTTTCTTTTGCGGCATGATTGAAGAACCCGTGCAGAAACGGTCTGGAATGTTCACAAATTTAAACTGCGCAGATGTCCAAAGAATCATTTCTTCTGACATACGTGATAAATGCATCATGATCAGTGAAGCAGCCGCATTAAATTCAATACCAAAGTCACGGTCAGATACAGCGTCCAATGAGTTTTCAGCAACCGCTTCAAAACCTAAAAGTTCAGCAGTAAAAGCACGGTCGATTGGATAAGTTGTACCCGCAAGTGCAGCAGAACCCAGTGGCATACGGTTAGTACGTTTACGGCAGTCAATCAGACGCTCAGAGTCACGAACTAGCATTTCAAACCATGCCATTAAATGGTGACCAAAAGTCACAGGCTGTGCAGTTTGTAAATGGGTAAAGCCCGGCATAATCGTATTGGTATTTTTAGCCGCCAAGCCCAAAATGCCTTTTTGCAATTTTTGTAATAATTCTAAAATTGCATCGATTTCATCACGCACATATAAACGAATATCGGTCGCCACTTGGTCGTTACGGCTACGGCCTGTATGTAGCTTTTTACCTGTGATGCCGATACGTTGAGTCAAGCGAGACTCGATGTTCATGTGCACATCTTCTAGATCAATGCGCCATTCGAAGTTGCCTGCTTCAATTTCAGCTTTAATGGTATTTAAACCATTGATAATGTCGTCACGTTCTTGTTCAGTCAAAACACCAACTTTCGCAAGCATAGTTGCATGTGCAATTGAGCCTGCAATATCTTGTTTATAAAAGCGTTGGTCAAATTGTACAGATGCTGTAAATTCAGCAACAAAAGCGTCAGTAGCTTCAGAAAAACGACCGCCCCACATACCCGAAGTTTGGGCTTGTGACGGATTTGAGGAATTAGAAGATGTGGTCATGTCGGCTCAATAAGATAAAAAGCAGTAGAACTGAAAGCAGTATAGCAAATTCGCGTTCAGTTGCCGCAGTCAAACGTCATCAATCTTTGCGTTCTTCGACGCAGGTCGAAACTCACGCCTATTTTTTTAGTAAAAGTGGATCATGGCAGCATCTAATTGAACTGTTTGTCGCTGGAAACTTGCTGGGCTTAGTCTTAGCCTTGGCGCAAGCACAGTCATGGCAGGCACTCACATTAAGTAGTGTGTTACAGCATGTGCTCTTTATTAACTGGATTTTATTGGCTTTTGCTGCGTTTACCGATCTATTAAAAGCAAGGTTTCGTAAGCTTGGGATAAAGGCAGCCATGTTTGCAGGATTTGTCTTACTACAAGTTTTGGTTTTGAGTACCACACTTATTTTAAATTTTTTAACTTTCTTTGGAACATATCTAAGTTTGGATGCTTTGCAGCTCGAGGGTTTGTTTGATGGCGTAGTCCTCAATTTAAGTTATGGGGTATTACTCGGTGCTTTTTGTTTTCGTTATTCCTATTTACGCCAACAAAGTGAACGCCAACAAAATAGTGAGTTGAATTCACGTATTCAAGCCATGCAAGCTCGAATACATCCGCACTTTTTATTTAACAGCTTAAATAGCGTGATTAGTTTGATCGCGATTGATCCTGACAAAGCCGAAAATATGTTACTGAATTTGTCACGATTATTTCGTGCTAGCTTTCAGGAGCTTAAATTGGTCAGTTTGAAGGAAGAGATTGAACTGAGTCAGCGCTACTTGGAAATTGAGCAAATGCGCCTCGGAGATCGCTTAAAAGTTGAATGGAAACTGGAAGCTAAAGAGCGTTACTCCCAAGTACAAATTCCACTATTAACTTTACAACCTTTGTTAGAAAATAGTATTTTTCATGGAGTGGAAAAAATTTTGACAAAGAGTACGATAAATATATTGATTGAAATATTACAAAATCAAATTAATATCGTTATTACAAATCCTTATACACAGGATAAAATAAATTTACGTGAGGGGAGTGGTATTGCAATTGAAAACGTGAAACAGCGACTTGAGGCATATTATGGTCAATCTGTCACGTTTCAAACCTATGCAGGCGAGGGAATGTATACGACTGTGGTGCAATATCAATATAAGTAAAAGATCACAGTTAACCTATAAAAATAAATGACGTTAACTGGATAAGGAGGAGAAATGGACATCCTGATCTGTGATGATGAGCCTCTTGCAATAGAGCGGTTATCACGTTTAGTCATGCAGCTAGGACATCACGTGGTTGCGAAAGCGTCACATGCACAGCAAGCGATTGACTTGGCTCAAAGCCTCGAGCCTGATGTCGTATTATTAGATATTCAAATGCCAGAAATGGATGGACTGAGTTGCGCGAAAATTTTGCGTGAACTTGATCCTATGCCAGCAATCATTTTTTGTACTGCTTATGATCATCATGCACTTGATGCATTTAAATCGAATGCAGAGGGATATTTACTTAAACCCGTTATGCAACAGGAATTGCAGCAGGTTTTAGAGCATATTATTAAATTAACCCAAGCTCAAATGAGCACGATAAAACAAAAAGAAAATATGGACGAAATTAAAATCAGCCGCCATCAAATCGCGGCAAAAACCTATCGTGGCGTCGAATTGGTTCCAGTGGAAAATATTTATTATTTTCTGGCAGATCAAAAATATGTGACTGTTCGACACAAAAATGGCAGTGTGCTCATTGATGAGACCTTAAAAGATTTAGAAAATGAATTTGGCGAACGCTTTATCCGCATTCATCGTAATGCTTTGGTTTCAGTGAGCTTTCTAGATGGATTGGAAGTGGTGAGTTCAGGACAGTATCAAGTGCGCTGCCGTGACTTGAATGAGCGCCTTGCAGTGAGCCGTCGTCATTTACCTAATTTACGTGAACGAATACAGAAATTGTAAGTGCTCGATCGTTTAACACAGTGAAATCTGCTTGCATTTTCAATTGAGCAGGTTAAGTTTAGAATAACGACGCTATAGACTGTATTTTAAAATTTATGAAAATCCTCAAGATTGCAACTCGACAAAGCCCGCTTGCCCTGTGGCAGGCTGAACATATACGTGCGCGTTTAGAAGCCTTACATACAGATTTAAAAGTTGAGTTGGTGACCTTTGTAACCCAAGGGGACAAAATTTTGGATACCCCTTTGGCTAAAATTGGTGGCAAAGGGTTATTTGTAAAAGAATTAGAAGCAGCACTCTTAGATGGTCGCGCAGATTTAGCGGTACATTCAATGAAAGATGTACCCATGGCATTGCCTGAAGGATTAAGTCTGGCGGTCATTTGTGAACGTGAAGATCCTTTCGATGCCTTTGTCTCGAATCAATATCAAAGTTTTGATGACTTGCCGCAAGGTGCCAAAGTGGGTACATCAAGCCTACGTCGCAAATGTCAGATTTTAAAACAACGTCCAGACCTTGAAATTATTGACTTACGTGGCAATGTCGGTACGCGTCTTTCAAAGCTTGATGCGGGTAATTATGATGCGATTATTTTAGCCAGTGCAGGCTTAAAACGTTTAAGTTTGGCTGAACGCATTCGCCATAGTATTCAGCCTGTCATTAGTCTGCCTGCGGTTGGACAAGGTGCTTTGGGTCTGGAGTGCCGTGCAGATGACCAAAATGTATTAGATTTAATTCAACCTTTAATGCATGCGGAAACCAATGCCTGTGTTCGTGCAGAACGTGCATTCAATGCTTATTTAGAAGGTGGATGCCAAGTACCGATCGCGGGTTATGCGACCTTGAGCGATGGTCAAATTCATTTGGAAGGTCGTGTGGGTAGTCCAGATGGTCAAACCTTGCTGAAAGCACAGCAAACAGGGACACCTGAACAAGCAGAACAATTGGGTGTTGCATTGGCGAAAGACCTATTGGCTCAAGGTGCAGGTGACATCCTGAAGGCGCTCTATTAATACATGTTGTTTATCAACACTCGCCCACAAGATCGAGCAGCTGCATTGACTGAAACCCTGCAACATGCAGGGGTTTCAGTGGTGAATCTTCCTCTTTTGGAATTAACTGCACGTGTGTGGTCAGAAGACTTAGCAGCTTGTTATGCACAATTGCGTGATGCACAAGTGATCGTGGTGGTGAGTCCATCGGCTGTACACATAGGCATGGCTGGCCTAGCCCAAACGTCATTAAGTATTGATCAATTAAAGTCGAAGCAATGGGTTGCAGTAGGTCGAGCAACCGCAATCACATTGGCTGAATATGGCATCAGTAGCATTACGCCCGAAGTTGAGACTTCGGAAGGGATGTTAAGCTTGCCTTGCTTAGAGCAGCTTCGTGCTGGCTCGACTGTGGCATTTTGGCGTGGGGAAGGTGGACGTCAATTTATGATGCAAACGCTGGTCGAGCATAATATTCAAGTTTTAAATTTTGTTTTATACCGACGCCAACTTCCGCCAAGCGCTATGCAAATCCTTCAATCACATCTCCCTGACCTGCAAATGTCATCTCGGTATTGTATGCTCGTGAGCAGTGAAGCGAGTTGGCTCAATTGGTTGGAGTTGATACGAGATCAGCCTGACCTACTCGATAAAGCCTGTATTTTTGTGCTTGGTTCGCGGCTGGTCGATGTGGTTACACAGACCCAAATGCAATTTGCTTTAAATTATCCGATCATCCAACTTGAAGATTTAAACCCAGCGCACATTTTGCAGCATGTTCAGCAAGTGCAGGAAAACCCATGAAGAAGTTGCTTATTGTCCTTGTTGTTATTGCTGTGGTTTGGCTTGCTAAGCTAAGCTTTGATGTGTTTCAAATGAACGCACAAAACACCGAATTGCTGCAACAGCAAACCCAATTACAACAACAAACAGCGGGTTTAAATGATCAGTTGGTGGCAATGAAGCGGCAATTGGGTACTCAGGCAACGACTTCAATAGGTTCTAGTAATGCGCCTCAACCTGCTACGGATGAGCTGACAATCAGTATTCAGCCAGTGGTAGTTATTGGGCAGCAGCTTGATTTGATTGAGTTTGCGTTACAACAGCAAGAATTTGGTGTTGCTTTGGATAAGCTTAATCAATTGGATCAGCAATTAGCACAATTGAGTTTAGCGCCAGCGTTACGAATGAGTTTGCATCAAGTGATTCAAAAGGATCGTGAAAGCTTAAAACAATATGTGACTGCACGACAAGCTCAGTTAGACAAAGTTAAAAACAGCTTACAGGCTTTAGATAAAATGCTGGAAAAAGAAATTCAGCAGCCTTATGTAAAGCAAACTAAAAATAAAGATCAAACGTTTTGGCAACGTTGGATTCAAATTGAATCCGTTCAAACTCCAAGCCCTGCATTAATGCAACGTGGTTTAGTATTAAAAGAAATTCAATTAAGATTGATTTTGGCTCAGCAGATTTTAAATCAAGGTCAATATCCTCAATTTCAACAAGAGCTGACAGAAATAATTCAAATTATGCAGCAGTTACCTGATCCATCCATAAAACAAATGCAAAAGCGTGTACTGCAATTAAAAGATACACCCGTAATATCTATACCGCATTTAAATACTCGGGCACTCATAGGATAATCGACTGTGAAACAAATCTTATTGGCCTATTTGTTCGTGAGTTTACTCGCGATTGCGATAATAAGCGTTTTGAGCTTTGGGCACGGTGCAGGTTATGTTTATATTTATTGGCGTGACTGGCAAATACAAACCAATATTTGGCTTATTGTTTTTGTCTTGGCACTCTTGAGTTTAACTGTTCAATTTATTTGGTATGGTATCAAGCGTTATCTCAGCAGAGAGCAGCGCAAATCCGAAACAGTTTTTAGTTTTAATAAATTACACCCCTATGAACAATTGGCGGTGATTTGGCTTTTAAATGCAGCCCAAGATCAGAACGGATTTATTCAGCAGGCATTTACTGAGTCTGGACTATTAAAAGGGATAGTTGATGCGCGTTTATATTGGTTAGAACAACAATATGAAACAGCATTAAGTGCTTTAAATCAAACTACGCCTATGGCCTTTGAATTGGCTGAATTGCAACGCATTGAAATTTACCTAGCGCAGCACGATGGTGAAAAAGCCTTAACACATTTAGAATTTCTCAATCAGCATGAGCTTTCACCTTGGTTAAAAAAAGTCAGTAGCGCGTATGAACAGCGATTGACTACGCTGTGGGGAATGTTTGCCTTACAATTTCCATGGTTATATTTGCGTTCGACCAAGTACGGACATCTAGACGAATTTACTAAACAGGCATGGCTTGAACAATTGCTTCTGGCGTTTGATCAAGCAGATGTCGATGACTTGCAACGTTTAAAGCAGCGTTATTTGGATTTACAAGATCAAATTGAAGAACGTAAATACGCTGTAAAAGTCTTATGGTTAAAAGTGTTGTCTCGAATGCCAGAAATGAGCCAAGAACATGCGCTATTGGCTGTGCATTTATTAGAGCAACAATTTAATCAAGAAGTATTCTTTATGTGGTTCCAACAAAAAATGTTGAAACAAAATCCTGATTATGTGGCGGTTGAGCAGCAAATTCAGCACTGGGAGGAAAAATATCCCGCACTGCCGGTATTTAGTTTTGCAAAATGGAATATTTATACGGCGACCGAACGTGAAGCTGAGGCACAAGCTTTATTAAGTTTGTATCCCGATGATGTGCTCATGAGTTATTTAAGAATTAAATCAGCATTAAATCAGCAAGAAGATTTAAACAAACAGTTAAATTTAATCTTTGAAAATAATGCGAATTTTATGGAAATAAAAATATAAAGGATTTTATATGCAGGATTTATCTCATTATCCAGTGATTCATCAACAAAGTGTGGCATGGGGCGATATGGATGCCTTTGGTCATGTAAACAATGTGCAGTATTATCGTTATATGGAAAGTGCACGAATTCGATATTTAGATGCATTAAATATTTTTAACCAAAATGTTGTGACTGTAGTTGCATCGAGTCAATGTAAATATCTTAGCCCTGTGGTTTACCCAGATCAATTAAAAGTGGCGACACGGGTTGAAGAGCTTCGAAATAGTGCTTTTCGAATGAGTTATATTTTGTGGAGTGAAGCACAAAACAATATTGTGGCAACAGGTGATGCGGTTGTTGTATGCGTAGATAATAAAACGATGCAAAAAACAGCAATTCCAGAAAGTATTAAAGAACAAATTAGAAAATTTGAATTGGCAGTGAACAATAATATTTAAATACAATTTTTTAATATTTAATTAAGTAATAAATGTTAATTTATTGTGATTAAGTGCAAATTAAAGATTGAATTAATATTTTATTATAAATATTATGTGCAAGTTTTAAAAAGCACAATAATATGAATTTCCGGAGTTAAATATTATGCCTGATATTAGTAATTTGTCAGTTGAAGAGTTAAAAAAACTTCAAGTTGAAGCTGAAGCACTGATCGCTTCTAAAAAAGACCAAGCAATTGAAGATGCGTATAACCGCATTGTAGAAATCGCAGAAAGTTTAGATCTTACTGTTGAGCAAATTTTAGAAATGGGCTCAACTAAACGTAAAAAAACCACACGTAAAGCTGTTGAACCTCGTTATCGTAGTAAAGCAAATGCTGCGGATACTTGGACTGGTCGCGGTAAACAACCACGTTGGTTGGTTGCTGAGCTAGAAAAAGGTGCCAAACTTGAAGATTTCTTAATTTAATAAGATTTCATCAAACGGTCATATCCTGCATTCAGGATAATTAAACCAGGCAAAGGCCTGGTTTTTTTATATCTTTGAATTGGCTATGTGAAAAAAGTATGCATAATGTGTCTATAAAGAAAAAATTTTAAATTATGGAAAAAATTGATGGATCGGTTGTGGTGGGATGATCAATAAATCTAACAATATTCGATGGCTTATTTTTGCTGTCATCAGTTTTTTTATCTTTGTGATGCTGCAAGTACCAGCAGCATGGCTTATTACTAAATTCTATAAAAACAATCAAATGCTCCATAATGTCAGTGGCAATATTTGGCAGGGTCAAGCAGATTGGACGCAAGGAAACCTAAAAGGCTCGCTCAGTTGGAAAACCCGTCCATGGGACTTAATTTTATTGCGTTTGGGTGCCAATGTAGAAATTCATAGTGGTAATACCAAGATGCAAGGTGTGATGGGTTATGGCTTAGGCAAAGCCATTAGCGTCAAAAACTTAGAAGGACAAATTGCGCCAGAAACCCTGAAGTCCTTTGCCGACTGGCAGTGGCCAGTGAATGCTATTCAATTGAATGATGTGCAATTCAAATATAAACCACAGCAAGGGTTTAGTGCAACGGATGGTGAAATGCAATGGGCTGGTGGTGATATGGCCTTTAGTTTTGCTCAGCGCCAAGACACGATGAACGTACCGTCACTCGTGGCAAAACTTAAACAAGATAATGCAAAATTAGTGATAGATGTCCGAGATCAGCGTGATCAAAAGATGATGAATCTACAGCTTGAGCCTGATTTGATGCTTGATGTACAGCTGACGCAGCGTTTTTTAATGAACGTGGCTTCCTATGAAGGCAAAGCAGGTCTCGATACTTATGTGATTAGTTCACGTCAACCGCTGTTAAGAGGCGTGAATTGATGGCTGATTATCTAGAAAAGTTTCGCGAAATAAATTGGAAGCAGACCGACCGTATTGCACCTATCATTTTGGCCTTACTCATCCTGTATTTATGTTGGAAGTTGGCGGCACTTTTTTGGTTGCTGATTGCCCCACCGCAAGCGATGCAGTTAGATCGGGTGGAATTGGGATCTCAGCAAACCCAAGTGCCGAATATTAGTTCCTTTTCATTGTTTCAAGAAAATCGTGCATCTGCTGCAGACGAACAGCTCAATATGGTTTTGCAAGGTGTGGTCGTTGGGCAGCCAAGCCGTTATTCATCTGCCGTGATTAAGGTGAACGAAACCGCAGATCGATATTTGGTCGGTGAAATGATTGAAGGTTCATCTTATCAATTGGCTGAAGTGTATTGGGATAAAGTGATCCTCAGACAAGGTAATGGCTCAACCCGTGAGTTAGCATTTAAAGGCATCGAAAATGGTTTAAATCAACCGATTGTTCCGCCGGCCAATGCAGCGCTAAGTGGTGAGATGCAAAATAGCAACATGCCGAATAATTCAATGGGAAATAATGCGGCACAAAGCGCAATAGGTCAGGCAGTTCAACGCATGGCTGAAAACCGGGAACAATATATGCAAGAGATGGGGGTAAATCCTTCATCAAGTGGTGGGTTTGAAGTTTCGAATAAAACCCCGGCAGCATTAAGAAATAAGCTTGGGTTGCAACCTGGGGACCGTATTTTGTCTTTAAATGGACAAACTGTTGGGCAAGGGCAATCTGAAGCACAACTATTAGAACAAGCCCGCCGTGAAGGGCAGGTGAAGCTTGAAGTAAAGCGTGGTGATCAAGTGATGACCATTCAACAGGATTTTTAGTGATGGCTCATCACTTTATAGGGTTAGGAAACACAGGCATATATGGCTTTATTTAATAATAACCGTTCAACTTTAGCTGCTTATGCCATGTTGCCCTTGGTTGCGATGGTCAGCACAGCAAGTTATGCACAAACTTGGAAAATTAACTTACGTGATGCGGATTTAACTGCTTTTATTAATGAAGTGGCCGACATTACGGGGAAAAATTTTGCAGTCGATCCTCGGGTTCGCGGAAATGTTACGGTTATTTCCAACAAGCCCTTAAATAAAAGTGAAGTTTACGACTTATTTTTAGGAGTGCTTAATGTCAATGGTGTGGTGGCTATACCTTCAGGAAATACTATTCGTTTAGTGCCAGACAGTAATGTCAAAAGCTCAGGGATTCCCTATGATGGTCGTCATCGTGCGACTGGGGATCAAATCGTTACACGTGTGATTTGGCTCGATAATACCAATGCCAATGACCTGATTCCTGCGCTACGACCTTTGATGCCGCAATTCGCACATTTATCTGCGGTGGCGGGAACCAATGCCTTGATTGTTTCTGATCGTGCCAGCAATATTTATCAACTCGAAACCATTATCCGAAACTTGGATGGTACGGGTCAAAATGATATTGAAGCTGTGACGCTACAATCGAGCCAAGCGGAAGAGATGATTGGTTTGCTTGAGTCAATAAGTTTAACGGGTGCATCTAAAGATCCGAAAGGTTCTCGTATCCGAATTATTGCGGATAATCGGACCAACCGTATTCTCATTAAAGGTGATACGGCAACCCGTAAGCGTATTCGTCAAATGATCGAAACATTAGACGTGCCTGCGGCAGATCGTTTGGGTGGGCTTAAAGTATTTCGTTTGAAATATGCAAGTTCTAAAAACTTGTCGGAAATTTTACAAGGACTGGTGACGGGTCAAGCGGTAAGTAGCAGTAATTCATCGAGTAGTGGATCAAATAACAACTCAATGAATAATCTACTTGATAATAATTCTTCCACTTCACAGTCCTTTAGTTCACAAAACAATACCAGTTCGGGTATTAATCTGAATGGCTCTAACTCTACAAATAACAATCAAAATAGTATTTCCAGTTTTAATGCCAATGGCGTCAGTATCATTGCAGACACCACGCAAAATGCATTGATTGTGAAAGCTGATCCGCAGCTGATGCGTGAAATCGAATCTGCAATTCAGCAATTGGATATTCGCCGTGAACAGGTGTTGATTGAAGCCGCAATTATTGAAGTAGAAGGCACTGATGCAGACCAATTGGGTGTGCAATGGGCAATGGGCGATATCAGTAGCGGCATTGGTCTGATTAACTTTGATAATTATGGTTCCAGCCTTAAAAAAATTGCAGCAGGTTATTTGACTGGTGGTGCGGCAGGTGCGGGAAGTGCTATTGGTGCAGGCACCTCGTTGGTGCTTGGTGATTATCGTGAAGGTAGTGATGGCTCGCGCAAGTTATATGGCGCTATGATTCAAGCCTTAAAGGAAAAAACCAAATCTAACTTATTATCTACACCGTCCATTGTGACGATGGATAATGAAGAAGCTTATATCGTGGTTGGTGAAAACGTGCCCTTTGTTACGGGTTCGGTCACGACTACAGGCGGGACGGCTAATCCTTATACCTCGATTGAACGTAAAGATGTCGGGGTGACTCTCAAAGTTGTTCCACATATTGGTGATGGTGGAACAGTACGTTTAGAGGTCGAGCAAGAGGTTTCAGATGTTAAAGACAATAAAGGTCAGGCATCAGACTTAGTGACGACCAAGCGTGCGATAAAAACCTCAATTTTGGCTGAGCATGGTCAAACGATTGTTTTGGGTGGTTTGATTTCAGACAACACCTTACATGGACGCCAATCTGTTCCGGGTTTGGGCGCGATTCCTGTGCTGGGTAAGTTATTTAGCTCTGAAGGGAAATCCAATACCAAGCGGAATTTATTAATCTTTATCCATCCAACCATTGTTGGAAATTCAGGTGATGTCAGAAAAATGTCACAGCAGCGCTATAGTCAGTTGTATAGCTTGCAGTTGGCACTTGATTCAGATGGTAATTTTGCCAAATTGCCTGAAAGTGTGGATGATGTGTATCAACAGCGCATTCCCATTTCAAAAAATAGTGCACCTGCGCCTGTTTATCAAACCGTGCCAACTGCACCTGTGGACAGTCAGCCCGCAGCGGTGGTCACCACACCTGTGGCGATTGAGCCGCCCGTGAAGCGCGCGGTGATTACAGTGCCGAATGGAAATGTGCAATCAAATCCATAAACGTCTAGTGCGGCATGCTTTTTAGAAATAAAATCAGAGCATGCTATGATGACAAAAAACGAATATAGAGAAGCAATTTCATGACTTGGAAAATTCAAGCAATTTCTGGTGACTTAACGGGACAGGAAATCAGTATTGAGCGAGATATGTTGGTGGGGCGTCATCAACAGGCCGATATTGTATTACAGCAATCTGATATTTCGCGTAAGCACGCGGCTTTGTTATTGAGAGATCAGGCTTTATGGTTACAAGACCTGAACTCTTCAAATGGCACATTTATCAATGATACCCGTTTGGACGGTGAGTCTTTAGTTAAAGAAGGCGATATTATCCAATTTGCCAGTGTGAAATTTAGCGTTCTTGCACCAGCAAAAGCAGTTGAGATTCCAGCTGAAATTGAAGCAAGTGTGGCGCAACTAAAAGAATCGACGGTGATTGAACAGCCTTCAGAGGCCGTTGCCGTATCGGAAACTGCGGCACAAGATACGGTGGTTGCCGATGTACCCGTTGAAAAGACTGTCGCGCAGCAAATGAATGATCAAGGCATGCCTGAACTGAAAGAGCGTGATGGTTCAGTGCAATTGACTCGTGATGGTATGCCAACAAGTGTCGGTGTGCCTAAGCCAGCACCGATTCCAGAAGGCGTGGATATTACTGCAGTAAAAGCAGAACCAACGCCAATTCCAGTGGAAACGCCAGTGTCTCGCGTGGAAGAAGAGAAGCAACAGCAAAAGAATGCAAATATAGGTTTAATCTCGATTATTATCTTGATTATTCTTGCAATCATTGCGTGGGTGTTGTTTAAATAATTTTGCATTACACGAGTGATCAAGGCATGCATGAGCATGCCTTTTTTATGACGATATAATTGAGAAAGCTGAGGGTAATTATGTTTGAGCTTCGTTTAGCAGAACGCCAAATGATTCTATTTGATCTGGATGGGACGTTGGTCGATTCCGCTTCCGATTTATATCGTGCGATGAATATGAGTCTAAATGCTTTGCAATTGCCACTCGTCACAGAAACGCAAGTACGCAACTGGGTAGGCAAAGGAACTTCTATTTTTTGTCATAGCGTTCTTGAGCATCTGACAGGTCAAGTGGATGCAGCACAGCATCATTTACTGCTCGAAACATTCCTTAAAATTTACAATGCAGATCCGTGTGTGCTGACGCAGCCCTTTGATGGCATTATTGAGTTTCTTCAATGGGCAAAAGCCGACGGTAAAATGCTTATTTGTGTGACCAATAAGCCTGAACAGCCTGCGCGTAGCATTGTTGAAGCACTTGGTATGAATCAATACTTTGCAGATGTGATTGGTGGAGATCGTTTCGAGGAGCGTAAACCTCATCCGAAACAGTTGCTCTATTGCGCAGAGTATTATGAACTAGATAAAACCGATATTTTAATGGTTGGCGATTCTGTGAACGATGTTGAAGCCGCCCGCCGTGCGGGTATTGATTGTATTGTGGTCAGCTATGGCTATAATCATGGTGAAAATATTCGAGATTGTCAGCCGCAAATGGTGGTTGATAACTTAAAAGAATTATTGGTTTGAAATAAGTAGGGCGAAGGAACTAAAAATGGGTAAGTGTGTGGTTTTTCGATGGCGTCACTAAGTCAGCATCTAGAAAAAATTAACTGAAAACGACCATTCGAAAATATAGAGAAAGACAATGACTACACAAACTCAATTTGAGCAACTAAAAACAGCAGGCTATAACCTGATTCCTGTCTATCGCCAACGTTTGGCAGATACTGAAACACCACTTTCGGTATTTGCGCGTTTAAAACAACATAAACAAGCGTATTTATTTGAATCGGTTGAGGGTGGAGAAAACTGGGCGCGTTATTCGATTATTGGTTTGGGCGAATCAACCGTCTTTTCATGTAATGAAGGGCAGCTCACGATTCAACATGCAGATGGTCAGATCGAAAAACAAAACTGCGCTGACCCATTTCAGTACATTCGTGACTTTCAAGCGCAATATCGCGTACCGACACAGCAAGACCTTCCTGCCTTACCAAGCTTTACAGGTGGTTTGGTGGGCTACTTTGGTTATGATGCTGTGCGTTATATCGAACCAAAACTGAATAATGTGCCAGAAGCAGACCCTGTGGGTATTCCCGATATTTGGATGATGCTATCTAAAACAGTCATCGTCTTTGATAATTTAAAAGACACCTTGTTTTTAATTGTACATGCTGATGTGAATGATGCTGAGGCATACACCAAGGCGCAGAAACAGTTAGATGGTTTAGAAGAGCTCTTGGCAACACCGATTGCACTCAAAGCACAAAAACATACAGCACCTCATTTTGAGTCCATAACAGGGCACGATAACTTTATAGACTCCATTGCCAAAGTAAAAGAATACATTAAGGCTGGGGATGTGATGCAAGTAGTGCCTGGACATCGTATGGTGTCAGATTTTGATGGTGAGCCTTTACAGGTCTACCGTGCATTACGTCATCTCAATCCATCACCGTATTTGTTCTTAGTACAAGGGCAAACACTGGAAAATAACACGCCATTCCATATTGTCGGTTCTTCACCAGAAATTTTATCGCGATTGGAAAATGGTATTGCAACGGTGCGTCCATTGGCAGGGACGCGACCACGCGGTAAAACCAAAGAAGAAGACTTGGCACTAGAAAAAGATTTGTTGTCTGATGAGAAAGAAATTGCCGAGCATTTAATGTTGATTGATTTGGGGCGTAATGATGTTGGGCGCGTTTCTAAAATCGGTAAAGTTCACGTGACTGATCAAATGGTGATCGAACGTTATTCGCATGTCATGCACATTGTGTCCAATGTGCAAGGTGAAGTGCGTGATGATATTGATGCATTGGATGTTTTTAAGGCAACTTTCCCCGCAGGCACACTATCTGGAGCACCGAAAATCCGTGCAATGGAAATTATTGACGAAGTTGAGCCGGTAAAACGTGGCATTTTTGGCGGTGCTGTTGGTTATTTGGGCTGGCATGGTGAAATGGACATGTCGATTGCCATTCGTACCTGCGTCATTCGAGAAAATAAGGTCTATGTTCAAGCTGGAGCAGGGGTTGTTTATGACTCAAATCCTGAATCAGAATGGAATGAAACCCAAATAAAAGCTCGTGCAGTGATCAAAGCGGTTGAATTATCATCAAATGGATTGATTTTATGAGTTTTTCACGTTTTTTTTAGAAAAAACACTTGCAAGGATTTCAGTTTTTGCTAAACTGCACACCGTTCCGATACGAAACGTACGAAACACTAAGAAACGCCGGCATAGCTCAGTTGGTAGAGCAACTGACTTGTAATCAGTAGGTCCACAGTTCGAATCCGTGTGCCGGCACCATCTTAGATGAGTTCGAGAGTAAGTAAAGAACGGCACTGAAGTAAGTGTAAAATGGTGAGGTTCCCGAGCGGTCAAAGGGGGCGGACTGTAACTCCGCTACGAAAGTTTCGAAGGTTCGAATCCTTCCCTCACCACCAATTTTAAGACTTCAATAAGTGGTTTGTACCAACATCGTGCGGGAGTAGCTCAGTTGGTAGAGCGGTAGCCTTCCAAGCTACATGTCGCGAGTTCGACCCTCGTCTCCCGCTCCATATTTATTGAAGTGCTTATATTTGCTCTTATAGCTCAGTGGTAGAGCACTCCCTTGGTAAGGGAGAGGTCTCGAGTTCAAATCTCGATAAGAGCTCCAGATTATACAGTTTAGCAACTTTTAATGTTGCACAGAATTCCAGAAGCAGGCTTTTTAGTCTGCTTTTCAAGTATTGGGTGTTTATTTTTTAGGCGATATGTCGGAGCTGGGTTTTACTCAGAATTGTGTTCGACGTAAACGAGGAAGAAAAGCATGGCTAAGGCTAAGTTTGAACGTAATAAGCCACACGTTAACGTGGGCACAATCGGTCACGTTGACCATGGTAAAACGACTTTAACAGCTGCGATTGCAACTGTATGTGCAAAAAAATTCGGCGGTGAAGCGAAAGATTACGCTGCAATCGACTCTGCACCAGAAGAAAAAGCACGTGGTATTACAATTAATACTTCACACGTAGAATACGATTCTCCAACTCGTCACTACGCTCACGTAGACTGCCCGGGTCACGCCGATTATGTTAAAAACATGATTACTGGTGCTGCGCAAATGGATGGTGCGATCCTTGTATGTGCTGCGACTGATGGTCCAATGCCACAAACTCGTGAACACATCCTTCTTTCTCGCCAAGTAGGTGTTCCATACATCGTTGTATTCTTAAACAAATGCGACCTTGTAGATGACGAAGAACTTCTTGAATTAGTAGAAATGGAAGTTCGTGAACTTCTTTCTACTTATGACTTCCCAGGCGATGACACTCCAGTTATCCGTGGTTCAGCTCTTCTTGCACTTAATGGCGACGCTAGCCAATATGGCGAAGAAGCAGTTGTTGCTCTTGTTGAAGCTCTTGATTCTTACATTCCAGAGCCAGAACGTGCTATCGATCTTCCATTCCTTATGCCAATCGAAGACGTATTCTCAATCTCAGGTCGTGGTACAGTAGTAACTGGCCGTGTTGAGACTGGTATCGTTAAAGTAGGCGAAGAAGTTGAAATCGTTGGTATTAAAGATACAGTTAAAACAACTGTAACTGGCGTAGAAATGTTCCGTAAACTTCTTGATGAAGGTCGTGCGGGCGAGAACTGTGGTGTTCTTCTACGTGGTACTAAACGTGAAGACGTTCAACGTGGTCAAGTACTTGCTAAACCAGGTGCAATCAAACCGCATACTAAATTCGACGCAGAAGTATATGTACTTTCTAAAGAAGAAGGTGGTCGTCATACTCCATTCCTTAACGGTTACCGTCCACAGTTCTACTTCCGTACAACTGACGTAACTGGTGCGATTGCACTTAAAGAAGGCGTTGAAATGGTTATGCCTGGTGACAACGTAGAAATGTCAGTAGAATTAATCCACCCAATCGCAATGGACGCTGGCTTACGCTTTGCGATCCGTGAAGGTGGTCGTACAGTTGGTGCGGGTGTTGTTTCTAAAGTAACTGCATAATATAATACAGTTATCTTATACAGATCGAGAGTTTCGACTCTCGATTTGCTCTGCAGGTCAGTAGTTCAATTGGTAGAGCGTCGGTCTCCAAAACCGAATGTTGGGGGTTCGAGTCCCTCCTGGCCTGCCAATTTTTTTTTAAAAAGAAGCTTGATGCTGGCTCAACTGGTCATATAATAAGTCGCGAATCCTACGACGAGTACAAAAATGTCGAATGATAAATCGCGTGACGCATTAAGCGACGCGCCAATTCCTCAAAGAAATAATCCTGCTGAAGTTGTTAATTCTGGTTCCCCATTAGACTATGTATTCTGGGTTATCGCGTTGATTTTACTCGGTAGTTCTATGATGGTGAATCAACATTTGCCAGCATACTGGGCACCAGCGAATGATGTCTGGGTCCGTGTTGGGGTAATTTTGGCTTGTATCATCGTGGCTTTAGGTTTATTATACGCCACCCATCAAGGCAAAGGCTTTGTTCGATTGTTGAAAGATGCTCGAATTGAGTTACGTCGAGTGACTTGGCCAACCAAGCAAGAGACCATGACCACATCTTGGCAGGTACTTGCGGTAGTCTTAATGGCATCCATTTTATTATGGTGCTTTGACTATGCTTTGAGCTGGTTAATGAAGTTTATTATCGGGTAAGAGAGCTATGAAACGTTGGTACATTATTCATGCCTATTCAGGCTATGAAAAACAAGTGTTACGCTCACTTAATGATCGAATCCAGCGTAGCGCTGTAGCCGATAGCTTTGGTGAAGTCCTTGTCCCTACTGAAGAAGTAGTGGAAATGAAGGATGGTAAGAAACGTAAATCTGAGCGTAAATTCTTTCCGGGCTATGTGTTAGTCGAAATGGAAATGAATGATGAAACTTGGCACATTGTTAAAGAATGTCCAAAAGTATTAGGTTTCATCGGTGGTACTGCAGAAAAACCTGCACCGATTACGCAAAAAGAAGCAGATGCGATTCTTGCGCGTGTACGTAATACTGGTGAAGCACCTCGTCCTAAGACGATGTTTGAGCCAGGCGAAGAATTACTCGTTATTGACGGTCCATTCACCGACTTTAAAGGCGTGGTGGAAGAAGTTCTTTACGATAAGTCACGTTTAACGTTGACGATTAATGTATTTAATCGACCAACACAAGTTGAATTGGAATTTCGCCAAGTCGAAAAGTCAGTTTAATTTAAATTGGTGGATGAACGCCCGATTTGTAATGAGTCGGGCATTGTTGTTGTAACGGTATCGTTACTTAAATGTATGGGGAGCCTAACGGCGTTAGTACCCAGAGGTAATTGAAATGGCTAAGAAGATTGACGGCTATATCAAGCTGCAAGTTCCAGCTGGTAAAGCAAATCCATCTCCACCGATTGGTCCTGCACTAGGTCAACGTGGTGTAAACATCATGGCATTCTGTAAAGAATTCAATGCTGCTACACAAAAAGTTGAAGCTGGTCTTCCAATTCCAGTAGTGATCACTGTGTACAACGATAAGTCGTTCACATTCATCATGAAAACTCCGCCTGCTGCGATTCTTCTTAAGAAAGCTGCTGGTATTCAAAAGGGTTCAGCTGTACCTAACAAAACTAAAGTTGGTAAGTTGACTCGCGCTCAATTAGAAGAGATTGCGACTACTAAAGAACCAGATTTAACTGGTGCTGATTTAGACGCACGTGTACGTACCATTGCTGGTTCTGCGCGTTCTATGGGCTTGGAAGTGGAGCTATAAGACATGGCTAAATTAACTAAACGTCAAAAAGCCATTGCTGCTGCTGTAGAAGCAAACAAAGTTTATACTTTGGAAGAAGCAGTTCAAGTTCTAAGCAGCCTTCCTGCTGTAAAATTCAAAGAATCTTTGGATGTTGCAGTAAACCTAGGTGTTGATCCTCGTAAATCTGACCAAGTTGTTCGTGGCGCGACTACACTTCCTGCAGGTACTGGTAAAACTGTACGTGTTGCTGTGTTTGCTCAAGGCGCTGCTGCTGAAGCTGCTAAAGCTGAAGGCGCAGACATCGTTGGTTTTGATGATCTTGCTGAAAGCATTCAAGCGGGTAACCTTGACTTTGACGTAGTAATTGCAGCTCCGGATGCAATGCGCGTTGTAGGTAAGTTAGGTACGATTCTTGGTCCACGTGGCTTAATGCCAAACCCTAAAGTGGGTACTGTAACTCCTGACGTAGCTGGCGCTGTTAAAAACGCGAAAGCTGGTCAAGCACGTTACCGTGTAGACAAAGCGGGTATCATCCACGCTGCGATCGGTCAAGTAGGTTTCACTGCTGAAGCTGTTCGTCAAAACGTTGAAGCACTTGTTGCTGACCTTAAGAAAGCAAAACCTGCTACTTCTAAAGGTATCTACATTCAAAAGATCACTTTGAGCTCAACTATGGGTCCTGGTCTTGTTGTTGATGTAGCAAACGTTTCTAAATAAGTTTCGACTTATTACAGAATTTTAAAGCCCTGAGTAATATTTGAAGCACTGCTTCAAATATTACGCAAGAAGAAACCGGTTTCGGACTGCTTGCAAACTTAGGCAAACTTTGAATTGATAAATATTATTTATCAGCGTCAAAGACCTCAGGCGAGGGGAGTTTTATGCTTCCTTCTTAATAATCCAGCCTGCGTAGACGCGGTGGTGTGATTTGTTCCTCCTCCGCGTGTCCGTTCAGTGATGAACAGACGAATTGGGAGTGCATCTATATAGATGCATAAATCACCGTTAGGAGGTTTTACAATGGCTCTTCTTATCGAAGGCAAAAAACAGATCGTAGCTGAAGTAACTGAAGTTGCTTCTACTGCGTATGCTGCTGTTGTTGCTGACTATCAAGGTTTAACTGTTGAGCAATTAACTGCTCTACGTGTTGAAGCTCGTAAACTAGGTGTTGCTACACGTGTTGTACGTAATACTTTGGCTAAACGTGCACTTCAAGATACTCAATTCAATATCTTGAGCGACAACCTTGTTGGCCCAACAATCTTAGCTTTCTCAACTTCTGAAGACGACATGGGCGCTGCTGCTCGTTTGTTCGAAGAATTTGCTAAAACTAATAAAGCATTTGAACTTAAAGCTGCTGCATTTGACGGTAAAGTTTATCAAGGCGAAGAAGTTAGCGTTATCGCGAACCTTCCAAACCAAGAGAAAGCGCTTACTATGCTTGCAAACGTTCTTCAAGCTCCTATTTCGAAATTGGGTCGCCTTATTACAGCGCTCAAAGAGAAAAACGAGTCAGAAGCTGCTTAATAAGCTCAAATCTATACACACATCATTCAATACCCATTTGGAGTTAATCTCATGGCTTTAACAAACGAAGAAATCTTAAACGCAGTTGCTGAAAAAACTGTTCTTGAACTTGTTGAACTTATTTCTGCTTTTGAAGAAAAATTCAACGTTTCTGCTGCTGCTGTAGCTGTTGCTGCTGCTCCTGGTGCTGCTGCTGCTGCTGAAGAACAATCAGAATTCAACGTAGAGTTGACTTCTTTCGGCGCTAACAAAGTTGCTGTAATTAAAGCAGTTCGTGAAGCTACTGGCCTTGGTCTTAAAGAAGCTAAAGATCTTGTTGAAAGCGCTCCTTCAGTTCTTAAAGAAGGCGTTTCTAAAGAAGAAGGCGAAGAACTTAAGAAAAAACTTGAAGAAGCTGGTGCTACAGTTACACTTAAGTAATCTTAAGGGGAGTCGATTTTTTTATAATCGACTCCAAAAAATGGCTGGTGGCCCTTGGGTCATCAGCCTTTTTGCGTTACAATAATCGGCTCGATTTTTGTTTGCATGATATAAAATTCATACAAATTAAAATAATATTTAAAATCAAACGCTTACCAATATTTTTCAGTAAAAAAATATTGTTAAGCGTTTTAATACCACTAAAATTGCAGCATTTGTGAAAGTGGTGGCCATATCGGCCTGTGTAATTCCTTCTAAGCTCGTTCTGCAGGCGGGCTTGGTTTACTTTCCGAGGACTCCAGATGGCATACTCATATACCGAAAAGAAACGGATCCGTAAGAATTTTGGTAAATTGCCCAAGGTGATGGATGTTCCGTACTTGCTCGCGATTCAAGTCGACTCGTACCGAACTTTCCTTCAAGACGGCAAAACTCCAAAAAACCGCGAAGATATCGGTCTCCAAGCCGCATTTCGTTCAGTTTTTCCTATTGAAAGTTATTCTGGCAATGCTGCTTTAGAATTTGTTGAGTATAGTCTTGGTAAACCTGAGTTTGATGTTCGCGAATGTATTCTTCGTGGCTCAACTTATGCGGCGCCAATGCGTGTAAAAATTCGTTTGATCATCAAAGATCGCGAAACTAAAACAATCAAAGATGTGCGTGAGCAAGAAGTCTACATGGGTGAAATGCCACTTATGACAGACAACGGTACTTTTGTCATCAATGGTACTGAGCGTGTTATCGTTTCTCAGTTACACCGTTCGCCTGGTGTATTCTTTGATCACGATAAAGGCAAAACTCACTCTAGCGGTAAAGTTCTTTATTCTGCTCGTATCATTCCTTACCGTGGTTCATGGTTGGACTTCGAATTTGATGCGAAAGATCTTGTTTATGTTCGTATTGACCGTCGTCGTAAATTACTTGCGACCGTTGTACTTCGTGCATTGGGTTATAATAACGAACAAATTCTGGATATGTTCTACGAAAAAGTTCCTGTGTATCTTGACATGGGTAGCTACCAAATTGACCTTGTGCCTGAGCGTTTACGCGGTGAAATGGCTCAATTTGATATCGTGGGCACAGATGGTAAAACGATCGTTGAACAAGGTAAACGTATCAACGCGCGTCATGTGCGTCAAATGGAAGCTGGCGGTCTTGAAAAACTTTCAGTTCCTGATGAATACCTATATGAACGTATTGTTGCTGAAGATGTAACTTTACGTGACGGCGAAGTTGTTGCTGCAAATACAGTAATTAGCCATGAAATTTTGGTGAAATTGGCTGAAGGTGGCGTTAAACAATTTAACGTACTTTATACCAATGACATCGACCGTGGTCCGTTCATTGCTGACTCGCTACGTGCAGATACCACGACTGGTCGTGAAGAAGCGCTTGTAGAAATCTACAAAGTAATGCGTCCAGGCGAACCACCTACAAAAGAAGCTGCTGAAAACTTATTCAACAACTTATTCTTCTCTTCTGAACGTTATGACTTGTCTCCTGTAGGCCGCATGAAGTTCAACCGTCGTTTGGGCCGTCCATACGAAGTGGGTACAGATCAGAAGTCTCGTGAAGTTGAAGGTATTCTTTCGAACGAAGATATCACTGATGTATTAAAAACATTGGTTGAAATCCGTAACGGTAAAGGTGAAGTCGACGATATCGACCACTTGGGTAACCGTCGTGTTCGTTCTGTTGGTGAAATGACAGAAAACCAATTCCGTGTAGGTCTTGTTCGTGTAGAACGTGCTGTTAAAGAACGTTTAAGCCAAGCTGAAACTGATAACTTGTCTCCGCAAGATTTAATCAATGCGAAACCAGTTGCTGCTGCAATCAAAGAATTCTTTGGTTCAAGCCAGTTATCTCAGTTCATGGACCAAAACAACCCGTTGTCTGAAATTACACACAAACGTCGTGTTTCAGCACTCGGTCCCGGTGGTTTGACGCGTGAACGTGCAGGCTTCGAAGTACGTGACGTACATCAAACTCACTACGGTCGTGTTTGTCCAATTGAAACACCTGAAGGTCCAAACATTGGTTTGATCAACTCGCTTTCTGTTTATGCGAAATGTAATAACTTCGGTTTCTTGGAAACTCCATACCGTAAAGTTGTTGATGGTCGTGTAACTGACGATGTTGAATACCTATCTGCGATTGAAGAAGTGGGTACTGTGATTGCACAGGCCGATTCTGGTATCGATAAAGACGGTAACTTAACTGAAGAGTTCGTATCTGTTCGTCATCAAGGTGAATTTGTACGTATTCCACCAGAAAAAGTAACGCATATGGATGTATCTGCTCAGCAGGTTGTATCTGTAGCGGCATCACTTATTCCGTTCCTTGAACACGATGATGCCAACCGTGCATTGATGGGTTCAAACATGCAGCGTCAGGCTGTTCCTACACTTCGTGCTGACAAACCGCTTGTTGGTACAGGTATGGAAGCAAACGTAGCGCATGACTCGGGTGTATGTGTGCTTGCGAAACGTGGTGGTCGTATTGAGTTTGTTGATGCTTCTCGTGTTGTTATTCGTGTAAACGAAGAAGAGATGATCGCAGGTGAAGCAGGTGTAGATATTTACAACCTGATCAAATATACACGTTCGAACCAAAATACATGTATTAACCAAAACGTTGTTGTACGTTTAGGTGACAAAGTTGCACGTGGTGACGTTCTTGCTGATGGTCCATCGACAGATGGTGGTGAATTAGCATTAGGTCAAAACATGCGTGTAGCGTTCATGACTTGGAACGGTTACAACTACGAAGACTCGATTTTATTATCAGAGCGCGTTCTTCAAGAAGATCGCTTGACTTCGATCCATATCCAAGAGCTTTCATGTGTTGCACGTGATACTAAATTGGGTGCAGAAGAAATCACTGCTGATATCCCGAATGTGGGTGAAGCTGCGCTTTCTAAGCTGGATGAATCAGGTATCGTTTACATCGGTGCTGAAGTAACAGCGGGTGATATCCTTGTAGGTAAAGTAACGCCTAAAGGTGAAACGCAGTTAACACCTGAAGAAAAATTGCTTCGCGCAATCTTCGGTGAAAAAGCGGCTGACGTAAAAGACTCTTCATTACGTGTATCTTCATCTGTAAAAGGTACAGTAATTGACGTTCAAGTATTTACGCGTGACGGTCTTGAAAAAGACGAACGTGCTCAAGCAATTGAGAAAGCTCAACTTGATGCTTACCGTAAAGACTTGAAAGAAGAATACAAAATCTTCGAAGAAGCAGCACGTGAACGTATTGTTCGCCTATTGAAAGGTCAAGAATCTAACGGTGGCGGTACAACAAAACGCGGTGACAAATTAACTGAAGAGTTATTGTCTGGTCTAGAGTTGGTTGAACTTCTTGAAATCCAACCTGTAGACGAAGCGATTGCTGAACGTTTAACTCAAATTCAAGTATTCTTGAAAGAGAAGAGCCAAGAAATTGACGAGAAATTTGCAGAGAAAAAACGCAAACTTTCTACTGGTGACGAACTAACAACTGGCGTATTGAAAGTTGTTAAAGTTTATCTTGCAGTAAAACGTCGCATCCAACCGGGTGATAAAATGGCGGGTCGTCACGGTAACAAAGGTGTTGTATCAAACATCTTGCCTGTAGAAGACATGCCACACGATGCAAACGGTGTTCCAGTTGACGTGGTACTTAACCCACTGGGTGTACCGTCACGTATGAACGTGGGTCAGATTCTTGAAACTCACTTGGGTATGGCTGCAAAAGGTCTTGGCGATCAAATCGACAAGATGATGAAAGAACAGCGTACTATTTTTGAGTTACGTGAATTCTTAGACAAGATTTACAACAAAGTCGGTGGCGAACAAGAAGATCTTGATAGCTTAACTGATGAAGAAATCTTGGTGCTTTCAGGTAACCTTCGTAAGGGTGTGCCTTTGGCAACACCAGTATTTGATGGTGCTGAAGAAGGTCAAATCAAAGAATTACTTGAGCTTGCGAACATTTCACGTACTGGTCAAACAGTATTGTACGATGGCCGTACCGGTGAGCGTTTTGACCGTCCAGTAACTGTAGGTTACATGTACATGTTGAAACTGAACCACTTAGTTGACGACAAGATGCATGCGCGTTCTACTGGTTCTTACTCTCTAGTAACTCAACAACCGCTTGGTGGTAAAGCACAATTCGGTGGTCAGCGTTTCGGTGAGATGGAAGTATGGGCACTTGAAGCATACGGTGCAGCATATACTCTTCAAGAAATGCTTACTGTGAAATCGGATGACGTTGAAGGTCGTACCCGTATCTACAAAAACATTGTAGATGGTAACCATTATATGGATCCAGGTATGCCAGAATCGTTCAACGTATTGACCAAAGAGATCCGTTCTTTAGGTATCAACATTGAACTGAAAAATGGTGACTAAGTAACCATTCAATCCCCCCAACCCCCTTTGTAAAGGGGGGGATTTACTCCTCTTTATTCAAGGGGAGTTTCCCGCTTAAATCAGGCGGGATTGAGGGGGATTACTCAGTTAAAAAACAATATTTGTGACCCAGTTGTGAAGTGAAAATCTCCACAACACACGGAGAAAAAAATTGAAAGACTTGCTCGATATCATGCGCAAAAAGACGGATTCAGACGGTCATGCTCCAGTAGAGTTTGATCGCATCCGTATTGGTCTTGCGTCACCAGAAATGATTAAGTCATGGTCTCACGGTGAAGTTAAAAAGCCAGAGACAATTAACTATCGTACGTTCAAGCCTGAACGTGATGGTTTATTCTGTGCCAAAATTTTTGGTCCAGTAAAAGATTACGAATGCTTGTGTGGTAAATACAAGCGTATGAAATACAAAGGCGTCATTTGTGAAAAATGTGGCGTTGAAGTAACAACTGCAAAAGTACGTCGTGAGCGTATGGGTCACATCGACCTTGCTTCTCCAGTTGCACACATTTGGTTCTTAAAATCACTTCCTAGCCGTATCGGTCTACTTTTAGACATGACTTTACGTGATATCGAACGTGTATTGTATTTCGAATCATACGTTGTAACTGACCCTGGTATGACTCCACTTGAGAAATACCAACTTCTAAACGATGAAGAATACTTCACTGCGTTGGAAGAACACGGTGATGAATTCACTGCGAAAATGGGTGCAGAAGCAGTTCAAGACTTGTTGAAAGACATCGATCTTGAAGCTGAAATTTCACGTCTACGTGAAGAGATTCCGAATACAACTTCAGAAACGAAGCTTAAAAAAGCATCTAAACGTCTGAAATTGATGGAAGCATTCAAAGAGTCAAACAACAAACCAGAATGGATGGTGATGAATGTACTTCCAGTACTTCCACCTGATCTTCGTCCGTTGGTTCCTCTTGAAGGTGGTCGTTTCGCGACTTCTGACTTGAACGATCTTTACCGTCGTGTGATTAACCGTAACAACCGTTTGAAACGTCTTCTTGACCTTGCGGCGCCAGACATCATCGTACGTAACGAAAAACGTATGTTGCAAGAATCTGTCGATGCATTGTTGGATAACGGTCGTCGTGGTCGCGCAATTACTGGCTCGAACAAACGTCCATTGAAATCTTTGGCTGACATGATCAAAGGTAAACAAGGTCGTTTCCGTCAAAACTTACTTGGTAAGCGTGTTGACTACTCGGGTCGTTCGGTAATTACTGTAGGTCCTACATTACGTCTACACCAATGTGGTCTTCCGAAAAAAATGGCACTTGAATTATTCAAACCATTCATTTTCGCAAAACTACAAGCGTCTGGCCAAGCAACAACCATTAAAGCTGCGAAGAAAATGGTTGAGCGTGAAACTCCAGAAGTTTGGGACGTACTTGCTCACGTGATTCGTCAACATCCAGTGATGTTGAACCGTGCGCCAACACTTCACCGTTTGGGTCTTCAAGCATTTGAACCGACTCTAATTGAAGGTAAGGCGATCCGTCTTCACCCACTCGTATGTGCTGCGTTCAACGCCGACTTCGATGGTGACCAAATGGCGGTACACGTACCATTAACACTTGAAGCTCAGTTAGAAGCTCGTGCGTTAATGATGTCAACCAACAACATCTTGTCTCCTGCGAATGGTGAGCCAATCATCGTACCTTCTCAGGACGTTGTCTTGGGCTTGTATTACATCACTCGTGATGCGATCAATGCCAAAGGTGAAGGCATGGTGTTTGCGGATACTGACGAAGTAAACCGTGCACTTGCAACAGGTCAAGTTGATTTACACGCTCGCGTTAAAGCACGTGTACACCAAACTGTGATCGACGAAAATGGTAACCGTGAACAACAAACAATTGTTGTAGACACAACACCAGGTCGTTGTTTACTTTGGGAAGTTGTACCTGAAGGTATGGATTTCCAACAAATCAACGTTGAGATGACTAAAAAGAACATCTCTAAATTGATCAACTCTTGCTACCGTAAATTAGGTCTAAAAGATACTGTAATCTTTGCTGACCAATTGATGTACTTGGGCTTCCGTCAAGCGACTCACTCTGGTGTGTCTGTTGGTATGGAAGACATGTTGATTCCGCCACAAAAACAAGCAATTATCGAAAAAGCAGAAGTTGAAGTTCGTGAAATTGAACAACAATTCGAGCAAGGTTTCGTAACTGCCGGCGAACGTTATAACAAAGTTGTCGATATTTGGGCGCGTACAAACGACCAAGTAGCGAAAGCAATGATGGATAACTTGTCATTCACAACTGTTAAAAATAAACAGGGTGAAGATGAGAAACAAAAATCATTCAACTCAATCTACATGATGTCTGACTCTGGTGCCCGTGGTTCGGCAGCTCAGATTCGTCAGCTTGCTGGTATGCGTGGTTTGATGGCGAAACCAGATGGTTCGATCATTGAAACGCCAATTAAAGCAAACTTCCGTGAAGGTTTGACAGTACTTCAGTACTTCATTTCAACACACGGTGCACGTAAAGGTTTGGCCGATACTGCATTGAAAACTGCGAACTCTGGTTACTTGACTCGTCGTCTTGTAGACGTTGCGCAAGACTTAGTAATTACTGAGCCAGATTGCGGTACTTTAGACGGTCTTGTAATGACGCCGTTCATTCAAGGTGGCGATGTCATCGAAAACCTTGGTGCTCGAGTATTGGGTCGTGTACTTGCTGAAGATGCGAAGAAACCAGGTTCGGATGACGTTGTTCTTCCACGTAACACATTGATCGACGAGAAACTTGCTAACTTCCTAGAAGATAGCGGTGTCGATGAAGTGAAAGTACGTTCAGTTGTAAACTGTGCTTCTACTTTCGGTGTATGTGCGAAATGTTATGGTCGTGACCTTGCTCGCGGTCATTTGGTGAACCCCGGTGAATCTGTCGGTGTAATGGCTGCTCAATCAATTGGTGAGCCAGGTACACAGTTAACAATGCGTACATTCCACGTGGGTGGTGCTGCAAGCCGAACTTCTGCTGCGAACAGTGTACAAGTACGTAATAAAGGTACTGTACGTTTCCATAATGTGAAAACTGTACAGCATGCGAAAGGCCATTTGGTATCGACTTCTCGTTCAGGTGAAATCGGTATTGCAGATGACATCGGTCGTGAGCGCGAACGTTACAAAATCCCTTACGGTGCATCAATCTTGCTTAAAGATGGTGAAACTATCGATGCAGGCGGTATTGTAGCGACTTGGGATCCACATACACATCCATTGGTAACAGAAGTTGCTGGTAAAGTACGTTTCAGCCAAATCGCTGATGGCGTAACTGTGACTTCGAAAACTGATGATGCAACAGGTATGACGACAATTGAAATCTTACCAGTGACTTCACGTCCTGCGTCAGGTAAAGATATGCGTCCTGCAGTTGTATTGGATACGACTGATGGCGGCGAACAGTTCTACTTCTTGCCACAAAATACGATTCTGACTGTTCGCGATGGCGAAACAATCGGTGTCGGTGACGTAATCGGTCGTGTACCACAAGAATCTTCACGTACTCGTGATATTACCGGTGGTCTTCCACGCGTAGCTGACTTGTTCGAAGCACGTAAACCGAAAGAGCATGCGATCCTTGCTGAAATTTCAGGTATCGTAAGCTTCGGTAAAGAGACCAAAGGTAAGAACCGTCTTGTGATTACTCCGGATGATGGCTCTGAGATCTACGAAGAGTTAATTCCGAAATGGCGTACCATTAACGTGTTCGAAGGCGAACATGTGAACCGTGGTGAAACCATTTCTGATGGTCCGCAAAATCCACACGACATCTTGCGTTTGAAAGGCGAAGTTGCGCTTACAAACTACATCGTGAACGAAGTTCAAGACGTATACCGTCTCCAAGGTGTAAAAATCAACGACAAGCACATTGAAGTTATCGTACGTCAAATGTTGCGTAAAGTTGAAATCACTGACGGTGGTGATACAAGCTTCATCAAAGGCGAACAAGTGGAATACATCCGCGTTGTTCAAGAAAACCAAGCTGTGGCAGCTCAGAACAAGTTCCCAGCGAAGTTTGAACGTCAATTGATGGGTATCACGAAAGCATCGCTTTCTACTGACTCGTTCATTTCTGCTGCATCGTTCCAGGAAACAACTCGTGTGTTAACTGAAGCTGCTGTAACAGGTAAAGAAGATGAATTACGCGGTCTGAAAGAGAACGTAGTTGTAGGTCGTCTGATCCCAGCGGGTACAGGTTTGGCTTACCACTTAGAGCGTCGTCGTCAAGAATCAGAAGCTGCAGAACTTGAGCTTCACAATGATTTCTCTGATGTTGACCAAGCTTTAAGTCAAGCATTCAGTGATGAGTTTAACGGTCTTTAATTAGCCCTTAAATGATTTAGAAAAAGCCACCTTCGGGTGGCTTTTTTTATGTTGATTATTTGAAAATTAAAGCTTTCCTAATATTGTTTTATTTCCTATAGTTAAAATAGAACATTAAAAATTTATTGATTTATAAATTTAAACGACTGGGGAACTTCATGAAAATCACTCAAAAATTATTAGCGGTTTCTGCTGTATTGACATCGGTTACAGCGATAGCTGCACCCATGCCAAATAGTATTGTTGTACAAGATAAAGCGGTTGTACCAGTACTGAAAACAGAAGTTATTCGACGGGTTGCGGGTCAAGAGCCTGTACGTCATGTCACAGCGACAGTATTAGAGATGACCAATAACGGGCAAGATATTGTGGCGCGCGAAATTGAACTTTCAGATCATCAAAGTGAGTTTTCTGAAAAAAAATTATCTATACCCGTGTTACAACGTGGTGGTGTCATCGTGCCAACTTCTAAAATTGAGACCAAGACAACGGTGAAGCAGGACGGTCAGATTATTCGTCAAAATACCAATATTGATGCCGAAGGGATGGAGTTTAAGAAAGGGCAGGAACCGATTAAACGCACGCTAAAGCTAGATCAGGCAACAGATCCAGAAACCAAAGCTAAATTGTCACATGCAGTTTTAACTGAAAATGGTGAAACGACTAAAGATCTAATGATTTTGGATGAACATCCTGAATAAACCAACTTAATGCCTTGAACCGTATTTTACAAAATGCAGCATTTCTGCCTACAGACGTAACAAGCTCTGTCTATTTGTTTCATAGAATAGATTTAGACTAAATGTAACTGAAGAAGACAAGGATCATCACAATGAAAAAAGTAATGTGCGTACTCGCAGTTGCGACAATGTCGACCATGATGCTTGCCGGTTGTGAAAGTATGTCACCGAATGAACAACGTATTGGTGCTGCTGCACTCGGTGGTGCGATTGGTGGTGGTGTCGGTAATAATGTTGGTGGTGGTGTTGGCGCCGCAGTTGGTGGTGGTGCAGGTGCGGCAGTCGGTAGTAAGACCCAACATGGTTCAAACCGTAACGCAACATATAGTGGTGTTGGTGGTGCGATTGGTTCTGCCGTGGGTAAAAGTATCTTTGGTGGAAATAGTGGTGCTGCCATTGGTGGTGCAATTGGTGGCGGTGCTGGTGCTGCTATTGAGCAAAACCGATAATCACTCTGAATTTTTCAATAAAAAGGCGCTAATTCATTAGCGCCTTTTTATTTGCGCGGGCGTGGCTGTTTTAATCGGATATATAAAGTTTTCTGGATTTCTTCAGCAATGCGAACGCCGGCCTCATCAAAAACGTTTAGCGTATAATTTCTTAAAATTGGAGCATGATTTGCAACTAAAGTTTTTATGTGTTGGATTTCATTCAGATCCAGTTGAATGTTTGCGTATACGGTGCCACGACCGGGTGCAAGAAATTGAATAGTGGCGGCTTTATCCCACACGATATAGCGTGAACCAAGATGATGCATCAACAGCAGCATATAAAATGGATCAACCATCGAATATAAACTTCCACCAAAATGTACACCGACAATATTTTGATTTTTACGCGTTAAGGGCATTTTGACGCGAATGTGGTAGTTTTCTAAATCAATTTTATCAATTGCAATACCCGCACCTTTATATGGGGCATAGTGATTGAGTAAATATTTCGAGACAATTGGAATTGTCATTATTTTCTGGATTATGCTCATCATGGTCAATTTTTTTTTGTGCTGTACTTTGCATACTAAAGCAGTTTAAAAAATGTGGCATTGATCACATTGCCCATGATCAAAAATAAATCGCCAATACGATAATTCATCAAATAAGGACTATAAAATGGATTTCAGCACTCAGTGGGTCAATACCACAGACCAACAGCGACTGTTTGTAAAATTGTGGGGGGATTCGAGCAAACCTGCTTTAGTTTTGGTGCACGGCTATCCAGATAATCAGGAAGTTTGGGAACCTGTTATTCAGCAGCTTATCGCTGATTTTTATATCGTGACTTACGATGTGCGTGGCGCAGGGCAGTCCTCAGTCCCTCGCAAAGTACGTGACTATCGTTTAGCGCAACTGTCACAAGATTTGGACAGTGTGACACAAGCGGTATTGGGGGATCGACCATTTCATCTTGCAGCGCATGACTGGGGGTCAATTCAATCTTGGGAATCTGTGACTGAGCCAAAATTTAGATCAAAAATTTTGTCATATTCCACGATATCGGGACCCTGTTTAGATCATGCGGCATTTTGGCTACGCGATCAATTCAAACAGCGAAAGGCTAAATTTTTTAAACAAATCAGCAAGTCTTGGTATATCGCAGTTTTCCAATTGCCATTTTTAGCGCCGACGGCATGGCATTTCTTTAATCCTGAACGATGGGGCAAAGTGGTCACTGAATTGGAACGAACTCCGAATCTGCCTTTAAATGCCAATATTCAACATGATGGGAAAAATGGTGTGGGTTTGTACCGTGCTAATTTTATTTCAAGCTTAACTCGCCCGCGTAAACGACATGCAATTTGTCCAGTCCAAGCCATTGTATTGAAATACGATAATTTTGTGAGCCCTGAGTTGATTGATGCATTACCGCAATGGGTGGAAGATTTATCCGTGGTTGAGGTTAAAGCGAATCATTGGGCAATTTTGAGTCAGCCTGAAAATATTGCAACCTATATCAGAACATTTGCTCAACGTTTTTAATGCGTTGCTCATAAAATGGGTTGATACAATACTTTAGATTTACAATTGCTTATGTCTAAATGATTTAAGAAGAAGAAGAGCATTGTGGAATTTACGGTTAATGAAAATTTAATCTGCTAAAATGCTGTTTTTCTTTTTCCTATAATCTAATTCATGAATGCTGTCGTCATTGCGATTCTAGTGATGTTTATTTTGTCACTGGCACGTGTTTCCGTTGTCTTTACATTAGTAATTTCAGCAATCGTTGGTGGTTTGGTGGCAGGGTTAAGCCTTCCAGATACTGTTTCTGCTTTTAATGATGGTCTGGGTAAAGGTGCTGAAGTTGCATTGACCTATGCAATTTTGGGAGCTTTTGCCTTGGCTCTTTCTAAGTCTGGACTTCCTGATTTATTAGCGCATAAATTAATTGGCATTTTGGGTAAGGAAGTTAGTCATGTTCAAGCCAACAAAGTTAAATATTTGTTATTTAGTATTTTGTTGATTGCTGCGATTTGTTCGCAAAATGTGATTCCGGTGCACATTGCATTTATTCCAGTTTTGATTCCGCCGTTACTCAAAGTGATGAATCATTTAAATCTAGATCGACGTGCAGCAGCATGTGTATTGACACTCGGCTTGGTGGGTACCTATATCTTTATCCCTTCAGGGTTTGGTGCGATTTTCCTTGAACAAATTTTGATGGGAAATATCAACAAAATTGGCGCTGAATATGGCTTACAAGTTGAACGTTGGATGATGCCTGCGGGCATGGCCATTTCTGTACTTGGTATGGTGATTGGAGCCTTGGTTGCGGTGTTTATTAGTTATCGTAAGCCTCGTCAGTATCAAGATCGAAGTGTTAAAGCAGTGACCACGATTGATTTAGATAAACCGCTTCGTGCCAATCAGCAAAATTTAGAAGATGACGCAGAAGATCTGAAAGTTGAGGCGTCAAAAGCACCTAGTATTTCTAAAATGACCATGATCATGGCTATTTTAGCGGTAGTTTTAACCTTCTTGGTACAACGCTTCTCAGAATCAATGATGCTGGGTGGATTAGTGGGCTTTGCTATTTTATCTGCAGCAGGAATTTTCAAATGGCGTGAAGCAGATGACATCTTTGTTCAAGGGATGCGCATTATGGCTTTGGTTGGCTTTATCATGATTTCTGCCGAAGGTTTTGCATCTGTGCTGACTGCGACAGGGGACATCAATAATTTAGTGAATGGTATCGTAGAGATTATTGGTGGTAATAAAGCACTTGCTGCATTCCTAATGCTCTTTACAGGGCTATTTGTGACCATTGGGATTGGTTCTTCCTTCTCAAGTGTACCTGTACTCGCGGTGATTTATATACCATTGTGCGTGCAGTTCGGTTTCTCACCATTGGCGACTGTAGCGATGATTGGTACAGCCGCTGCATTGGGTGATGCTGGTTCGCCTGCTTCAGACTCGACATTAGGACCTACAGCAGGTTTGGGAGTTGACGGTCAACATGATCATATTTGGGATACTGTTGTACCGACATTTATTCACTTCAATATTCCGCTGTTAATCTTTGGCTGGATTGCTGTGATGGTTCTTTAAGTAAATTAAAAATTTTAAAAAGGCGATTTTATAATCGCCTTTTTTATTATTAATCTGATGGTTTTGGTTGGTTTAAAATAAAATATAATGATTAAATCGGATTAAAATGGTTGGAATTTATTTTAATAATTTAATAATATTTTTTGAAATTATAAAACCAACTTGCTGGCTTGGTTTAAAATAAATAACAATATAAAACAATGTATTATAAATAATGTAAAAATTAGTTTAATAACGGGTGTTGCATAATATTAATACTAATGTTTAATATTAATTATTCATTCTGAAAGGTTGCTTTAAAATGTTAAAACAAGCTGCTCTTATTGCATTATTGGGGATGTCTGCTTCAGCAATGGCTGGTGAATGGCAGGTAAAAGTTGGTGGTTCTGTTATTTCTCCTACAGGTGATACTGAAACTGCTTTAGGTACAGTTAAAGCGGATGATGAGCTAGCATTTACACCATCGGTTGAATATTTCTTTAATGACAATATTTCTGCTGAATTGTTATTAGCAACGCCAATTGGTCATGACGTATTACTGGATGGCGGCAAGGCGGCTAAAATTAAGCACCTTCCACCAACAATTACGGCAAAATATAACTTTAAAAATTCAACACGTTTTACACCGTATATTGGTGTAGGTGGTACGGCATTTGTTGCTTGGGATGAAAGTGGCGCTGCTAAAAATGTAAAAGAAGATTTTGGTTTTGCAGGTCAACTCGGTTTTAATTATCAACCAGCTGATGCGAAAAACTGGGGTGTTTATTTCGATGCTCGTTATGCTCAATTAAGCCCTGAAGTGACTCTAATTGATGAGTTAGGTGGTGGTAAATTTGACCTAGACATCGACCCAATGGTGTACACCATCGGTTATAGCTACAAATTCTAAGGTTAAGAATTGTGCTTAGACCCTGCCATTTGGCAGGGTTTTTTTTGCAAAAAATTACGCAATGCTAACGCGTTTGGATTGAGTTAAAGGTTGAAGCTTGAATACATTAGAATGATGAATCTTAAGGTTATTCTCACTTTTTGCAGTAGGACGTATCAGAATGAAAAAATTGATTCAATGTGCGCTGGTTATCTGTGGTGCTTATGCGACGTTTTCTGTACAGGCTGCCAGTTATGATTGTAATAAAGCTAAAACAGTCACGGAACATGCGATTTGCAATAACAGAGCTATAAACGATGCAGATGTGAAGATGGCGACGACCTACAACATCATTCGTCATTTGGTACCTATGGGAACGCGTGGTGCGATTCAGGATCAGCAAGTGCAATGGTTAAGTTTACGTGACCAATGTAGAGATAATGTGAGTTGTCTACAAGATGTTTATAAAATGCGACAGCAAAAATTAGATCTGTATATGGACCGTGTCTATAAGCAAGGCCCGTTCTAAGCTCAGTGCTGTGCAAAGTATATTTTCATGGCCAAATTTGATTTAAGCCTATTGAAAAAAAACAAAGTCCCTCCATTCATATATGCAATAAACTTTTAAAAGCAATATGAACGGAGAGACGAATGAGCGAACAAAATTCTCAAAAACATAGCTTCCAAGCCGAAGTGGCTCAATTACTACATTTAGTCACACATTCATTATATTCAAATCCTGAAATTTTCTTACGTGAGTTGGTGTCGAACGCTTCTGATGCCTGCGATAAACTACGTTTTGAAGGGATTAATCATCCTGAATATTATGAAAATGACCCTGAGCTACATGTTCGAATTTGTCTCGACAAAACCAATAAAACCATCACCATTTCTGACAATGGTATTGGTATGAATCAGCAAGAAGCTATTGAGCATTTGGGGACGATAGCCAAGTCAGGAACCAAAGACTTTATGTCGAAACTGACAGGCGATCAAAAGTCTGATGCGCAATTAATTGGTCAGTTTGGTGTCGGTTTTTATTCTGGCTTCATTGTTGCTGAAAAAATTACCGTTGAATCACGTCGTGCAGGCACAGAGGCAGAGGAAGGTGTGCGCTGGGTTAGTCAAGGCACAGGTGAGTTTGATGTCGAGCAAATCCATAAGGCTTCACGTGGAACAGAGATTATTTTGCATTTACGTGAAGATGCATTGGACTATTTAGATCGTAACAAAGTAAAGCAGATCATCAATAAATATTCAGACCATATTAGCTTGCCAATTGAAATGCCGAAAGAAGTTTGGCAACAAGAAGAAGTAGCTGAAGGTGAAGAAGCTAAACCCGGTCAATATGTGCTGACGGATGAATGGGAAGCCATTAACTCAGCGAGTGCTTTGTGGACGCGCAATAAGAATGAAATTAGCGATGAGCAATATTGCGAATTTTATAAGAATCTGAGCCATGACTATGAGGCCCCATTGGCATGGGCACATAACCGCGTAGAAGGCAGCACTGAATACACGCAATTACTGTATATCCCATCACGTGCACCGAGCAATATTTTTACTCGTGAAGCAAAGGCGGGCATTAAGCTTTATGTGAAACGTGTATTCATTATGGATGATGCAGATAACCTGATTCCAAATTACTTACGCTTTGTGCAAGGTGTGGTTGATAGTGCTGATTTACCACTGAACGTGAGCCGTGAGCTGCTACAAGAAAGTCGTGATGTTAAAACCATTCGTGAAGGTAATGCACGTCGTATTTTGACGGTATTAGACGGCTTGGCAAAATCCGAAGATGCAGCAGATCAAGAGAAATTTCAAACCTTCTACACTGAATTTGGCTCAGTGTTAAAAGAAGGTTTGGGCGAAGATCTGGCGAATCGCGAACGTATTTTAAAATTATTACGTTTTGCGACTGCTGGAAGTGATGAGGTAAAAACGTCATTTGCTGACTATAAAGCCCAAATGAAAGAAGGGCAAAAAGCCATTTATTATGTGACAGCGGATAGTTTAAATGCTGCAAAAAATTCGCCGCAACTTGAACTCTTTAAAAAGAAAGGCATTGACGTTTTATTGATGACTGAACGTGTCGATGAATGGGCGATGGAATTTGTCTTTGAATTCGATGGTACACCATTGCAAAACGTCTCTAAAGGTGCTGTTGATTTAGGTGATTTACAAGATGCTGAAGAGAAAAAAGCGCTTGAAGAAGCCACTGAGCAATTTAAACCTGTCGTGGAAAAATTGTCGGATGCTTTAAAGGCGAAGACATCTGAAGTACGTGTCACCACGCGCCTTGTAGATTCACCAGCGTGTCTCGTGGTTGCAGAAGGTGAGTTATCGCCACAGTTGGTGCGTATGCTGAAACAAGCAGGGCAAGCAGTACCTGAGTCGAAACCTGTATTGGAAATTAACCCATCACATCCATTGGTGCAAAAGTTAGAAGGTTCAGCGCAATTTGATGATTTAGCCAATGTGATCTTCGATCAAGCACTGATTGCTGAAGGAGGATTACCTGAAGATCCTGCGCAATACATTAAACGTATCAATAGCTTATTGTTGAAATAAGTAAAATTTAAAAAGCCTTCTAAGGGAGGCTTTTTTATAGACTGATTAAAACTGGAAATGTTAAGGCGTGGATTAGAACAGTGCTTCGAGTCGTAGCAGTGCACCAACATAGTGGCTCTTATCTTCGCGGTCATTGTTCAGATAATTGAGATCACCTTGAATATAGAACCATTCGCGTAGGAAGGGTTGGCGCCACGAAACATAAGGCCCCCAACTATTTAAGCGAAGTTTGCTGTCATCATAATAACCACCAGTATAAAGTCCATAGTTAAAGCGATTGCCTTTAAAAAACTGGTGCTGACGATAACTGTAGTTGTCCCATTTCAAATCATCAACTTGTTCATCTGCATAGGTCAGATTGAATTGATTCGAAATAAACGGCTGACCTTCACGTGAATGGGTCAGTTCTAAATTTGTTCTTAAATAGTTTTCGCTATCAATACCATAGCGATAGATTTGTTCAGCAACAAAATTAAAATCATTGTCCAATTGCCATTCTCTTGAGGCTTTTAAACGTACATATAAATCATCGCCCGAACGTAAACCGAGATCGATATCTGTTTCAAAAGGGAGACGATCTGAAATTTCAGACCAGCGTAAGGCGAGGGAGCTGTTATCGTCACGGGTTTGCTTATTGTCATAATGCTTATCTGTACGCCCAGCAGGGTTTTCATTAGAAATTGCAGTGTTATTATCCAGCTCATTATCTAAAGAATCATCACCAAAAACGACACTCAATTTTTTTTCTAAAGTCGGTAATTTTATTTTTCCTCGAATACGCGGCTTAATTTCGTATCCTTCATGTTTATCCCAGCTATTGTCTAAGATGACCCTTAATGTTGCATTTGCTGGTTTATCTGGCTGGCTTTCACCAAACCAATTATTCATTTTGATTGCTGTTCGATCTGTCCAATTTCTGACTTTCTTTTGTTGTTTATCGGTCCAACTATTATTTTCTGTTTGTTCCGTAGTTGGGACAATGGGACGGTCAGATTGCCCTGGTAGAAATGTTGGGCTGGCATCAATCCAGCGTGGAATATAGTCTAAAAGATCATATTGTTTTGGCGTGTATTCGCTCGATATATTTTCAGCTTGATTTGAAGGCTGATCTACCGTGGGCGGAGTCGTCTCAATCGTTTCAGCAGCCGAAGAAATTTGATACATCAAGCTAAGCGATACGGAAAAAAGTAAAGTCTGAACAAAATGTTGTTGTTTTTGCATATCATTTGCCCCAGTGGAATTTCCTTTTCCTGTAGTTTTGTAAAATTTGAACATAAAAACAAGTTAAGCTACAAAATAACTGCAATTAATCTTCAATATACAGTTTTAGTGCTTGATAGAGCTGTTGCACATCGATGGGTTGCGGTAATTGATTGATCACGGTTTGAATTGTTCGCCAATTTAATCCCTGTTGACGGCTAAGGATTAGGTAGGGGTAAGCTTGTTCAGTCCGAGATAAGGCAATGCGTTGATCACCATGGATTAGACGAAGTTTTTGGCGTTCTTTTAATAATAAAATTGGGGTACTGAATTGCGCTTCAGGCTCTTCGAATTGAATAAATTTTTGTGTATGCAGTAGGGTTGCTGGAATAAAGGGGAAATAGTCAGTTTTGTGCCAAATATTCTCAGCCAGTTGATAATGTTGATAAAGCTCATGCGGCTTGAACAAAATTTGAGACATCAATGTGATACTCAGGGTTTTGATTGAGGCCACATCATGTTGGTGTTGCTGGGTAAATAGTTGTGCAAGTCGAATGGCTTCCATTTGGCTTTCTGCACCCAGTAACATCAGATATTTGATGAACTTGCCTTCAACATTGATTTGTTCGGCCACATATACGGGACGTTCATCCCAATGCTCAAGCGTAGTCGCGTGTATGAGCAAATCAATGTGTAGATTGATTTCTGGTTGCTCATGTATCCGTAGTTCAAACAATACTACAGAGTCTGGCTTCAGAAGCGGAATCTGCTGCACGTTCGCCGTGAACTGACCGATTTGGATACTGTCTATATTCGGTACATGGGTTTGAGCATGATGAGATTCAGCCACTACCTGTTCAGAGATTTCTTGCATCGACAGTGATGATGTTAAAGAGCAATTAGTGCTCTCTAGCTTCTCGTCGCTATTTTGCTCAGCCGAAGGAAGATTTAGGCTTTGAATGCAGTCTGAGACTTGATCTGAAACTTGAGTATTTGTGTGTTCCTGCATGTTGATGCTATGAACTTGAACCTGAGTTTGATTATCAGTGTGTAATGTCTCTAATTTCTGACCTAAGCGCTTATTTATACAGGTCTGGTTCTGTTTAGTAATACGTTGTTGATATTCTTGGTCGGTTTCTAAACATTGATATAACTGTTGCTGTTTAAGCAGCCAATCATAACAATCCGCAAATTTCCCCCATTCACTGATCAGCGCTGTGCGACTCGGCGCAGGAATCATCCAAATTTGCCAATGACTCGCTTGGTGTAAAAAAGCCCAGCCCATCTCAGGATGTTGATACAAACCATCCTCTAAAGCATCACTGTTTTGGAAATAGCCTCGGAAGGTTCTTGAAAATGGAGTTTGTTTGGCAAACTGCTGAGCAGCAATGGTTGGTTCTGTCAGCGCCTTATATTCAAGTAATTGCTTTTGAAAAATTGGCTCATCACACAAGGCAAATATTTCATGTATACGTTTTTTAGAACGTGCAGTTTCATACAGACTCATGGTCCGATGTTCAAGTTGATGCGTCAGGACATATATTTCTTTTATTAGCTGTGTTTTTTCTTGTAGATTCATTTGCACATGTTCCTAAAGAACTTTTTGAGCTTTTTCTAAATACTTAGCGAGTACTATATTGGTTGCAAGTTCAACTAATTTATATTCGGCTGAATTGGGGTCTTTATAGCGATGAGCGAGTTCGATCAAGTGATCAATATCGATCACTTGAGCAGAAATTTTTCCTTGTATAAGTGCCTGAAGTTCATGCATAGGTCGACTGTAAAAAACAAATAATGAAGACGAATATGTATTTTGATTATAGGCATTTCATTAAAAAAAACATGGAAATAAATGTCAGCTTCTACTAAAAAAGTGTCATTTATGACAAATATAGCGCATTTTGTTTAAAAATAATACGAGAAAAATCATCAGGAATTCCAATCCTTGTATGGGCTTATTTAAAAATAGTGAGCAACGTAAACGATGGCGAAATAATGGGGAGGCAAAATGTGGGTGTTGTTTTAGTTATTTTTAATAGATTCAAGTGACATTGAAATATCACGCAATAAAAAACCGACTGTATCGACAGTCGGCTTTTAAATGAAAAATCAGCTAAAAATTATGCTTTTTTCTCAGTTGAAGGTGTAGCTTCAGTTGACTCTTCAGCAGCAGGTGCTTTGCTGTCAGCATTGGCAGTTTCAGTTGCAACTGCTTTTTTCACAGGGAAATCGGGTACATAAACAATTTGTGCAGAAACATTAGCAGAAAGTACCATTACAGCAGCAGCCATCGCGTATTTAATTGCGTTCATTTTGTATTCCTATTTGATCATGTTTGACGCGTATAAACCGCGTCAGGGAGAAAATTAATCACTTGAATTTATGTGAAAATAATATCAAAAAATAATCAATTAAAAATGATCGAATCGGCAATCAAAGATAAACGGTATTAATTTTAATTTATATAAAACATGTTGTTAGAGTTAATACTCTAAGTTTTTTGCGCTGAGTGAAGCTCCTTCTTCACTCGCAATTATAGGATTGATGTATTAGTGTTTCACACACTTTTTCTCATAAATTTTTCCAGCAATACCACCAATAATGGCACCACTAATGGTTCCAAAAACTGGCAAGACGCTACCTGCAACAGCGCCAATCAGGGCACCTTTCACTGTCGGTGAAAAGCGTGATTTTCCTGCGCAACAGCTGGCAGTAGACTTCGTATCAGAGGTTGGATTTTCGGCGCTGTTTCCTAGGTTAGATTCGTCGTATGCTGCTTGATTTTCATTGGTCATTGCATAACTCCTGATCAGGATAAAAAGTTCAGTTCCTAGCCTAGACCACTAATCTTAGTTCTTATATTTAAGGCATGTTAAAACAAGGTATTTGTTTGTAAGCAGTTATTAAGGACTTAAAACCTGTGGCAGGCATGTAATGATTTGCTGTTGAAATGTTTAAAAAATAACCAATTAATTTAACTTGATCGTATGATAAATGCTCAAAAACATAACAATGAGGATTATTAAAATGTCGGTAGCTAAAGTTGTTGAAGTAAATGCAAGCAGTTCGAAAAGTTTTGAAGATGCAATCCAATCAGGGATTAATAAAGTGACTGAAACCGTTAAGAATGTCCAAGGTGCATGGATTAACGAACAAAAAGTGGTGATTAAAGATAATAAGATTTCGGAGTATCGTGTCAATTTAAAAATTAGCTTTTTAGTGGACTAAATTGATTTAGAACTGTAATAAAAAATCCCCAAGGTTGGGGATTTTTTATATTTGAATCGAATCTAGCAGATCAAACAATTATTTTTCTGGTGTTTCGCAGCTTTCATCATTACACACTGGAGTCGGTGCAATTTCAGGTAATTCAGCCGCTTTATCTATGACTTGTTTAAACACTTCTTTTGGCTGCGCACCTGCTAAGGCAATACGCTGTTCAAATACGAAGAAAGGCACGCCAGTGACTTTAAGCTGTTCACGGGCAACTTCTTCATCATATTTCACAAAGTCAGCATATTCATCAGAGTCGAGTAGGTCATCAACTTCAACTGGATTTAAACCAATACGTGAAGCCACATCTTCTAGGGTTTCACGTTCACCAATTGCTAGACCTTGAGTCATATAGCTGTAGAAGAATGCTTCTTTGGCTTCATTCCCCAAACCTTTGCTTTGTGCAAGATGAATTAAGCGGTGAGCATTGAAGGTATTGCCTGAATTGGCTTTTTCCCAGTTAAAGTCAATGCCTTCCGCCTTTGCCATGTCTGCAATATTGCGCTGCATTTCTTCTACTTCTGCAAGGCTACGACCATATTTTTGCGCCAAACGCTCAGTATTTGAAATCTCTAAGCGGGCTGGTGCATCTGCATCTAACTGGTAGCTGTGCCAAAACACTTCAAGCTCTACACCTGATTCTTCAGCTGCCGCTTCAAGGCGTTTTTTTGCAATATAACAAAAAGGGCAAACGACGTCTGACCAGATATCTACACGCATGGGAAATCTCTTTTCTAAGTTCTGTTAAATTGTATGGGGGCAAATCCTAAAATTTAAAGTCGATGAATGCAAACCCTTTGCACTGAATTTTTTTTCAATCCATTTCAATGTATGGATATTAGGTTGGGTGTTCCATTTTAATTTTTAGATTCAGTAACTAATCTGAGATGAGTCGTTTTCCCATGCAAATCACGTCAATTTCTTCATAGCCCAATTGCTCATAAAAATTTTGTACATCAATATTGTCTTGACGAATCAGTAACTGAAGCTTAGGGCAACCAAGTGCAATTAACCGTTTTTCTAGTTGCTGAATGAGAGCAGTGGCGACGCCATTACGTTGAAAATGTGGATGTACGGCCAGATAATTGACCCAACCTCGGTGTCCATCATAGCCACCCATCACCGTCGCTATCAATTGATCATCTTTGACAGCCAATAAAAAGAGTTGATCGCGCTGAGCCAATTTACGAAAGATATCAATTTCAGGATTGTTCCAAGGTCGTGTGAGATTACATAGTTCCCAAAGCGCAATCACATCATCTAAATCTAACTCAAGATAAGGTCGAATGAAAAACATAATTTTAATTTTGAATTTATTTTGACCAATTTAGATTAATCGAGTTTGAAAGACTTGATAAGCCATGGCGAAAAATAAAAGGCATAAAAAAACGCTCCGAAGAGCGTCTTTTATCGAACTGTCAATTAAGCAGTTTTAGCTTCTGGTTGAGCAACCAACATGTGGCCGTTCTCTTCGAAGTTAACGTGCCAAGACAATGCTTCACGAAGTAGGTGAGGCGTTTGACCACCTTTTGCACATGCACGATCGAAGTAATCGTTCAATGCATCACGGTAGCTTGGGTGAGCACAGTTGTCGATGACAGCGCGAGCACGTTCACGCGGTGCAAGACCACGTAAGTCAGCAAGACCTTGTTCAGTTACAAGGATGTCAACGTCGTGTTCAGCATGGTCAATGTGAGAAGCGAATGGAACAACAGAAGAAATGTCGCCGCCTTTCGCAATTGATTTGGTCACGAAGATTGCCAAGTGCGCATTACGTGCGAAGTCACCTGAACCACCAATACCGTTCATCATTTTGGTACCACAAACGTGAGTTGAGTTCACGTTACCGTAGATATCAAACTCAAGTGCTGTGTTGATACCAATAATACCTAAACGACGTACAAGTTCAGGGTGGTTTGAAATTTCTTGTGGACGAAGAACCAATTTGTCTTTGTACGCTTCAAGGTTGTTAAATACTTTTTCGCCATATTTAGCAGAAAGTGTAATTGATGAACCTGAAGCAAATTTCATTTTGCCAGCGTCGATCAATTCGAAAGTACAGTCTTGAAGTACTTCAGAGTACATGATCAAGTCTTCAAAGTTAGAATCTTTAAGACCAGTCAAAACTGCGTTTGCAATTGAACCGATACCAGCTTGTAATGGACCAAGATTTTTCGGTAAACGACCTTCTTCCACTTCTTTTTCAAAGAAAGCGATCAAGTGGTTTGCAATACCTTGAGTCTCATCATCTGGTGCAGTTACAGTTGATGGTGAGTCATGTAATTCATTGTTGATTACGATACCCACAATTTTTGAAGGATCGATGTTAATCGCATGTGTACCAATACGCTCGTCCACATGAGTCAATGGAATTGCTTGACGTGTTGGACGATATGTTGGGATGTAGATGTCGTGTAAGCCTTCAAAAGCAGGGCTTAAGTTCGTGTTGATTTCTACAATAACTTTTTCAGCAAAAATCGCGAAGCTTGCAGAGTTACCTACAGAAGTTGTTGGGATGATGCCACCATCTTCAGTGATTGCAACAGCTTCAATGATTGCAACATCAGGCTTTTTAAGCTGAAGGTTACGCATTTGTTCAACTGTTTCAGACAAATGCTGATCGATGAACATGACTTCGCCTTTGTTGATGGCTTTACGTAAAGTGTTGTCTACTTGGAACGGTAAACGACGAGCAAGAACACCTGCTTCAGTCAATTTTTTGTCTAAGTCATTGCCTAGAGACGCACCTGTGATTAACGTAATTTTCAACGGGTTCGCTTGCGCTTGTTCAACTAATGCTAAAGGCACTGCTTTTGCTTCACCTGCGCGGGTAAAGCCACTCATGCCTACAGTCATACCATCTTTGATAAATTCAGCAGCTTGTTTAGCGCTGATAACTTTATCGTGAAGTGACGCTAAACGGATGCGATCTAAAGACATCTTATACTCTCGTGAAATTCCTAATAACTGATACGGATTGTACCGATCAAAAAAGCCATTTTGCATACCTGTTAGGCTAAGGTCTAATTTTTTGAGAAAATGTGGGTATAAGATATTTTTATGATTTTTAATCAATTGATTTGTAATGTAAAAAAATACAACGATTAAAGCTTAAACAAAACTGTTTGTTCCTTTTTTGAACGCTTGTTAAAAGCGTTCTGTCAAACTTTGTTTCAATTTTTCCAAAGGACCATTGTTTAAATTATCGTCATTTTCAAATTTTTGCAGTGGTAAAGAAATAATCGCTTCTAGCCCACCTTCTTTTCGATTGTGAATTGAAAGTTGACCAGAGTGTATGTCAACAATCCTTTTAACGATGGCTAAACCTAAACCACTTCCTTGAATGGTCCGTGCATCATTACCGCGAACAAAGGGCTGCATAAGATCTTCAATTTGATCTTCAGGGATACCTTCACCATGATCGGCGACCCGAATTAAAATATGATCACCTTCGTATTCAGTTGATAATTCTATCGGTTCAGCACCATAGCGTTTTGAGTTATTGATTAAGTTACCAATCAAGCGTTTTAGTGACAAACTGCGGGCTTGGATAATCGGTAAGTCTTGGGGTTCAAAACGGATATCGAGCGGTTTAAATTGAATGACCAGTTCCTGTAACAAAGAATTTAAATCGGTGTCTTGAGGCACTTCATCTGAACCATCACGCATATAAGAAATGAACTGATTGAGAATGGCATCCATATCTTCTACATCGTAAATCAAACCTTCTTTTAAAAAGTCATCATCTGGCATCATTTCTGCGCTGAGTCGAATCCGCGTGAGAGGGGTACGCAAATCGTGTGAAATACCCGCTAACATAATGCGACGATCACGTTCAGTTTGTTCCAATGTATAGACCATATGGTTGAAGGCTTGGTTCACCTCACGGATTTCTTGCGGTCCATGATTGGTTTCTAAATAGGGCGCTGTACCTTGTTTACTATAGCTATTCGCTGCATCTTGTAAACGTTTTAACGGACGGTTGAGCTGACGAACTAGCGTTAAAATAATCACTGCGGCAATTAGAGGTATCCCCAATAACCAGCCTAAAATCAATTCTGCGCTGTAGTTCGCATAGGTTTTGAGGGGTTCACGTACCCAGTTACCATTCATTTCTGGGGTTTGAATCCAAATACGTGGGTCGGGCTTAAATTGGAAATACACGGTGGCATTGTCAATGCGCATTTCCTTAGCCAGTTTTTTCTCGATTTGGTTGGTAAAAAATTCTGCAATCACTTTGTCTTTGACATTAGGGAATTCTTTGGGATTGGTGACGTATTCAATGCCAACACGGTTACGCATCCAGTCATCGACGTCCACTTCAGCATTATTATGGAAAATACGTAAATCGGGATTGTTGATGATTTCAAGTTCTGTTGCGAGATAACGGGCATGCTGCTGAATTTCAGGCAAGTAAAGGGTGCGCCAAAAGAACCATAAGGACATAAACAGGCTGAAGAAAACCACGAACAGAACCAAAATGGTTGTGCGCATTGCTGCAGAGCGGGGTTTTATTTTATCGAGGAAGCGTTCCGAGCGTGTCCGCTTTTTTTCGGAGTAAGCTTCGTAGTCGGTAAATTCCTGTGGGTCGATAGGTTCGAGTTTCAAGCAGAAATCCTTTAAGCCATTTTTTGAAATGCAGTTTTTATTCTTTGCAATGGAATCTTACTGCTGGAACATTCTTTGGGAGGAGCTCGTTATGTTACTTTTTAAAAACGTAACCAAAATTTTTGCCATTCGCTGAACTCGCGCACTTTACTTTAATAAGTTCAATTTCAAGTGGCTCAGACAGCAGCGAATGGCGTTTCCGGACATGAGAGGTGGTGACTTGATTCTCATATCTAATCTTATTTTTTATTCAGCACCATCTGGAACAAAGACATAACCTACGCCCCAAACAGTTTGGATATAGCGTGCGCGGGCAGGGTTTTCTTCCACTAAACGACGTAAGCGAGAAACCTGAACGTCTATTGAACGCTCCATAGCACCCCATTCACGACCACGTGCAAGATTCATAAGTTTGTCACGAGTCAATGGTTCACGTGGGTGTTGTACTAATGCTTTAAGTACCGCAAATTCACCTGTGGTTAAAGTCACCACTTGACCTTCACGAGTCAAGGTACGTGTTGAAAGGTCTAGTGACCATGGACCGAATGACACCACTTCCATTTGTTGACTCGGTGCACCCGGAACTTCACGAACTTGACGACGTAATACGGCACGAATACGTGCCAAAAGCTCATTTGGGTTAAATGGTTTTGGTAGGTAGTCATCCGCACCCGCTTCAAGGCCCGCAATACGGTCAGAGTCACTACCACGCGCAGTCAGCATAATAATGGGTGTATCAATGCTTGATTGACGTAGACGACGGCAAATACTCAAACCATCCTCAACGGGCAACATAAAGTCCAGCACAATGAGGGAAAAGAGTTCCCGCTGCAACAGACGATCCATCTGAGTCGCATCATGTGCGGTTTTGACTACAAAACCTTTATCTTCTAGGAAGCGCTGTAAGAGCGTGCGTAAACGTACGTCATCATCAACAACCAAAATGCGTTCGACTCGGTCGGTTTCGGCTTGTACAGAATCTGTTTTTTCAGCAGGTACAACTAAACTCATGACGTGCTCCTTTATTCTTTATTGTCATCGTAAACAAAAGTCGATTTCAATTTGAGTATACGATTCATTTATATAGATTTACCATGCTCTAAAGCAACAAATATTGCAGTGAAAATCAAGACATAGATACCAAATGTATACATGTTGTACGAATCATCTTTGCCTCATTGTGTGCGCTAATTTGCTGTTTCATAGTCATTTTAGTAAAAAAATGTGTAATTGAAGTGAATTGGCATTAAAAACCAAGAATAAATTTATAAAAACAATTGTGGATTTTATGGTCTTGGTCTTTATAATCATGGCTTTTAGAACTTATCCTTGCAGGGATCTAATACGATGACTGACTTAGTTCAGCAGTTGGCAAAAGAAATTGCCGTACGTCCAAATCAAATTGAAGCTGCCATCAAGCTCATTGATGAGGGTGCCAGTGTTCCATTTATCGCACGTTACCGTAAAGAAGTGACGCAAGGTTTGGACGATACTCAATTACGTCAGCTTGATACACGTTTGGCTTACCTGCGTGATTTATTTGAGCGCCGTGAAAAGGTGATCGAATCTCTAAAAGAACAAGAAAAACTTTCTGATGATTTATTGGCTCGCGTAAACGCAGCGGAAACAAAAAATGCGCTAGAAGAAATTTACGCGCCGTACCGTCCAAAACGTACTAGCAAATCATTTAAAGCTAAAGAAGCAGGTTTAGGCCCAATCGCTGAAAAAATCTTTGCTGAAGCGATTGACCCAACAGAAGCTTTGGCCGGTTTTAGTCATGAAGACTATCCTGATGCAGAAAGTCAGTTAGATGCTGTTCAACACATTTTAATTGATGATTGGGCACAAAATATTTCGCTAACCACTGAACTTAAATCGACATTTGCAAAAACAGCATCGTTAAAAAGTTTAGTGGCAAGTGATGAGAAAAAAGAAGTCGGTAAGAAATTCCGTGATTACTTCGATTTCTCTGAAAGTTTAAATAAAGTACCGTCACATCGTTTATTGGCAATGCTCCGTGGTCGTCAAGAAAATGTCTTGGGCTTAAAAGTAGATGGTCAAGATGATGCACCATTGGCACGTATTGAAACTGAATACAATTTAGAAACAGCACAGCCACAAGCACGTGCAGATTTCTTAAAACAAACTGCAAAATTATTCTGGCTCGGTAAAGTTCGTCCTGCAATTGAACATTCTTTATTGACTGAAAAACGTTTGGCAGCTGAATCTGAAGCAATGGACGTGTTTGCTGAAAATCTCCGTCATTTATTGCTATCTGCTCCAGCAGGCGCACGTTGCACATTAGGCGTTGACCCTGGCATCCGTACAGGCGTGAAATTGGCTGTGGTGAATGCATCAGGTGATGTACTGGCACACAGCACAATTTATCCATTTGCACCAAAAGAAGATAAAGCAGGTTCGATTGCTGAACTTGCACGTCTATGCCGTGAGTTCAATGTTGAACTGATTGCGATTGGTAATGGTACAGCGAGCCGTGAAACAGAAGCGGTTGTAGCTGAAATGATGGCTGAAAATACAGATCTGAATTTGATCCGTGTTTCTGTCTCTGAAGCAGGCGCATCAGTTTATTCAGCATCTGAATTGGCATCTCAAGAATTGCCAGAGCTAGATGTTTCGATTCGTGGTGCAGTGTCGATTGCTCGTCGTCTGCAAGATCCACTTGCAGAGCTTGTAAAAATTGATCCTAAATCCATTGGTGTGGGTCAGTACCAACACGATGTGAACCAAACTGGTTTAGCAAAAACACTTGAAGCGGTGGTTGAAGACTGTGTGAACTCAGTCGGTGTGGATGTAAACACTGCGTCTTCTGCTATTTTGGGTTATATCGCAGGTTTGAATAAATCAATCGCACAGCAAATTGTCGATTTCCGTAAAGAAAATGGTCGTTTTGACAATCGTCAAGGATTGAAAAAAGTACCACGTTTAGGCGAACGTACATTTGAACAAGCTGCAGGTTTCTTACGTATTCAAGATGGTTCTGAGCCACTAGATGCATCTGCTGTTCACCCAGAGTCTTATGCACTGGTTGCGAAAATTGTTGAAGCAAAAGCAACGACGCTAAAAGACATTATTGGTAATACTGAAATTATCCGCCAAGTAGATGCTGAAGCATTTGTAAATGATCAGTTTGGTTTACCAACGATTCAAGATGTTTTATCTGAGCTTGAAAAACCGGGTCGTGATCCACGTCCAGAATTCCGTACAGCAAAATTCCGTGAAGACATCACTGAAGTTGGTCAACTGACTGAAGGTTTACAACTTGAAGGTGTTGTGACCAATGTGACGAACTTTGGCGCATTCGTTGATGTAGGTGTACACCAAGATGGTTTAGTGCATATTTCTGAGCTGGCAAATGAATTTGTTTCTGATCCACACAAAGTAGTGAAACCGGGTCAAATCGTCCAAGTTCGTGTGTTAAATGTCGATGTTGAACGTAACCGCGTTAACTTGTCGATGCGTGCTGAAGGCACTGCTGCGGCGAAACCACAACGTCAACCACGTCGTGAGCATGCACAGGGTCAAAATCAGGAACAACGTGGTGAGCGTAAGCCTCAGGGTAAACGTCCACAACATGCACGCCCGCAAGGCGACCGTCCACAAGGTCATAAAAAGCCTCAAGCAGCGAAACCACAAGAAAATAAAATTGGTGGTTTAGGTGCGTTATTACTTCAAGCAGGGATTAAAGGTTCAAAATAATCTTTAATTGCTCGTAAAAAAACCTCCCATTTGGGAGGTTTTTTTATATAAGATTAAAACAGTCAAAGCTTAAATAAACTTAGAAGATCAAAATGTTACGAAGTTATTATCAGGGTTCAGTACAACAATTTTTACATACAAATGAACAACAAATTATGGGGGCTTTGGCTTTACAGCATGAATTTGCATTGGAAGATTTACAAAAGAACGCCTGGTTAAAACAAATTGAGATTTTAAAACAACAATTGGATTTTTTAGATGAGGGAGAAATCTTTTTTGAATTCGCCATTCCACGAATGGGTAAGCGTGTTGATAATATTCTTTTGATACGCAATTTAATTTTTGTTATTGAATTTAAAGTAGGTGAAAAGAGTTACCCACAACATGCTAAGACTCAGGTCATAGATTATTGTTTGGATTTGTTGAATTTTCATGAAGGTAGTCATCAGCAAAGGGTCATACCTCTTTTAATTTCAACCCAAGCTCCAAGTTGTGAACAGTCATGGTCAGCGGTATCCACTTATCAAGATACTTTATGCTGTAACACCCAAAATTTGCGGGTTGTAATCGAACAAGCGCTTGATCAATTTACTGGTCTAACTCAACTTAATATTAAACAGTGGGTTAAGTCTCGTTATAAACCGACACCCACAATTATTGAAGCAGCTCAAGCGCTATATCAAGGTCATACAGTGGATGAAATTTCTAGAAGTGATGCCGGTGCGAAAAATTTAGCGATTACTTCGAAAAAGATCGAACAAATTATTGAAGATGCAAAATTAACGAATAAAAAAACGATTTGCTTTTTAACGGGTGTACCAGGTGCAGGAAAGACATTGGCCGGTCTTAATATTGCGAATCAGTGTTTAAAAACAAATGAACAAGAACATTCTGTATTTTTATCTGGAAATGGTCCTCTAGTTGATGTTTTACGTGAAGCATTGGTTCGAAATACCGTTGAACTTGCTAAGCAATAAACAGAAAAAAAGACGCGATCTGAGGCAGAACGTGAAGCCAAAGCTTTTATACAAAATATTCATCATTTTCGTGATCATTATTTGAAGTCAAATGAGGTACCGATCGAAAAAGTCGTTATTTTTGATGAAGCTCAAAGAGCCTGGCAAAAGGAACAAGTGTCTAACTTTATGAAGCAAAAAAAGGGCATTGATAATTTTTCAATGTCCGAGCCAGAATTTCTCATCAGTGTAATGGATCGACATACAGATTGGTGTGTGATCGTTTGTTTAATTGGTGGTGGGCAGGAAATTAATATAGGGGAAGCGGGCGTTTCTGAGTGGTTGGCTGCATTAGAACGTTTGTACCCAGATTGGCATCTCTATTTTTCTGATAAAATCGTACAAGAAAAAGTATATTTAACAGATCCAAATCAACAAAAATGGATCAAAGAGAATGGTATAAATGAGGCAGATTTACATCTTAATGTTTCTGTTCGGTCATTCCGCAGTGAGCAAGTCTCACAGCTGATTCAACATGTTTTAGATGGTGAGGCCGAAGTTGCTAAAGATATCTATCAAAACATGTATAAGCATTATCCAATAATGCTATGTCGGAATTTGAATGTTGCTAAACAGTGGTTAAAAAGAAAGGCTAAGGGCTCTGAGCGTTTTGGGCTTATTGCGAGTTCTGGTGCCCGTCGTTTAAAAGCCGAAGGTATTGATGTAAAGAATAAAATAACGCCTGCGGATTGGTTCTTGAATTCCAAAATAGATGTACGTTCTTCTTATTACCTGGAAGATACTGCAACTGAGTTTGATGTGCAAGGTTTGGAAATAGATTACAGTTGCGTGGCATGGGATATTATTTTTACTTTGATCAATACTGGCAATATCAAGCCTTTAAAGGCAGTCGATGGCAAAATATAAGGCAAGCTGAAAAGCAGAAATACCTGTTAAATGCATATCGAGTTTTATTGACCAGAGCTAGACAGGGTATGGTTATTTATTTACCTAAAGCAGATCAGAATGATTGGACTAGACCACAAGCTTTATATGACAGTACTTATCAATATTTAAAACAGTGTGGGTTTGATGAGATTTAATTCAGATTTAAAATAAAAAAAACCTCCCATTTGGGAGGTTTTTTTATTGCTTAAAATTGCTTAGCGAATCATCGGTACGATCCAACTGGTAATAATCAGCAAAATACCCAGATGACCCAATTTACGAGTCACGTAGACTAATTTTGAAGGTGGTTGCTCTAGCTGTTTGGCATATTCTTCAAGGCTAATGCCTTGTTTGGTCTTGGTGCTAAATAAAAATACAGCGAGGTCGATACAGATTAAAATGGTTCCGACATCTGCCACCATTTCCATTAAGTCGTATGTTCCACTCATTAAAGCCGTTGTGACTTGATAAGCAAGGAACAGTGCAAAAGCAATGCAGGCATACTGCACAAAAATCAAAAAAATCCGCATAAATCTAAACTAATTCAAAACCCAACATTATGCGCAGCATTATAGCGCGGCATCCGATTGATTACTGTAATCTTAGAGTGCTTGCATAAACGCGGGGAAATTCTGCTTCTCTAACATTTCTAAAAATTCATCACCCATACGCTGACTTTCTGCCACACATTGATTCCACATTCGAATCCGCTGCGCATTGTCTAAACCTTTGAGGTTAAAGTCCTTGCGGTCTGGCAGGCGACCTAAAGGTAAACTGTCCAAGTAGGCTTGTGAAGGTGAGAGCAACAAAGTCCGCGCTTGATTTTCTGGATTGGCTTGGCGTTTAAATAATTTATCAAACCAACCTGGGGTAATGCTGTCAGTAAAATGTGGATACAGCACGATACCTTTACTTTGGAAAGGTAGGTCAATGTGATAATCAATTAAACCACCATCACGGTAGCTCCCTTGAGGAACATCAGGAATGTCGCGAATCGCCGCCATAATGCCCGGAATAGATGCCGAAGCCATTAACCACGGTGTCACGCTCTGTTCGGTTAAGGCGTGATAATGCGTGGTAAAACCATCATCACCGATGGTGAATTGAGTGCCTGACTGAGGTTGGCTAATCACACGTTGCATAAAATAACGACTGTGCTTACGTGCAATGGCTGTGGTACCGACGATTCCTGCGACAGAAGCCAAAAGAGGCAAGGCTTTATCACTTTGGAAAATGTGCTGTGCTTTGACTGATATTACGGTCAAGTGATAATCAGGATGATTCACCAATTCAGCTTCTTTGCCTTGAATCAAATCAATAAGCATGCCACGGCAAACATCACTGACTTCTTGGCGACTCATTTTTTTATGGAAAGATAAATTGGTATACAGTTCAGACAGACGCTGCGTGCCTTCCATAGCCCCCCAAGCCGTAATACTGGCAAAACGCCAACTGCCAATTGATGAGCCTATTAAGGTACGACGCTGTGCGGTGCGTGGCAAAAAATCTGCAAAAATGGCTTGGTCGAGACCTTGAATACCAATACCTTTTGGTCCACCCGCAGCACCTGGAATAATATCGACCTGTGCAGCCTGTAAGCCTTCTTGTTCAATCAATTGGCGTGCCAAATGACCAGCACGTATATTCAAAGAAGGTGGGCGTTTTTGCAAAATTTGAGTCATCATGAACCATTAAAAATACAGTCGTAGAGTTATTCTAATGCGTTTTAAAATTGACCCAATGGCTGAAACTTACCACTCATGACTGACGAGTCATGGCATAGGTTGAATGTAGTTTTGCATGAGTACTTCGTGACATAAAACGTAGCTTCGAGAGTCCAAAGCTCATCAAAAGTAAACTTGAAGGGGGGGCAATAGTTTCGTTATTGCATAAAAAAAGTCTGAGGAATCAGGCTTTTTTGCATCTAGTAAAGTATTTATTTAAATACACGCCAAACAGCCAACAGACTAGAAAGGGCAATTAAAATAATCGACACATACCACGGTGAAATAATCGCAATCGACAAGAATATCGCCATGATGCTGCCAAAGACCCAACTGCGCTTTTGCTGATGTTCCATTTGTAGGCGCATGCTTTGTAGTTCGTTGAGTTGTTTAGCATGCCAAGCCGACTGATTTTTTAAACCATTCAGGCTATCAATCATCAAGGTTGGTAAATCTTGCGCACCTAAAAGTAAGTCAGGAATTTTCTGACCGAGTTCTTTGAGGTTTTTCTGCGGATTCATTTGGGCTTTGATCCAATCCGTCAAAATTGGTTTCGCCAAACTCCAAATATCCAGCTCTGGATATAGATCTGTACCTAAACCTTCCACATGCACCAAAGTTTTGAGTAGCAACATCAGTTGTGGTGGAATTTCTAAATGGAAACGGCGGGCAATGTCCATGACCTGAATCAGGATGCCAGCAAAGTCCAATTCATGCATTGGTTTAGACACCATCGGTCCAACCGTACGGCGCATTTCACGTGCCAAAGCATCTTGATCTGTGCCTGGTGGAATCCAGCCCGCTTGATGCACAATCTGAATCAGCTGCATAAAGTCGCTGTTCATAACAGCGAGCAACATGCGTGCAACAGTCATCTGGTCGTGCTTTGACAGTTCACCCATAATCGCGCAGTCCAAGGCAATAAAGCGAGGATTGGCTGGATTAATGGTTTCGACAAATACATTACCCGGATGCATGTCGGCATGGAAGAAGTTGTCGCGGAATACTTGGGTAAAGAAAATGGTCAGACCTTTTTCAGCCAAATCTTTGCGATCCATGCCTAAACGATCAAAAGTCGTAATGTCTGAAATTGGTACACCCGTAATGCGCTCTTCCACCATGACATCACGGCTGTCCATGTAGACTTCAGGCACGTACATCATGCTTGAACCGGTGAAATAGTGACGCATACGGCGAGTATTGTCTGCTTCTAAAGTCAAATCGAGTTCATTCAGAATGATCTGACGATAGTCCTGAATAATTTCAGACAAATGCAGAGCGCGGGCTGCTTCTAAACGCTTTTCAAGAAACTCACCGAGCCATTCTAAAATTTCAAAATCTTGCAGAATTTGATTGCGAATGTTTGGACGGGTGACTTTGACCACAACTTCACGACCATCATGTAAAGCTGCGGTATGGACTTGAGCAATGGATGCTGCCGCTAAGGGCTGCTCATCGAAACGTGCAAACAGGGTATTGATATCGGCTTTAAGTGATTCTTGGACGCGCATTTTTGCGACATCATTACTGAACGGTTTTACACGGTCTTGTAGCATGACCAGCTGTTGTAAAACTTCAGGTGGAATCAAGTCACGACGGGTTGACAACAACTGCCCAAGCTTAATCGCCAGCGGCCCCATTTCTTCCATGGCTTCTTTGAGCTTGAGCGGATTTTTTCGCTCGCGGCTCGACCATGCAGCAGGGTGCATACGAATAAAAGACAGAATATGTCGGGCTTTTTCAGGTAATTCTTCCGCAGGAAACAACGTGTCGAGTCTATAGTGCGCAGCAATGCGCCAAAGGTCGAGTAAACGTGAAACGTGCGGAATCATATCTGTAAATACCTAGTCTTAAGTGTTGTCTTGTAATGAGTCAATTTGGCTTTGCAATTGCTGAATTTTCGCTTCTGCACGGTCCAAATTTTGATTCAAAATACGGGTGTCTTGATTGAGATCATCCATTTGCCAACGTGGGGCAAATAAACCTGAATCTTCCTTGAGCGCATCTTCTGCAAAGAATAGATGGCTTTGTAGTGTTTGTTTGAGTTGTTTTGGTGCAAGTTGCAGCTTACCAATTTCATGCGCAAGGCTTGGACCAATCCAAGGGCTCAGGTGTGATGCTAAATCGGGCTCAGCTAGTTGCATGATGCGCTGAATATCCTGCAATAAGTGATAATCACCTTGCAGTGGAATATTGCCGACATCATCCGCAAGCAGTAGTTTGAACAGCTCAACCACAGTTTTGACATGCAGTGTTGCTGTCGCATTGGTGGCTTGATTTTGCTGATCGAAAGGACGCTGTTCAAAAATCGATGCAGATTCACTATGACCTGTTGCGGTAGGTTCAAGGCGAACCTTTTGGTCATCAAAAAATACATCGACTGAGAGTTGCGGTGAATCAATCACCACACGCAGCATTTTACCTTGTAGCTCATTGAGCTGGATGCGGGTAATCGCATCCAAATCAATCACATGATGAATTAATCGTTCAACTGCACCGAGTGCTAGAATCGACCACATAGTTCAGCCCGCGGTATTAAAGTTTGAAACCACGGTGTACTGCAACGATACCACCAGTGAGGTTGTGGTAGTCACAGTTTTGGAAGCCAGCATTTTCCATCATACCTTTGAGGGTGCGTTGGTCTGGGTGCATACGAATTGATTCAGCAAGGTATTTATAGCTTTCAGAATCGTTTGCAATCAACTTACCCATAATTGGCAGCGCAGTAAACGAGTACATGTCATATAGTTTTGAAAATGGTTCAAACACAGGTTTTGAAAATTCGAGAACCAATAAGCGACCACCTGGCTTAAGCACGCGGTACATCGCAGCAAGTGCCGCGTCTTTATCTGTTACGTTACGTAGACCGAATGAAATTGTGAGCAAGTCAAAGCTATTGTCAGCAAATGGCTCTAAAGTTTCCGCATTGGCCAAAACGAAATCGACGTTGGTACAACCCGCATCGATAAGACGGTCACGACCGACGTTGAGCATTGATTCGTTAATGTCTGAAAGCACGACATGACCTGTAGGGCCAACTTCACGGCTAAATACTTTAGCTAAATCGCCTGTACCGCCTGCGATGTCCAAGACATGTTGACCACGGCGAACACCTGACATGTTAATCGCGAAGCGTTTCCAAAGACGGTGAATACCAAATGACATTAAGTCATTCATGATGTCGTATTTGCTTGCTACAGAGTGGAAAACTTCAGCCACTTTTTGCGCTTTATCTTCACTGCTTACAGTTTGATAGCCAAAGTGTGTGGTCGCACCGACGTTGCCAGTATTGGCACCACGTGGAAGATTATATTTCGGTACTGAACCAGTCACAGGCGTATCTGTCAGGCGTTGTTCTAATGATTGTTGCTGACCTTGTGCTGTGCCTTGCGGTAATGGCTCAGTTAAGAATGGACTCACTTTGTCTGTAGTTTGTGCCGACTCAGGTGTAGGGGTAGCCGATTGATTCTCGTTAGACATTAGAGTCACTCCTAACTTATAAATAGGGTTAATGTTGCTGTGCAAGCATGATGACAGATTCTCTGTTGTTATACAGCAGTCAAGTTGCATTTGTTGTGAATAATATACAGAAAAAATAAGGATCTGCTGTAACTGCTTTGCAAATCCCGTATAAAAAATATGAATTAATGCCCTAAATATCGCCAACATCACATCGAGTGTGATGTTGGCTGGAACTGGGCTGTTTTAAGCAGCAGGTTGGAATGGGTTTGGATCACCTGCATGTACTTGATCCACAATTTGACGTTCAATGGCAGTAAATTCACGGACAAATTTTTCAGCCGACTTCAATGGTTTCATTGCCAAAAAGCCGTCTTGCATGAAGTCATACATCACATCAAAATTATATTTGTGTGCGGCGCCTTTACACATTTTAAAAGCCGTGTAGACCATAAATGAGCGCATATATTTATCGAGATTACGACCTAAGTCATCCAGTAGCTGCAACTGTAATTTGCGGTCTTTGCCTTGATCTAATTTAAGGTAGGTCTGGCGCATCATTTCATCGGTTAAGCTTGGATTTGATGGATAGTCCTCAAGCAGTTGCATCGCCACCTGTTCATCCAGTTGCACCGCAAGAATCGCCAATTGCACACCCGATGTTCCTGTTTTAATGGCATTGTCAGGAATCAGCTTTTCGGCTTTGTGCGCATAACGAGTTAAACGTGCAATTTGAGCAGCAAGTGCATCAAAGTCAGGCCCACCATATAAACGATTTATAAAGTATTCTGACATCAGGACATTATTCTTCTCAGCAAATTGTTTGGCATGCGTGCGCTGCATGCGCTGTTTTTGCCACTGCTGTACTTCTTGTAAACGCTGTAAAATTTCTGGCTTTTTGTGGTAGTTCAACTGGTAATACAGTTCAAGTAAATCATCTAATACCGCAAGTTTGGACATTGAGTGTCTCAATTATTTTTTAGATGTTGGAATTTTAGTCGCTGTTTGCTGCTAGAGCTATGACAAAGTGACGAAATTACACAGCAAACTGAGTCAGTTTGTTGCAGAAATAATCGCATTGCTTATTTTAAACGACACAATCAAAACATTGTTGTGGCAGGGACGGCATGGTTATACTCAAAACAGAATGAAAATAAAGGGTCTGCCATGAGTTTAAAAGAAACAGAATTTCAATTGATGGACGAAGAACAACTTTCGGTTGAATTGATTGAAGCACAGTATCAACTGAAAAATACTAGCGGTCAGCCCAATGCAAAAAGTGTGTTGATTTTAGTCAGTGGGATTGAGCTTGCAGGTAAGGGTGAAGCAGTGAAACAACTGCGCGAATGGGTTGATCCGCGCTACTTACGTGTGAAAGCCGATGCTCCTGTCATGTTTGATCAAAAACAGACGTTTTGGCAGTCCTACGCACGTTTCATTCCTGCTGAAGGGCAGATCATGGTGATGTTTGGCAATTGGTATAGTGATTTATTAAGTACAGCGATGCATGTGTCTAAACCACTCGATGAAACTTTGTTTGATGACTATGTTGACAACATGCGGGCCTATGAACAAGACCTTAAAAACAACCATGTCGATGTGATTAAAATTTGGTTTGATCTGTCATGGAAATCCTTACAAAAACGACTGGACGATATGGATCCGAGCGAAGTCCGTTGGCATAAATTGCATAGACTAGATTGGCGCAATAAAAAACAATATGACAATTTGCAGCGACTACGACAGCGCTTTACTGATGATTGGATCGTGATTGACTGTGAAAATGAAGAAGCGCGAAATCAACAATTTGCCCAGCATATTTTACGCACTCTTAAACATCTTCCTGAGCATGTCACAAAAGCCACTGGACGTTGGAAACAAGCCAAAGTGCCAGAAGTTTTATTGGCACCTGTCACTGAGATTGCCGACGAAGCTGAATATAAAAAAGAGCTCAAAAAACTCAGTCGTAAAGTGGCAGAAACATTGCGTTTTGATTCACGTAATGTGGTCATTGTTTTTGAAGGGATGGATGCAGCAGGTAAGGGGGGGGCGATTAAACGGATCGTGAAAAAACTAGACCCACGTGAATATGAAATTCATACCATTGCTGCACCTGAAAAATATGAACTGCGCCGACCTTATTTATGGCGCTTTTGGAATAAAATTTTACCCGAAGAAAAAATTACCATTTTTGACCGCAGTTGGTATGGTCGCGTGTTGGTTGAACGTATCGAAGGCTTTGCGAGCGATGTGGAATGGCAGCGAGCGTATGACGAAATCAACCGTTTTGAAAATGATTTGTATAACAGTCAAACCATTGTTATCAAGTTTTGGCTGGCAATCGATAAAGATGAACAGGCAGCGCGTTTTAAGGCGCGAGAAGAAACTGCACATAAACGCTTTAAAATTACCCCAGACGATTGGCGAAACCGTGATCATTGGGACGACTATTTAAAAGCGTCCGCAGATATGTTGCAACGGACGGATACCGATTATGCACCATGGCATGTGATCGCAACCAATGATAAACACAGTGCGCGATTGCAGGTGTTAAATACCATTTTAAAACAGCTCAAAGCCGATTAAAGCGTAAATCAAAAGCCACGTTAACGTGGCTTTTGATTTTTTCGATTGATCATAAATTAGGTGTTTACAGGTGTGGGTGTCGGTTGATCTGGAAATTTACGTTGAATTCGTTTTGCCAATTGGTAACTTTCTTCGACGTGGGTTTCAGCAACTTTTTTCATGACGAAGTAACCTAAACTTGCTGCCACGACTTGCCCGCCAAGCGGAATAAATTTAGTCACTTGTTTAGTGATGTATTTGGCAGCAATATTGTTAAGTGATTTTTTCATAGCTGTACGTGCAACCACAAAGCCTGAAAATTCCACGCCACGTTTACGTAGTTCATTCCAATGAATTTCTTTGGTTTTTGGGTCGTAGACACTAATTTGATCTGGAGCTAAGCCGAAACGCGCATTAATTTCTGGAATCAGTTGCGATAAAATACCGACATCAATCACCACATCGAGAAAAGGCACGGGAATAATGGCTGCACCTGCTGAAAAATAAGCGCGTTTTTTGACTAATTCTAGGCATTCAGCACGAATAATTTCCAGATTTAAATTTGGATCGATGGAGTCTGGAATGTTGTCTATTTTCATAAGCAGATACCCTTGCGCGTATATTGATTTTTTCTCATAAAGTACCATTAAGATACTTGTTTCAAAGCATTTTTAGCAATCATTTATCTTGTCAAAGTCGCATAGACAGTTGGCAATGTATAGTAAATAATCATTGTTGTTTTGTATTGGTTTTAGCAGGCGGTATAGGTAAGTCATGGCAATACAGGTAATTCAAAGTCAGCGCATCGAAGTACTGGTGGATTGTTTAATTGAACAATTAAAAGCACAGCAGTCGACCAATGCTTTGTCGGTATTGCAAGAAAGGCATATCGTGGTGCCCGATCCAGCCATTGCTGCATGGTTAAAACAGCAGATTGCAGAAAAAATCAGTATCAGTGCGAATATTAAGCATCATCATAAAATTGTGGGTTTGCAGTGGAAGGCCTATGAATGGGCATTACCCAATGAACAAGATCGAGAGCGAATTAAAGGGATTAACATGCCACCGCTGATTATGCAGTGGCGAATTTACAATACGTTATCACCTTTCATTGCTTCCGATCAGTTTGACGCACTGACGGTTCCAGAAGATTTACATGCTTTAATCCAACGCGTGTATGACACGAGTCGCCAACTTCCAGACTTGCAGAAGCGCGCAAGCAAACGCCAAGACATGTTGTATTGGATTGCCGCACAGGTGACACGTTTATTTACCAATTACATGGGTTATCGTGGCAGTTGTATCCATACGCCAGATGAAGGGGTTGAGCATTGGGTTTGCCCGCATTGTGATACCGATTGGTTAAGGGCCTGGAGCCAGAATCAACCCTTAAATATTCTGCAATTGGCAGGCTTAAAGCCACAGCAAGCAGAAGAATATTTACCGACACATGCCAGCCAATTGGAACATTGGCAGCGCTGGCTTTGGCATCATGTTTTTCAAAAAGACTTTAATGATCGGCAGGAAATTGACAACAAATTTTGGTTTGCTCTGTCACGTGCCGAAGATCAGCGACAACAGCAATTCGATTTAGGTTTTGATGAGCCAGAGATGGAAGATGATGAGCGTCATCAAACCCATAATGGCTTGCCTGAACAGATCTTTGTCTTTACCACCTTAGAGTTACCACCAGCACAGCTGAAATTTTTATACCGATTGTCAGCATTTACCGATGTGCATTTATTGTATTTCAACCCTTCGCGTGAATACTGGGCCGATATGGTCGATCCCGTGTGGAAAGATCGTTATAACTTGAAATTACAGCAACGTTATATTGAGCGAAATCCAAAGGTCACTTCAGAACAAATCCAAGCTTATTTAAACACCACCAATGCTGAATTTCGTGAGTCGCAGCATTCATTGCTGACCCGTCTAGGCAAACGCGCGCGCGATAATTTTGCCCTCTTGGTGAATATGTCGGGCGGCGATGGTTGGGAAGACCTATTTCCTGAAGATGAGCCAACAAGTCTTTTAGGTCAAATTCAATATGACATTATGACTTTGGAAGAGCCTGTCGCGCACGAATATGCCTTATCAGCAGAAGATCATTCGATTCAATTTCATGTCTGTCATTCCAGTTTACGTCAGTTAGAAGTATTACGTGATCAATTGGTCCATTGGCTTGCAGCAGGGACGGCAGAAGAGCCGCATCATCCAAGTGATGTGCTCATTTTAGTGCCGAATTTAAAAGAGCTAGAACCTCATATACGCACAGTATTTTCCACCACACGTGGCCTGAAGAAAACGGCACAAGACTTACCTTATATCCCCGTCAAAATTGCTGGGGTCGTCAGTCAAGATGTGGAAAATGCATGGCAAGCCTTTGTCGGACGGATTGAAATTAGCCAAGGACGTTTTACGGCTGAAGATTTTCACGACTGGCTGAATTTAAATGCAGTGCAGGAACTGTATCAACTCGATCATGTGCAAATGGAACGCATGATGGAGTTGTTAATCCATGCAGGTTTCCGTCGTGGTTTAGATGAACAGCATATGATGGCGTATTTGTCGGAAAAAGACCGAGATTATCGCTACACCTTTAAATTTGCTTTAGACCGCTTGGTGCTTGGGGTTGCAATTCCAAAACATGAGGTTTATGCAGGGACATTGAGCTTTGCAGGCGTGTTAAGTAGTGACTTTGAGTTGGTGCAAACCCTGATTCGAATTTATCGTGACATTAGTGCACGCCGCGATTGGTTGCTGCCAGAAGCCAATAGCAAAACCGTACAACAATGGTTCCAACAATTAGATGCAGACTTAAAACCGTTTATTGAAAGTAGTGGACGTGCTTTCGATAATATTCGTAGTGTAATGCGTGCGGTTAGCCAACGTTTATACAATGCGCAGAGTGACAAAGTGCAATCCTTGCCTGAAAATTTTCAGTTGCCACTCGCGCTGGTGTTAAAAGAAATTCAAAAATCCATTGATGCTGCGGCAGAACAGTCTGAACCTACAGGTTCAGTGACTTTTGCGGATATTGGGAAAATTCGTCAAGTGCCGTATGACTTGGTGGTCTTGATGAATATGGACAGTGGGAAATTTCCACGTCGCGATCAACAGCTTCCTTTTGATTTAATGGAACTGTTGAAACCTGTGTTGGGTGATCGCTCTCGTTTAGAAGATGACAAAGGCGCATTTTTGGATGCCTTGCTGTTTGCGCGGAAGTCTTTATGGATGTTCTACAATGGCTTTGATGTGAATGATGGTGAAAGTCGAGAACCATCTTCAGTACTGTATGAATTTAGTCAATTTTTAGCGAAAATGATTCGCCCAGACCTGCTAGATCAGCCGCATGACGCCATGACTGATTTGGATGGCTTACGTGTACCGCAGCAATTAAGCCCACTGTATCAGGTGCATCCTTTACAACCCTTTGACCCCAATGGCTTCAAAGCAGGCAATCCGCTACGCTTTAAAGACCAATGGTTTGCGGTTGCAGAACATATATTGGATCAAACAGGGCAACGCCAATCTTGGATAAACCGCGACTATCCTGTGCCTGAAGAAACGGATGTGCGCGTTTTAGATGGGCAAGAATGGATTAAAGATGTGGTATTTCCTGCGCGTTTATACTTAAAGACCTTAGGTGTGGCAAGTGTCTATACAGGCGATCAATTGCCGCAGCAAGAGCCTTTATTATTAGATAAATTGCAGCAGTATCAGGTGCGTGAATTATTGCAAAAGCACTATGTACAGTCGCAAACTTTGCAGTCGCATGATGTTGAACATGCTGCTGAAATCCATGAACCTGACATCGCCTTATTCCAAGATGTGTTACCTGTGGGGCATACTCGTACAGGGACGTGGAAAATCAGTTTGCAAGAACAAGAACAATTATTAGAACGCTTAAAAGGTCGTTCAATCACACCAATCACACAGCAAAATCTAGCAATTGAAGATCAATTACTGCTGAATATCACCTTGCCTGAAGACATTCAAACCACGCAGTGGTTGAGTTGTATGGCCTCAAGCGCCAAGCCAAAACGGCAGACCCAAACATGGTTGGAATACTTGTTGTGGCTCAGTTATTTGGACTTAGGCAATGAGGGTACAACGCATATTCGAGAAGTCATTTGTAATGATAAAAGTATCATTTGCAAAGGGCTGAGTTCGGATCAAGCCAAGCAGCAATTAACGCAGTGGTTGGGACTTTGGCGGCATGCGCAAAAACGTCCAGTTGTATTGCCTGCGGCCTTGGTGCGGCAAGATAAAGCCAACTGGGTAGCCAATGAGCAGGGGCAAGTGGTGCTGGAAAATATGTCGAAACTACAAGAAAAGTGGCTGAATAATCATAGTTTTGGCGGCATGGAGTTGGAGTCAGATGAAGCCAATTGTCACCATCGGGACTGGAAGTTTATTTTGCAGCAACAAGCACCCGATGCTTTATTTGAGTTGTCTTGTACCCATTATGCCGAGAAACTCTACCGTATTATGGATGAAGATGAGACTGGGGCGAAAAAGTTAGAGGTGGTGAAATGAATATGCCACAACACGCCATGCAGCTATCGACCAATCCAATTGCGGATATGACTTTTAGTGGACTGCACTGGATTGAAGCTTCAGCAGGGACGGGGAAAACCTATACGCTGTCGAGCTTGATGGTGAGGATCTTTTTAGATCGTTATATGCCGAATCAGGTGATTGCCACCACATTTACCCGTAAAGCCACGGCTGAACTGAAAGCACGTGTCCGCCTACGGATTGAAGAAACACGTGATTTTATTTATGGCTTATTGAGCCTAGCTCCACATGAGTTGCAGCAACGACAAGCCAGTATTGATGATCCTTTATATCAGCAAGTACTTAAAGATCACGGACATCATTTGGACTATGCCTACCACCGCTTAAACGTGGTGTTGCAGCAATACGAAGAGTTGTTTGTCGGTACGCTAGACAGTTTTAGCCAAAAGTTACTACGTGAATTTGCTTTTGAAAGTGGTCGGATTGAACAGGTACAAATCAGTGATGATGAAGACCTACACATAGAGCGCTTATTGCATGATTTATTAAGAGATTGGATTCAACAGCAACCTGAACATCTGATTGAATATTTGATGCTTAAAAATCAATTGAAAGGGCCAGAGCACTATTTAGCGGTGGTGAAGGAAAGCTTAAATTTTCCTTCGGTGGATTTGCGTGTACCCGAATTGCCAGAAAATGCCTTATTACATTTTGAGGCAGTATGTCAGCAGCTGTTAGAGATGTTGCCAACTGCACGGGTTGAATTGGCAGCGTGTTTTGATGCAGACAGTGTGTATAAAGGTTATGTCGACGCCAAACGCTTTAACAAAGGTTCATTCTTTGTTTTGTTTAATAGCAGCTTACCTGAACTGCTGCAATTGTTTGAAACATCAGGTAGTCAGGGGCTATTGGCTGATAGCGACGCCTTAACAAAAGGCATAAAAGCCATACGTGCTTTGTTTTTTGATCCTACCAAGAAAATATGGAAAGATCGTGCCTTTAAAGACAAAGTGGTGGAAGAACAGCCCGAGATTCAAGCTGCTTTTTATCAACATGCTTTTGTAATGCAGTTGCGTACATTGTTGAATGCCTTTGATAATTTAAATCAGGCGGAGCAATACCTGAATTTCTACTTGGCACAGGAAGTGAAAAAGCGTTTACCACAAGTGTTGCATCAAGCGGGCGAAACCACTTTTTCACAGCAAATTCGCACCTTATCGGAAGCCTTGAATCAAACTGCTTCGGCAGGTAAAGACAGTTTTGCGGCACACGTATTGGCACGTTATCCCTTAATTTTGGTCGATGAGTTCCAAGATACCAACCAAGATCAGGACGATATGTTGTCCAGTATTTGGCGGGTCAAAGAACGATTGCATCAAAGCTGTATGATTATGGTGGGTGACCCGAAACAAGCGATTTATGGCTTCCGTGGCGGCGACATGTTGACCTACCGTAAGGCGCGCCATGATATTCAAAGCAAAGGCGGTCGTTGCTATACCTTAAATAAAAACCACCGCTCAGTAAAAAACTTGGTTCAAGTGGTCGATGCCTTGTTTCATCGGCAAATGGATTTTGGCGAGCAAGTCGATTACACCCCAATTCAAGCGGGAGAGCGCGAACATCCACCCTTAATGGATGCGGGGCAGGCTAACCCACAGCCGCTACGTTGGTTACAATTGGATGAAGAGCAGATTGAAGCAGAGCAAGTGGCTTGGCAGATTCAACATCTATTAAATCAGGCACAGCAAGATGGTTTGTATTTCCAAGAAAAGAACGTGCAACGTGCGCTAACTGCTGATGATATTGCCGTTTTGGGACAAAACCATTTTGAGTTGGAGCAGGTTCAAAGCTGCTTACTACAACTTGGTGTTCCTTGTTATAAAGCTTCACGTGAAAGCGTCTATAAAAGTGCGGTGGCACAAGATGTTGCAGCATTACTCAATGCCATTTTAAACCCCTATCAAGAAGCCAAAGTCAAACGTGCCCTACTTAGTCGTTTATTGGGCTATGACTTGAAAAAATTGGTTGAACTTGAGCAGCAGCCAGCAGGTCTAAGCGACATCATCGAACAGCTTGAGCAGATTCGACTGATTTGGAATGAGCAAGGATTTCGCAGTGCGTGGAATAGCTGCATGACCATGTTTCAAGTATGGACGCGTCTCGTCGCAGGACAAAGCCGTGATAATGAACGTACCGTGGTCAACTTAAGACATTTGTCTGAATTACTCAGCCAGCAAAGTGAGCATTACACGGGGGCGCATAAGTTATATCAATGGTTCATTCGACAAATTAATCTAGGGATCAATAATGAAAGCACGCAAGAACGTAAACTGACCGGCAGTTTAGGTGTGCAGTTGATGACGATTCACGCCTCTAAAGGTTTAGAGTTTGGCTGTGTATTTTTATTGGGTGCAAATGCGGGCTTGAGTGAAAAGGGCAATCTAAACTTTTCATTGAAAGAAAATCAGAAAAAAAGTTTGGGCTTAGAACGGGTGATTGCGGTTAAGTCCACGGACTTACCTGAAAATGATAGAGAAGAAAATGATGCACGCAATGCTGCCGAACATCATCGCTTATGGTATGTGGCGTTGACCCGTGCCAGTTATCGGGTCTATGCAGTCTTACGCCATCATGCTGATGAAAAAAAACAGCAAGCGGAAGCACGCTCGGGTTTAACATTTTGGCGAAATTCAGGCGAAGGTCAGTTCCAACATGCAGAAAGTTTAGATGCAGGCTTATTGATAGAAGTACCAGCGCGACTGGCTGCACAACATGAAGCAGTCCCTGATTTACATGCTGAAATTATTCCAGCAGCTAACTTTTATCCACGGGAAACCACCAGTTTTACTGCATTGACGCGCAGTGAATTGAAAGGCCATATGCAACGTGATCAATTGGCTGCACCCACGGCTGAAGCAGATGATAGTGCCGCTGATGAAGTAGAACAGGTTGAATTACAACAGGCCTTAGTTACAGCACAAATTTCATGGATTAAACGGAATTTCCCCAAAGGTACCAAGCCGGGGAGCTTCTTACATAAACTGATGGAAAAAGTGAAATTCAGTACGGCAGATGACAAGTTAGATAAATCTGTTGCAACTCGATTCCATAGTGATGTGGAGTTTGATGCACCGCAAATGCTACAAAACCTGATGAAGCTGAAAGGGCTGACTGAACATCCTGAACAAGATGAATTGCAGGTCATTCAAGACATGCATGACTGGTATAGCCAGATTATACATACGCCATTGCATGCTGGATTTAGTCTGAACCAGCTTAAGGATGGTGAGTACCGTTCAGAAATGGATTTTCACATGAGCTTGGCAGATCGGGCACTTGGTATTCGGAAAATTCGTGCCTTATTTGAAAGCCTGAATGAACCCGATTTGTTGATTCAAGACTTGAACGATGTGTTTACAGCACGTTATCTCACAGGCTCAATCGACTTGGTGTATTTTGATGGGCAGCGTTATCACATTGCCGATTATAAAAGTAATTTTTTAGGTGAACAGACGGCACATTATGATCAGGCGCATATACGTGAAAGTATGAGCCATTCCAGTTACTGGTTACAGGCGGCTTTGTATCTAGTGGCTTTACATCGTTATTTGTCAGCAGTGATGAAAAATTACGATATGACACAGCACTTAGGCGGCGCAAGTTATCTGTACCTACGTGGCATGGATGGGCAGTCCAATGCAGGCGTATATCACTGGAAACCGAGTGATGATTTCATTCAATCTCTAGATGAAATCTTAAGCGTAAAGGCTGTGATTAAATCGTGAAAAATATCCAAAATAGAAAAATTAACAAAATTAAATCAATTGTTTGTTTTGTGGATAAGTTTGAGGATAACTGTGTGGAAAATGATCAAAAAGCCTTATCTGTACAGGCTTTGAATCGCTTGCGGAAAACTATGGCGAAAATGAAAAATTTAGGGTGAAAAACTATGCTAGAAAGAACTGAAAATGATGCAGTTTTACCCGACTGGATTAGCTATTTACTTGAGCAATATTTACCGCAAAGTTCAGATCAGCAACAGGCCAATGAACTGATTCAACAGCTCATGCAAGCTGTGCAAAATGGTGACAGTTGCAAAGTCCTAACGCCTACACAAATTCACTGTCTAGCTCCCATTGTTCAGCCTGAAACACAGGCAATACAGCAGCCTTCGCCCTTGGTCTTTGATGGGCAGCGCTTGTATTTATATCGTTATTGGGCACTGGAGCATGCCCTTGCTCAGCAGGTAGCGCGTTTAAGCCATTTGACTTCGCCTATGTCTGGAGCAGAGTACAGCCAAGGTTTATTGACCGATCCGCATCAAATCCAAGCCCTAAACATGGTGTGTCAGCAGAGTTTTAATATTATTACGGGCGGGCCTGGGACAGGTAAGACCTATACCTTAGCACGTATTATTGCAGTCCTGAATGAAGCTAAACCTGAACTTCGTATTGCTATGGCAGCGCCGACAGGTAAGGCGGCACAGCGTATGGAAGAAGCACTGCAAGCCGCTTTTAAAGACCCAGCATTGAAACAATTTTCGGTGATTCATAAAAATTTAAAACCGGTAACTTTGCATCGATTATTGGGACTTGGTACACGGGCAATTCCACGTTTTAATGCGCGCCAGCGTTTACCCTATGATGTGATTGTGGTCGATGAAGCCTCAATGCTGGATTTGAGTTTGGCGCAGATGCTATTTGCCGCCATCCCTGATCATGCCAAACTGATTTTATTGGGAGATGCTGAACAATTGGCTTCAGTCGATGTAGGTGCAGTGCTTGCCAATTTACAGGAAGTCGAGGCACTTAAGGCACATCGTACACATTTACAGACCAGTCGGCGTTTTGTGCAAGGTGCAGCTATTGGGACATTTGCCCAATTTATTCAACAGCAAGAAGAAGAAAAGAATACGGTAGAAGTACTGGCACATTTTGAGCAAGCAGTGATTGCTGCGGGAACACTGGCTCAAGTCGCATTATCGAGTGATATGGCAGACCATATTCAGTTGCAATATCTACCAGATTCAAACGAATCTGCGAGTGACTGGGGGACTTACTATGATCAGTTGATGTATGGCTTCCAACCTTATGTGCATATCCTCAAACAAGCGCCAGAAAATGATGATGAATTTGCCGCATGGCTTACACAAGTCATTAAAAAATTTGATGATTATCGAATTTTATCTGCGATTCGCTACGGTAAGCTGGGCTTGCATGAGTTAAATCAGCAGATCGAATCTCGGGTATTACATCAACTGGGAGCGCTGAAACAAGGGGATTGGTATGTCGGACGTCCTGTGATGATGACTTATAACGATTATCAACTTGGACTATCAAATGGTGATATTGGGATTTGCCTGATTCGTCCTTCACAGCCCAAAAGCCAATTTGAAGTGTATTTTCCAAGTTTAGATAAATGGGTGGCTGCCACACGTCTACCGAAAAGTATCGAAACGGCTTATGCGCTAACAATTCACAAATCACAAGGTTCTGAATTCACACATACAGCGGTTGTATTAGAAAATCATGCAGCCGATATGATGAGCAAAGAACTGATTTATACCGCGATTACGCGTGCCAAAAAAGTGGTAAGCCTACTTGTAGCCAAAGAAGCATTGGCGAAAGCGCTTACCAAACGAACAGCACGCGTCAGTGGTTTATTAGATAAAGTTAATAATCAACTTGCTTTGTAAAGCATAGGCAAAATGTATTAGATTTTGTAAGAAATAGCTTACATTGATTCGAGAAATTAGCGCATAGAGCTTTTGCATGGTTTTTGAGAAGATGGCTTCACAGAAAAAGAACTCAACACGGATAGTTGAGTAAAATCGCAAAAGTATAAGAATAACGTCTAAAGACAGCGAACTTACAGTGAAGTAAGGAAAGAGGAAACTTACAGCCGCTAAGCCTTGTAGTTTTGGGAGAGACTACAGGGCTTTTTTATGTCTGAAGATCACTAAAAAATGTGTTGTGTAACAAAAAAGAGAACAAGTTTAACTTTTGTACGAAAAAGCTTACATATAGATACGAAAAATACGACTTTAATCTAATGCTCGTTGTGGCAAAATCTACCACATAAGGAAGTGCAAGTTAAAACATGGAATGTTTGACATAAGGACGCGAAAAAGCGCCAAATAAAACAATAAATAATAAAATTATAATTAAAAAAGAAGAAACTACAGCGCAAAAAAGCCCGAGCTTAGCTCGGGCTTTTTTTTATTTAATTTTTTTTAAATGAATAAGGTAGTTTAAAGTTGGCAAAATATATCAAAAATAAGGTTGTAAAATTTAAGCTTTCATCGCTAAAAAGGTGCATTCAAATTGATCTTTAAGCTGAATGAATTATGAGTTTAGCAATGGCGAAGTGCATGGAAAAATCATGTAAATTCAACTTAGATATTTGGCCGTCAATAACGCGTTACACGTGGTCATCTCTTTTTGCAATTTGGTCAATTTTCCCTTAATATAATGCACTTGCTGTAGTGATGCACGGCAGTCAGCTGATTTATCAGTTGATTCGTATCAAAAGTTAACTTTATAAGCATCTCGGAGAAATCGAATGGCTTTAACAAACGCAGATCGCGCAGAGATCATCGCTAAATTTGCTCGCGCTGAAAACGACACTGGTTCACCAGAAGTTCAAGTAGCTCTTTTAACAGCTCAAATCAATGACTTACAAGGTCACTTCAAAGAGCACAAACACGACCACCATAGCCGTCGCGGTCTTATCCGTATGGTTAACCAACGTCGTAAGCTTCTTGACTACCTTAAAGGTAAAGACGCTACTCGTTACAGCGCATTGATTGCTGCTTTAGGTTTACGTCGTTAATTCGATTTAAACTTTTATTTTCGGACTATTGCATGTCGAATGCCGTAATACTGAAAACTAAAGTCTATCCAGCCTTGGCTGGATAATGGGGAAGGGGCGATGTTTCGCTCCTTCTTTGTGTCTTAAATTAGTGTTTTACTCTTGTAAGAGTATAAATTGTCTGGTGAGGTCGGCTTCTAAGCTTTGTCATTTATTCCGCAGGCTCATGTACAGCCGAGTGAATGCCAAACCTTAGGGGTCTCCACTAGAATAATTGTTCACAAGAACTAGGAAAAAATAAAACATGTCGATGTTTAATATTATTCGTAAAGAATTCCAATTCGGTCAGCACAATGTAGTGCTTGAAACAGGCCGTGTTGCACGTCAAGCAAACACTGTTGTGATTACAATGGGTGGTGTACAAGTTCTTGTTGCTGTTGTTGCTCAACCTAAAGCAAAAGCAGGTCAAGACTTCTTCCCATTGACTGTTAACTACCAAGAAAAACAATATGCTGCTGGTCGTATCCCTGGTGGTTACGGTAAACGTGAAGGCCGTGCGTCTGAAGCTGAAACTTTAATTTCACGCTTAATTGACCGTCCAATCCGTCCGTTGTTCCCAGAAGGTTACTTCAACGAAATCCAAGTAACAGCAACTGTTATTTCTTCTGACAAAACTATGGATGCTGACATTGCTGCAATGTTGGGTACATCTGCTGCGTTATCGATTGCAGGTACTCCATTCCGCGGTCCAATCGGCGGCGCGCGTGTTGGTTTGATCAACGGCGAATACATTCTTAACCCGAACCACGAACAGTTAAAAGAATCTGATCTTGACCTTGTTGTTGCGGGTACAGAATCTGCAGTATTGATGGTTGAATCTGAAGCGAAAGAACTTTCAGAAGACCAAATGCTTGGCGCTGTATTGTTCGGTCATGACGAAATGCAAATCGCGATCCAAGCGATCAAAGAATTTGCTGCAGCTGCTGGTGCAGTTGAGTCAACTTGGGTTGCTCCAGTTAAAAACGAAGAGCTTCTTGGCAAATTAAAAGCAGCATTCGAAGCTAAAATTTCTGAAGCATACACAATCGCTGTTAAACACGATCGTTATGCAGCACTAGATGCACTTCAAGAAGAAGCTTTGGCTCAATTCGTTCCTGAAAATGACGAAACTGGCATTGCTGATGAAGTAAACGAATTATTCGAAGACCTTAAATACCGTACAGTTCGTGACAACATCTTGTCTGGCAAACCACGTATTGATGGCCGTGATACAAAAACTGTTCGCGCAATTGACGTACAAGTGGGCGTGTTAGGCCGTGCGCACGGTTCTGCATTGTTCACACGTGGTGAAACTCAAGCGTTGGTAACAACAACTTTGGGTAACACTCGTGATGCGTTAATGGTTGATACCCTTGCTGGTACTAAAACTGATAACTTCATGCTTCACTACAACTTCCCTGCATACTCTGTAGGTGAAACTGGTCGTGAATCTGGTCCTAAACGTCGTGAAATCGGTCACGGCCGTCTAGCACGTCGTGGTGTTCAAGCAGTTCTTCCAGCAGCTGATCGCTTCCCGTACGTAATTCGTATCGTATCTGATATCACTGAATCTAATGGTTCATCTTCAATGGCTTCTGTATGTGGTGCTTCATTATCACTTATGGACGCAGGTGTTCCGCTTAAAGCGCCAGTTGCGGGTATCGCAATGGGTCTAGTAAAAGAAGGCGAGCGTTTCGCAGTTCTTTCTGACATCTTGGGTGACGAAGATCACCTTGGCGACATGGACTTTAAAGTAGCAGGTTCTGCAAACGGTATTACTGCACTTCAAATGGACATCAAGATCGAAGGGATCACTGAAGAGATCATGGAGTCTGCATTGAACCAAGCTTATGCTGGCCGTATGCACATCCTGAACGAAATGAACCAAGTGATTTCACGCGCTCGTCCTGAAATTTCTATGCACGCGCCTACATTCCAAGTGATCAACATTAATCCGGACAAAATCCGTGATGTCATTGGTAAAGGCGGCGCAACAATCCGTGCCATCACTGAAGAAACTAAAGCTGCAATCGATATCGAAGATAACGGTACAGTTCGCGTATTTGGTGAAACTAAAGCTGCTGCTTCTGCTGCTGTTGCAAAAATCCAAGCGCTTACTGCTGAAATCGAACCAGGTACAATCTATACTGGTAAAGTAATCCGTATCGTAGAATTTGGTGCGTTCGTTAATATCCTTCCGGGTACTGATGGCTTACTTCATATCTCTCAAATTTCAAACGAACGTATTGCGAACGTTTCAGACGTATTGACTGAAGGTCAAGAAATCAAAGTTCAGGTTGTTGACGTTGATAACCGTGGTCGTATTAAATTGACTATGAAAGACATCGAACAAGCTTAATGCTTTGAATGATGTTTAAAGTCTAAAAAAAGCCCTCAATTGAGGGCTTTTTTTATGGCATGATGCACATGAACAAACAATAAAAATGAGTCATGCAAAGCTATTATTTTTTTCAACATCCGACTGCATCGCATATCTACGCACAAAATCAAGCACAGTTGACGCCAGAGCAACCCGAGCCCGAATTTATTTGGATTGATTGCACCCGTGAAGATGTGGTGAATCGCCCTGAAGTATGGCAAAACGAAATTTTTGAACATTGCCAGATTCGTGTCAATGAATACCATTTACGTGACATTTTAAATTTAGAACACCCTTGTGCCTTTGACACTTTAGATGATTATGATCTATTGATTTTCCGCAAAATGGTCACACCCGATGATCAAATTGTCGCAGGAGAGCAGGCATTGGAAAAGCACGAACGGGTATTTGGTTTAGCCACAACGCCTATTAGTTTTCTGATGACACCTCAAGTGTTGATTACCGTGCGTGAGCAGGGGAATAAAGCCATTGAGAGTTATATTCAACGCATTGAAACCCTAATACAGCGTCCGATTGATGAGCAAAATAAACCACGAAAGCTTGCGACCACCCCGCTCGATTTATCGCTACGGTTACTGAATAACATGGTGGATGGGTATCTGGATTTACGCGTACCTTTGACTCGCCGTGTCGAATTTTGGCAACAAGAACTGTTACAAGGGCACCGACGTTTTACCAAATGGCATCAGTTATTGCAGGAAAATATGGCTTTTCAGCAAGTGGAAAATTTGTGCGAAGAGCAAATTGAATCATTACAAGAACTCCGTGATGAAGTTGTGGAAAATTATGCACATCTGAAAAGCAAAAAACGCAGTGAAAAGCAGGACATTATGTTGGTTCGTGTAGATGATTTGACCAGCCATATTGAGCGCATTCAAAAGCACACCACCCGTTTACGCGGTGCGGTGCAGGCTGCAATCGATTTACATTTTTCAGCGGTTGCCAACCAAACCAATGAAAACATGAGAATTTTAGCCATTATTACTGCTATTTTTGCACCACTGACTTTGCTGACAGGTATTTACGGCATGAACTTTGAATTTATTCCGGGACTCAAATCACCCACAGGGTTTTGGATTATGCTCGGGATTATGTTGGCGACAACTGTCATGCTGATCTACTACTTCTACCGTCGTCATTTGGTTGGGCGTGGCGAGAAAAGCGTGATTGATATGTTGGCGCAGCAACATGGTGATCAGCATTTGAATATTTTTTGGTTTATGGACTATGAGCCGATTAAGCAAACTGTAAAGGGGACAGTAAAAGGTACAGTCAAGACGATGAAAGAAATTGAAAAATTAACCAAACTTAAATGACGGTATCTCGCTTTAGCACAGGATAGGAATTCGTTTTTTTCTAGGAAAACATGCAATTGTGTTTAAACTCTTCGACGAGCCCACACTCAGGATAGTTTAGGCACAGCCGTAAGCTGACCTTTAAGCGATGCAGTTTTACAAAATGCTAAAGTTTTTATGCAGTAAACCAATTTGAATTAAGTATTTACCTCATCAATGAGGAAATACATTTTAAGTCGTCTCTTTCATAAGGTGTACTGCATCAAACAAATTCTCAAAACGAGAAGGTCAAGATAAAGCCTAACTCATTTCATCATTGGAAGAGCCTTTCAATAAGCGATAAATTTCGTCTTTAAGCTTTAATTTTTTGCGCTTAATACTTTCAATATCACCGTTATGCAGGTTGACCGGATCTAATTCAAGCTGAATAATTTCTCGATCTAACTCATCATGTTCTTCAAAGATTCGAGCAAAATGTGGATTTTCATCGCGCAGTTGCACAACGATATCTCGATATTCTGGAAACATGTTTTTGACTTTTTTATTGCAATCGCGTGTTTTCATGGTTGTCGATCGTTCTCTCTACAAGAAAATGAAAAACGCCCTGATAGGCAGAGCGTTTATGAATAAATTAGTGATTATGAATATGTTGTTGTTTCACTTGATGACGTAGTTGCTGAACCTCATCAATCAGATCGAGCATCATTGCAACCGCAGTAAAACTGGCATCGAAGTCGCGTTGTAAGCGATACGCTCGTCTGGCACGTGAAATGTCATCACCAAAAAATTGATGAATGCGATCTTCAGAACGACTGGGCAAAATATCGTATTCAAGTAGTTGTAGCACCCATTCAGGACTTTGCCCACAGGCGCTGGCAAAATGTTGCAGATCAAAACTATTTTTTTCATCTACGATCTCAGTCTGTTTGTAACCGTCACAGACAATTTCACGATAATGTATTGTTGTCATGGTGCTCTCCTTAAGACTGTCTAGGGTTAAATGACTGGAAGGCTTGAGCATAGTCGCGATATGCTTGTTGCTCGACTTCGCTATTTGCTGGAGGTATAACTATATTTAAAATCAGGTAAAGGTGGCCGGGTGTTTTATTTGGTATCCCTTTGTCTTTCAATCGTAGCTGTTGACCCGTATGGGCATTTTTCGGAATTTGTACTTCAAGGGTTTTTCCCTCGGGTGTGGTAATCGCAATTTTTTGTCCCAAGGCTGCTTCCCAAGGACTAATTTTTAACTGTTGATAAATATCTGAACCTTCAACCCGTATTTGATCGGTTTGTTTGTATAGAATTTCAATATACAAATCACCCGCTGCACCACCATTAAAGCCTGCTTGGCCTTGACCCGATAAACGAATTTGTTGACCAGCTTTCATGCCCGCCGGAATTTTTACTTGTAACGTTTTACGCTGAACTTCAGGTTCACCATAGGCATTTAAACTAGGGATCTGCAAAGTAATGTTTTGCGTTGCGCCATGAAATGCAATCTCAACATCGACTTCTAAGCTTGCATGTTGATCTTCACCACGAAAGCTTTTGGCTTGACGGTTAGCACGCTGATACTGATAGTCTGCGCCACCAAAACCTTGACCAAAACGTCCAAATAAATCTTCAAAATCACTGAAGTCAGCTTGTTGCTCAGCAGATCCACCAGTTTGTCGATAAAACTTAGACTGGTCAAAACCACCCTGACCACCTGCGCCAAAGTCACCAAAACCTTGAGGATGATCTAGTTCGAAATCATATTGTTTTTTCTTTTCTGCATCACTCAAGGTGTCATAGGCAACATTAATGGCTTGCATATGTGTTTCAGCATCAGCTTCTTTACTGATGTCTGGGTGATACTTGCGAGCTAATTTGCGATAGGCCTTTTTAATTTGATCTGCCGACGCATCTCGTGAAATACCTAAGGTTTGATAGTGATTATCTGCCATACTTTTTTGTATAAATATTGATCATGTTTTATTCAATATAAGGGGCTTCATCAAACTGCAACAGTAAGAATTTGCAGCTAATTGTTTCAAAAAATGACAATAAAAAAGCCCCGTGAAGGGGCTTTAAAGAAGTTGAGTAAAATTAGTATTTTATCCACGTCACACTACGGCCAATAACGGAAACGCCAACATAACCACGTAATGTTAAATGTTTGCCAGAGGCGCTCAAACGCGCTTTACCTTTGTAAATTTTGCCACCAATAGGGTCGAGGACTTTGCCATTTTGAAATTCGCGCGGATTTTTAGGGTCCTGTTTAAAATCCCAAATAAACGGCAAGCCGATAAAAGGCTTATTTTTCAATTCGCCAGGGCAGTTTGAACAAATGACCATTTTATCTGTGCCCGGAACATTGCGTGTTGCCACAATAATGCCTTCATATGTGCCATCAGATTTTTTGCGAATATCGACATCGGCACGTGAATAACCTGTGCGATCATCAACCGTTTTCCATTTACCAACAAGGGGATCAGTTTCAGCTGCAATTGACAATCCTGACAAAGAAGTAAGTAATAATCCAGCTAAGAATTGTTTATAAATATTTTTCATTTCATCCCCTGAAAATTCAGAATAGTGTTTTTAGAGTAAGTTGCCTAATTTATATATAAGTGTCTATAAAATCAATGTGATGCTTTGTGACTTGGTTGGCTTTTTTGGTGAATTTATTGCGTTGATATGGAGTTTTTACTCTAATTTTTAATTTAAAAAAAGGCCTCTGCGAACAAAGGCCATCTATTTTAGTTTTTGACCCATGTGACATTTCGGCCAATCGATGCACCTTCTAAACGACTATGTATAATTAAGTGTTTACCATTATTCATCAAACGTGCACGAGCGTTGTAATGTTGTCCAGATTTTGGGTCTAGGATGACACCTCCGACAAATTCATTGGTTTTGTCTGGATTAGCAGTCAGACCAGTCATAGTGGTGAGTCCAATCAATGGTTTATTTTTTTGAGCACCACTACAGTTTGAACAAATTTCAGATGTAGCTGCACCAGGGACAGTCCGGATATTTACGATGGTTGCGCTATAGTGATCGTCTTTATCTTTACGGATCACTACATCGGAAAGTGAAAACCCCGTGCGGTCATCAATGGTTTTCCATGTTCCGACCAGTGGATCACCTGCTGCAAAGCAGAAAGAAGTTGTGAGGCTGAATAGGAGTCCAGAGAGAAGTTTTGCTGTCATAAAGATCACTCTTTTGGCAAGAAGTGGATGCCATTCAACACAAATAGGCATAAATTTAGTATGGGATTAATATAGCCTAAAAAAAATTGAATAATCTAGTGATATTTATCAAAATATTATTTATTTTCAATATGAAAGTGCGTATTCAGTCACAAGTTTTATGCGAATGCTGAATGTATTCATACAAGTAAATTGGTCGGGATTATGAATTTTTTTATCTTATGTGTGGAGTTGGAGGCAATGAGGAATTCTTCTGGAGTGAATTGCAACATTGCCTTCTCAGAGGTTTAGATAAATTTATTCGATTCGAATCCACGAAACCGTACGGCCGAGTAAACTTGTGCCTACATATCCACGTAAAGTCAGGACATTACCACGAGCGTTTAATTGACCTTTACCTTGATAAGTATTACCCGAAAGAGGGTCAATGACTTTACCATCGATATATTCGTTGTCTTTAACGCCATTGAGTTTAAAGCCAGACAAAATCGGTAAGCCAACCAGTGGCGCATTTTTAAGTTTTCCTTCGCATTTCCCACAGGTGGTGATGGCTTCTCGATTTGGTATTGCATGTACTTTGATAATTTTTCCAGTGTACGTCCCATCTTTAAGTTTGGTGATAAGGACTTCTGCACGCGCATAGCCCGTTTTATCATCAAGGGTTTTCCACTTGCCCGCTAAGTCGGCAGCTTGCGCATTGATGGCAATGCCAAAACTCAGGCAGAGGAATAGGTGGGTGATTATTTTCTTCATTTTTTATCCTGTTTTTAGATTATTTTTTTATTTAAAAATAAAGCATTAATAATTGTTTGGGCTTTATTGTTCAGCGCGATTTTACAAGAAAAAATACAGAAGACAAGAGCAACTCATCGTCTGCTGTATTTGGGTGTGCATAGCGTTACATATTGAATATGAAAAGTTGATGTATGCAGAAAAAAAGCATCCCGAAGGATGCTTAATGTCTGATTTTGAATGAGGCTAAGCTATTTTTTAGCACATCATTTTGGTCTGGATTAACTTAAATGTTGACCAAACAAGGATAAGGCTTCTTCCGCGCTAAAGGTATATTTGGTATTGCAGAACTGACAATCCATTTCAATCGGGTTTTGGTGTTCTAATGTTTCACGGACTGCAGTCACCCCAATTTGTTCTAAGGCAACAGCACAACGTTCTTTAGAACATGTACAGCCAAATTTTAAAGCTTCTGGCTCAGGCAGGCGAACTTCTTCTTCGTTGTATAAACGATATAGAATTTCGTTGGCAGGGAGCGAGCTTAACTCTTCAGCTTTTAAGGTTTCAGTGAGCATGGTTAAACGTGGCCACAAGTCTTCATCGACGCGGCGTTGTTCTTCTTCACTGTTACGTGGCAATAATTGAATGAGTAAACCGCCTGAACGCTCGGTATTGCTTGCCAGCATGATACGTGTAGGAATTTGAGCAGATAAGTCATAATACTGCATCAAACAACCAGCCAAAGTAGGTTTGTCTAAAGGTACGATCCCTTGATAGCGCTCACCAAACTCAGGCTCAATATTAATAAATAAAACAGGGTTCACCAATGAAGACAGCACAGTGCTGCTATCTTCTGCTGCTTGAAAGCGTGGGTCTTCTTCATAATCAACCAAGCCGCGAATTTCACCTAAATGGTTACATTCAGCCATTGCCCATTTAAAGGTACCCGCTGCCTGAATTTGCAAGCTAATACGACCTTTAATTTTTAAGGTGCTGGCCAACAGAGCAGTGGCACTCAACATTTCACCCAATAAAATTTGAACTGCAGGGGCATAGTCACGCTGCGCAATAATCGTTTTTAGGGTTTCTTCGAGATGTACCACTTCACCACGGACAGGGCTATCTTCGATAAAAAAGCGTTGGCGTAAATCAGACATAAAATTCTCCATAACCCTGCATTAATGGTGACGATATTGTAAAACACAAGTCATTCATTATCATCTCTTGTCACATCAATTCGGTGACGCTGTAAACTGCGTTGTAGATCGACACCTGTAGGTTTTTCACGTGCTTGCGCGTCACTTTCAAATAAATGTTCAAGTTCAGCCAAAGCGTTACGATGTGTTTCATAAATCTTTTGTTCATCGGTATAGATTTGTTGCTGTTGTGCCAAGAGCTTTTCATCGTAGTCGCGGAACAGCTCAATACTTTTATAGGCATCTTCATCGCTAATGCCTAAGTCACAGAGCATGTGATAAGCCATGCCCAGTGAGGATAAATAGGTTTCGCGCCAAATATGTTCAATACCCAAATCACGCAATAAATGCACCTGATGACGATCTCGTGCGCGCACCAAAATTTTCAGACTTGGATAATTTAAACGGATATGCCGCGCAACATTCATCGAGTCTTCAATGTCGTCAATTGCGAGTACAAAGACTTTGGCATGTTCAATGCCTGCAGCACGTAAAATGTCAGGTTGCGTCGCATCGCCATAATAGAGATGCCCGCCATAATTTCGAACAAAATCGACTTTATCTAAATTGCTATCAATTGCCGTGAAAGAGAGGTGCTGCAAATGTGCAACTCGGGCAATGATTTGTCCAAAACGGCCAAAACCTGCAATGATGACAGGATTGTGGTCATCTGGAATATCATCATATTCAGGAATGGTTTTTTGACTAAAACGCGGCAAAATTTGCGATTGCATCAGCCAATACAATAATGGTGTGAGTACCATTGATAGCGTGACGATGAGGGTTATCGGCTCAAGTACCGCTTGCTGCACCACATTTTCACTTTTGGCTACAGTGAGAACTACAAAAGCAAATTCACCGCCTTGGGCCAAACACGTTGCCAATAACAGGCTATTGCGCCATGAGTTTCTGAGATAACGTGCGATCGCCGTTAAAGACAGCATTTTGATCAGCAGTAAGGCAAATGCGCCACCAATAATGAACCAAGGCATTTCCACAAACAGTGAGAGTTCAGTGGTCATGCCGACAGTCATAAAAAATAGACCGAGTAATAAGCCTTTAAATGGTGCAATACTGGCTTCTAGCTCATGACGAAACTCTGAATCTGCCAACAATACACCAGTCAAAAATGCGCCGAGTGTGGTGCTGATGCCGAGTACATCCATTAAACCGACCACAGCCAAAACAATAAATAAACCGACAGCGGTAATCAGTTCATGCGCACCACTTTTTGCGACAAAACGGAAAAAAGGTCGCATCAAATAACGGCTAAATAAAAACAGTCCTGTGAACGTTGCTACGATAGCAGCAAAATAAGCAATGCCATGATGGGATGATTCCGTTCCTGCCAGCAAAGGGATGACCGCAATTAATGGAATGGCCGCCATGTCTTGAAACAGCAAAATTGAAAAAGATTGCTGACCATAGGTTGTGTTGAGTTGTTGCTTTTCACTTAACATTTGCAAGACAAATGCGGTTGAGGACAGCGCTAAGGCAAAACCAATCACGACACTTGCGGCAATGCCTTGTTGTAGCGCAAAGAAACTCACAAGGGCAAGAATCACACCCGTAATACCAACCTGTAGGCTTCCCATGCCAAAAATGGCACTACGCATATCCCAAAGTCGTTGTGGTCTTAACTCAAGACCAATCAAGAACATCAGTAAAATAACACCAAATTCAGCCAGTTCTTGAATTGCCTCAGGGTCACTGGCGATGTTCAATGCACTCGGTCCAAGTAAGATCCCTGTAAACAGATATCCCAATACAGTGGCTATACCAAAACGCTTGAGTAAGGGAACAAGCAGTAAGGATGCACCGAGAAAAATTGTGATCTGTAACAGTTGTGACATTTACCCGTCCTAGAGTCGTGTTTATGGGCGAATTTTTAGGTTCAGTATGACTGATTTTTCAGACTCAATTGTACGCGTTTAACTGAGTTCCTGTGGGTCTATATCGAGGCTCAGCTTCATACTCGATGGCTTTGTATGCAAAAGATTTTGCCACCAGTGGCGAATAAAGTAATGAAGACGCGCGCGGTCTGCAGACAACAGCACCATATGTGATTGGTAGCGTCCAGCTTTACGTTCCATAGGCGCTGGAATCGGCCCCCAAATATCAATGCTATTTTCTGAATCTTGCCTGAGCAACTGAGCATGTTGCTGTAAAAATTCAGTATTTTGCTTTTGATCTTTAGATTCACAGCGAATTAATGCGGCATAACGAAACGGTGGCATTTGCGCCATTTCTCGTTCTTTCATGGTTTCTTTGGCAAATTTACGATAGTTCTCATTGACCAATGTATTGAGCAAGGGATGTTCAGGTCTAAGGGTCTGTAAAAATACGTCACCTTTATGCTCGCCACGTCCAGCACGTCCCGTCACTTGCACAATCAATTGTGCAGTGCGTTCTATGGCACGGAAATCGACACTGAGTAGACCTGAATCTATGTCTAAAATCGCCACCAGTGTGACATAGGGAAAATGGTGCCCCTTCGCCAGCATTTGCGTGCCGAGTAAAATGGCAGGCTCACTTTTTTGAATCTTATCGTAGATTTTTTGCCAACTGCCGACGCGACTGGTGGAATCACGGTCAACGCGAATCACCTCATTGTTTGGGAAAAGTTCATTTAAACTTTCCTCGACTTTGGCAGTACCCATACCAATCGATTTGAGTTCTTGATGCTGACACTGTGGGCATTGATTGGGCATGCGATGAATCGTACCGCAATGATGACAATGCAAATGCTGATAAGGCGTATGGTGTACAGTGAAGTTGGCATCGCAGTGTGGGCATTTGGCTTGCCAAGCACAGCTTTCACAAATTAAAACAGGGGCATAACCACGACGGTTTAGAAAAACCAAGACTTGTTCTTTCTTTTCCAGTCGTTTGCGCATTTCGCCTATGAGCAACTGGCTGATGCCATGCTGCTTTTGGGCAACTTTTAAATCTAAGATATGCATTTTGGGCATGATTGCCGTGCCAGCACGTTGATTCAACTCTAAAACCGTCATTTTCCCTTGTTTGACCAAGGCATAGCTTTCGATGCTCGGTGTCGCTGAACCGAGGACGACTGGACATTGCTGCAAATGAGCACGATATAGCGCCACATCCCGCGCATGATAGCGAAAGCCTTCTTGTTGCTTAAAGGACAGGTCGTGTTCTTCATCTAAGACAATTAAGCCTAAATTTGGCAGTGGCGTGTAAATCGCAGAACGTGTGCCCAAAATAATAGAGGCTTTGCCCGTTTGTGCTGCCTGCCATGCTTGTAGACGTTTTGAGTCGTTTAAACCTGAATGCAGCAGTGCAACATTACAATGAAAGCGTGATTGGAAACGACTGATGGTTTGTGGCGTCAAGCCAATTTCAGGCACCAAGACCAAGACTTGTTTTCCTTGTTTAAGGACGTCTTGCATGATTTGTAAATAGACTTCAGTTTTACCACTGCCTGTGAGGCCATCGAGTAAAAAGGCTTGATATTTGTTGCGGGCTTTGAGTACCGCATCAATCGCTTTCTTTTGCTCGGGATTTGCCGTGAGTGGCATTTGCGCCATGCTCATTGGCATCGGGCTAAAATCTTGTGATGCCAAATCACAGCGGCAAATGCCTTTTTTTTCTAATGCCTTTAATGTCGCTGTTTCTACCCCAGCCAGATTCAGTAAATTTTCACCAGTGCTGGTCGGATGCAATTTTAAAATTTTATAGGCTTCTTGCTGACGTTCAGAACGCTTAATTTTATCTTCGGCATGCGCATCCAATAATGTCCAAGTACGGGCCAGCAAGTTATAAGGTTTGCCTTGGCGTAAAAGCGTAGGAATGGCACTTTGCATCACTTCGCCAAGAGGAAATTGATAATACTGTGCTGACCATGTCAACAAACTTAAAACTTTCGTATCTAAAATGGCCTGATCATCGAGTAATTCAGTAATGGCTTTGAGTTTAAAACTCGAATCGACAGGGGTATCGGGTGAAATTTTTTCAACAATAATTCCAGTTAAATTTTGCCGACCAAAGGAAATTGCGACACGAGCACCCACTTCAGCCTGCTGATATTGTTCAGGACTTAAGCTGTAATCAAAGCAGTCGTACAGATAAACTGGAACGGCTACACGGACACGGTATATAGGTGAAGAAGGGCTCGCTAAAGTTGTCATAAAACGTGGATTAGTTCCTGATTAAATTTCGTCGTGATCGTAAAGGAGTTGTGTTAGAGTGAGCTCATATTTTATATCTAAGAATATGAATGATTTTGATGGTCAGACGCAACTGCGCTGATAGAAATATTGGAAAATTAGAGCATTACAATGCCTGCATATCAGTTTACTGCCATAGACGCTTCAGGGAAGCAGCAGAAGGGTGTACTTGAGGGTGATTCTGCGCGTCAAATTCGCCAACAGCTCAGAGATCAATCTCTTATTCCTGTTGCAGTCGATCCAATTGAGCAAAAAGATAAACACGCAAAGCAAGGTTGGTTTCAAAAAGGACTAACTGCTTACGATCTGGCCTTATTGACTCGTCAGTTGTCCGTGCTGGTTGCGGCAGCGATTCCATTGGAAGAGGCCATTCGTGCTGTGGGTAAGCAAAGCGAAAAGACCCATGTGCAAAACTTACTGATGTCTGTGCGCTCTAAAGTGCTTGAAGGACATTCTTTAGCCAATGCCTTACAACAAGCAGGGCGCTTTCCAGATTTGTATATTGCCACGATTGCAGCGGGTGAACGATCAGGGCATTTGGATTTAATTTTAGATCAACTGGCAGATTACACAGAAAATCGCTTTGCCATGCAGAAGAAAGTACAAGGTGCGATGATTTATCCCATTATTTTGATGCTTATGTCATTTGGTATCGTGATGGGACTTATGACTTATGTCGTGCCTGACATTGTTAAAACATTTGATCAAAGCAAAGATGCACTGCCGTGGATTACCGTCGCATTAATGAAAGCCAGCGATTTTATTCGTATGGCCTGGCCATTTTTATTGGTCGGTAGTGCTGTTGGGGTATTTCTCTTGGTGCGTTTCTTACGCACAGCAGCAGGACACTATGCTTTTGATCGATTAACACTGAAACTTCCATTATTTTCAAAATTATCCAAAGGAATTAATGCTGCACGTTTTGCCAGTACGCTCTCTATTTTAACCAAGTCCGGCGTGCCTTTGGTCGATGCTTTAAAAATTGGTGCAGCCGTCAGTAATAACTGGGTGATTCGAGATTCTGTCAATTTAGCAGCAGAGAAAGTTACCGAAGGTGGAAACCTTTCGACGCAACTTGAACGAAGTGGTTATTTCCCACCGATGATGGTACAAATGATTAAAAGTGGCGAAAGTTCGGGCGAATTGGATCGAATGCTAGAGCGTGCTTCGACCATGCAAGATCGTGAAGTGACCACACTAATTTCGACTTTACTGGCTTTACTCGAACCGCTGATGTTGGTGTTTATGGCGAGTATCGTGTTGGTGATTGTGATTGCAGTGATGCTGCCAATCGTGAATATGAATAATATGATTTAAGACATTCTAACAAGGGTTTGAATAGAGATTTGTAAGATGCAAGTGAAGATTAAAAATATGAAGCAACAAGGTTTTACTTTAATTGAAGTGATGGTGGTGATCGTCATTTTAGGTGTGTTGGCTGCGTTGATTGTTCCGAATGTGATGGGACGTGGTGAAAAAGCCAAAGTGGATACCACCGCTATTACCTTAAAGAGTGTGGCGGGTTCTTTGGATCAATACAAAATGGACAATGGTAAATATCCGTCCATGCAAGATGGTGGACTAAATGCCTTGGTGACGAAGCCCGAATCGGCTAAAAACTGGCTGCCAGGCGGTTATATTAAAGGTGGTTATCCGAAAGACAGTTGGGATAACGACATCCAGTATGTCATTCCGGGTTCAGAAGGCCGTCCATTCGATCTTTATTCATTTGGTGCCGACGGTCAGTCGGGCGGTGAAGAAAATGATGCTGATATTTTCTATAAACACTAATTGAGAATTATTATATATTTGGTGTTGATGGAATAAATCACTTCACTTAATAGGTTATCTCTATATTGGGTGAAGTGATAATAAATCTTAATTATAAAATTAATACTAAATTTTTGAATTTAAACACTATTTAATTATGTTGAATATGTGATAGTTATAATAAGAATTATTCCCAATTTTATTGATTACAATAAACGTAAAATATGAATAAATATAGACTTTCTATTTAATTAAAACCGCGCATAATATCTCTTATGGTACTTAATTTAGCCATGGAGGATAGTATGAAGGCATTATTGTTAACGGATGAAATTAACCAATTTCATTGGTCAATGCTGAAATCTGTTCTTTTGATTTTAAGCATTTTGCCGATCAGTCAGGGCATTGTCTATTTATGGCAAAGCACTGAAGGCAGCAGCCAAATTATGGTGGGCTTTTTTGCAATCAGTTTAATGAGTTCGTTATTAGCTTTAAGCTTTTGGTCCGCACTTAAGGCGACCGTTGCGAATTTAAAACAAGAACATATTTCTGTAGTAGAGCAGTTGGTGATTCGTATTTATCGCTCAATCCCCATGATATCACTGGCTGCAATGTTATCTTATCTCGTCACTCAGTTTTAAAGTGTATCTAACAACGGTGTTCAGAAGTTCCAAATTTTAATAACCAGAGCATGCTCTGGTTTTTTAATGCATAGATTTTTTCCAATTTAGTTGCAATAGGGCGAATGCTGCGTACAAAGCTGATGATATTGTCAGTATTCAGCAATGCCTTGTCGTGATCGCTACATCCGCTATAAAAGTTGTTTCTTTATACTCAAAGACATAAAAAGACAAAGCATAGAGGAAGCGATATGGAACAAATTGAATGGCATGATTTTCTCAAGGTTGAATTACGTGTTGGGAGGGTGATTCAAGCAGATGTTTTTGAGCAAGCCCGAAAACCTGCTTATGTTTTGCATGTCGATTTTGGCGAAGAACTTGGTGTGAAAAAATTCAGTGCACAAATCACGCAGTTATATCAACCTGAACAATTACTTGGAAAATTAGTCGTGGCTGTGGTGAATTTTCCCAAGAAGCAAATTGGACCAATTCAATCCGAATGTTTGGTTACAGGTTTTCACAATGCAAAAGGACATGTCGCACTTTGCATTCCTGATGCAGAAGTGCCATTAGGAACAAAATTACTTTAAATGCTGAAAGGGTCATAGCCTTTCAATATGATGAATCTAAACAAAATAAAAAAACCGAGCAAGCGCTCGGTTTTTTTAGTGGATTTTTGTCTGAATGGATCATGACAAAGGCGTGATTAGCGGCGTGATTTAAACGACACATCCACCTTACGTGGACGATAAATCCAGCCCAGAACCAGTAGTAAGAATGAAAAAATCAGGACTGGCCAATCACTGAGTCGGGTATATAAAGTTTCACCTTGCATGGCAGGCAAATCACCACGAAGTACCGCATCTTTATCCATCGGTGCTTGTTTGACAATATGACCCGTATGATCAATAAAGGCGGTAATCCCCGTATTGGTTGCTCGAATAAACCAGCGCCCATTTTCTTTGGCGCGCATTTGAACCATTTGTAGATGTTGATGTGGGCTCGCTGTACCTGTAAACCATGCATCATTTGAAATGGTCACCAAAAAGTCACTTTGGCTGGCATTACGTCGGGTTAAATTCGGATAAGCCACTTCGTAACAGATTGCTGTACCTAAGTCATGCCCTTTAATTTGCAATGGTTTTTGGTCACTTGCACCACGTGAAAAACCACTCATGGACGGGTCATTTTGTAGGGCAGGTAACACCCAACTTAACATGCCAGATAATGGGATATATTCACCAAAAGGTACCAAACGTTGCTTTTTATAGAGTCCAGAAGCTTCATCACCTGTTGCCATAATGCTGTTGTAATACATCGGGTGATGATTCCGATGTGATTCAGCCAAATCCCAATAAGGAATACCTGTGACCCAAGCACTTCCCGTTTTATTGGCCTGAACATTCATGGCATCTAAAAAGGGTTCAATATCAGTTTGAAACATCGGGATTGAGGATTCTGGCCAGACAATAACATCACGCCCCCATTCTGTACGCGTTAAAGACGCATATTTCATCAGGGTATCGGCTTGCTTTTCGACCAGCCATTTTTCGTCTTGCGGAATATTACCTTGAATCAAGGAAACGGTTAGTGGCTTAGTATCTTTGGGCTGAACAAATTGCAGTTGAGCTGCACCCCAAGCGCCTAGCAGGACAATGGCAGAGGGAACAATCCAAAACACACGCTTTCTTAAGATTTCAACCAGTGCACAGGCCAATAAAATAACCACGAACGAAACACCAAAAATCCCAAATAACGGTGCATAGCCATCAAGGAAGCGTTCGGTAAAGGCATAACCTGCAAACAACCACGGAAAACCAGTGAAAACCCACGTTTTGCTCCATTCAAAGAACACCCAGAGGGGAGCAAAAGTCAGTGGAGTTTCAGGGAAAAAGCGACGGTAAACCCAGCTTTGTAAAGCTGTAAATAACCCCATGACCAAGGCCATGATGGCAATCATCAACACACTTAAAGCGGCATTGGTATCACCATAGACATGGATGGAGGTATACAGCCAAAACGCACCGATGAACCAGAGTCCAATGCCATATGCCCAACCAATCATGAAGGATTGTTTAGGATTACGTTTGCTCAAGCACGCATAGAGCAGTGCAGGCGATAAAATTGCCAACCACCAATAATGATAAGGTGCCAGCGACAAGCTGAAGATGGCACCTGAAAATAAGGAAATTAGCAGGGGATATATGAATGGCAGCTGTTTTTGTTGTTGTGATGAGTTTAGCAGCTTATCAAAGTAGGTTCTCATTTACGGACAGCTCGGATCAGATGAATAGTACGTGCATCTGCCTCCAAAATGGTAAATTCCCAGTTTTCAAGCTCAATCACTTGCCCTTGTAAATCACTGACCAAACCCATTTCCTGAAGCAGTAAGCCACCGACAGTTTCTACCTCATCGTCAGAAAATTCAGCATCTAAAACATTGTTAAAGTGTTCGATTGGTGTAAGTGCTTGAACCAACCATGTATTTGCACTGAGTGGATCATCATCTGGAATGATAAATTGAGCCTCTTCATCGACTTTGTCGTGCTCATCTTCAATTTCACCGACGATTTCTTCCAAAATGTCTTCTAAGGTCACTAAACCAGATGTTGTCCCATATTCATCAATCACAATAGCAATATGAGTTTGGGTATTTTTCAACATACGTAAAACTTGGTCAGAACGAGCACTTTCAGGAACAAATAAAGGTTGGCGCATAAGCGCACGAATATCAACTTTGGTGGTGGGTTCAGTTAAAAATGGCAATAAATCTTTTGCCAATAAGATACCGACGACATTATCTGGTTGATCTGAAGAAAAGACAGGGAAACGAGAATGTGCTGACTCAACCAATACATGCAAAATATCTAGGAGTTGATCATCTTCTTGTAAGCTAATCATTGCAGTACGTGGGGTCATGACCTCACGAATTTTTGTTGCAGGTAAGTCAAGTACGCCTTCTAGCATAGCAACCGTATCGGGTTCTAAAAATCGGCGTGAATCTTGTACCAGTTTCAACAGTTCGTCACGGGTTTCTGGTGCAGTGCCCAGCCATTTACGTAAGCCGCGCATGCCCCACGACGGGCCTGATTCCTCTTGCATGATCTTTCCTAAAGACTCTTAATATCTAAAAATTATGATTTTATCATACCGTAGAACGGACAGTTGTCTATCAATTAATGTCTGAAAAGCTTAACTGTGAGTTCATTTATTATTTTCAGCTAGTTAGACTGCTTTGCGTTCAAATAATTTTAAATAAAAATGAAAAAAAATAAATATCCAAATAATGACAGCGCTCAGTCTTTATATCTTGGTGACTTCGATTTATGCACATCCTTGGTCGACCATGCAAAGCCACAAAATGACTGAGGATATTCGCACGAATGAAGTCACATTCGAACTGCTCAATAAATTCTCTTTTCAAAACAAAGCAATGCAATATTTAGGTACGTGTAATAAAGGCAATCAACATCTGTTGACCCTCTATCAACGTGGTTTACTTCAGGATTCTCATTCGGATCATATATTTGCAAAGTCTTTGAAAGCTAGAGACGAATTAACTTCAATGCAATTTAAGATGGATGGTCAAATTCCTCAGCATGTGACGATGTTAGACCAAGCTTTTTTAGACAAATATTGTCAGCTCAAAAGGAATCAACAGATCTATGCAAATGGTTACGCCATTGCCTATTTATGCAATGGGAAATTCATTCAAGCCATTATTGTCACCGAAGTGATTGAGTAAAGCTTAGAAATTATTCAATAGGGTAAATAAGCAGGGAACAAGTTATAATGCTGCCTTGATAAGATTTTGGTTTGTGAAGATGTCTGAATTTGGTGAAGTTAAAACTCAGTTAAATACACGTGGTTTGCGTTGCCCTGAACCCGTTATGATGTTGCATCAAGCCATTCGTAAATCAAAATCAGGCGATATTGTCGAAGTATTTGCCACGGATAATTCAACCTCGTGGGACATTCCAAAATTCTGCATGCACCTTGGACATGAACTCTTATTACAAGAAGAACGTTTAGATGAAAATGGCAATAAAGAATTTCATTATTTGGTGCAAAAAGGTTAATTTAAGATTTTGTTAAAATTTAATAATTATGCAAATGTTACATTTATAATAAGAAAATAGGCTAGCAGAATATCTAGGCTAGCCTTTAAAATTGACAGAATAATTATACAAAGCTGTTTGAAACGACTTTAAAAATGTTGAATTCTATAGTTCAGATCCTTGAAAAATTAGGTCTCAGTGCACAAAAACGTGCGATGCACATACAATTTTCAAATACAGCCTTGAATGAAGAAATCTTTATTCAGCGCATTGATGGGGAACATGTGCTGAATCAGGGCTTAAACGCAACCCTGATTTGTCTATCAACCAATGCCCTTATTCCACTAAAACAATTTATTGGCGTACAAGTCGCCGTCGATCAAGTCACTGATCAAGGTGAATTGTTTCGTACCACTGGTATTATTACTGCAGCAACCCAAGGGCAGAGTGATGGTTCACTCACCCTGTATAAACTGACCTTAGAAGATGCAACATCACTGTGGCATAAACGCCGCAATAGCCGTGTGTTTATGAATAAATCGGTACGTGATGTCAGCGAAATCATCTTTAAAGAATGGCAAAGTAAAAGTTCTTTATTTGCAGCAAGTTTAAGCTTAGACCTCAGTGGTTTAAGCCAAAACGATGATGTCCGGCCTTTCATCATGCAATCGAATGAAACCGACTATGACTTTCTGACCCGCCTGTGGCGTAGTGAAGGCATCAACTGGCTGATTGATGAAGCACAATTGAAAGTGATGCATTCCAGCAGCTCAATCGAAAAACAAAAACTTCGCTTGATTGATGACAATAGTCAATATCAAGCCCTAAGTCGCCGCAATATCCGTTTCCATCGTTCCAGTGCCATAGAAAAACAAGACAGTATTACCAGTTTGATTGGTGAACGCAGTATCCAACCGACTGCAGTGCATGTGCAACGTTGGCAAGCTGATGGTCTAAGCCAAGAAGAAGGTGCGGGTACTGTTCAAAGCAAACATCAACATAGCCAAAACCAAGACAATGCCAGCCTAAGTTTGGAACAAGCATGGCATGTCAGCCCTGCGTGGATGCAAGACCTAAACGGTGAAGATCAAGCGACAGCCGCATCCAACAGTCAGATTGAAAAACTCAACCAAAATCTCAGCCGTTACTATGATCTACAATCGAAAAAATTCAATGCACAGTCTACGGTACGCGACACCCAAGTCGGCTATTGGTTTGAATTGAATGAACACCCTGAAATAGATCAACACAATGGTGCAGACAAAGAGTTTCTAATCACTGAAAAGAAATTCTATAACCAAAACAACTTACCTAAAGATCTGACCGAACAAGTCAACCAACTGATTGCACAAAGTCAGTGGAAGATCAAACCCATTCAAGAACAAGCAGAACGCCAAGCCAATAACTTAATTCTGCAACGACGTAATATCTCCACGGTTCCTGAATATAACCCGCTGGAACATCGACCAAGTACCCATCCGCAACGTGCCAAAGTGGTGGGGCCAAGCGGCGAAGAGATTCATATCGATGAGTGGGGGCGGATTAAAGTTCGTTTCCTGTTTACCCGTAGTGATGACCACAGTCATGACGGTGGTGCAGGCAGTAATGACAACGACACGGACTCTGCATGGGTCGATGTCCTCACCCCATGGGCCGGTGAAGGTTATGGTGCGCGCTTCTTACCGCGCATTGGTGAAATTGTGGTGATTGATTTCTTCGACGGCAATATCGACCGACCATTTGTGGTTGGGCGCATACACGAAGCACAGCGTAGCCCGACTAAATTCGACAATAAAGGCAAACTGCCTGAGACCAAAAAACTAGCAGGGATTCGAAGTAAAGAAGTTAAAGGTGAAGGCTTTGGACAACTACGATTTGATGACACCACAGGACAAATCTCTACTCAACTACAAAGTAGTCATGGTGCAACCCAACTCAACCTTGGTCACTTAAGTCATCCAAAAGAAACTGCAAAGAGTGATGGACGTGGTGAAGGCTTTGAACTGCGAACAGACCAATGGGGTGCGGTTCGTGCAGGGCAAGGACTATTGGTCAGTACCCATCAACAGACGCAAGCCAAGACAATGCACCTCGATGCACAACCGGCGAAACAACAACTCGAAGGCAGCTTCAATAGCACAAAAGCTTTAAGTGAAGTGGCCAAGAACCAACAAACGGATCCGCTTGAAGTCCTAGACAATTTGAAAAACTTCCTTGGACAAATTGAAAAAGGCAGTAAAGAAAAGGCCAATGTCTTTAAACAAGCCTTGATGATTCTATCTGCACCGAACTCAATCGCTGTGAGTAGTAACGAAGATATTCACCTTTCAGCAGATGGGCAAATTAGCCAGAGTGCGGGGGAGAGCATTAACCTCAGTAGCCAAAAATCTATGATTGCCCATGCGCAAAGTAAGATCAGCCTATTTGCAGCACAAGAAGGCTTAAGAGCTTATGCAGGTAAAGGCAAAGTTGAAATCCAAGCGCAAGGGGATGGTGCGGATTTGATTGCACGAAAAGGGATTCAAATTATTTCGACTGAAGATAAAGTTGAGATTAAAGCGAACAAAAAAATCGTGCTGACAGCTGGTGGTAGTCAGATTGAGATTAGTAGTGCTGGTGTATTTCCGACAACGGCTGGGAAGTTTGAAGTGAAGGCGGGGCAGCATAATTTTAAACAGGGTGCAAAAGTAAATAAGCCGCTTCCATTTTTGCCTGAAAAAGAAAAGCAAAAATATGGCGTATGGTTTGATGTGATGGATCATCAAGGAAAGAAACTTGCTTCTGGTACGGAATATATTATTTACGATGAAACAGACAAAGAAGTTGAACGTGGAAAATTAGATAAATCCGGTCTTGTTAGGTTAGAAACTGAAGAATTAAATAAACAATATAAAATACATGTGGTGATATGATGGGATTAGAAGAACAAGCCTATGCTGACTTAGTTAGGGCAACTATGGGAAATGTTAACCCTACACCACCTGTAGTTCCTGTTCAGCTGGTGGTATATACACATAGTTATACCGCATTTATTGGTGGAGCATCTGATAAATACTCTTTTGCTCCTAACGATCTGCCTATTAATATAGGAGGTAGAGGCTTAGGACCTAATAGATTTGTTGGTGAATATTTTGATGAGTTTGATTTATCACAAAAGAAGAAATTTAAAAATGCGACGATTGAATATTACGGGTATGAGGAAGCATATACTGGCATGAAAGCTGGATGGAAAAAATTAGATGCATTTGACAATATTAAAAAATTCTTAGAAAAAAACCCGAATACTCAGGTAAATATTATTGGACATAGTTTAGGTGGATGGAACGCAGCAGGCCTAGCAGCTGAACTAGGGAAGAAAAAGATATGTAAAGTTAATTTACTTATAACAATTGATCCTGTTGGAACTTTATTATCGTATAGTGCATTAACTCCAGTAAGTGCTCGAATCTATTTTAGAGAACCTTCACCAAATTGTAATTATTGGGTAAGTATAACATGCGAGCCAAAGTCGTATGATAGTAACGATGCTGTTGCAGATTCAGGAGGGCAGTGGAGGGATAAACCCAGAGAGAGAGCAAATGTTTTTTATTCTACAAAATATAGTCATGCTGAATTTAAGGAAATGATGAAAGAAAAAATATTTATGGGCCAGTCTGCTGAAGATATGATGTTCACTCAATTGAAGAAAATAAAATGAAAAAAAAATACATTTTGGGTTTTGTTGTATTTATTTTGGGTTGCCAAAATGCTAATCATCAAAGCTTAGATAGAAAAATTACTGTTAATCCTTCTCTTAAATTAAGCTACAGTATTATCGGTTCAGAAGAAAAACCTGCATTAGCAGTTATAGGAAATTTAATAAGTTCAGTTTCATTAAAAGAAGTTTTGATAAAAGAACAATTTGACTTTGCACGTATTGAGTGTGACAAGTTGAATGAGTTCAAACCTTATGCTTATTTAAAAGTAAAAGATGAAAAAAGAAAGACGAATACTTTTCAATCGGATTTTTTGTTGAAAATATGTCCGGAAGATGATGCTAATAGCGAGCATTGTGTTAAAAATATTGAAGATTTTAGGAATAGAATAAAAACAAATTTAAGTTGTGAAGTCGTTTTTGGTGGAATGACTAAATCAAAAATAATTATTTCAAATCGATTTAAAATCGATAAGAATCAAATATTAAATGCAGAGGAGTATGCATTGGAATAAGCATATTCTTATGGATTAAAAGATAGAATTAGAATATTTATTGTTAGATTATGAATTTTTGGTATTTAAATAATAGACCTCTTTCATAAATCATTTTTTGCTCAGTTCCAAATTATAGATCCCAGCAATTAAATTGAATCTCAAACCCAGTCTTTTTCCTCTATTTCGATAACGCTCTGCAAGGATTTTGAAGGTTTTTAAGCTGCCAAATACATGCTCAATGCCGATTCGTCTTTTATTGATTTCTTGATTATAAGTTTTTAGCTCAGGATCTAGTTTACAACGTTTTTTTGCTTTTAACGGTAATAGGCTATGTGGATAAATCATATAAATTCCTTGATAACCTTTATCTGCAAGAACAAATGACTCTACAGGAATCTGATTTAAGTTACGTTTAAACAGTTCAAAATCATGTACTGCACCGCGACTACTACATAAACTGAGAATTTTCTGTGTTTTATAATGAATGATGGCCTGTACTTTGAAAGTATGTGCCTTTTTCTTGCCACTATAGCTTTTTTTCTGTTTTTTTAGGCCTTTGTATTGGAATCTCTGTGGCATCTACGATCACTACATTCCAATCTATACCTTCACCTTCAGGTAAATTTTTCGGTAAGTTAAATAGATTGGACTTAATTAGACAATCCTCCACATGACGGACAATTCTTGAAGCGGTGGGTTCTGACACGCCATAACTTATTGCGACATGAAACAAAGTTCGATATTCACGCCAATAACTTAAACATAGAAGAATCCGATCCTCTATGCTCAATTTGGGTGGCCTGCCTTTCACTAGAATATGCTTGCGCAATTGCTCAACCATTAAATAAAGGGTTGACCATGAGATGCCTGTGTATCGCTTAAACTGGGTTTCAGAAAGCTTCTTTGAATCAATGTATTTCATCCGCATATTATGCATGATAATTTAAGATTGTTTGGTACAGATAATCAGCAAAATGTAGATCGTTTTTTGATTTATGAAAGAGATCTAATATTTATAATTTAACTATTCAAATTTGACGAATTCTAACTTTGAATAAATTATTTTAACTGAGAATAAACCCGCACTCAGCGGGTTTATTTCAATCTCAAAAGAGATTACATATTAGGATAATTAGGACCACCGCCACCTTCCGGTGTTACCCAAGTGATGTTTTGAGACGGATCTTTAATATCACAGGTCTTACAGTGCACACAGTTCGCTGCGTTAATTTGGAAACGCTTAGAACCGTCGTTTTCTTCCATAATTTCATAAACACCAGCAGGGCAGTAGCGCTGCGCAGGCTCATCCCATTTTGGTAAGTTTACGTTTACAGGAATCGAGGCATCTGTCAGTTTCAAGTGCGCAGGTTGGTTCTCTTCGTGCACTGTATTTGATACGAATACTGAAGACAAACGGTCAAAAGTCAACTTGCCATCTGGTTTTGGATAATTCGGCTTGAAGTTTGCAGCATCAACAGTTTTCAATGCGCTGAAGTCAGGCTGTAAATCATGCAGTGTAAATGGAACTTTAAAGATGTTTTGATCGACAAAGTTGAATGCACCACCCATCCATTGACCAAATTTATGCATCGCAGGGCCAAAGTTGCGAGAGTTATATAACTCTTCTTTCAACCAGCTGTTATTAAATTTGTCTGTATAAGCCGTCAACTCTTTCGCGAAGAAGTCTTCACCTTCAGTCACACGAGCAATCGCTAAATCACCGCCTTTTTCTACACCCGCAGCAATCGCTTCAAATACTGCTTCACCGCACAGCATGCCTGATTTCATGGCTGTATGAGAGCCTTTGATCTTGGCAAAGTTTAGGAAACCAGCGTCATCACCAATTAAGCTACCACCCGGGAATGTGAATTTAGGCAGAGAGTTGAAACCACCTTTCACTACAGCACGTGCGCCATATGAAATACGTTTGCCACCTTCAATATATTGCTTGATCAGTGGATGCGTTTTCCAACGTTGCATTTCCATAAATGGATACATGTGTGGGTTGGTGTATGACAAGTCAACGATCATACCCAAAGTCACTTGGTTGTTTTCAGCGTGGTATAACCACCAGCCGCCTGAAGAACCTGTTTCAGCCAAAGGCCAACCTGCGCCGTGCATCACAAGACCTGGCTTGTGTTTAGCAGGGTCAATTTCCCACAATTCTTTAATACCAATACCGTAATGCTGCGGATCGGCATCTTTATCTAGATTGTATTGTGCGATTAAACGCTTACCAAGGTGACCACGGCAGCCTTCAGCAAATAAAGTATATTTCGCATGAAGTTCATAACCTGGAGTAAAGTTGTGCGTTGGTTCGCCATCTTTACCGATGCCCATATCACCTGTTTGAATGCCTTTCACTGAACCATCTGCATGGTACAGAATTTCAGAAGCAGCAAAGCCTGGGAAGATTGACACTTCAAGCTCTTCAGCTTTTGCACCTAACCAGCGAACGACGTTACCCAGTGAAATCACATAGTTGCCATCGTTATGCATGGTTTTTGGCACCATCCAATGAGGCGCTTCTTGTGATTTCTCATCAGACAACAAGAAGAAAGTTTTATCTTCAGTGACAGGCACATTTAATGGTGCACCTTGTTCTTTCCAGTCTGGGAACAATTCATTCATTGCGCGTGGCTCAAGCACAGCACCTGAAAGAATATGCGCACCCACTTCGGAGCCCTTTTCCACGACACAAACGGACAGATCGTTTAGGTTATTTTCAATTGCAAGTTGACGAATTTTAATCGCAGCAGATAGGCCGGCAGGACCTGCACCAACGATGACTACGTCAAACTCCATCGATTCACGTTCGATGTGTTCCATGTAGGACTCCTCATATTTCGGAAGGTGGCATCCATTTAACTCATTTAAATGGTGCTGCCATGAGTGTTCTTAATGCCCAGACACAATTTTTCTATCGTGTCTTTTATATTGTGGGCTAGTATAGTTTTAAACCGAGTTTTCGCCAATTGGCTGAATCATATTATTTTTCCGTCACTAAGGTATTTTTAAGGCGGATGAAGCAGCGATTGAATGAAAACCCGACGAAAAAAGTCATTAATAGGGATAATAGAAATTTAATGAACATTGCACAATACTTAAAAGTTGGACAGTCCGGTCACAAAAGGTCAATCCCTCCATTAGATCAATGGCATCCAAAGCATTGTGGGGCAATGGATTTGAAGATTTTAGCCAACGGAGAATGGTGGCACGATGGTCAATTGATCAAACGGCAAGCACTGATTGATCTGTTCTCAACGGTGCTTTGGAAAGAAGATGGAAAATTCTTTTTAAAAACCCCAGTAGAGCAAATTGAAATACAGGTGGAAGATGAGCCATTATTTGTCAATCAAGTCGATCGAATTGAACTTGACGGCAAATTTTATCTGCAACTCCAAACCAGTACACAAGATGTCATTATTGTCGATGAAGCGCATCCAATCTTTATGCGTCCTTATATTGCGGCAGATGGTACGGAAGAATTACGTCCTTATGTGCATGTCCGTTTTGGCATTAATGCGGTAATTCAACGTGCTGCGTTTTATCATTTGGTGGAAATGGGCGAGCTGCTTGAAAATGAGCAAGGTGAGTCGATTTTAGTGTTACAAAGTGGTGATTTGCACTTGAAATTAGGCACCTAAGGTTTAAGCTTTCCATCTTGTCATTCTGAATCTACAAAAGTGACCCTATGACCGCCATTCATCCCATTTACCCACTGAATGTACCCATGCCCAAAGCAGGTGCGGATGCGCCGATTGGTGTATTTGATTCAGGGATTGGCGGCTTGTCTGTGGCGCTCGAAATTGCCCAATATTTACCCAATGAGCGAATTGTCTATTTTGCCGATACTGCGCATGTCCCTTATGGTCCACGAGAAGATCAGGATATTCGTGCACTGACTGCCCATGCTATTGAATGGTTGTATCGTCAGGGCTGCAAAATTGCCGTGGTCGCATGTAACACCGCTTCAGCATTTAGTTTGGATTATTTGCGTGAACATTATGGTGAAAACTTTCCTATCATTGGTCTAGTTCCTGCTTTAAAACCTGCAGTATTACAGTCAAAAAGCAAAACCGTTGCCGTTCTAGCAACACCTGCGACCTTTCGAGGCAAATTGATTAAAGATGTCATGCAACGCTTTGCGGAGCCTGCAGGTGTAAATGTTTTGTCCGTAACCAATTTAAAATTGGTGCCATTTGTGGAAGCCGGTGAGCAGATGAGTGCGGCCTGTTTGCAGACATTAACTGAAATATTACAGCCAGTTGTTGATCAAGGCGCAGATTTTTTAGTACTCGGATGTACACATTACCCCTTCCTAAAATCGGCAATTCAGTATATTTTTGGTCAGAAGCTGACATTAATTGACTCTGGATTTGCGGTTGCGCGACAAACAGCCCGAATTTTGATTAAAAATGAGTTATTATTTGAGCATAAACGCGATGATTGCTTGAGTATTGAATGTTATGTCAGTGGTCATAATGCGGAAAGCTTAAAACCTGTGGTTGCGCGATTAATTCAAGATGAAACTATCACTTGGAAAATTGCCAACCTTGAGGCCTTAAGTTAAAAAATTGAAATCAGCCATTTGCACGATTTTAAATAAAAGAATTTATATCTATTGGGGGAGTCATGTTGTGCGTTTCGGAACTTATTAGGACTGAGCACAGCATGCAACGGGAAGAGGATCTCTAATGCTCGATAAGCGTTATCAAGTATTCATTTCCACATCTGGGGCAGAAATGCAGCCAGAACGGATCATATTGGCTCAGACTTTGGTTGGGATGGGCTTTTTTTCGTGGGGCCTTGAGCAACGCACACCCTTAAGTACTGCTTTCGCACGTCGTCAAATTGACGATTGTGATTATGTGGTGATTTTGTTGGGCAGTCATTACGGTGAACAATCGGTTTCGGGTGTGGGCTATATGCACCTTGAATATATTTATGCCGTGACTAAACAAAAGCCCGTGATTGTGTTTATGCATGAAGATCCAGATTCACGTGATCCTGCTTTACACGACAGTAAGCCTGAACTTAAAGAAAAATTTAAAGAATTCCGTAAATTACTTCAAAGCGAAGTCGATCAAGTTTTTAGTTATCGCACTTTACGTGACCTAGAAATGGCTGTTCGTTTGAATATGCCCCAAATGTTGGAGCGTTATCCTGTCACGGGGTGGGTACGACCACAAAACACGCAAGCCTTACATGACGAAATTGATCGCTTAAAAGCAAAATTGGTCCAACTCGAAACTGAATCTGGTAAACGCGAAGTCGATCCTTTCTTGTCATTACCGAAAGTATCTATGCATGAAGTTTTTGCTTTTGAATATCGCATGCATGCCTACCAAGATGGTAATTTCAAAGAACTTAAAGTACATAAAAAGATGACTTGGGCGCAGTTACTGTCGATTTTAGGCTCGACTTTTGTCAATCCAACCCCAGAAGAATTCTTTTCCAAACGTATGAACGAATATCTCAATGAAACAGGTTTGGATGATGCACGCGTGGATATGCCGCGGGCACATGCTGTAGCTCGTGCTCAAGTGAATATACGTGCATTGCACAGCATTAAAAGTCAGATGCGCCAAAATGATTGGATTGTACCGAATGGTCGAGATGACCGTCAGCGGATGTTGTGGCAAGTGACCAGTAAAGGTCAAAAATTGCTTGAAAGTAATTTGTTAGATAATGATCGGGTTTTTCAATTTAAAACTGTATATTAATCTGTTTTAAATAATTGCATAAAAGCTGCTACATTAGCGTCATTCAAATTGATGGAAAAAGCATAATGTTGTCTGCCGAAAAAGCTAAAGTCACCATTATTCTGGCAAACTTGGGCACCCCTGATGCGCCTACGGTGCCCTCTGTACGCCGTTTTTTACAACAGTTTTTGTCCGATCAACGGGTCATCGAAATCCCGAAACCGATTTGGCAGCTGATTTTACGGTTATTTATTTTGCCGTTTCGTCCGAAGCGTGTTGCACATGCTTATGAAATGGTTTGGAACAATGATTCACCCATGCGTGAAATCTTGCTAGAGCAAGTTGCCGCAGTGAAAAGCCATTTAACCCAAGCATATCCTGAGTTTGAGCTGAATGTGATTCCAGCGATGACCTATGGTAATCCGGGTATTTCAGAAGCATTAAGTGCTTTGGCGGCAGACCCACAAGACCATATTTTATTATTTCCTTTATTTCCACAATACTCAGCCACTTCAACCGCACCTTTGTATGATGCCTTGGCAAAATGGATTCCACAGCAACGCAATTTGCCGGGTCTAAGCATTATTCGTGACTATTATCAGCATCCAGTCTTTATTCAGGCCTTGGCACAAAGTGTGCGTGACTATCAGGCGGAGCATGGTGTAGCAGATAAATTACTCATGTCATTTCATGGCATTCCGCAGCCCTATGCCGATAAAGGCGACCCCTATGCAGATCGCTGCCGTATTACAGGTCACTTAGTGGCAGCAGCTTTAGGTTTAACTGAAGATCAATATGAAATCAGTTTCCAGTCGCGCTTTGGTAAGCAAGAGTGGGTTAAGCCTTATACTGACGCCACATTAGAGGCGTGGGCTAAGCAAGGAATAAAATCGGTACAGGTCATGAGTCCTGCATTTTCTGCTGATTGCTTAGAAACCTTAGAAGAACTAGCCTTACAAAATGCTGAAATTTTTCAGTCGGCAGGTGGCGGTCAGTATGGTTATATTCCTGCCTTAAATGCACGTGAAGATCATGTCGCATTGCTCAATTTATTACTTCAAGCTAATCTTGATGCCTTAAAGCAAACATTAGCCCATTAAACGCATTGAGGTTTTTCGCCATATGTTGCAAGTTAAAATCGTACCCGTCACGGCATTTCAGCAAAATTGTTCAATTGTCTGGGACTCTGAATCGAAAGAGGCCATTTTGATTGATGCAGGTGGTGAGCCTGAAAAATTAAAAGCGGAAGTGGAAGCACTCGGTTTAACAGTAAAAGCATTATGGCTGACCCATGGTCATTTGGATCATGCAGGGGCTGTGGGTGCATTGACTCAAGTATGGGATGTACCTGTAGTGGGGCCGCATAAAGAAGACGCGTTTTGGCTCGACATGATTCAAGACGTATCTGCGAAATATGGTTTTCCGATTCCTGAAAATGTTCATGTGACACAGTGGCTGGAAGGTGGCGAAACTTTAAAATTGGGTGAAGAAGAGTTTGAAGTGCGCTTTGCACCGGGGCATACACCGGGACATGTGATGTTCTATAACGCCAAGTATGGTGTGTTATGGACAGGGGATGTGCTGTTTAAAGGCTCGATCGGTCGAACCGACTTCCCGCGTGGTAATCATCAACAGCTCCTTGATTCGATTCAACGTGAATGCTTTAGCTTGCCCGATGAAACGCAATTTATTTCAGGTCATGGCCCAATGAGTACCATCGGCTTTGAAAAGCAGCATAATCCATTTGTTGCAGGTAAAGCAGGTTAATTGATATAGCTTGCCAGATATAGAAAAACGAAAGGTCTACAGATGTAGACCTTTTTTATGACGTTTAGCAGGTTTTAGTATTGATCTTCCTCTCGACCACCGTCCGCTTGCGGTGCATCTTGCGTCGGAAGGCGATATTCGTCATTTGCCCATGCCCCTAAATCAATAACTTTACAGCGCTCTGAACAAAAAGGACGATATTCATTATTTTCCCAAGTGGTCAGTTTGCCGCAGCGTGGGCAATTCGTGGTGGTGGGCATGGTCAACTCCAACAAAAATGGATGATTCAATTAGGCAAAAACAGTCGTAGTTGTTAGACTTGTGCCGTTCTGTTTAGTTTGATCTGTTTATGCCTATTCGTCAATTTCAAGCGCAGCGTATGCATGCTCCCCGTGACTTTCAATCGATCCAGCCGACGCCTGTGTGTGTCGAGATTGGTGCTGGTAAAGGCAAACATGCCTTATTATTTTCAGGGACTCATCCTGAGTTTGATTTGATTGCGGTGGAACGCACCCGTGAAAAATTTTTGGCGATGCAGAAACAGCATGAAATTGAAGGGCAGCCAAATTTAACCGCGGTGCATGCAGATGCTTTGCCGTGGGTGGTACATGCTTTATATCCTGCTCAAGTACAACAGTTTTTTATTTTGTACCCGAACCCAGAGCCGCATAATCCTGCACAGCGTTGGTTAAATATGCCGTTCTTTGAGTTTTTGTTATCGCGTTTGCAGCCGGGTGGACAAATTACTTTGGCGAGTAATATCCCTGAATATATTGAGGAAGCACAGCAGCAGTTGATTGGTGTATGGAAACTGCCGTTTGTCAAAGAAAAAATAGCAGCAACCTCGGCACGTACACATTTTGAAATTAAGTATCTAGAACGTGGTGAACTGTGTCAGCAGTTGATCATTACCAAGCCTGTAGATTACACCACACGTTTTGATGATTTTCAGCCTTTATTGGGGCAAAACCCAGCAGCGCAAAATGCGGAATAAATCAGCATGACACAGCGCGTTGCAATTATTGGTGCAGGCCCTGCGGGTTTAATGGCAGCAGAGGTCTTGAGCCAATATGACTATGAAATTCATGTCTATGAGCAAAAGCCATCAGCGGCACGTAAATTTCTCATGGCGGGTAAAACAGGTCTGAACATTTCCCATGCAGAACCTCTTGAGCAATTTGTACAGCGCTATGACCAAGTTGAATGGTTATCGCCGTGGGTGAAACAATGGGATGCCAAGTGGATTCAGCAGTGGATGCAAGACCTTGGCATTGAAACTTATATCGGTTCATCAGGTCGGGTCTTTCCGATTGAGATGAAAGCCGCACCTTTACTGCGAGCATGGCTTAAGCGTTTAGCTGCGCACGGCATTCAATTTCATTATCGGCATCAAGTGTTAAATTTGCAGCAGAATGAACTACAGATTCAAAGTTTGCTTGAAGGGCAGCAGCCTGCGACTGAAACTTTTGATGCGATTGTGCTGGCATGTGGTGCAGTGTCTTGGTCAAAACTCGGCAGTGATGGCGCATGGCAAAAATGGTTGGATACAGACAGCATCGAGCCATTTCAAGCCAGTAATGCAGGTGTTGAACTGTCATGGTCGAAGTTTATGCAGCCCGTCTTTGGTCAGCCCTTAAAGCGGGTCGATGCATGGGTGGCAGATTCAGTTCGCACTCAAGGCGATATTGTGATTTCGCATTATGGACTGGAAAGTGGTTTGATTTATAAGCAAGGGCGCGCACTGCGTCAACAAGTGCGAGAGGGGACGGCGCTACAGTTTTTTCTTGATCTTTTGCCCGATCAAACGCTTGAGCAATTGAGCCAGAAATTACAACCGTCAAAGAAACAATCCTTAAGCAATGTTTGGCGCAAAGCAGGTCTGGATACGGCAAAATCAGCTTTGGTTCGTGAGTTGGTGGATAAAGCACTTTGGCACGATGCCGCTGCCTTAGCCCAAGAGATTAAACAGTTAAAAATCGTTATTCATGGATTTCGCCCAATTGAAGAAGCCATTAGCTGTGCAGGTGGCGTAAAGCGTGAAGCATTAACCTCGTACTTACAACTAAAGAGCAATCCTGCGGTTTTCCTCTGTGGTGAAATGCTCGATTGGGATGCGCCTACAGGCGGCTATTTGTTGACAGCATGTATGGCAACAGGGCGTGCGGCAGGTGAAGGTGTGCATCAAACCTTAAGGACGAAACACACTTAAAACTGCAAATTGTCACATTGCTTTTCAGTGCTTGTGCTATGTTAATTTTCAATTCAAACCAAGAATGAAAAATAATCATGCATGCACAACAATATACTGGCAGCTGTTTATGTGGGGCAGTGTGCTATGAAATTAATGGTCCCATTGGCGATCTGGTGAAATGTCATTGTTCACGCTGTCGTAAAGCCAATGGCACAGCTTATGCCACCAATGCCCCGATTGCCAAAGCTGATTTTAAAATTGTGGCGGGTGAACAATATTTAAAAAAATATGCCTCAACGGCGACCACACAGCGTTGTTTTTGTAGCGAATGTGGTTCGCCCATTATCAGTATTAAAGCGGAAACACCCGATTTTTATCGACTGCGTATCGGCACTTTGGATACACCTTTAACCCAAAAGCCGAGTTGTCATATTTTTGTGGGTTCTAAGGCAGAGTGGGATGAAATTTGTGATGACTTACCACAGCATGAACGACCTTAAGTCGAATAAATAAAAAAGGGTTCATGATGTGAACCCTTTTTAAATAGCGCTATTTCAATGAGTAACAATCAATGATTTAAAAGGACTGTTTTAGGGTTGCTTGGGCTTTTTCAGCTCAGGATATTGCTCTTGCCAATGCCCCAATTGCTCTTGGGCATGGATAAATTGACCTAAACCTTTGACCGCATCGCTAGAATTTTTTAATTCACCATCTGCAGATTGCTTTTTCTCAGCATAAATTTTGGCTTGATTGTCCCAATAGTTGTACATCAAAGTTTGAATATAGCGCCCTTGCTCAGTTTTCATTTCCAGTTCTTTGAGCATACTCAGCGCAGACTGAATATTGTCACGCTTACGCTGTGTGGCAAATTCGTCAGTCAATTTGCCTTCATCACGCAGTTTCATTAACTCATCTTCCATCTCGTCACTGATTTGGCTAAAGCTTTCGTCATACTGTGTCAACAAAGTTAAATCATGCAAATCGTCTGGAGTTTTTGCAAATTCCTTTACAGGGTCTGCATTTAACTCTTTCATGATTTGATCATCTGCCGTAATTTCCTGATTTTGCTCAGTGCTTTCTGACGATTTTTGGCAGGCAGTTAAACCCAGTGCAGCCCCAAGCATGCAGACTAGACTCAATTTTTTAAAAGGATATGAGATCATTTTGTTGTGATTCCTAATTTAATTTTTTATACACGTAAACGTGAGTGATATACGGAAAATCGATGAGATCTTGAGTTTGCTTTTGCGTGTAGTCAGCCACAATTTTTTCAAATTGCTGTTTCAGCTCGTGTTGCTCTGCTTTGGGTAGGGCGGCAATAAAGCTGGTTGAAAGAAAGCGATTAGAAACAACTTGTTCCACTGTACCATGATGTACTTGTGCGAATGTGGTTTCGGCTAATAATTTAAATTGTTGTTGCTGTTCAAACACTTTTTGCCATTGCCCTGAGTGATATCGCGGTGTGTCACCTTCAAATTGGCTGAGCACATCCGCCAGTGCAGCGACCCAATCAACTCGGATATCACGTTGGTTCCACACCAAAACCAGAGCACCATCAGGTTGTAACAAACGGTGAATTTCATTTAAGGTGTCAGCATTGGCAAACCAATGAAAAGACTGTGTACAAAAGATCGCATCAATACTTTGATCTGGTAATAAGATTTGATCACTACGTGCTGCTAAAGTTTTAATATTTGGGTGTTTTTTTTGAAGTTGTTGTAACATTTCAGCCACAGGTTCAACTGCGATAATATTTTCACTCAAAGCTTTGAGATAATTTAAAAACTTACCCGTGCCTGAGCCTAAATCGAGCACATGGTTATGTACGGGTAATTTTAGGAGTTGTTTTAACCAAGGTGTAATCGCTTCAGGATAATCCGGACGAACCTGTTGATACAGTTCAGCAGCTGAACTAAAACCCTGTTGTGCGGCAGGATGTATGGATTGTGTCATATTCTGCTCTTTTTAATCTGTATGGTCTCTATAAAATAGCATATTCGTAGCAATGAAAATTTTAAACCACAAGGAAGGGAAGGCGTGACGCAAGGACTGGAGCAAACGGTAATGGAAAAGCAGATTATTTTTGAAGATGATCAGATTCGGGTGATTTACCAACCGGGAAGTTCGAATGAGCTGATTTTTTCATTTGGTGATCTGATTACCCGTGCGAAAGGCTTGAGCATCAATGCTGAGAAGTCATTGCAAAAGTATGATTTTAATGTGATTGGTATCATGCCAAAGCAAAAGTCGTGGTTTCCAGCAGCATCCATGCAACAAATGTTTGAGGCGTTGCAGCCGATCTTGGCACAGTTCAAAACACGTATTGCCTACGGTGGTTCGATGGGTGGCTATGCGGCGATTAAATATGCCAATTTATTTGATTTTCAGCGTGTGGTGAGTATGGTGCCACAATATTCGATTGATCCTGAGGATATTGTCGATACACGCTATGGCATGTTCTTTCAGCCGACTTTAAATGCCAATATGCGCATCGAGGCTGAGGATATATCCGCAGAACGTGAATACATCGTGGTATATGACCCGTATTGCCCTGAAGATCGTGCACATTTTGAAAAGCTGCAAATACTCATTCCACACCTTAAAGTTTTGAATCTGCCATTTACGGGACATGATGCGATTGCAGTTTTAGCGAGTTCAGAATTACTCAATGATTTTCTAAGACATCCTTTTGATGCATCGTATTTTTATCAAAAAATGCGTCGAGTGAAGAAAAACAGTAAATTTTACTATCGTAAAGTCATTGAAAATTTATTATCACGCCATCGTTTGGCCTTAGGGCAAATTTTAAAAAATAACCAGTTTCAGCTCGACCCTCAGTTTTTTGATGCCAAGCAAAAGCAGACGCTGCTGCGTGCATTATTTAATAATAAGCAGGTCAGTGAACAAGATTTAAATAAATTAGGCATCACCACGTTCATGCCGCAGGACAATCGCAATTTATTGCTCGACCAATATGCGCATGGTCTGGTATTCAATGTGATTAGTCAAAAAATTGAATGCTATGCGGCAGGTGTGATTGCTTTAAATCATAAGTTCTTGATCCCGCTTCAAGCCAAAGGCACGGGAGTGGTTATAGTTCAAATCCAAGATGAACGTTATATGGTGGTGATGAATGATCGCCAAGTGATGAAACTGGTCTTACCTCAAGATGAGTTATCCAGTGGTATGCATCCCATCTACATGCAGAAATATACCCAATATTACACATTAAACTATAAGCAATTACTGCTCAGTAGTGATGAATTTGGACAAGTCTTTTTTGTTGAAAATGCATCGGAAGATACCCAGTTTGTGATTCAGCCAGAGCAAAATTAAAGTAGATTTGTGCCTAAAATGCGGAAGCTTGCTTATTTTCTATAAGGGCATATGATGGTACGAAAGCAGTATAATAATTATACATGCTGTTCAAACTTCATAAGGAAAATGAGGGGTTTCAGTATGCAATCTAAGCAGATGCTTGCTGTCTTATTCGTGCTTATGCTGGGCAACTCACAAGCCTATGCACAGGGTGTCAGTTCAACCGTCCTCGTGTTTAGTAGTGGAATGATGGTGTTGGCTGGATTGACTGTATATGTCATTCTTAAAATTCGAAGCTCACTCCGAAATCATCTCGATAGACCCGCAAAATAGCGGGTTTTTTAATAGCGGGTTATTCGTATTAAATTATTGAAATTGATCTGTTTAAGCGTTTTAATGAGCTGATTATAAAGTAGAAAAGTGTACTAAAAGGACAGAGGCATGAAAGCAGTATTTCTTGATTATGAATCATTGGAGAAAAACGATTTAGATTTTAGTGCTTTGCATGCACAGTTTGATGAGCTGACTTTACATGCGGCAACACAGCCCGAACAGGTGCTGGAACGTGTGCAGCAGGCGGATGTGATCATCACCAATAAAGTACTGATTCCCGCTGAGGTAATGCAGCAGTGCTCACAGCTGAAACTGATTTTAATATCTGCCACAGGCACCAACAATGTTGACCTTGTGCAAGCACGTGAACAGGGCATTGTGGTGTGTAACTGTCAGGGCTATGGCACATCGGCCGTGGCGCAGCATACTTTGATGCTGATGCTGAATTTAGCGACCTCTTTTCGTCAATACGACCACGCTGTGCAGCAAGGTGAATGGAATAAAGCCAACCAATTTTGCTTACTTGATTTTCCGATTATTGAACTGGCTGGCAAGACCTTGGGCATTGTCGGTTATGGCGAATTGGGCAAAGCTGTTGCACATTTGGCGCAGGCCTTTGGCATGAAAATTATGATTGGCGCATTGCCAAATCGACCGATGGTGGCTGAACGTGTGGCCTTTGCAGAGCTGCTGCCACAAGTAGATTTTTTGAGTTTACATTGTCCTTTAACTGATGAGACGCGTGATTTACTCGACAGCGCAGCATTTTCACAAATGAAACCATCTGCTTTTGTGATTAACTGTGCACGTGGTGGCATTGTCAATGAACAGGCCTTAGCGAATGCTTTAAAGTCAGGTCAAATTGCGGGTGCGGCAACTGATGTATTAACCGTTGAACCGCCGAAAGATGGCAATGTGCTCTTAGACAGTTCAATCCCTAATTTAATCATTAGCCCGCATTGCGCGTGGGGCAGTGTCGATGCACGTCAGCGCATCGTGCAGCAAATGGTGGAAAATCTAGACGCTTTTAAAGCGGGCATGGCAATTCGTCAGGTGAATTAGAATTTAGCTTTAATAAAATGATCTTTAATAAAGCTTCATTTGAATAGGGATGCGTATGCAGGCCGATCTTGCCAACAAAAAGTGTTTAAGATTATTCTTCATCGTTAGGCTTTCTTCGATACCTAAACTCTAGTTGCTGAAATTTAGGTATTCGTTAGGCAGGATATAGCGAATACGTAAAGGTAGTTTCTAGCAATTTTTCCACCATTTGGCATTGAAATGCTTTTCAAGTTGATAAAGTTCAAGTTGGGTCTTGATATTGTTTGGCATCATAATTCTTAAATAGCTTTTTTCGAGTTTAAACGGATCTTTAGTGTCTGGCTCGGCATAATAACCACCATTGGGATAAGTCGAATAAGTTTCATAGGCACGTAAAATGCGATCGTGATGAAAATAAAAACTGGTGAGTAATTGATAAGATTCACCAAAAATATACAAGTTGATTTTACATTGGCCATCAAGTTGGTACAACGTTGCTTCATTGCCTTCAATGGATTTGTATTCTTCGTCTTCTAACATTTCCACAGTTTGCAATAGTTTGCCTTCAGCATCGTGGTTATATGTGGACGCGTTGTACTGTTGTGGAAAAAGTTGTGCCAGTTGTGGATAAGTTTCCAGCAACTGTGGAAAACGTTGTAAGCCGATTAAAGCTGCAATACTCAGGCAAATTCCTAGAATTAAACCAAAAATGATTCTCATGATTTTCTCGTTATTGGGTTTTTATTGTGTGAATTTTATAAAGAAATAAGTTTTTATTTTAGTCGATAGACAACAGCCCAACCGAAGTTGGGCTGTTGTAATTTTAAAAATCTCTTATAAATCAGTCACTGGATAAGTCGTTGAACCTGAACTCGATGGATTGGTGCTTTGTGGGTATTGGTTGCTATTTTGTCCTGAGTTTTGACTTGGTGCTGGATTGTATTGATTCCCTGAAGATGGCTCACTCAAAGATTGCTGCGTAATGGGCGCAGGGTTACTGGATTTGCCTGTAATACGTTCACGGGTATCTTTTAATTTTTCATTTACATTTTGTGTGACTTGCTGCGCGCCTTGATCGACTTGTTGCACGGTATTGTTGGTCATGCTTTTAGTATTGTCCCAAGCCTGATCGACTGAAGGCTTGATTTTAGATACGCCACGTTCAGCTAGTTCACCTAAATTTTTTGCAGCACCGACCACACCTTCTTGGGTTTTATAGGCCCACACATGCAACAAATTTGGGTTATCGCCGTATGGTGCAACCAATGGCTTCGCAGGAGTCTCTGCATTTTGTTGAGCCGTATTTGTATCTGCCCAAAGCGAAGGTGCAGCTAAAGTTAGACTTAAACATAGCGTTGCTTTCAATGAATTCTTCACAGCTTCACCTCTGTATTTTATAGATTTTCTATCTGATGAATGGTTTTAACGCATTATAGGAAAAAACGGAACAGAAAAAAGCCAAGGTAGCAAAATCAATACAGCAACTGACAGCTTTCTACACGTTTGCCACTTGTACGTCATCCATAAAAAAGGCTCACCGTAGTGAGCCTCCTCTCTGGAGGGAGAGTTATAGAAAGCCTTGAGTGTCAGTTATTTATGTGAACCTACAGCAGCATCGTGTGAGCTATGGATTTGTGCTTCAGCGACAGGAGTATTTAACTCTGTTTGACTACTTCCGCTGATGTTGGTTTGTTGACCTTTTTGAAAGTTATCTTTCGTTTGCTGCCATTTTTCACTGGCAAATTGGCGGCTTTGATCTGTTTTTTCACCTAAATAGCTTTTGGTTTGGTCAATTTTGTTGTCAACTTTGTCTTTACGTTGGTCGAATTTAGCTTTGTCTTTTGCTGCTTTTTCATCGAGCTGTGCTTTACGTTCATCTAGCTTGGCTTTGTTTTGTTCAGCTTTGGCATCAATTTTAGCCTTTGATGCTTCGGTCTTTTCATCTTTAGACTGTTTTAGTTCAGCCCATTTGTCTTTGGCATCTTGCTTTTTGTCGGCACTAAAGGCTTTGGTGTCTTGCCATTTTTCTTGGGTAAATGTTTTGGTCTTATCGACGCCTTTTTCAATTTTGTCACCTGCTTTTTGCGCAGTTTGATTTAAGTCTTGTTTTAGGTTTTGAACGGCATTGGGCTGCTGAACCTCAGCTTTGGCTTCGACTGCCGTGTTGGCAAAGAGCGGTGTTGTTGCAAATAGGGCTGCGGTAATCAGTGTCGTTTTAAATAAAGGTTTCATCTTTAAAATAATCCTCATTATTGAACTCGGCTGTTGCACTCAGCGCTTGGGAGATTGGACAGCAGCCATAGTAGGAGGATATTTCTGGGAAATGTGCTTTTGTGTCTGAATATGCACAATGTACAAACAGGCTAGATACGGGGCAGGATGAAATGTAGAGCAAGCGTTAATGTAACGCAGAAATGTAAGTTTATGAAAATATAGTCAGTATTCTGTCGTGGCTAAGTAGTCGGGCAGTTGTTAGATTTACCAATTTCATAAATGAAATGCAGCAATAAATGTAGAGAAGTAGCGAAATTTTTATAGGAATAAAACCATACCTAAAATTTTAGGTATGGTTTGTAAGTTTTATTCACACTGAGCAAGTGCATCTTTGGCAAAATGACCACGTAATGCAAGGAAGTTCTTCTGTACATCTGCTGCATTTAGGTCAAAATTGTGCGCTGAACTTGTACCGTCTTTGGCAAAAGTTGCAGTACCGCCTGAAATTAGCGTAAAGCCTTTAAATGACCATTGTTCGACAGATTTTGCTTCTGCTAGATTGCCAGTAAATTCAATCACGCATTTATCGACAAATTTAGTGAGTTTCGCTTTGTTGTCTGTTGTATCTGGATAGACATCAATATTTTGGACTTCTTGTAATACACCAGTTTCGAGTTGTGGAATTGTTGGTGTAGATGTACATGCAGAAAGGGCGATACCCGCAAGACCAGTCAAAATGAATGCTTTCAATTTCATAAGTTTCTTTCTTGTTGAGTGTTGTTTAGTCGAGTATAGGCAAATGATGAAATATTGGCTATAGATTTAAGTCTTAAGGTGTGGTTTAAAGTGTGTAAGCCGACTCATCGTTTTATTGCAGCACTACCTGGGCCAATAGCGTTAATCATGACTGGTCGTGATGGATGAGTACTTTTCTGATAATAAACTTTTGCATCTGGACCATAAATATTGATTTTATTTACAGCCTCAGCATAAACGATGGTGTTTGGGCCTGCGACAGTAATAACGGGGCAACTTCCTTTAAGTGTAATACGACTATCTGGTGCGGGAATGTTGACGGTTCGTCCTGCACAATCATAACTAGCCACGGTATCAGGTGAAGAAATGATGATTTCTGTGCGGCTGATCTCAGTGCCTGCGTGCACTTGAAGAGTCGTTGCTGTCAGTAAGCACAATATGGAAAATATTTTTTTCATTGGATTAATTCGATGTAATTTTGTTCTATTAAATCTACCTATTTGATCTTTATCAAGATTAGAAAATTTAAAATATGAATAAATTTAAGCAAGAAAAAAGGACTATAAATTACGACTGAGATAGATAAAGCATATTGATTGGTCATGACATCCTCAGCGTATTAATCAATACGCTTAAGGCAGGAAAATGCTTCAAATCGATATGTATACGATGTCAATTCATTTGAGGTGATACATTTAAATCTTCGGCAAAAAGAACAACAACACTAGTCCACCTAATACGCCACCCATAATCAGCCAATCTTTTTTACGCATATCCGCAACACGAATAATTGAAAAATATAAACTGCTAAAAAATAGAAACACAAAGACAAATAGAACAAGGGGATTATTGAATATAAATTTAGTACTGCCAAATAAAACGAAAATGGTTGTACTCGACAGCCAATACACCACACTTAAAACAAATTTAGACAGCGCCAAGTAACGCACAGTGCGGTCTAATCGTGGCAAACCCACCGCAATGATGACAATTCCAATAAATCCGCCCAAAACAGAAATAATCAAAAAGAATAAAGCACCCATATCTGGCTTGTTTGGAATGTATGGATAAACCTTCCAAAGGTAAAAGCTACATGCCATCAGTACGGTATGTACGATAAAAAGATAGAGATCTGGGCGGTAAGGTCGATTGACTGTAATACTTTGCATATATTGTTCTTATCAAAAAATCCCGCTATTTCTAACAGGATTAAGTTCAGATTTCAAACCACACAATAAAAAACCCGCTCTAAAGCGGGTTTTTAACATCAATCAAAACTTAGTGTTGTAACACTGAAATATCAGCCACTTTCGTAAACAAGTCACGAAGCTGAGCAAGCATACGTAAACGGTTCGCTTTCAATTCAGCATCATCCGCCATAACCATTACGCCTTCAAAGAAAGCATCAACAGGTGCGCGAAGTGCAGCTAAAGCTGAAAGTGCAGCCGTGTAATCTTTCGCAGCAAACAACGGCTCAACCACAGGCGTTACTTTTGCAAGTTCAGCGAACAATGCTTTTTCAGCATCTTCAACTAAGTTAGCTTCAACGATTTGACCTTCAGGTGCAGCTTCTTTCGCTAGAATGTTAGCAACACGTTTGTTGGCAGCAGCAAGCGCAGCAGCTTCTGGCAAGTCACGGAAATGATTCACGGCATTTACACGCTTATCAAAATCAAGTGGAGATTTTGGTGACAACGCTTGAACTGCTTGAATCACATCAACCGCAACGCCTTGGTCTTCGTATTTCGCACGGTAACGACCTTCAAGGAATGCAACAGCATCATTTAAAGTCTTAGCATGATCTTTAATCACATCGCCATAAGCGTTCAATGCAAGTTTGATCAAGTCTTCAATCGACACATCAAGCTCATTTTCAGTCACAAGACGTAGGATACCAATAGCAGAACGACGCAGTGCAAACGGGTCTTTCGAACCTGTAGGCGCTTGCCCAATACCAAAAATACCAGTCAATGTATCTAAACGGTCAGCAAGAGCAATCGTTGTACCTGTTTTGGTTTTTGGTAAAACGTCACCAGCAAATTTAGGTAAATATTGTTCACCTAAAGCTTCTGCCACTTCATTATTTTCGCCTTCAATGCGTGCGTAGTAAGTACCCGCAATACCTTGAAGTTCTGGGAATTCACCCACAAGTTCAGACGTTAAGTCACATTTTGCAAGAAGCGCTGCTTTTTCAGCATCGGCAGGATTTGCACCTGTGATTGCAGACAAAGCCACAGCCAATTTCGCAATACGTTCAGACTTGTTCCATAGCGTGCCAAGCTCTGCTTGGAACACCATGTTTGCCAATTTTTCTTTACGAGATGCAAGCGGTTGCTTTTGATCTTGTAAGAAGAAGAATTCAGCATCTGACAAACGTGGACGAACCACTTTCTCATTACCTTCAATAATTTGAGACGGATCTTTCGACTCAATGTTTGAAACGGTAATGAAGTATGGTTGAAGCTTATTATCGGCATTTACTAAGCAGAAGTACTTTTGGTTGTCCTGCATTGTTGTAATCAACGCTTCTTGTGGCACAGCAAGGAAACGCTCTTCGAAGCTTGCACGAAGCGCAACAGGCCATTCAACCAATGCAGTCACTTCGTCACGAAGGTCGCTAGGCACAATCGCAATTGCGTTTACTTCATCAGACAATGCTTTGACTTGTTGGTCGATGATCGCTTGACGCTCTTCAAAGTTTGCAATCACTTTCGCTGCAAGAAGTGCATCTAAGTAAGCATCGGCATTTGCCAATGTAATTGCTTCAGGCGCATGGAAACGGTGACCATAAGTCACGTTGCCTGCTTGGTGATCTTGAATCGTTGCATCAATCACATCGTTGTCTTTCAACAACACAACCCATTTTACTGGACGTACAAATTCAGTACGGCTTGCCGCAGAACGCATACGTTTTGCGATAGGTAAGTTATCTAAAGCGTGTTGTAAAATTTGCGGTAAAAGCACATCAAGGCTTTGACCTTTAACGTCTTTTAAGTAGCAAACTTTTTCAACTTTACCCGCTTGGAATGTTGATACTTGATCAACCGTAATGCCTTGACCGCGCATAAAGCCTTCTAAAGCTTTAGTTGGGTTGCCTTCAGCATCGAACGCTGCTTGTTTAGCAGGGCCATCAAAACGTTTTTGAGTGTCTGCTTGCGCGCCATCTACATTGACGATTTTAAGTGCAAGACGACGTGGCGCTGCATAAGCTTCAATCGCATCAAATGCAAGACCTGCATCCTTTAAGCCTTTTACCGTTTCAGCTTGCAGTGCATCACGTAATTTTTTTAAGCTTTTGGGTGGAAGTTCTTCACAGCCTAATTCGAACAATACTGTATGTTTAGACATTATTTGCTCTCCTTAGATTCAACTTTTGCTTCCGCTTCAACTTGTGCTTTAAGTTGAGCAAGGACTTCATCACGTAAAGCAGGTTCTGCCATTGGGAAGCCCAGCTTCGCACGTGCAGCCACATAACTTTGTGCAATCGCACGCGCCAAAGTACGTACACGTAAAATATAACGTTGTCGTTCAGTCACCGAAATTGCACCGCGCGCATCGAGTAAGTTAAAGCTATGCGATGCTTTGATCACTTGTTCATATGCAGGAAGTGGAAGTTCAGCTTCCATCAAGCGTGTTGCTTCAGCTTCGTAGAAGTCAAATAGCTCAAACATTTTTTCAACGTTGGCATATTCAAAGTTGTAAGTTGATTGTTCAACTTCGTTTTGGTGGAATACGTCGCCGTAAGTCACTGTACCAAATTGACCTTTGGTCCAAACCAAGTCGTAAACTGAATCTACACCTTGCAAGTACATTGCTAAACGTTCAAGACCGTAAGTGATTTCGCCAGTTACTGGGTAGCATTCAACACCACCGACTTGTTGGAAGTAAGTGAACTGAGTCACTTCCATGCCGTTTAACCAAACTTCCCAACCTAAGCCCCATGCACCCAGTGTTGGAGATTCCCAGTTGTCTTCTACGAAACGAATGTCGTGAACAAGGGTATCAATACCAATGGCTTTTAAAGAGTCTAGGTACAACTGTTGGATGTTGTCTGGGTTTGGTTTCAACACCACTTGGAATTGGTAGTAGTGTTGTAGACGGTTAGGGTTTTCACCATAACGACCATCTTTTGGACGGCGAGACGGCTGAACATAAGCAGCATTCCAAGTTTCAGGGCCTAAAGCACGTAGGAAAGTTGCAGTGTGGAATGTACCCGCACCCATTTCCATATCGTAAGGTTGAAGAATGACGCAGCCTTGTTCAGCCCAGTAGTTTTGTAAGGCAAGAATTAAGCCTTGGAAGGTATCAATATGCGATATGGCGCGACTCATGGTCATCCACTTAAAATTAGATAAAAATTGTGCTCAATTATAAGGATTTTGGGGTGGCGTGGCAAAGGTTTAGCATCAACTATTGGGCTTTTAATCTTGAATAAAATAAACCCATGAAACGCTTAGAGCGGCTCTAAGCAGAATAAAAATAGAATTGAGGAAGAAGAATTCGTAAATTGTGAAGGTGTTTTTCGCTAAAATATGATGATAGATATCAAACCTACTTTAGGAATAATAAATTGATTCAAAGACTTATAAAATCGAAGTGGCTACGCTGGCAAAAAGGTCGTCAACAATCAGGCTATGACAAAATGTTGTTATTACAGAACCATTTAGGAATCAAATGTGATGCATATTTTCTGCGGTTTCCAGTAGGCTCGATGATTCCACAACACCAAGATCCTGTGCAAAAGGGGCAGCATTTTCGATTGAATATCATTATTAAAAAATCACAATCGGGCGGTGAGTTTATTTGTGAACAAAACATTATAAATTTACCAAGAATTAAATTATTCAGACCTGATTTATATCGACATGAAGTGACTGAAGTTGTTGGTAGTCCACGATACGTTTTAAGTATTGGGTGGGTATTAGACTAATCATATAAATGCTGTGAAAGTCGTAAATAATTCTAATATTTATAAGCTATAAAAATATATCTTATGGAATGCTTCGAAATATAATTGCTACATCTTTCAAAGCAATAAATCAGGCATACCGTGTTTCACTCCAAAGCGGATTGGCTCAATGATCAAATGATAGCAAAACAAACTGATCAGTACGGGAAGTGGGGGGGCAACGATGAGCCCAATCATCAGTGTTAAATTTCGATAAGATTTTTGCATTTTTAATTTCATTGGCTTATAAAGCTCTGAATACACTTAATTCTAATTCAATTTTTAAACAATACAGAATGAAGAAACACTATAAAAATACGCTTTGGATCAGTGCTTTTTTAATTATTATTTCAGTGATTTTGATTCCGATAGCCCACTTAGCAAAAACCAAAATGAATGAACACGCTCATATTGAAAATTTGCCGAGTGGTTATCGCGATGATGTCAGTCAATTAAATAAAACCAAAGTGCATAAAATTGTCGATATTGCTGAAGATCCAGAGGCAATGCAAAAGCAACTTAAAGAAATGCTGATCTATGCAAAACAAAACCAGTTAAAAGTGTCCATTTCAGGGGCAAAACATAGCATGGGAGGGCATACCATTTATCCTGATGGGATTGCATTGAATATGCTGCCGTATAAGCACATGAGTTTAGATGAAAAGTCGAATATTTTAAGCATCGGTTCGGGCGCAAGATGGGAAGATGCACTGCAATATTTAGATGGATATGGAAAATCCATTGCGGTGATGCAATCCTTTAGTGATTTCTCGATTGGTGGCTCGATCAGTGTGAATGGTCATGGTTGGCAAAAGAATGCACCGCCTATTTCATCAAGTGTCCAATCTTTTACTTTGATGAAAGCCAATGGGGATATTGTCAATTGTAGTCGTACTGAAAATCCTGAAATTTTTAAATTAGTGATTGGAGGTTATGGGCTTTTTGGAATTATCTTGGATGTGAAATTACATGTAGTGGATAATGCTGCTTTAAAATTCCATTCGATTGCAATAGATCCTGCACAATATGTTGAAAATTATGAAAAATTAGTCAGTGAAAATTCACAAGTACAGTTTGCTTATGGACGCTTACGCATTTCAGATAAGTACTTTCTACAACAAGCCACGCTGAACTATTTTACCAAAACTCCTGACCAAGCCTTAGCTGTTTCACAGCAGCAAAGTAAAAATGCAGAGGTGAAAAGAATTGTATTTCGCGGGTCAGTGGATAATGAATACGGCAAACGTTTACGTTGGGATTTGGAAAATAGTTTAAATAAAGCATCGCCTTATATGACGTTTAGCCGCAATGAAATCTTAAGTGAAAAAGCAGAATTAATTGAAAATAAAGATCCGAATTCGACTGACTTATTACATGAATATTTTATTCCAAAGTCTCATTTAAATGCCTTTATACAAGACTTAAAACCGATTCTCAAAGATTCAAAAGTGGATTTGCTTAATATTACCATTCGAGAAGTGGAACACGACCAAGATGCTTTTATGAACTATGCACGTGAAGATGTTTTTGGTCTGGTTTTTCTGTTTAATCAGAAAAAGACAACTGCACAAGAACAAGAGATGCGGGCATTAACCAATCAAATTTTGGACGCAGCGCTCGAAAATAAAGGCGCGTATTATTTACCTTATCGGTTGCACATTGGTCGTGAAAAAATGCGCTTGGCCTATCCGCAAGCAGATCAATTTTTTGCGTTAAAGAAAAAATATGATCCAAGTGAAATTTTTAGTAATCAGTTTTACCTACATTACAAATGATGCGCTGAGATAATTGAGTCCAGCTTAAGTTCATCAATTCGGATGAATCTAAGCAAGTTTAGGGCTTTGACGCTATGGATAAAGATCAAAAGTAAAATTTATAAGATAAAGGTGTAAATTGAATACACCTTATATCTGCATCGCTTTATAATTGTCGCATTCGTCAATACTACAAATCAGGCATACCGTGTTTCACTCCAAAGCTGATTGGCTCAATACACTCAAACCTAACTTTAAAGTGCTCCCGCTCAAAGACCGCCTCCTCTGTGGTATCGGTGCATTGATTGGCTTGGGGTTATCTTCTCTGATCAGCTGGCTGGCATTGGGTGACTTAAACGCTTGGTATATCGCGCCAATGGGTGCGTCATCGGTTTTACTCTTTGCTGTACCAGCCAGTCCTTTGGCGCAGCCTTGGAATATGGTGATTGGTAATAGCATTGCTGCACTGATTGGCGTCACCTGTGCCATGTTTATTCCAAACTTGACTGAAGCCTTTAGTATTGCAGTGGCATTAGCCATTATTTTGATGATGACCACAGATTCTTTGCATCCACCGAGTGGGGCAGTCGCAATTACCGCTGTTTTAGGCGGTGATGCTGTACATCAATTAGGCTATAGTTTTCTGCTTTATCCAGTATTGTTAAACTCAGTGCTGTTGATGCTGATCGCAATTATCTATAACCGCCTGCTGGGTAAGCAATATCCGCAAAGACCACAAGTCAATACACGCACGACAGACCCAACGCCCACACAAAAAGTGTCAATTCAACCCGCAGATATTCAGCAGGTTTTAGAACAGCAAAGTCAGCTGCTCGATATTAGTGAATACGATCTGCAAAAAATCATTTTAGAAGCACAGCAATTGGCGAGTCGTCGTGGCAGCCAATTTAGTTGTCGCGATATTATGTCGCAGCATGTGATTTCACTACGCGCTGAAGATGATATTCAGTCTGCTTTAGAAAAATTCAAACAGGTCAATTTAATGAGTTTACCTGTGGTGAGTGATCTTGATCGTTTAGTGGGGAATTTGGCTCTATACGATGTCGTGGAATGGTTTAAACGTGCAGCAGACCCAAAAGCTAGCTGGGAAAATCATGTGTATCAAATCATGAATCCCAAAGTGGTGACGGTGCAACCAGAGCAACCCATTGAAGATTTGGTGCCTTATTTTGTTGAACGTTCTTTCAATTACATCCCTGTGGTCGAACAAAAACGTTTGGTCGGAATCATTAGTCGCGCAGATATGATTGCAGCATTGTTTCAACAGTTGAATGCAAGACAGCAGCACACTGAATAGTGGTGAATTCACTGTCGTTAAATATTTAGATGCTAAATTTTGGGCAAAAAAAAGCTACGGATTCTTGGGGAAGAAGCCGTAGCGACCTAACTGGGTCAAGGGATTTTAACGACGGTCGTCATTCACCGTGCGAATAGAGTCTGAATAGCCAGTTGAACCATAATTGTAATCATTGGCTTTAGGCATCACTAACCAAAGCACCAAATACACCAAGATGCCAGGAAATGCCGCACTCAAGCAAGATACAAAAATGAAAATAATCCGCAGTAAATTTGCGTTCCAACCAAAACGTTCAGCAATACCCCCCATCACACCAGCAATCATGTTAGAGCGGTTTGAGCGATATAAACCAACATTGGCCATTCAAGTCTCCTTAAAAAATAACGTTGAACCAAAAATTCTGATTCATAATTAATATGGTGATTCGGTTGACGATTTAAAGGGGGAGGTGAGTAGAAAAAAGTAAAGTAATGTAAAGATCATTCTTAACTTGATAAGTTTAGCTTTAAAATGACGAAAACCAGATGAGTATTACTTAAACATTAATGATAACAATGAGATATATTAAACAATAATTCAGTATTCTGAATACAGGTTTGAATGATTGATTACAATGTTGATCAGGCAAGTTTTACATACCCAATTTAAAATTGATTTTGGCTCAAGATGAAAATGAGAAGTTCACAGTCTTTAAGGTCTTTGTATTTGATGCCTGCGGTGTCGGTATGGTTGGGTTTATCAATAACAGCTTGTAGTCCTTCACAATCTCCGAAAATGACAGAAGAAAATTCAACAGCTAGATCCACAGAAGAAAATCAAGAAGTCACATCTGCTCCCATAGTGCAAGAGAATAGTGGGAAAAAGTTAACAGAATTATCGGGTCAGGCAACTTTACCTTATGACAACAGTATTGCGCCTCAACCTGTTCCTGAGCATGCAAAAATATTTATTGGTCGGTTTCATGCATATGTAAAATGTGATGATAGCTTTATACCGTGTAAGGACGGAGAGGCTGAATTTATTTTAAATTTACTTCCTGATGGTACGGTACATCGTAGCATTGTACAGTTTGGTAAAGTTTTTGCCGAAAAAACAATTAATCCAGAAAATAACATGAAATATCGTAAAGATACTTGGAGTATCAACCAAGCACATAATGAATTGGTCGTGCATCGTAAGGAGGGAATCAATTTTTATTACGATATTATTGATGATGATCAGCTGGTGATGAATATCGAGAAAATTCGTCAGGGCGAAGCTGAGGCGGATCGAAATCAAGAGCTTTTTTCTCAAGGTTACCCTCAGCCACAAAAAGCTTATAAGTTAACCAGATACAATCGTTAAATAGTTTATGAGATTCAAAATAAGATAATAATAAGTGGTGTTCATATACATGAATGCCGTTTTTTTTGGTCTAAAAATTTGTGTTTGAAAAATAGAATTGGTGGGTTGTGTGGGGTTCGAACCCACGACCAATAGATTAAGAGTCTACTGCTCTACCAACTGAGCTAACAACCCTGAGAAAATTTTAAAATAACATTTTAAAATTTTTGCAAGATAAGCGAAGCGCGTAGTTTTGAATACTAGGGAATATTTGTGATCTAAAATTTTTTAGGTCAAATCCTTAATCTAGCAAGACAAGAATGATACTTCGCAACATCGATATAGCAAACAACGAGAATGGCGAATCAAAACCAGAAGGTGATGGTTTGTCTTGGTCGGAACTTGCAGGTTTCCTTTTCTTCAACTGCCGGAAGAAAGAAGCCCTAAGAAAGAATGGTGGGTCGTCCGCGACTCGAACGCGGGACCAATAGATTAAAAGTCTACTGCTCTACCAACTGAGCTAACGACCCTTAGGGGGTTTTACAAGATTGTAATCTAAAACTGGCATTTTAGAAAGATGGTGGGTCGTCCGCGACTCGAACGCGGGACCAATAGATTAAAAGTCTACTGCTCTACCAACTGAGCTAACGACCCATCTTGTGGTATCGAAGGAAATGGTGGGTCGTCCGCGACTCGAACGCGGGACCAATAGATTAAAAGTCTACTGCTCTACCAACTGAGCTAACGACCCATTTCGCTTGATGGTGCGTATTGTAGCAAGATCTGCTTCAAGCGCAAGTAAAAAATCATAAACTTGTTTGTGTTTGATTATAAATACAACAAAGTCGCTCATTTTGACCCAAAATTGTAGCCAAAATGAGCAATTTGACCTTAGAAGCGGTATTTATAAACCTGAATATTATTATAAATTTCAGGGCTCAAATCACAATAAGCTTGTGTGTTTGGCAGTAAAACCAATAAGCGTTCATCTGTTTTGTTTGGATCAAATGCTTGCTCTTTGAGCTTATTTTTTTGATATTTGAAGGTTCCAGTGGTTTCGACTTTTTTCTGAACGCGTAAGAAAACAGGTACAGCATAAGCAGGAAGGCATTTTTTAAATTGTTCAACCATGCTTGCACAGTCTTTTTCATTCAGTTCTGCACCATCAACCAAGGTAATGGCAGCCATACCTGCACGACCATTGGTTTCTGGAATTTCCACGCCATAAACGACTGCTTCAGCAATTTTATCGTATTCACTGACCATATTTTCGACTTCGGTCGTTGACACGTTTTCACCTTTCCAGCGGAAGGTATCACCTAAGCGGTCAACAAATTGCGCATGACGAAAACCAATGTCACGAACTAAATCACCGGTATTAAAATATGAATCACCTTGTTTAAAGATGTCTTTCATCAGCACGGATTTATTCTTTTCAGCATCGGTGTAGCCATCGAAAGGGGAACGGCGGGTGATTTTACCGACCAGTAAGCCAACTTCGCCTTTTTTAACTTTTATACAGTGACCTTTGGTATCACGAACGGGTTCATTCTTTTCTTTGTCGAATTGAATGATCGCATATGGTGTAGGTGAAAAACCGACGGTGTTATCAAAGTTAAACACGTTACTGAAACCCACGTTGCCTTCGCTTGACGCGTATAGCTCAAGAACTTCTTCTACACCAAAACGTGCTTTGAATTTATCCCAAATGTTTGGTCGCATACCATTACCAATCATTTTTTTCACACGGTGACCTTTTTCAAGATCAGATGGCGGTGCATCCATGAGGTAACGACATAGTTCACCAACATAACCGATGGCAGATGCATCAAATTTTTGTACATCTTTCCAGAATGATGAGGTTGAAAATTTTCGACGTAATGCCAACGTTGCACTTCCTGCGATCACGCCACACCAGCACACAACAGTACCTGTTGCATGATATAGCGGCAACGTTACGTACATTACATCGTCTTTATTAAGATTCAGTACATGCCCATAGGTACCGTAAGCAAGTGTCCAGCGACTATTGGTAAAGATCACCGCTTTAGGTAAGCCTGTTGTACCAGAGGTGTAGATATAGAATAAGCCATCTTTACCTTTCACGCTCGAGGTCGTTGGCGTATTGAATTTTGGAAACTGATCGATTAATTCAGCGAGGTTTTGGAAACCTTGTGGCGCAGTACCTGCATCAACGCGTGTTGCTTGGTCAGCAAACCAATGCAAACGATCTTGAGCGACAGTCAAATCGTTACGAATATCTGCGACTGCTTGGCGACATTCTTCACCCACAATCACGGCAATGGGTTTCACTAAGTTAATGCTATGGGTGAGGACTTTACCGACTTGTGACGTATTGACTAAGGCAGCAGTCACACCAATTTTAGCCAAGGCGACAATAGTTGCGACTAATTCAGAGCGGTTTTCAATCATGACCGCAATGACGTCGCCTTTTTTCGCACCTAGCGATAGGTAGTAGTGACCAATTTGATTGGCCCATTCATTGAGTTCGTTATAGGTATACTTTTGGTCTTCGAAATACAGTGCAAATCCTTCAGGGTTGCGTTTCACCGCCTTTTCAAAAGCGAGGCCTAAACCTGCAGGGGTGTTGGGTGTACGTAAATAGGCTTGCTTTAGACCACTCAACAAGTTGGGTACTTTGCTCATGAATGCGGGAATTTTCGCTGCAACATCAGCTATCCCAATAAGGTCGTGTTGTGTAGTTTGGCTCATGTGTATCCTATTTATTTTTCGTAATCCGGTACGGTCTGTTTTCTTGCAAATAATTTGCAGCAATTTTTACAATTGTTTTTTAATCGTTTCGGTCTAGTGCAATCAACCTAATTTGACAAAAGTATCAAAAAAAAACCAGTCACCGAAATGACTGGAATTTTTTAATCACCTGCAAAAAAGCAAATTTTACTCAGAAGCGGTGTTGGCTTTCTTTGGTGGACGACCACGAGGACGACGAGGACGAGCTGGTTTTTCATCTTCAGCTGCCGAATTTTCCTCTGCTGCTGTATCAGCTTTCTTTTCAGTTTCAGTGACTTGAGTAACTTTCTCTGATTTTTCAGCAGTTTTGGTCTCAGCTTGTACAGGCGCTTCAACTTCTGTTGGAGCGACATCTAGCTCAGCCTGAACAGGTTCAGCAACTATTTCTGCTGGTGCAGAAACTTCAGTTGATTTTTCTGTAACTTCAGCAGGTGCTTCCGTTGGCTGTTCTACAGTTTCAGCAACTTTTGTCACTTCAACAGATGCTTCAGCGACAGGCATTGTTGGTTCAGCTGCAGCTTCAATCGCTTTAACCTGATCTTGCTTTGCTTGTTCCGCTGCTTGTTTTGCTAAGCGACGACGTTCACGTGGATCGTTGGCAACACGCTTGTCTGACACTGGCTTCGGTGGAGTTAAATCCAACATTGGCGCAGGTTCAGCTTCAGGTGTTGCTTTCGCCACTTGTACATCACGAGTCACAGGTTTTTTCTCAACCGCAACCTCTGCTTGGGCAACATGTTTTGCAGCATATTCATCTGCAAATTTTTGCAAAGCGCGGTTGAACGTTGGAATTAAGCCAAATTGCTCAATTAGAACAGAACAGTCTTCACCATACACATGGCGAATCAGGCTGCTTACACTGTACTGTGCCAACTCAGGAATTTGAGATGGTGCAATTTTCGGTGCTTGCGCTTGTTGAGTACGTGCAGCACGTTGTTCGCGGCGGCGTTGACGAGGGTCATTGCTGGCACGACTTGGCTTTTGCTGCGCATGTGGTTTGTGTTGCTGAGTTTCAGCTTTCGCTTCTACTGCTGACTTCTCTGCTACAACTGCCTTTTCAACCACAGGTTTTTCAACAGGTGCTTCTACTGGCGCTGCTTGAGTTGGAGCGGCATTCAATGCAACGATTTCACTTTGCGCTTGATCTACATTGACGACAAGAGCAGTTGCCATAACTTCTTGACGCGGTGCGTCAACCACTTCAACCTTCGGTTGACGATGGTTTTGTGTTTCTGGCTGCTGTTGTTCAACTGCAACTTCCTGAGCAATCGCTTGTTCGTTCAGTACGCTTTGATCACGGTTGCGATTTGGGCGGTTTGGGCGTTGCTGAGTGTTGCGGTCACGACGTGGAACAGACTGCACTTGTTCGTTGTTTTGAACGTCTTGCTGTGCTTGTTCGTTGTTGTGTTGACGACGAGAGTTGCGACGATTTTCACGTTGGTCTTGACGGTTGTCTTGGCGTGGTTCCTGACGTTCAGGGCGTTGCTCTTGGCGATTGTCCTGACGTGATTCATTACGCTGTTCTTGACGCTCTTGACGTGAAGGTTGTAACACTTCTTCATGAACTTGATGTGCTTGAACATCTTGTTCACGTGGTTCTTTATGCTTAGGGGTGCGCTTCTTGTTGTGGCGTTTTTCTTCACGTTCCGCTTTTTCAGTATGCGCGTCACGTTCTTGTTTATGCGCCACAGTAGAAGGTGCAAGGTAAGCATTGCTATCGGCTGTTGCAACTGGTGCAGCCACTGAGCTGATTTGACCAAATTGACCACGGCTTGATGCGCCATTATTCACCATTTGCTCAATTGCAGCAGCAGCGTTATTCGCACTACGTGACTGATCTACAGTTGCTGCTTGTTTTTGAACAAATAAGTTTTCAAGCCATGCACATGGGCTTGAAGATGCTACAGGTGCAGCAGCTTGTGCAGGTGCAGGTTGTTGAGCTGCAGCAGGTTGCTGTTGCTTATTCTTTTTATGGCCTTTTTCTAATTGTGCAGGTGCTTGCTGTTGAGCAGCAGCGGCCTGTTCTTCACCTAAATGCCACTCAGATGCTTCGTAACCCAATTCTTTTTCACTTGAACGTGTTGCTTCAGTACGTTCATAGCTTGTTGGCGCGAAGCCTTCAGGGTTATACGAAATTTCGTAATGCGGTGTTTCTAGGTGAGGGTGAGGAAGTACAGTGACACGAACATTTGAAGTTTGTTCTAAGTACACAAGGCTGTGACGCTTTTCATTCAATAAGAATGCAGCAATTTCAACCGGTACTTCAACTTGAACTTCACCATGACGTTCGCGTAATGCAATTTCTTCCACTTTACGCATAATTGAAAGTGATAAAGAACGTAGGTCACGTACCATGCCAGTACCATGACAACGTGGGCAAACGTAGCCAGTTGCTTCTTCAAGCGATGGACGTAAGCGTTGACGGCTCATTTCCATCAAACCAAAGCGTGACAATTGACCGAATTGGATACGTGCGCGGTCACTTTGAGTCGCTTCACGAAGTTTCGCTTCAACCATACGTTGGTTACGGTCTTTAGTCATGTCGATGAAGTCGATCACAACTAAGCCACCAATATCACGTAAACGTAATTGGCGTGCAATTTCTTCAGCTGCTTCAAGGTTGGTATTCAATGCAGTATCTTCTACATCGCTACCACGAGTTGATTTTGCTGAGTTAATGTCGATAGACACCAATGCTTCAGTTTGGTCAATCACAATTGAACCGCCAGAAGGAAGTTTTACTTCACGTTCGTAAGCAGTTTGGATTTGGCTTTCAATACCGAAGTGAGCAAATAAAGGCTCATTCAATGTATAGGTTTTTAGCTTGTCAATTTGACGTGGCATAACCGCTTTAACAAAGTTATATGCTTCGTTATACGCTTGTTCTGAGTCAATGAGAATTTCAGCAACATCATCACGTAAATAGTCACGAATCGCACGAGTTACAACACCCGCTTCTTGGTGAACCAACATTGGTGATGGACCTGAACTTGAAGTGCTTTGGATTTGTGCCCAAAGGTCTAACAAGTGTTGAAGGTCAAGTTGTAATTCTTCTTGAGAGCGACCAATACCCGCAGTACGTACAATCACGCTCATGCCGCGAGGGACATTTAAAGACGCCAACATTTCTTTCAATTCTTCACGAACTGAACCTGAAATTTGACGACTAATACCGCCACCTTTAGGGTTGTTTGGCATAAGGACCAAATAACGACCAGCAAGGGAAATAAATGTAGAAAGCGCAGCGCCTTTATTGCCACGTTCTTCTTTTTCCACTTGAACCAAAAGCTCTGTGCCTTCAGTGATCAATTCACGGATATTTGAAGTATGGCGAGGATCTGCTTTGTAATAAGAATTGGCAATTTCGCGCATCGACAAGAAACCTTGACGACCTGCACCATATTCAACAAAAACTGCTTCTAAAGAGGGTTCTACACGAGTCACATGACCTTTGTAGATATTCGATTTTTTTTGCTCACGGGTACGATTCTCTAAGTCAAAATCGTAAAGACGCTGACCAGTGACAAGTGCAACGCGAATCTCTTCGGCATGTGTTGCATTAATCAACATACGTTTCATGGGTGTAACACCTAATAGTGATACACAGGAGAACATCGCTTGATTCGTAGCGAGCATCACACATCATGGATCAATGTGCTCAGATAACAATAAGTGTGTTCTGAGCATTTTTACCGGCCTTCTTTTAGTGGGCATCGGTTTTTGATTCACGTATTGATGATGGCAATACGGCTTCAATCCTTTAAACGATTAAAGTCACCTGACTCTTTCACTGGCGGACAAACGGTGCATTGGATGTGAGTAACTTTCACTGTCACATTGCTCGAAGAGCATCCATTCATATCTGATAGAGCGTCTTGATACGGAATTATCGTCGTACCTTTACAAACTGTGCAGATCCAATGCATCAAACGTTGTGGCCTGAAGATGATTTCAGGGAGCGACTGGTCTGATGTGTATCAGTTTACGTTTAAAACCAACCTTAGTTGGCGCATATTTTTTTGCGGCAAACTGTTTTATGTACCTAAGGTACAATTAAACGCAACAGCTTGCTGTTTTGCCGATATAATAAGCCTTCGGCGTCGGCATAATTCTTTTGGGACCTTTCCGAGCTAATGAGTAATTTGTTGAAAGTTCAAATGCAGTGAATACTGAAATGAATCAACTTTTACTCAGTTACGGTGGTTTCCGTGCGCTGACTATATCAAACCTTGCATCATCTGCCTATGGGCTAAGCTTATGTTTCTTGCGAAAAGTATAGCTTAAATGATCAGTTTTTAATCAATTTTAGTATTTTTTTAGGTCACAGTAACTGTATGAATTCTACGCAAGAATGGCAAAGCGTCACCTGGTTTGAAGTGGACGAGCATCAGGCGGGTCAACGTATTGATAATTTCCTGTTTAGTCGTCTTAAAGGTGTGCCTAAAAGTCGCATTTATCGTCTGATTCGTGAAAGCCAAGTCCGTGTAAATAAAAAACGGGTAAAAGCTGAAACCAAATTGAATATTGGCGATCAAGTGCGTGTTGCGCCTATTCGCTATGAACAAAAAGATGAAACTGCTGCGCCAGTATCTGACAAAGTGGCACAAAGTCTACTGAGTCGTGTGGTGTATGAAGATGAAGGCTTAATGGTGGTGAATAAACCTTCAGGTATTGCTGTACATGGTGGTAGTGGCGTGGCGTATGGTCTGATTGAAGGTTTGCGTGCTGCCACAGGTAAAAAATACCTTGAATTGATTCATCGTATTGACCGTGACACTTCGGGCTTGGTGATGATTTCTAAAAAGCGCAGTGTGCTAAAAAGCTTACAAGACATGCTTCGTGAACACAAAATCCAAAAAACCTATGCGGCTGTGGTCAAAGGTGTGGTGAGTTTGGATAAGCAACTGATTGATCAACCTCTGCATCGTTACGAACTAGCGAACGGTGAGCGTCGTGTACGTGTGTCACCTAAAGAAGGTAAAGAGTCGAAGACGCAGTGGAATGTTCAAGAGCGTTTTATGCATGCCACATTGGTATACGCATCTCCACTTTCAGGACGGACCCATCAGATTCGTGTGCATGGTTTAAGCATTGGTCATCCATTGGTTGGCGATGAAAAATATGGTCATGAAACTGAATACCGTGGACCAAAGCCACGTCGTTTGTGCCTTCATGCAATGCGTTTGGACATTCCGGGTTATCAGACGATTGAAGCACCATTGCCTGAAGATATGCAAAGTATCGTGGCTCAACTTCGTGCGCAAAAAGCGGATAAAGTCGCCCCTCGTGTGGAAGATGACGAGTAAGTTTTAAATATTCGACCTCTCCCTAACCCTCTCCTAGTAGGAGAGGGAAAACCCTCTGAGTTAAATAAATTATTTATTGATTCTTGGCTCTCCCTTTCCTTTAAGGAGATGAGTAGCACTGCTACGCAAAGGGGTGAGGTAAATATGAGATCTACTCCATAAGCTTAACCACCAAACACTGAATCAAATCTAGGAAACTGTATGAACTCACCTGTAAAACTGGTCATTTTCGATTGGGATGGAACCTTATTTGATTCGGTAGGACAAATTGTAGCGAGTCTGCAATTCGCCGCGCAGCAGTTTGCTCAGCCTCTAACAGATGCTGATGCAAAAAGTATTATTGGACTGGGTTTACCTGAAGTGGCGCAGCGATTATTCCCTAGCGTACCTGAGCTGCACACCGAGATTCTAAAGAGCTATGCCGATCATTATGTTGCAAATTCTAAAGGTGATATGTGGTTTGCAGGTGTGGCAGAAATGCTGCAAGAGCTCAAAGATGCGGGTTTGCAGCTTGCAGTGGCAACGGGGAAAAGCCGTAAAGGTTTAGACCGCGTATTAAATCAAACGCAAAGCCGTGAATTATTTAGCGCTACCCGTGCAGCCAGTGAAACTAAATCTAAACCAGATCCATTGATGTTGTCGGAAATCTTGCTTGAAACTGGTGTTACTGCTGAACAAGCAATCATGGTGGGTGATACCTCATACGATTTGGAAATGGCGCAAAATATTGCGATGCCACGTATTGGCGTGAGTTACGGTGTTCATAGTATTGAAACCCTTAACCATTATAAACCGCTCCACATAGCGCCAAGCGTGAAAAATTTGAGTGATTTTTTGTTAAATCATGCAGCACTACGCGAAGCTGGATGACCTGATTTTGTTCAAGCATTGATGACATGAAAGGTGAGCTAAGCTCACCTTTTTTATTCTGTGTGCTTTTAATCAACATGTAGTGTTATTTAGATCAAAATGATCTGAATAGGAGTCTTTTGCTCAAACCAATCATCGAAGTATTTTTAATGATAAATCTGAGTTGTAATCACATTCAAATTATAAAATAGACGGTGATTTAAATTTAATTTTGATGAGTCAATGTTGTTCTCCTCTATTGTTTTTATTCTATTTCATTGTTTTTATTATAAATAATTAAAATTATAAGCACTTTTAATTATTGTTTAAAATTGAACACTGTTGTTTAATTTGTAAATCGTGATTAGAATTATCGACCGATCTTATCTTTTAGTCGTATAAGCCAAGTTTTTTAGTCGAGATTCACAAATCAAGATCAAATATATGCAATTAATGAGTAAAAATATACATATTAAATTATTGATATTTAATAAAAAACTAATGGTAATTTATAGTTAATAGCTATTGTCATAAATAAAATAAGTATTGGTATTCATTTTCTAAAATCGAGATGCTAAATGCATCTAAACATAACGTGTGAAGTGATTCGAGAGTCACTTTGGTGATTAGCGCTTCAGGTTGCATGGCCGACATGCTCATTTTGAGAAATGAATCCGTTATGTGTCCAATTTTTGCAGTTTAAGGAAACATTGATGTCGAATTCTGCTGTTGTTGAATCAGTTGCGCAAGCATTACGCGATGCGGAAGTTAATCAAGCCGCAATTGCACCGATCCGTCCACAATTAGGTGGCGAAAGTGCAGATGTTGATATTGCTTATGCAGTTCAAGAAGTAAATACCAAACGTGCGTTGGCTGAAGGTCGCCGACTGGTCGGTCGTAAAATTGGTTTAACGTCAAAAGTTGTACAAGCCCAGCTCGGTGTGGACCAACCTGACTTCGGTATGTTATTTGCCGACATGGCGTATGGTGATGGCGAAGCAATCCCTGCGGGTCTGTTGATTCAACCTAAAGTTGAAGCTGAAATTGCATTGGTGATTAACCAAGACTTAACCAAAGAAAAACACACTTATGCTGACATTATTAGTGCAACTGAATATGCACTGCCAGCAATTGAAGTGGTTGATAGTCGTATTGAAAACTGGAAAATCAGTCTAATCGATACGGTTGCTGATAATGCATCTTCAGCAGGTTTCGTATTGGGTTCTCAACCCGTAAAACTTGAAAATCTTGACCTCGTAAATTGCAAAATGGTGATGACACGTGGTGAAGAAGTGGTTTCACAAGGTGTGGGTAAAGCATGTCTTTCTAATCCTTTAAATGCAGCAGTTTGGTTGGCAGACGAGATGGTTCGTCGCGGTCGTCCATTGCTTGCAGGTGACATTGTATTGACTGGCGCTTTAGGCCCTATGGTTGTTGCAAATCCAGGTGATGAATTCAAAGTTGAAATTGAAGGCTTTGGTTCAGTGACGGCAGCATTTGCAGCGAAATAAGTTTGGGTTTTACGGAATTATTTAGAGTACACATTCATGAAAAAGATTAAATGTGCAATGATCGGTCCAGGGAACATTGGTACTGACTTGCTTTATAAATTACAACGTAGCGAATGGTTAGAACCTGTATGGATGGTGGGTATTGATCCAACTTCTGAAGGTCTGGCGCGTGCTGCAAAAATGGGTTTGAAAACGACTGCAGAAGGTGTTGACGGTTTACTTCCTCACGTGATTGCAGATGACATCAAAATTGCATTTGATGCAACTTCAGCTTATGTACACGCTGAAAATAGCCGCAAGTTAAATGAACTTGGCGTGCTCATGATTGACTTAACACCTGCTGCAATCGGTCCGTTCTGCGTACCACCTGTAAACCTTGAAGCTTTACTTGAACAAGGTGAAGTGCCAAACGTGAACATGGTGACATGTGGTGGTCAGGCAACGATTCCGATGGTTGCTGCGATTTCTCGCGTTCAACCTGTTGAATATGGTGAGATCATTGCCACTGTATCAACCAAGTCAGTTGGTCCAGGTACACGTAAAAATATTGATGAATTTACTCGTACGACTGCGGGTGCAATTGAGCAAGTTGGTGGTGCAAAAGCAGGTAAAGCGATCATCATCATTAACCCTGCTGAGCCACCATTAATGATGCGTGACACAGTACATTGTTTGGTTGAAGGTGAGCCAGATCAAGCAGCAATCACTGAATCTGTGCATGCCATGATTAAAGAAGTTCAAAAATACGTACCGGGCTACAAGTTGGTTAACGGTCCAATTTTTGATGGCAACCGCGTTTCAATTTTCTTGGAAGTTGAAGGTCTGGGTGACTTCTTGCCTAAATATGCAGGCAACCTCGATATTATGACTGCTGCTGCTGCACGTACTGCAGAAATGTTCGCAGAACGTGTTCTTTCAAAATCTACTGCTGAAGCATAAGGAGCAATCACATGTCTAAGGTTATTATTCACGATATGACTTTACGTGATGGTATGCATCCAATGCGCCATCAAACTTCAATCGAGCAAATGATTGCGATTTCAACTGCGCTTGATGATGCGGGTGTTCCTTTAATTGAAGTTACCCATGGTGATGGTCTTGGCGGTAACTCAGTAAACTATGGTTTTGCTGCAGCGACTGACGAAGAATATCTTAAAGCCGTGATTCCGAACCTAAAACAAGCGAAAGTGTCTGCACTTTTACTTCCGGGTATCGGTACGGTTGATCACTTGCACATGGCACATGATGTGGGTGTATCAACGATTCGTGTGGCTACGCATTCAACTGAAGCGGATGTTTCTGAACAGCATATTACTGCTGCGCGTAAACTTGGCATGGACACTGTGGGCTTCTTAATGATGGCGCACATGGCTTCTCCAGAGAAACTTCTCGAAGAAGCACAAAAAATGGTGTCTTATGGTGCAAACTGTATTTATGTAACAGACTCAGCAGGTTACATGCTTCCTCAAGATGTAACTGACCGTGTGGGCATCTTGCGTGCAAACTTGGGCTCAGAAATTGAGCTTGGTTTCCATGGTCACCATAACTTAGGTATGGGTGTTGCGAACTCGGTTGCAGCTGTTGAAGCGGGTGCGATTCGTGTTGACTTGGCTTCTGCAGGTTTAGGTGCAGGCGCGGGGAATACACCGCTTGAATTGTTCGTTGCTGTGGCGAACCGTATGGGCATGGACACTGGCGTGGATTTGTTCAAAGTTCAAGACGTTGCAGAAGAACTGGTTGTACCAATGATGCATCAACCAATCCGTGCTGACCGTGATGCAGCAACTTTAGGTTATGCGGGTGTTTACTCGTCATTCCTATTGTTTGCTAAACGTGCTGAAGCGAAATATGGCGTATCTGCTCGTGAAATTCTGATGGAATTGGGTCGTCGTGGCACAGTTGGCGGTCAGGAAGACATGATCGAAGACTTGGCATTGACCATGTCTAAAGCCAAAGAAGCAACTGCTTAATTTGATTTAAGCATCTGCTGATAAAAAGCGTCCGAAAGGGCGCTTTTTTATTGTGCTCAAATGAGGTAGATAATGAGTGAGATATTAAAATGAATTGGTTTATTTTGAACCATGGTGCTATCGAATATTAATGGTTAAATTAGCTGAATATAAATTTGGATGCGAGCTTTTATATTCTTGATATTAATATTGAATTTGTTTTTTATTAGTTTTCTTTATTTTTTATAAGTTCTGTTTTGGGTAAAGTTAGTGAATATGATATTTAAACTATTGACTATCATATATTAAAAATATAATACAATAGGTTTATTCTATTATTAAGGTAAGAATGAAACTTAATATTTAATTTTGATTAAACTTAAAACCAATTAATACAGCAAATGTAATTTTAGAAAATAAAAATATATTAATTTATAGCCGCTAAAACATGGGTTTAGTTTAATCACTTGGTTAAAGGCTTTAAAAATAGTTATTGTTTTAATATCTAAAGAAAAAATGTGATAGTACGCAAGTAATTCAATTCATTTGGGATTTAAGTGAATCCTTAATACTGTAGTCGGATTTTTTTTCACTGTATTGTTGAGCATGATGATGTCATAGCTTAATTTGATTACTAGGAAATAAGCCATGCGTCGTCAAAATTTATGGATAGCAATACTTGCTGCGACAGCAACTTTAGGGACAACTGCATCTTATGCAGACTTTGTTGACGACAGCCAAGTTCAGTTAAAACTTAGAAATTTCTATTTGGATCGCCAAATTGCAGATGCGCCTCAAAATAACTGGGGTTCATGGTCACAAGGTGTGACTCTAGATGCAAAATCAGGTTATCAAGATATTGGTGCTGGCATTCAAGTGGGTGCAGACCTTTTGGTACAACATGCATTTAAATTGAATGGTCGTGATAAAAATCCAGATTTTATCTTACCTCATGATGGCAACAAGTCGAAAGACAACTTCGGTAAAGTCGGTGCGACGTTGAAAGCTAAAGTGTCACAAACTGAATTGAAAGTGGGTGAATTACTTCCTGTTTCTCCAGTATTGGTATTTGATCCATCGCGTCAGTTGATGACGACTTATAGTGGTGCATGGTTGGAATCGAAAGATGTAAAAGACACCAAACTGACCTTGGCGTATATTGACGGCATTAACAACCGTTATGACAATCAGTTTCGTGATTTAACCAAGTTTGCACCGCCTGCATACGACAATGGTGCAGCAGCCGATGGTATGTATATCGCGGGTGTTGACCACCAATTTACCCCTGAAATTGGCGCTAGCTACTGGTATGCCGATGTTCAAGATATTTATCGCCAACATTATGTAGGTGCAAACTACAAAACCAAGTTAGGTGAAAAAGCCAAACTCGATAGCCATGTTCGTTACTTCGATAATTCAGATTCGGGTGACAAACTGTATGGCAAAATTGACAACCAAGCATTATCTGTCGGTGCAAAAGTTAACTACGGCGCACATACAGTAGGCTTGGGTTACCAACAAATGTTTGGTGACAATGCGTTCCCTACATTGGGTGGCTGGGTTCCACAGCCTTACCTTGTGAACTGGGGTGTAGCAACCTTTACCGCTAAGAACGAAAAATCATGGGGCTTTACTTATGGCTATGATTTCTCTGAATTAGGCGCAAAAGGCTTAAATGCAACTGCGGTTTATTTCACAGGTTATGATGCCGATACTAATGGCAAAACTAATCAGGATTCAAACGAGTTGAATTTGATTGTGAACTACACGCTGCCAGAAGGTAAATTGAAAGGTCTAGGTTTCCAAGCAATGTATATTGATGCCAACTTCGACTACAAGTCTGACTTGCAGGAATACCGCGTAGCGACAACTTATACATATAAGTTCTAAACTTAGCGTGCTAAAGAAAGGGGAGTTGTGTTGCGATTTCCCTTTTTTTATTTCCGATTATTCAAAAATGAAATACCCCAATAATAATAGGGGAATAGATTAAATAAAATATAATAAAAACAATTACTTAATTTATAGCCATTTTGTTGTATATGATCGTAAATTTGTATCAGTTTATGCCTGTTGAACAGGTAATATGAGATGGTAAAACCATAAAATTCGAAAGAGTTCCCCCTTGAGTTTAGATCTGCTATGGATTGAAATTCAAGCTCAATGCAATACGAGGAGCATGTATGAGCACTGTTCAGATTCCTGACTATAAAACTGATTCATTCTTTGGTTTAGAAGATAAATGGATTGAAACTGCTGAAAGCGAATTGACTCATTACCACGAAGTGGGTGAGGGTACACCAATTCTATTTTTACATGGTTCAGGTACTGGTGTATCTGCTGCTGCGAACTGGTGGTTGAACCTTCCTCAAATTGGTGAGCAAGCACGTTGTATCGCCATCGATACGATTGGTTATGGTCAAACAGTTGTTGCACCAAATACTGCATATGGTATTCGTGCTTGGGTTGATCATGCTGTGCGTACTTTAGATGCGCTTGGCATTGAAAAAACATGGTTAGTGGGTAACTCTTTAGGCGGTTGGTTGGCATTCCAAATGGCGCTTGATTACCCTGAACGTGTTCTTGGTATTGTCTCTATGGGTACAGGCGGTGCGAAACAAACTGCAGCACTGAAAGCACATGCAAACCCAGTATTGACTGAAGAAGGCATCAAGAAAACCTTGTCTATGTTTGTCGTCAATAAAGACTTGATCACAGATGAATTGGTTAAAGTACGTTTTGCTTCGGCAGCAAATGACTATGCATCAAATCGTTTGATGGATGTTGTTGGTGCACGTGATCGTGACCGTTTTGAATTCCCACTTGATTTTGAAAAAATGAAAGACATTACTGTGCCAGTACTGTTGATTCATGGCGTACAAGACGTAGTGATTCCAGTTTCACGTACATGGGATATTTTAAATACTGTACCAAATTCAGATGCGCACATTTTCAGCCAGTGCGGCCACTGGTCACAAGTTGAAAAAGCTGAAGAATTCAACACCGTGATTAAAGACTATTTAACAGCACGTGGTGTTTAAACCATAAGGTTGAATAAAAAGGATGACTACGGTCATCCTTTTTTTAACTTTGTAAAAAGCTTGCGACCACATTAATAATAATGGCCAAGATCGAGGTGTTAAAACCATAAGCCAATAAAATGTGAAGGGTATTTAATTCACGCATAGCGCGAGTGGTAATGGAAACATCTGCTGTTTGTGCCGAGGTGCCTATGACATAACTAAAATAAATAAAGTCGGGGTAGGTCGGGTGTTTGGTTTTGGGAAAATCTAAACCGCCTTCCAGTGAGCGTTCAATTGCCAAATAAAAGTCATGCGCATAATGTATCGCGAAAATGGTATGCATAAAAAACCATGCCGAAACGATGGTGAGCATTGAAAGCGCTAAATGGCTAATGCGAATGAATGGGTCTTTGGGTAAGTGATTCACTTCAATGACGATCGCAATAAAGCACATGACTAAGGTCATTAAAACCAAGAATAAAATGAGCCATTTACTGGCATCTTGTTGCTGTGCACGCTGTAAAATATGCTGATGATCGGCCTGCCATAGTTTCGTCATAGTGCTAAATAGATAGCCTGAAATGGCAATGTTCCAGCTCAGCAAAAGGTTGGTTGACCAACTCCATGAGGTCAATGTTTGCAGTAATAAGTAGAGCAATATGGTGACGACAAAGCTGATAAAAAAATACGGACGTGTTTGCAGCCCAGTTTTAAGGCGAAAAAGCGGACGGACATTCATCTATGTTCTCGCATTTTTATTGTTGTATGCTAAAAAATTACGCTATTTAGCGTTGATTTGTCTAATTCAAAGCAAAATATCTCATTAGACTTAAGTTGTAATTTGCCGGATTTTTGTATGCTTTATAAATTCATAAACTAAAATTTATAAGTTATTTTCCATGAAGTCCGATTGAGTGATAGATAAAAAGTGTGAGTTAAAAAGCAGAGTTGAGCACTTTATAGGCAAATTTAGCCATAAAAAAGCACCATTATTCATTTTGAAAATAATGATGCTTTATAGAAATTTGAACTGAAGGCGAAAATTACTGCTGTTCGCGATTAATATTCAAATAGAAAACTTTGGTTAAAAGTTCTAAAAATTTATCTACGGCAACCGAAGTGGCATTTTTACGGTAGCTGACATACAAATCTAAATACGGTAATTCAATGTCCAAAGGACGAATCACGGTATTGTTCATGGTCAGTGGAGCAATATAGCCTGGCAAAATTGTACAGCCTAACCCCATCCCAATCGAGTTGATATTGAACAGAATATTGTCAGCTTTTTGCACGATATTAAATTGAATACCATTGGCAGCAGCAAAGTTTAAAATCGCTTCATGCAAAGTGCCTGATTGTTCGCGCGCAGGAATAATAAAATCAATACCATTCAATGCTTTAACTGGAATGCGCTCATATTTTGCCAAAGGATGATCTTTCGGTAAAATAAAGATGAGCGGTTCACGTAGTACAAACTGGCTTTCAATCTCATCATTGTGAAAATTATGACGGGTAAAGGTGATATCCAGTTCACCTTTTTGCAATAATTTCATTTGCTCAAGGTTGTTTAAACTTAAGAGTTCAATTTTGAGCTCAGGGTTCTGTACACGTAGGTTTGGCAAGACATAGGGGAAGATTTTCATCTCTGCCACAGGCACAAAACCAATACGTAACATCTGCTGTTTGGCTTGTGAGACTTGACGTGCCATTGCAACCGCTTTGTCAGCTTGTGCAAGGGTTAAGCGGGCTTGTTCCAGAAATACGGCACCTTCTTCTGTGAGTTCTACTTTACGCTTAGTACGGTGTAGAAGTTTAACGCCGACGTCTTCTTCAAGGTCTTTAATTTGTTGGCTTAAAGAGGGTTGAGCGGTATAAAGTTTCAACGCTGCTTTACTGAAATTGAGCTCTTCAGCAACAGTAATGAAGTAGCGTAAGTGTCGTAATTCCATATAATCAACCCGTGGAGTAATCCAAAAAATGTCTTACTAAGTAGTGACTTCAGTATAATCTATAAACAACTATTGCGTGTAGATTATTTTGCCATTCAGCAAATAAATGGGCTCGCTGAACACGGAATGATTTTAATATAAAAAAAATCTACCGTAATAATTCATAAAATCTCTTAATTAAAACAAAATAAATATTTCCCGAAAATCGCTCTAAAATCCATCATCGTTGAAAAGTTGAGTCTATTACTTTGTGCCTTACGGTCACAGGAGAGCTTTTCATGAGTGGAAAAATTGATGTGCGCGAAATCGATGCTTTAGTCGATGCACAAAATGGACGTATCACGCCATCTATCTATACTGACCCTGACATCTACGAACTAGAATTAGAACGTGTGTTCGGTCGTACATGGTTATTTCTATGCCATGAAAGCCAAATTCCTAAAGCCGGCGATTTCTTCAATACCTACATGGGTGAAGATCCGATTATCGTGGCACGTCAAAAAGATGGCTCAATCAAAGCATTCTTAAACCAATGTCGTCACCGCTCTATGCGTGTGAGCTTCGCAGATTGTGGTAATACGCGTGCATTTACTTGCCCATACCACGGCTGGTCTTACGGCATTGATGGTTCTTTAAAAGACATTCCACTTGAAGATCGCGCGTTCCCGCACGGTGCTTGCAAGGAAAAATGGGGTCTGGTTGAAGTTAACCGTGTTAAATCATACAAAGGCTTAGTGTTTGCTTGTTGGGATGAAACAACGCCTGATCTTGAAGAATACATGGGCGATATCGCTTGGTATTTAGATGGCGTTCTTGACCGTCGTCTAGGTGGTACAGAAATTATTGGTGGTGTACACAAGTGGGAAATCGAGTGTAACTGGAAATTTGCAGCTGAACAGTTTGCATCTGACCAATACCACGCTTTGTTCTCGCATGCATCTGCAATCCAAGTATTGGGTGCAAAACCAGATGACGAATCATCTAAGAAATTAGGTGCTGCACAAACCGCTCGTCCAGTATGGGAAACCGCGAAAGACGCGATCCAATACGGTTCACGTGGCCACGGTTCAGGCTTCTTCTTCACAGAAAAACCAGATGCAAACGTTTGGGTAGATGGTGAAGTTGCCAACTACTTCCGTGAAACATTTGATGCAGTGAAAGGGCGTTTAGGTGAAGTACGTGCATTACGTCTTGCGGGTCACAACACCATGTTCCCAACATTGTCTTGGTTGAACGGTACAGCAACCCTTCGTGTATGGCACCCACGTGGTCCAAACAAAACTGAAGTATGGGCATTCTGTATTGCAGACGCTGAAGCATCTCAAGAAGTGAAAGAAGCATTTGAACGTTCTGCGACGCGTGCATTCGGTCCTGCTGGTTTCCTTGAACAAGATGACTCTGAAAACTGGATTGAAATTCAAAAAGTTTTACGTGGTTATAAAGCCCGTCAAAACAAACTGATTATGGAAATGGGTAAAGGCAACGAGAAAGTTCGTGAAGATGGTATCCCAGGGATCACCAACTACATTTTCTCTGAAACTGCTGCACGCGGTATGTACCGTCGTTGGGCTGACCTATTGATTCATGAAAAATGGGAAGATGTTGAAGCTGCGGCTGACGAATATGAGAAGGAGCTTATGAAATGAGTCAAATTAGCTTAGAACTCCATCACCAAATTAGTCAGTTCCTCTATCAAGAAGCGAAGCTTCTTGATGACTGGAAATTCCGTGATTGGTTGGCTGTATTGGCGGAAGATATTTCTTATACGCTACGTACGACACCAAACGCACAAACACGTGACCGTCGTCGTTCTGTTGAGCCACCAACGACTTGGGTATTTAACGATACGAAAGATTTGTTGGAACGCCGTGTTGCTCGTTTAGAGACCGGTATGGCTTGGGCTGAAGAACCTCCTTCTCGTACCACACACATGGTTTCAAATGTGATCGTTGAAGCAACTGAAGTTGAAGGTGAATACGACGTTTACGTAACCTACTTGTTGTATCGCACACAGAAAGAAAAAGATGTCACCATCTACTGTGGTAAGCGTCATGACAAGATCCGCAAAGTCGACACTGAGCAAGGTTTCCAAATTTTCAACCGTAAGATTACCCTTGATCAGGTGACTTACAACTCACATAACCTGAGCGTGTTCTTCTAATGAATAAGATTTTTGTTTGCCAAGTTGATGAATTAGACGAAGGCGAAGCATTGAAAGTAGATTGCGGCGTGAATGGTATCGAAGCGCTTGCAGTCTTCAACAACAATGGCGATTTTTTCGCGATGAACGACCGTTGTTCACATGGTAATGCTTCAATGTCTGAAGGCTACCTTGAAGATGACGGCACAGTTGAATGTCCACTTCATTCAGCACGTTTCTGTTTAAAAACTGGTGAGGCACTTTGCTTACCAGCAACTGATCCAATCAAAACTTTCCCAGTGATTGTGGAAGATGGTCAGTTATTTGTTGAGATGGCAGGAGAGTAATCATGGGTTGGCTACAAGGCGAAGTTGCACTTATTACTGGTGGTGGTTCGGGCTTAGGCTGGGCACTCGTTGAACGTTTCTTAGAAGAGGGCGCGCAAGTTGCGGTTCTTCAACGTTCAAAGGCAAAAGTGGATGCATTAAATGAACACTTTGGCGGTAAAGTTCTTGCGATTGAAGGTGATGTAGCCAGCTATGCGGACAATGTTCGTGCCGTGAATGCGACTGTAGAACGTTTTGGTAAGCTCGACTGTTTCGTGGGTAATGCCGGTATTTGGGATCACTATGCCGATATCGTCAATACTTCGGGTGAGCAATTGGAAAAAGCCTTTGATGAAATCATGGGCATTAATACCAAATCTCTGATCTTAGGTGCCAAAGCTGCCCTCGATGCATTGATAGCTTCTGAAGGTTCTATCATATTTACTTTGTCTAATTCGGCACTGTACTCTGCTGGCGGAGGCCCTGTATACACAGCGTCTAAGCATGCAGGTGTTGGTGTGATGAAAGAATTAGCCTATGAGCTTGCGCCTAAAGTACGAGTGAATGCAGTCGCACCGTCAGGTATGAATGTCAATATCAAAGGCGCTGCATCTTTGGGTCAAGAAAACCTCGGCTTGCTCGATGCGCGCGATCCTGAAAAAATCGGACGTGGTATGCCACTCGGCTTTTTACCCGAACCCGAAGATATGACTGGTTCTTATGTACTTTTGGCCTCTCGTCAAAACAACCGCCCATTGACTGGCGTTCTCATTAATGCGGAATGTGGTCTAGGTATTCGTGGTTTACGTCAACCACGCGCTGGCTTCTTTGACGAGATCTAATCGCCAAAACGTAAAGGACTTACTCGGCAGCCGACTGTGGCTGCCTTCCGTTTAGGAGTCACCTCATGGCCGTTAAACTTATTTGTGCATCGCACAGTCCCTTAATGGAATTCGCTTCTCCGCAAGAGAAATACAAAGAAGACAAAGTCCGTGAGACTTTTGCCAAACTTGCTAAAGAAGTTGAAGACTATAATCCAACATTGATCATCACTTTTGGTCCAGACCATTTTAATGGTTTCTTCTATGACCTCATGCCTTCTTTCTGTGTGGGTATTCGTGCCAAAGCCGCAGGCGATTGGGATTATGGCAAAGACAATGACCATATTGATGTGCCAGAAGAAACCGCTGTGAATTTGGTGCGTCGTGTGTTGGATGAAGGCGTTGATGTTGCATATTCATACCGTATGCAAGCGGACCATGGTGTGACTCAACCATTGCATTTCCTTTGCGGTGGCAAACTCGATCGTTACCCAACGATTCCAATTTTTATTAATGGTGCAGCTGCGCCGATGCCAACCACTAAGCGTACAGTCGCTTTGGGTCGTGCAGTCGGTCAGTTTATTCAATCATTGAACCTCGAAAATGAACGTGTACTTATTTTAGGTACTGGTGGTCTGTCACATGATCCACCAACACCGCAAATGGGTTCAGTTCCACCAGAAGTGGAAGAGTTCCTCATCTGTGGTCGTAATCCAACAGAAGAGGCACGTAATACACGTCAAGGCAAGATTATTGCAGTGGGGCAAAAACTCGCTGCGGGTGATACCTCTGTGGCAGTGCCTTTAAACCCTGAATGGGATCGTGCATTGCTTGAGACTTTCGCCAAAGCTGACTTTGCTGCCATTGAAGCAATGACTGAAGCTGAAATTCGTGTCGAGGGTGGTCGTGGCGGTCAAGAAGTACGTTCTTGGATGGCTGCTTTTGCTGCATTACATGAAGTGGGTGAGTATGAAATGACGACTCACTGTTACGAAGATATTAGTGAGTGGATTGCGGGCTTCGGCATCGTATCTGCAGAATTGAAATAAGGAAGAATCCCCATGAGCCAAAATGGTGTTGAAACCGTTGTTATTGTTGGTGCTGGTCAAGCTGGTGCTAGCGCCATTTTAGAACTCCGTGCAAACAAGTATGAAGGCAAAATCATTTTGGTGGGGGATGAAACACATCTTCCGTATGAACGTCCGCCTTTGTCTAAAGACGTGATTCTAAAACCTTCCGATACCAAAATCGAAATTTTGTCGATCGAGAAACTGGCGGATTTAGGTGTTGAACACATTCGCGGCAATGGCGTGGTGAAAATCAACGCAGATGCCAAAAGTGTTGAACTCAAAAATGGCGAAACTGTTGCATTTGACAAGTTATTGCTGGCAACTGGTGGTGCAGCACGTCGTTTACCGAACTTCGATGCTTTAGGTAAACACGTTTATACCTTGCGTAACCTTGAAGACTCACAAGCCTTGGTTCCTGTATTACAGTCAGGTCGCCGTTTAGTCTTAATCGGCGGCGGTGTGATTGGTCTGGAACTGGCATCTTCAGCACGTTCTAAAGACTGTGAGGTGACCGTGATTGAAATGGGTCCGATGGTCATGGGGCGTTCATCTCCACGTGTTTTAAGTGAATTCTTATTGGCGCAGCAACGTCTTGCAGGTGTAGATGTACGTCTTTCAACTTCGATTGCAGACTGCAAGCTCGATGGTGAAGAAGTTGTGATCACGCTAGAAGGCGGTGAAGAGCTTCGTGCCGATGCGGTGATTTACGGTATTGGTATTGTGCCGAATATGCAGCTTGCTGCCGATGCGGGTTTAGATGTGGATTGTGCAATTAAAGTCAATGAAAATTGCCAAACTTCACATCCTGATATTTATGCAGCAGGTGATGTAGCTACTCAACTGCGTGATTGTGGTAATCACCGTCGTGTTGAAACATGGGAAAATGCCAACCTTCAAGCAGGAATCTTTGCACGCCATGTGATGGGTGCTGAACATCCGACTCCGAATCCAGCATGGTTCTGGACAGACCAATTGTCGATCAACTATCAATTTGTTGGTGATATGGCAGCGGAGCAGTGGGTTGCGCGTGGTGACGTGAATGCGGAACAGCGCTCAGATTCTTCTTTTGTGCTGTTCGGTGTGAGCAACGATATTATCGTGGGTGGTATCACGGTGAATGCAGCCAAAGAGATGCGTCATTTGAAAAAATTGATCAGCAAGAATACGGCTTTTGAAGCAGATAAGTATTTAGATTTGAGCCAAGATTTACGTAAACTCGTCAAATAAGCTGAAATTCTAAGAAGGGCAGACCTCTGGCAACGCGGGTCTGCTTTTTTTATGAATATTGAAAATTTATCAGACTGTATTTTATAGACTTCACAACCTCAAATAATGGGTTATTAACAACTGCTAGCGCGTAGGTGAATCCTCACTTTTGAGAGATCAAAAGTGACAAAAATCTTTCGCTAAACTGAAGATATGTCCCTATATCTCAGTTTAGCGGCGGCATCCATGCCGCCTCGTGAAATAGATTTCGGGAGGAATTTTTTTGTAGCAGTTTTTCTGAATTTATATCGCGATAGAACCATTTATGAACTCGAATTCTTCTCCCATGATCGTCGCGGCAAGTATTTATGCTTTGCTTGTGTTGATCTGGGCAGCCACGCCGTTGGCGATTGTTTGGAGTGTGGCGGAAGTGCATCCAATGTGGGTGCTGATCATTCGTTACTTTGGTGCATCCATCATCGCGCTATTTTTATTAATGCTGATGCGCAATCCTCTGTCTTTTGATGCCGTGTCATTCAAAAGCTATGTGGCAGGCAGCCTCAATTTGATTGGTGCGCAGCTGTTTATTTATCTCGCTGCCAATTATCTGACTTCGGGTTTGATGGCACTGATTTTTGGTTTCTCACCACTCATTGCAGGTCTGATTGGGCATGTGATTTTAAAAACGCATAAGCTGGTTGCTTTGCAATGGTTGGGAATGGCGATTGCAGTGGGTGGGCTGAGTTTTGTCTTTGCAGATTCTGCGGATAGTAAAGTGAATCCAATCGGCATTGTGCTGATGGTGATCAGTATGATTTCATATATTAGCTCGATTTTCTGGGTCAAACAGATTAATGCGCCGCTCAAACCGATGTCACAAGCCACTGGCTCATTGATGGTTTCTGCAATCGGTTCGCTATTGCTAATCCCTTTTATTTGGCAACATTTCCCTACAGCGATGCCGAGTGCTCAAGCCATGATTGGTTTTATCTTTACCATGATTTTGTCATCGATTGTGGCGATGCTGTGCTATTTCTGGCTGATCAAGCGTTTGGCTGCCTCTACGGTTTCACTGAGCAATGTGATGACCCCAGTGATTGCATTGATCTTAGGTGCAACTTTAAATCATGAGCACATTAGTCCAAATGCAGTGATCGGGATTGCTGTGGTCATGCTGGGCATCGTGATGTATTTCTGGAAAGAATGGCGTCAGCAATATTTCAGTCGAGTTTAAACTAGCTGAAATTTTTGCATGATTTTGGGAAGCTTAGGTTTCCTTTTTTATGATGCGAACTTAAAAACATCTTAGAATTGTTTCACATGGAACATCTTGATTAATTTGGTGTCGAAACATTGCTCAGTTGGTCTAAAAACAACAAAATAACAAACAACAGCTACATTCAGTTTGAGTACTATGGAATGAGTCATAAAATCAAATAGATCTATTTGATAACAAAAAGTTTAGGACAATTTCGAATGGCTGAATCCAGTAAAGTCGTGGTCTATGCAGCATTGGTCGGGAATCTTGCGATTGCCTTGGTGAAGTTTGTTGCCGCATATATTACGAATAGTTCAGCAATGCTCAGTGAGGCAATTCACTCTGTAGTCGATACCTTGAATGAAATATTATTGCTATACGGAATGAAAAAATCCCAGCAACCGGCAAATTATCACCATCCTTTTGGCTATGGCCGTGAATTATACTTTTGGGCCTTTATTGTTTCGTTGATGGTCTTTGCTTTGGGTGCAGTGGTTTCGATCTATCAAGGGATTTTACATATCCGACATCCTGAAGAAATGCAAAATCCAATGATTAACTACATTGTGTTGGGTATTGCCATTTTATGTGAAGGGACATCTTGGTTTGTCGCTTTAAAAGCGTTTAAAAAAATTAAGGGTGAGCAAGGCTATTTTGAAGCCTTTCGCCGTAGTAAAGATCCAACGACATTTACCGTACTCTTTGAAGATACGGCAGCCCTTATTGGTCTGTTCATTGCTTTCGTGGGGATTTATCTTTCACATGCTTTAAATATGCCTATGCTTGACGGACTGGCGTCAATACTCATTGGGGTGGTGCTTGCGATTTCTGCGGTGCTTTTAGGACGTGAGACCAAAGGATTACTTATGGGAGAAACGGCTGACCCACAGTTGAGGCATAATGTCTTGAAAGTTGCGCAAGATGATCCAGCCGTACATTCTGCTAACGGTGTATTAACAGAGCAGATGGGTGCGCATCAGGTCATTGCTTCTTTGAGTCTTGAATTTAAAGATAATTTAACTTCGGATGAGATTGAAGCTTGCGTCAACAGAATTGAAGCACAAATTAAACAGCTTCATCCTGAAATTGTGGCACTCTTTGTCAAACCTCAGTCTAAAATGGTTTGGCTAGAACGTATGCAGGGTCGTCTTGATCAATAGGTCTGCGAAGCTTAACACTTTGCACAGTTCGTCAGATTAGTTAATGAATTTAAAATACACATGAATCAAAAAACGCAACAAGCACAGTTTCACATTACAACCGAAAGCTGTATGAAACATACGTGGACTAAGCCGGTCTTTGATTATCTGGCAACTGACCACTTTAATGGGGAAAAGTTTTTTAATACCCTCCCAAATCCAGAGCCATTTACCCGTAAGGATATATTGAAATGGATTATGGCGCGTAAAAACGATACGTGGAAAGTTGATCGTGAGCAAGAGTATCAACAGTTCTTTGCTTCGTCGCGGAGTATTCCACAAAATCGACCATTGGCGAAAATGGATGATTGGCTCGTTTGGTTTGTCGGGCATGCGACGGTACTGATTCAAATTGGTCCTTACAACTTTTTAACGGATCCTGTGTGGGCTGAATATGCTGGCCCTCGTCAAGGAAGCGGACCGCGTCGTGCGTGTCCCGCTGGGATTGCCTTGGAAGAGTTGCCTACGATCCATGGTGTTTTACTCAGTCATAATCACTATGACCATATGGATTTAGCGACCTTAAATTGGCTACATGAACAATTTGCCATGCCTATTTATACCGGTCTGGGCAATGCTTACTATCTGCCAGAACATTTGAATGTCATTGAAATGGATTGGTGGCAGTCAGAGCTGTTTGAGGATTTACGCATTGTGTATACCCCAGCTCAGCATGGTTCTGGACGCGGTTGGCGAGATCAAAATCATGCTTTGTGGGGCGGTTTCTCAATTGTACATAGCACAGGTCATTTCTTCTTTGCAGGGGATACAGGTTATGCAGCACATTTTAAGCAAATCTATAGCCGATTAGGTGCTCCACGCGTTTCATTGTTACCCATTGGCGCATATGAGCCACGGCGTTTAATGAAGTTTTTGCATATGAACCCAGAGGAAGCATTCCAAGCGCATAAGGATTTACAGTCAAAATGTTCATTGGCAATGCATTACCGCACATTTCAATTAACTGATGAAGCGCGAGATCAGCCGGAGCAAGACTTGCATCACGCGATGCGTAAAACTTCAAAATTAATGAATCCATTTTTGACGCTGCATGAAGGTAAAAAGCTGATTGTTTAGCACAAAGTGAGTTTAAGCTGTTTATTTTTCATGATGATGTTTTTTCAGCTTAAGCAGTTGAAGGGCAATGATGGATAGCATCGCCATGGCGAGATTCATTACAAAAGGATTAAAGGCCTGAATAAAGTAGGATGGCTTTAGCACGACAATAAGCAGGCTCAGGGCAACCATGCCTGCGATATTCAGTAGATGCAGCCATTTGGTTTGTGTGCAAATCAAAAATAGCCCGCCAAAAATCATTTCCACTGTGCCAGAACACCGCATAAGCCAAAGCGCAGCCGCTTCACTAAACCCTTGCAGCTGCCAAATGCGTAGCTCATCCACTGCGGGAAATAGAATTTTCGGTATCAGTCCTTGATAGATCCAAAGTACGGCTAATCCCCATTGAATCATTCGTAGCGGTTGATTCAGCAGACTAGACATCATGCAGCGCATACTCCAAAAAATGTTTTCGGTTTTCAGCAGAAGGAATCAGGCATTGATTGGTTGTGCCAAAGAGGGCATAGCGGTTTAAAGCGACCCGTCGATAGAGAAAATCTCGAATCGGTCGAGGCATGAGGTAGCCAAAATTCATCAAAGAAAATGGCAAGCCTAAGTGCTGCATCACTTTCAGCAAAGCTGTGGATTCGGTATATAAAACTTGATCCTTCACGACCACCATAGTGGTGTAAAGCTCTGTCGACATTTGATAATGCTCAAGTAATTGTACGCCAAGTGGTGACTGAGCAGAGACCAATTTAAATTGAATGGATTTATCGTATTTAATTAAAAATTTGGCCCAACCGCTACAAATGACACAAACCGCATCATATAAAATGATGTCATGGTCTTGAATCAGCACTTTGATGTCTTGAGTCATGTCTGCACTCTTCTTATTTTTCTATCGTTTATAGTGCTTGATTGCTCAATAAAAAACCACCTCAAAAGGTGGTTTTTTCATTCAAAGATAAAACTTAAAGCAAGCCAGGATTACCTTGAGCAGGATCAGTTGCACGTGCCGCTTGTGCATCCGCAACGGTTAAACCGAGTGCTTTTGCAACACCTTCGCCATAAGCAGGGTCACAAGAATAACAGTTACGGATATGACGGTATTTAATGAAGTCGAGTGCATCACCCATAGCGCCAGCCGTGTTGTTAAACAAGGCTTGTTTTTGCTCATCATTCATTAAGTTAAACAAGGCACGTGGTTGAGTGAAATAGTCGCTGTCATCTTCACGATAATCCCAGAAATCTGCGCCACCCGTAATTTTTAAAGGCGGTTCTTTATACTGAGGTTGCTCTTGCCACTGACCAAAACTATTCGGTTCATAGTGTGGCAAGCTGCCGTAGTTACCATCCATACGACCTTGACCATCACGACGGTTTGAATGAACAGGGCAACGTGGTGCATTGACTGGAATTTGATAATGGTTCACACCCACACGGTAACGTGCAGCATCGGCATAGTTAAATAAACGTGCTTGCAACATACGGTCAGGCGAGAAGCTAATCCCTGGAACCAAGTTACTTGGTGCAAATGCCGCTTGTTCTACATCTTGGAAATAGTTTTCGGCATTTTTATTTAGCTCAAATTCACCGACTTCAATCAGTGGGTAATCACCTTTAGGCCAAACTTTGGTTAAGTCAAATGGATGATACGGCACTTTTTCCGCATCTAATTCAGGCATGATTTGAACGTACATTTTCCATTTCGGGAAATCACCACGTTCAATTGCATCAAACAAATCGGTTTGTGAGCTTTCACGATCTTTAGAAATGAGTGTTTCCGCTTCAGCATCGGTCAAGTTCTTAATACCTTGCTGTGTACGCATATGGAATTTCACCCAGAAACGTTCACTGTTGGCATTGATGAAACTAAAGGTATGGCTACCAAAACCGTGCATATGGCGATAACCATCTGGAATACCACGGTCAGACATGACAATAGTCACTTGATGCAGTGCTTCTGGCAGTAATGTCCAGAAATCCCAGTTATTGGTTGCACTACGTTTATTGGTTTTAGGATCACGTTTCACTGCTTTGTTTAAGTCAGCAAATTTACGTGCATCACGTAAGAAGAACACAGGGGTGTTATTTCCGACTAAATCCCAGTTACCTTCTTCCGTGTAGAATTTTAGGGCAAAACCACGGATATCACGTTCTGCATCGGCTGCACCACGTTCACCAGCAACTGTCGAGAAACGGGCAAACATTTCAGTTTTTTTACCGACTTCAGAGAAGATTTTAGCGTAGGTATATTGGCTAATGTCATTGGTCACCGTAAATGTACCAAAAGCACCTGAGCCTTTTGCATGCATACGGCGCTCTGGAATGACTTCACGTACAAAGTTACCGAGTTTTTCGTTTAGCCATAAATCTTGTGCAAGTAAGGGACCGCGAGCACCTGCCGTCATACTGTTCTGGTTGTCTACGACAGGGGCACCAGCATCGGTAGTGAGGTGGGTGACAGGACATTTTTTAGTGTCGTCGCTCATTGTTAATCTCCATTATTATGATCATGTATTAAAGTTGGGAGCTATAACCTTCAAATTGATAACACGCTCAACACCACATGACATTAACCGTTTTGTTAATTCATTTTAAAGTGACAATGTGAGAACAGTTTTTCTCTCGTTCTAAAATTTTTAAAGCAGCAATAAATTGAAGAAAAGTCATAAAACTGTAGTCGTTAAAAGCTTAGAAATCTTCATTCACTTATTGACTCTAAAGCTTTCTTTGGATTTTGACAAATGGAAATATAGTTTTGAATAAATGGTTAAATCGATGAATCAAGTTGTTGAATTTAAAATATTTGTTTTTTATATATTGTTTCAATGTTTTATCAGTGAGTTAGATACCAATATGTTGCTATGACATGTAAGAGAGTACAAATTAAACCCATATTTTTATTATGGATTTTAGTCTTTATATCCATTTTTTAGCTGATTCCAGTTAATGAAAAACATTTTTGTGCTGTCATTATTGCAGAGTTTTTCAACATTAAAGACATTATTTAAAGCTTAAATCAGCTGAAGATACAGGTGATGAAATGTTGGTAAGTGGATCGCACCATTTTAAAAATTGTAAATAAATTTTTATCGGCTCATGCAAGTTGGTGCTGTTATTTTTAACTTTTACGGAATACAAAAAACGATTTGATTTGCTGTGTTGGGCTTTGTATAAAAACCCTAGATCAGGAGTGAGCGTAGTTGAAAAAAAGCTTAATTGAGCAGAAGATTGAAAGCACCATCCCTATTTTGTAAAAATCGAGATGTAGCTGTGAGACAAGAATTAATTAAATAGTGATCCTAAGCTTGTTATTTTTTTGGATAAACAACCTGTAACTTGAATGAAATTTCAGAGGTTTATTATGTTGAATCAAAGAAAATATTTATCAAGGTTCTCCAGCGCCTTAGTCATTGCTGGCTCAATTTTTGGCTTAAATGCAACTGAATTGTATGCCGCAGATAAAATAATGTCTAACGCTGATATTTCTCAAACTCAAAACAATATTGCAGCATTGCTGCCAGGTTCAGTATTGTCACTACAGCGTGAATCGGTTCCGACATCATATCAACATGCTGGGCAACGCTATTTAGTCACTTATCGTAGCCGAGGGGTTAATGGTGAACCCATTGTCACGTCTGGCTATATTCTGCTACCTAAAGGACAGGCGCCTAAACAAGGCTGGCCCGTATTGGCGTGGGCACATGGCACGACTGGTGTGGCCGATACTTGTGCACCGTCAGGTGATTATGTAGGTGGGCCAGCGCATAGTTTACAAGAAGTCATAGATGGTGCACTCGATAGTTGGTTGGCGCGTGGTTATGCAGTGGTTGCTACAGATTATCAAGGACTTGGGACACCGGGTATGCATCCTTATATGAATGCAGCTAGTCAAGTTCATAATGTGGTGGATTCTGTACGAGCACTGCATTTTTGGAAGCCGAAGCAATTTAGTAAAGACTGGATTGTGATGGGGCATAGTCAAGGTGGTGGTGCTGCTATTGCGGTTGCGGCTCAGGGGCAAAAAGATGCGCCTGAATTGAATCTTAAAGCTGCAATCGCCTTGGCACCGGGTGGCTATCAATATGAAGGCATTGCTGAATATGTACAGGCCAATCCTAATCCAGATACCAGTGTGGCGGCATTTTTCCCAATCGTGTTGTTGGGCGCAGCCGCAGCGGATCCATCGATCGATGTAGATAAATTGGTCAGTCCAGACATGCAGTCTTTATTAAATCAGGCACGTAAACGCTGTTTGTCGGAACTACAGGCAGAGCTAAAACAAGCCCCTCAGCCAGTCTTTAAAAAAGATGCGGATTTAAAGCCGTTATTGGCCTACTTAAAACGGCAGTCGATTGAATATATGACACCAACCGTACCGTTAATGTTTGTTCAGGGTTCCGCAGACCATTTGGTCGATTATCGCGGTACGCAAAGCTATTATCAGCAAGTGTGCAAACAAAAATTACCAGCGGTTTATCATGCAATCCCCAATGGTGATCATCGTGATGCATTACGCCATAGCCCGAAATATACAGCTGAGTTTTTAAAAAGTTTAAAACACGGCAGCATTGAAAATGCCTGTAAATGAGACAAGCAATTGGGCAATAAAATGTAACTTTTAAAGCGTTTTTATTGCAGGATGAGCAATATTGATGAATGCCCTTTTTCTGCCGTAAAAAATTAACTTTCTAAATATCTAAAACAAAAAAACCGGTTTAAGGGTCGGTTTTTTTGTACATAACATTGATCTATTTTACCAATCAAAACGCATTTAAAGAGTGAGCCGACTTTTCTGTGATGTATTAATCGCGCAACATATGAATCATATCGCACTCTAAATCACGCCATTCACCAAACTCAGGCTCAATCAACAAAGTCTGCGAAATAAAGCCATAACAGACTCTTTGCAAATTTAAAGCCGTAGATTTAAGACGTACTTCATCTTGAATAAATGGTTCTAAAATATCTCGCCACATCTGCACCATCATGGCATAGCTTTTACGGTAAATATCAATACTGGAAATCTGCCGTTCCAGTAAAAAAGTTTGTGCCCATAGAAATTGTTGCTGCTGAACCTGCTCAATTTGAAAGTGAATGATTTGCTGTAAATAGCTCTGAACATCTAAATCTGTGGATAACTTGATGAGTGATTGTGCATAAGTTTTCATCTGCTCGGCATGCTGTTTCACATGCACATGGATGGTCAGCGCAATCAAATCTTCCTTCTTGGAAAAATATTCATAAAAAGTGCCCAGGCCCACGCCAGCCACATCTGTAATTTGCCGAATGGTAATTTTATCCGCTGACTGTTCATGCAGAAGCCGAACAAAACTTTCCTGTAGCGCTTCCTGCGTGACTTTGGCACGTGATTGACGCGGTTTGCGCCGTACCTGTATCTCAGGATTTTTCATAAATCAGTGACTCACTAAAGCCGAACATCCCGCGGCTATTTTTTCACTATACTGAAGTGAAATAGGCATAAGAACAAGCAGGAAATATAGACCATGAATACAGCAAAAAATACATGGATGACCCATCAAATCAGCAACCAATTTGATGAAAAGCAAGATTACAACCTGTTTGAAACAGACAAGGCATTGAACGAAATTCTTACGCGCTGTGGCAGTCAGGATCAGGCAGAATTATCTGCGATGGGTCAAGCCGCAGGTTCGGCTGAATATTATGAATATGCCGATCTAGCCAATAAGCACACGCCAATTTTGCATGCCTTTGATGCACGTGGACGCCGTAAAGATTTTATTGAGTTTCATCCTGCATGGCATAAATGGATGGGCTTAAACCGCCAGTTTGATACCCATGCCTATCCGTTTAATCATGAAACCTCTAGCTCAAAATGGGTGGATTGGGCAGCACGTTTCTATCTGGCTGGTCAGGTAGAGTGCGGCAATTTATGTCCAAACTCGATGACCTTGGGTAGTATTCCGCTGATTCAACGTGAACCTGAACTTTGGGCGAAAATTGGCGAGAAATTATTATCGACCGAATACGATGAACGCGATGTGCAGATTGCACAGAAAAAATCGATTTGGCTCGGCATGGGCATGACTGAAAAGCAGGGGGGCTCAGATGTCCGTGCCAATGAAACTGTGGCTGTTCCAGTCGCAGAAGCAGGTCGAGGCAAAGCCTATTTGCTCACAGGGCATAAATGGTTTTTCTCTGCACCGATGTGTGATGCGCATTTGGTGGTGGCAAAAACCGAGCAGGATGGCTTGGCCTGTTTCTTTGTACCGCGCTGGCTGGAAGATGGCAGCAAGAACAATATTCAAGTGCAGCGCCTCAAGGACAAAGTTGGCAACCGTAGCAATTCTAGTTCCGAAGTGGAATTCAAGGATGCATGGGGCATCATGATTGGTGAGGCGGGGCGGGGTATTCCAACCATTATTGAAATGGCGAATTACACCCGTCTGACCTGTTCAGTGGGTTCGAGCGCCATGCTGCGTCAGGCTTTGGTGCAATGTATTGCTTATACGCGTCAGCGCAAAGCTTTTGGTAAACATCTAGCTGAACAGCCGCTCATGCAAGCCGTATTGGCAGATTTGGCTTTAGAAACCGAAGCCGCGACGCAGCTCAGTTTTCATTTGGCACAGTGCTATGAAAATGATGATGCACTATCTCTGGCATGGAAACGCATCATGACGCCTGCATCCAAGTTTTGGATCTGTAAGCGCGCGGTAGAGCTAACAGGTGAAGCGATGGAAGTGTTTGGTGGTAATGGCTATGTCGATACAGGCATCATGGCGCGTATCTTTAAAGAAGCACCTGTGAATACCATTTGGGAAGGTTCAGGCAATGTTATGTGTTTGGATGTGCTGCGTGCCATTGGTCGTGATCCTGAATCTATTGAAATGTTGTTCAAAGACTTGGCATCGACGGCACTGGACGATGAAACCCTGAAAAATGAATTACAAAACCTATTTACATTATTCCAGCAATCGCCAGATGAATTGCAATTTATGGGACGCAGTTTGGTCAGTCGTTTAACCATTTTGGCGCAAGCCGTTTTACTCAAGCGTTATGCGCCTGACTATGTAGCAGATGCTTTTATTCAAACGCGCTACAGTGCTTTTCATGGTCGTGTGGTCGGTATGGTGGAAGCCAAACAGGTGGATGTTGAGCGATTGTTGGAGCGGGCTTTGCCACGCTAGGGAGTGAAATACAGTATTAAATCATGTTGCCAGCAAGCTTGACTCAAGGGATGTGTCAGGCAATCATGGTAAATGAATTTACAATGACACTCTGGATAAGGTTGTAGCAGGCATGGGAAATTGGGTCAATATACAGCGTGATGCCGATACTGGAATCGAACTGGTACATGCCCATTTTAAGGGTTTTGCTTATGAGCCTCATTTTCATTCCAGTTACTTAATTGGTGTGACTGAATTAGGCAATCAGCAATTCCACTGCCGCAGAAAATTGGTGAATAGCCATCAGGGGCAAGTCTTTATGCTTGAGCCTGAAGAAGTGCATGATGGCTATGCGCCTGAACCACTGGGTTTCACTTATAAAATGCTGCATATTGAGCAAGACTGGCTCAAACATAAATATCAGGGATTATTCACTCAGCCTTTTGAATTAGAAGTCGCATCGACACTGAGCTCAGACCCTCAGGTCGCGCAATTGGTCGATGCTTCCTACCGTGCGATGAGCGATCAAGAACCGCAGTTAATGAAAGACAGTTATTTAGATTTGCTGTTGGAACGGTTAGCGCAACAAAACTTATGGTTAGCCCGTGAAAATGCAATCCGAGCTTTGCCTGATATTGCCCTCAAAATCAAAGAAATTCTGCATGAAAATTTGTACACGGATTTAGATTTGAACACATTGGCTCAGCTTGTTGGGGTAGATCGTTTTTTTATTAATCGTATGTTTAAACAGTCGTTTAACTGCGCCCCACATCAGTATCTGATTCGATTACGTTTAGATCGGGCAAAAGGCTTATTGAAGGCGGGCGTTCCAGCGACGACTGTCGCCAATAGTTTGTGCTTTGCAGACCAAAGCCATTTAGGCCGTTGGTTTAAGCGATGCTATGGCCTAACTTTGCGACAATACCAAGCTGCCTGCACAAACGTTCTATCTTCTTAATACTAAGATTTTCAAAATAGAGTTGCTCCCGCAGCTATATATTTGGAAATCATAGTGGAAACAATTTTGGCATTTTGCGCCTTTGCTTTTGTGGCTTCAATTACCCCTGGGCCCACCAATTTTTTAATTCTGAGTACCAGTCAGCAATTTGGCATACATAAATCTTTTGCACTGATTGCAGGTGCAAGCGTAGGTGCGGCATTGCTGGTATTGCTAGTCGGACTGGGTTTGGGGCAAAGCATCAGCCATAGTCCAACACTTCAGTTAATATTGAGTGTGGCTGGCGGCCTTTGGCTCACGATTTTAGCTTGGAAAATTTTTCATGACCGTCCCGATCTGGCGAACATACATTCGCAGGTACAGCAGAAGCATGGCTTTGGGGCAGGTTTTTTAATGCAACTGATTAATCCGAAATCATGGCTGATGGCGATTGCGGTAATGACCGTGTATTTGGCGCAGACGGTACAATACAGTCGTATGCTCATGATCTTGACCTTACTTTTTATGCTGATTGCTTTTCCTTGCTTGTGTGTTTGGGCGTGGCTCGGTCAAATGTCACAAAAATGGCTCACCAACACCACCCGCATGGCTGTATTTAATAAGGTTTTGGCTAGCATTTTATTCATTTCAGTGTGGTATCCCATTCTTAGCCTATGGTTAGATGAAGTATAAGCGGTACCAATGTTGCCTAGCAGCGCTTTGAACAGCGGGTGATTCAGCCCGCTGCATGCGGTTTTAGAGAAAGATTTTTGAACATGTTTTGAAATTGGAGAGCAAAGTTTATTCTGCAATGCTTAGATTTAAGTATCTAGACAGGAATGAGTAAGAATTCAGAATATTTGATCAATTTATATTGATCAGTATTTTAATCATAATGCTTGTAATTTATGCAAAAAAGTCCAATATATGCGTGACATCAACCTGATGTTGAAACTGAAAAGAGAGCAGCGAAATGGCGAAGAAAAAAGCCCTGCCTGAAGTTGAAGTTCGCAACTTTGTGGCAAAACACATGAACGATTTTAACAAAAGCCAAACTTTTGTAGATCGAAAAAAAGATGCAAAACGTGGCTACAGCAAGCACAAAAAAGGGAGATACTTAAATGATTATCTCCCTTTTTATTTGCCCATCTTTTTTCGCTTTAGCTAACAATTCGCGTTGCTGATTTCACCATATCACCTAGACCATGGGTCTTAAAGTAATACTCCATCATACTTTTCACCATCAGCGGATTATTCATACTGAGTGCACGATCTAACAATTCTTTCGCATCTGGCATAGGTACATGACAAATTGCCTTACGAACTTTCAAAATATTGCTTGAACTCATGGAGAGGGTATTAAAGCCCATTGCCATCAATAAAATTGCAGTTAATGGATCACCTGCCATTTCTCCACAAATACTAATAGGCTTTTCATATTTATGACATTCGTGTACTAAACGGGTGAGGGCACGCAGCACCGCAGGGTGTGAATGTGAATAGACATTTGCCACACGTGGATTATTTCGGTCAACGGCCAATAAATATTGAGTTAAATCGTTGGAACCGACTGAGAAGAAATCCACCAGTTCAGAAAATTCCTCAATTTGAAGCAGTACACTCGGTACTTCCACCATGATGCCAATTTTTGGTTTGGTAATTTTTACTTGTTCTTCTTCTTGTACCGCTTGCCAGTCACGATCAAGTAAATATAAAGCTTCTTCAACTTCACTGACGCTGGTGACCATCGGCAGTAAAATATGCAAATTATTCAGTCCAATGCTTGCTTTAAGCATGGCACGGATTTGTGAAGAAAAAATTTCAGGGTGATCGAGTGTAAAGCGAATACCACGCCAACCCAGAGCAGAGTTTTCCTCTTCAATCGAGAAGTATGGCAAGTCTTTATCTGCACCAATATCAAGAGTACGCATCACCACAGGCTTATTGGCAAAGTGGCTGAGCTGTTGACGGTAAATGGCGCGTTGTTCTTCTTCGCCGGGGAAGCGGTCACGTAGCATAAACGGAATTTCAGAACGATAGAGCCCGACACCTTTGGCACCACGTTGTACACCACGTACGACATCAATCATGAGGCCTGTATTCACATATAGTTTAACCGCGACACCATCAGGCGTAATCGCATCTTTAGTTTCATATTGCTTTAAATCTTTAGCAATCTGTTCTTCTTCTTTTTGAATTTCTTTATAGCGAGTACGCAAGCGACGTGGTGGATTGATGAATACACGGCCTTGATGTGCATCCACAATCATTTCAACATCATCAAGGGTATTGATTGGAAGTTCAGTGACGCCGACTACAGTTGGAATGCCGAGGGCACGCGCTACAATCACCATATGGGAGTTCATGGCACCTTCAGTGGTGACAATTGCCGCAATTTTATCGACTGGCAATTCAACCAAAGCTGCGGTTGAAATTTCATCGCCAATTAGAATACTTTCATCGGTAATTTCACGGTGGCTAGCATCGGCTTCTTGTAAAAAAGCCAAAATTCGACGACCTAGATCTTTTAGGTCAGACACGCGCTCGCGTAAATAGTCATCTTCCATTTGGGCAAATAGGGCAATGTGCTTATCAATGACAATACGCACGGCACCTTGTGCCCAATTCCCATCGCGGATTTCACTTTTAATTTCTGCTGGCAAGGCATTTTCATCCAACATGCGTAAGAACACGCTAAACAGTGCACGTTCTTCTGCCATGAGCGCATCTTGCATTTTGTCATCGAGCGATTGAATCTCTTGACGTACAGAATCAATCGCATTGTCGAGCAGTTCGAGTTCTTCACTGATATCGTCGGTTTCACGGTCGGGCACAGAGGCTAAATCGGCAGGAGGATAGAGAATGACTGCTCGGCCGAGTGCGATGCCTCCTGAACCTGAGACGCCCTGAAAGGTTTTATAAGCAGGTAGATTATTCGGTTTACGAAAAACTTCGATATTACCTACTGCATGAGCATGGGCAATCACCCCTGACAGTTGAGCACATAAGGTGACAAGAAAGGACTCAGCTGCTTCACTAAAATCTTGTGGCTCTTGGTTTTGAACCACTAACACACCCATGACTTTACGGCGGTACATGACTGGAACGCCAAGGAACGAGTTATAAATTTCCTCGCCTGTTTCTGGTAAATACAAGAAACGTTCATGCTTAGGTGCATTGTCGAGGTTAACAATTTCCTCACGTTGGCCGACTAAACCAATCAGGCCTTCACTGGTATGTAGTGAAACATGTCCAACAGCTTCAGGATTTAAGCCCTTAGATGCCATGAGCAAATAACGTTGATTACGTTCATCTAGCAGGTAAATGGAACAGACATCGACATGCATGGCTTCAGCTACTTGATTGACCATAATGTCTAAAGATTCATGCAAACTGACCGACGCATTAATCTCTTGGACTATGCGTCTTAAGGTATCCAGCTGCATGTTCGACATCGTGTCTGCTCCTAAAATTATTCTGCTTTATTTATAACAACACTCATCCCAAAAATCTGCATATGATCTGCAAATTTTTACGGTTTTTGTGGCAGCTGATTGCACAGCTCTACCATCGCTTTGCGGTATACATCGCGTTTAAAATTGACCACTTGACCCAATGGATACCAGTAGCTGACCCATTGCCATTGATCAAACTCAGGTGGATCAGATAAATCCAACTGAATATGCTGTGCTGAAGCGGTCAATTTGAGTAAAAACCACTTCTGTTTTTGACCAATACATACTGGGTCTGAATCCGTACGTATATACCGATGTGGCAAACGATAGCGCAACCACCCTTGGGTTTGTGCTATCACCTGGACGTGTTCGGGCAGTAAGCCAACTTCTTCTCTCAGCTCACGGTAAAGTGCCTGTTCGGGGGTTTCTCCATGCTGGATACCGCCTTGTGGAAATTGCCAGGCATTGTGACCAATGCGCTTTGCCCATAAAACTTGTCCAATGTCGTTTGCCAAAATGATCCCGACGTTGGGTCGGAAACCTTCTGAATCGATCATTTGGCTACCTAAATATTGTGTAATTTATGACTTTGCATTCGGGGACGTTTATTTCTGTGTCCATCTCGAAAAAGCAAAGTGTAAAAATGTTAAAATTGTTATGATCTTAACGAATTTCTATCGACTAGCGGAGATAGATTTACAATTTTTTTCTTAAATTTCAGCTTTTACGAGTATTTTCATGAAATTGGCACTGTTTGACCTTGATCACACCTTACTAAATACCGACTCAGACCATTCTTGGGGGGAGTTTTTGGTCAATGAAGGCTTGGTTGACCCCATTCTACATCGTGCTATGAATGATAAATTTTATGATGATTACAAAAAAGGCCAGCTCGATCCGATTGCGTATAACGAATTTGTATTTGAGTTTTTAACGCAGCATGACAATGCATACTTAACTGAGCTACATCAGTTGTTTATGAAAAAAGTGATTCGTGCGCAGATGCGTCCTGAAGGTTTTGCTGCCATTCAACGCCATAAAGAAGCAGGTCATGAATTGGTCGGGATTACCGCAACGTCAGACTTTATTACCGCACCGATCTTTCGTGAATTTGGCATTACAGAGATTATTGCGACCAATGCTGAAGTGGTCGAGGGTAAATACACAGGTAAAGTGATCAACACACCGTGTTATCAAAAAGGTAAATTAGTTCGTCTCAATCAATGGCTAGAAGGGCGTGATGTGACGGAGTCTTGGGCGTATTCAGATTCGATCAATGACCGTTTCTTATTGGAATATGCTGATCATGCCATTGCGGTGAATCCAGATGATCGACTTGAAATCTTAGCCAAAGCGCAAGGGTGGGCGATTCAAGATTGGTCCATTCAAGCTTAATTAAGTCGTAGAAAATGAGACTCACAAATAAAAAGCATCTTCGGATGCTTTTTTTATACATGCTTTTATATACTTGGGCAGATTAAAATGGATTGAATTACTTGTATATGCAAACAGAAAGCAATTTCAAAGATTTATTAAAAATATTTGTTGGGCCACGTGCTCAGTCTTATCTAGACCATATAGAGGGTAAAAATCAAAATTCTACATTTGCCCAATTGAGTTGGGCAGGTCTGATCTTTGGTCCGCTTTGGTTGCTGTATCGTAAAATGTATAGCTACTTTTTTCTATTTTTAGTGATTGGTGGCGTGATTGGGCTGCTGTGTGAAATTGTTGGCGTTCCTACGCAGGTTTTGATTGGATTATCTTGTATTTCCAATCTTATTTTAGTGTTTATAGGGAAGCGTCTGTATAGCCAGTTTGCAGTGCAAAAAACCAAAGCCTATATACACAATCCAAAATATAGTAAAAAAGTCTTTGCGGAAGTGGGTGGCGTGAGTTTAAGCGTACCGTTGTTGGTACTGTTTATTCAATTGGTTGTGGTTATCATGATGAGTCTGCCGTTTATTCCATTTTCACCCTTTTAAACTTCTTTAATTGAGTGCATTTAGGTTCCGTGTTATATCCTTAATCAACACCATTTTATAATGTAAAAATAATCATTTGGCAGGAGAGGGATAATGAGCGTACGTCCACGTATGACCCATCTATTTGAACAATTGGGATTGGATGCGAATGAAGAAGCGATAGCTTTGTTTATAGTCACACATCAACTGAGTGCCCATACTAAAATTACCGAAGCAGATTATTGGACTGATGCACAGCGTCAATTTTTAGCAGAAAAAATAAAGTCTGATGGAGAATGGGCGATCATTGTCGATCAACTGAATGAATCCTTGCATGAAGATTCGGTGACGAAATAAATTGCATTTTCGCTGTCATATTAAAAAAGCCACCTAAGCGGTGGCTTTTAATTTAAATCATATAAATCTTAAATATTTTTCATCAATTCAACCAGTTTTTGCGCTGCACGAGACTGTGTACGGCCTGGATGCCAAACAATCCCCAATTGGCGATTCATATTAGAATCCAAGGCCAATTGTTTTAAATCTTGATTTAACAATGTCTTGGGTAGCACAGACCAACCTAAACCAATGGAAACCAGCATACGAATCGATTCGAGTGAGTTATTGCTCATGGTCACTTTTGGCTTTAATCCATGCTTTTCAAACTCAGCCAAAGTAATTTGACTGGTATAGGTCTGGGCAGCAGGCAACAAACTTGGGTACTGAATCAGATCTTCTAAGGTCAGATGTTCCATTTGTGCCAAAGGATGAAATGGCGCAACCACAAAGACCAATGGATCATTCCACATCGTGACATACTTTAAACGGCTATCGCCTTGAGGTGGCAAGGTTAAAAAAGCCAGTTCAAGATCACCTGCCAAGACTTGCTCATGCGCTTGCTCAGAGTCGACAAAATGCACATCTAATGTCACGTCAGGATATTGCTGTACGTAGTTGCGTAAATGCTGTGACAAATGATGCAAGCCAATATGGTGACTGGTGCCAATTTTCAATTTGCCTTGAACCTGACCTTGTTCGTGGCTCAGGGTATGATGGATATCACCCAGTTCATTCAGCCAACTTTTGACTTTAGGGAGTAATGAATTTGCTGCATGCGTCGCTTGCACACCGCGTCCAGCAGATTCAAACAGCTTCACGCCAAAGTATTCTTCCAGACTATGAATACGTTTTGTAACTGCAGGTTGGGTAATGAAGAGCTGATCTGCTGCCAAAGAGATCGAACCCGTTTCCATAACTTTGATAAAGGCTTCAAAGGCTGCAAGATTCATCATCATTCCTATAAAGAATTTTTATGCTTATCCTCATTGTTATAATATTTTAAGAATAAATCAAAGGAAAAGTTGTATCTTTTGATTTAAAACTGAGCATTCATACAGCCTAAAGCTTAAAAAGTTCATTGTGCCTGCGATCTATTTGTCTTGGTCTAAGTCGCTAAGCAGTGCTTTTGAGGGAATGGATCTATTAAAAGCAGCTCAGCATGACAGCTTGACGATTATTTGTTTAAAAATGCAGGGGAATAATCATTGCTGCTTTTCAGAAAAAATGGTTAATTTCAGACTTTCATTAAGTAAAAGCGTATTTGATCATTGTACTAAATGAGCTGTTACAAAGTTGCTGAGTCAGGGCGGTTGATCAATGTGCATAATATTCAATAGATGATTTTTATTGAGCTAGTGCAAGGCATATATAACATTCGTCAGCGCATGATTGCGGGAGCAAAAGCACTATTTTATGATCATAAAAACTTCAATGGATTGAATTGAAAAATAAGTCATCTTTTAAAGGCGAAGGATGAGGCTTATAGGTTTTGAATTAGGAATGAACTTGATTCAATGTATGGGGCAAATAGTGGGAAATGAGATCAAAGATTGATGCATTTCCCTTGAAGGAGAAGAACATGGATATTAAACATATAAAAAATTTACTCGATATTTTTGAAGGTACAGTGGAAAAACGCTGCGCCGTGTACGAACTTGCAGATGATGAAAATGATGAAAACCGAGCAGCTGCAGAATGTAATGCAGCGAAAAATCAGTTGATTCTTGCGATTGAGCAATTGGTACATAGTTGTGATGTGGTCACCACAGAACAGAAATAGATGAAAATCCGTAAAATTGTACGGACAGCTTTATCGTGAAATACATTTGCTTGCTAGTCGAATGGCAGGGTTTAATTTGGGTATCCAAAGTATTGAGTCATTTAAATCATAAAGCCACCGAAATGGTGGCTTTAACACAAGGAGCAAAAAAGCAAAATTAAGCGGTGACTTTTTCCTGATCTGTTTTATCTTTCTTTTCCCAAGCTTTTTCATGGAAGAAGAAGGCGAATGCTTGCACCGTTGGCTCTAACAAACTCAACGTAATTGCCATCGCAATACTGCCAGTCACAAAATAGCCAACCAACATGGCGACTGTGATGTGCATGATGTAATAGCTTAAGGTTTTTTTGAACATACGCCGATTGTTTGCAACGAATTTATTAATATGTGCCATGAAAATGCTCCTTGAAAATGCTATGCGTTTTGGCTTAATTTAATAATAATGATTCTTATTTGCATTGTAAAAGAGGAAATTTAACTCATGATCATAGAATTTGCAAATAAAGCCATAAAATAGAGCTGAACAGTCGATAAATTAAACTGAATTTCTGTGCTGAAATATTGTTTCAGCAAGGCTTTGGCTTTATTTTCAGCATCGTAGGAGACGCTAAAGTTTTGTACGCATATACAGGAAAATATCATTCCTATAAGTTTTTAAACTAATAAAAATGATAAATTAGATTTATGTGAATACGTGGTTATAATCGATTTAACGAAAGAATTTACCCAGTCCAGTGGAGCATATCGACATGGCAGGCGAAACCCAAAAAGCAAAAACATTGTATGACAAATTGTGGGATGACCATCTAGTAAAACAACGAGATGATGGCTCTTCATTATTGTATATCGACCGTCATTTATTACATGAAGTGACTTCACCACAAGCCTTTGAAGGTTTACAGCTTGCGGGTCGTAAACCTTGGCGTTTAAGTGCCAACGTTGCAACGCCTGACCATAACGTGCCGACTTCGAAAAAAGAACGTTCTGAAGGGATTGCAGGTATTGAAGATGACACTTCACGCATCCAAGTACAAACTTTAGATGACAACTGTAAGGCATTTAATGTTGCTCAGTTTGACATTAATGATGTACGCCAAGGGATTGCCCATGTAGTTGGACCTGAACAAGGTTTAACTTTACCGGGTATGACCGTAGTGTGTGGTGACTCGCATACGGCGACGCATGGTGCATTTGGTTGCTTGGCACATGGTATTGGTACCTCAGAAGTTGAACATGTATTGGCAACTCAGTGCTTAATTCAAAAGAAAATGAAAAACATGTTGGTGCGCGTTGACGGCAAATTGGGTCAAGGCGTGACATCGAAAGACGTGGTTTTAGCGATTATCGGTAAAATCGGTACGGCTGGTGGTACAGGTCATGCGATTGAATTCGGTGGTCAAGTGTTCCGCGATATGTCGATTGAAGGCCGTATGACGGTGTGTAATATGGCAATCGAAGGCGGTGCTCGTGTCGGTATGGTCGCTGTCGATGACAAAACCATTGAATACGTAAAAGACCGTCCTTATGCACCGAAAGGCGAGCAATGGTATCAAGCCGTGGCGTATTGGAACACTTTGCATTCTGATGAAGATGCACATTTCGATACGGTTGTGGTGTTGCAAGGTGAAGAAATTGAGCCACAAGTGTCTTGGGGTACATCGCCTGAAATGGTGATTCCAGTAACTCAAGCGGTGCCGACTTTAGAACAAGCCAAAGATGACGTACAGCGTAACGATTGGACGCGTGCCTATAACTATATGGGCTTAACGGCAGGTCAGGCTTTGGCAGACATTCAGTTAGACCGCGTATTTATTGGTTCATGTACCAACTCGCGTATTGAAGATATTCGTGCAGCTGCTGAAATTGCCAAAGGTAAAAAAGTCGCTTCGAGTATTAAACAAGCGATGGTCGTACCGGGTTCAGGCTTAGTCAAAGCACAAGCAGAAGCGGAAGGCTTAGACAAAATTTTAATCGAAGCTGGTTTTGAATGGCGTGAGCCAGGTTGCTCAATGTGTTTGGCAATGAATGCTGATAAATTGCAACCGGGTGAACACTGTGCATCGACATCAAACCGTAACTTTGAAGGTCGTCAAGGTAATGGTGGTCGCACGCATTTGGTCAGTCCAGCAATGGCAGCAGCAGCAGCGATTGCTGGTCACTTTGTTGACGTACGTACGTTCTAGTTTAAGCCCTCATCCCAGCCTTCTCCCACAGGGAGAAGGAGTTCCCTCTCCTATAAGGAGAGGGTTAGGGAGAGGTCACGGATTCAGTGAGAAATAAACATGAAAAAATATACCGTTGAACAAGGTATCGTTGCACCTTTAGACCGTGCCAATGTCGATACAGATTTAATTATTCCAAAACAGTTTTTGAAATCAATCAAACGTACAGGTTTTGGCGATAACTTATTTGATGAACTTCGTTATTTAGACGAAGGTTATTTAGGGCAAGATATTTCTAAGCGCCCTAAAAATCCAGATTTTGCGTTGAACCAACCTCGTTATCAAGGTGCGACCGTATTAATCTCTCGTGCTAACTTTGGTTGTGGTTCAAGCCGAGAGCATGCGCCATGGGCTTTGGAAGAATATGGTTTCCGTACCGTGATTGCGCCAAGCTATGCGGATATTTTCTTTAACAACAGCTTTAAAAATGGCATGTTGCCAGTGATCTTGTCTGAAGAGATTGTGGATCAGTTATTTAAAGAATGTGCTGCATCTGAAGGTTATCAATTAACCATCGATTTGGATGCACAAGAAGTACGTACGCCATCGGGTGAAGCCTTTAAATTTGAAGTGGATCCATTCCGTAAGCACTGCTTGTTAAATGGTTTGGATGATATTGGTTTAACTTTACAAGCAGCGGATGACATTCGTGCTTATGAAGAAAAAACCAAAGCTACTCGCCCTTGGGTATTTGCTGAGATTAAAGCTTAAGTCAGTTTTACCGAAGAACTTCTTGGTAGTAACTCTGCTTAAGTCTTGTTAATATCAGGCAAAACAATATTTATACGTTCGCCAGTAATTATCAGGTTGGGTTCGAAAAATGGGTAAGTTCTTCGGTCAGCTGGTTGTAACAGGAGTGATGCTTGCATCACTGACTGCGTGTCAAACCATGGACACGAAACGCATTAAAAATGTGAAAGAAACTGAAAGTACCAAAAAAAATGCGTTAATTTTTTGTGCAGGGCCAGCACATTGTGAGTTTGAGCGTTTGGATCAATTAATGATTATTGATGCCGAACATCATAAAGTTCAACGTGCCGCCATTAAAGCAGGGATTGTTCGTTTAAATGGGCAATCACTTTCAGAGCCTAATCCCGTGTATTTGTCTGTACCTTCTGGGCAGCATGAAGTGGTGATTCGCTTTTACCCAATTTCAACGGGTAAATCCGAACGCCTACATGTGATACATAACTTTAAGTCAAAGCAAGAATACTCATTTAAAATGTTTCGCGATCGTTCTAAGCAGCAAGGTAGCTTACTCGATAAGTCAGCACCAGATCCGCTTTGCGTTGACTTAAAACAAGGCGAAAAAACCATTCGACGTTTCTGCCGACCATACAATGTCTTAACTGGACTTGGTGAGTTTGTAGAAAAAAAACTTTAAATCTGACTGGTAATGAACCAGCGTATAAATGGAAAGACTCATGTCAAAACATATTTTGATTTTACCAGGTGATGGTATTGGCCCTGAAATCGTGAAAGCAGCAGAACAAGTGCTGACACGTGTAAACGAAAAATTCAACTTAGGTTTGACTTGGGAACAAGGTTTGTTGGGGGGTGCAGCGATTGATGCACACGGTTCACCATATCCAGACGTAACTGCAGCACAAGCGAAAAAAGCGGATGCAATTTTATTGGGTGCGGTTGGCGGTCCGAAATGGGATACGATTGAGCGTTCAATCCGTCCAGAGCGTGGTCTTTTAAAAATCCGTTCAGAATTAAATTTATTTGCTAACTTGCGTCCAGCGATTCTATATCCACAACTTGCAGATGCTTCTAGCTTAAAACCTGAAATTGTTTCTGGTTTAGATATTCTGATTGTTCGTGAATTGACAGGTGGTATCTACTTCGGTCAGCCACGTGGTATTCGTGAACTTGAAAATGGTGAAAAACAAGGTTTTAACACTGACGTATATGCAGAGTCTGAAATTAAACGTATTGCCAAAGTTGCTTTTGAAATGGCGAGCTTACGTGGTGGTAAAGTATGTTCAGTTGATAAAGCGAACGTACTTGAAGTAACGGAACTTTGGAAACAAACCGTAACTGCGTTGAAAGAAGAGCAGTACCCAAATATCAACTTATCTCACATGTATGTCGACAATGCAGCAATGCAGTTGGTACGTGCACCGAAACAGTTTGACGTGATCGTAACGGGCAACTTGTTTGGCGACATCTTGTCTGATGAAGCAGCGATGTTGACGGGTTCTATCGGTATGTTGCCTTCAGCATCTTTAGACGAAAACGGCAAAGGTATGTACGAACCATGCCATGGTTCAGCGCCAGATATCGCAGGTCAAAATATTGCTAACCCATTAGCCACCATCCTTTCTGTGGCAATGATGCTACGTTATACCTTCCGTGAAGAAGCAGCCGCTAAAGCCATTGAAGATGCTGTAAGCAATGTTTTGGATCAAGGCCTACGTACTGGCGACATTATGTCTGAAGGCAGTACAAAAGTTGGTACAGTTGAAATGGGTCAAGCCGTTGTGACTGCATTGAACTAAGTTCAAATAAAAGAAAAAAACGCAGCAATTTAGCTGCGTTTTTTTATGCATAAAATATGCTGGGCAAATGAATTTAAGCGTTGCAAACGATTAGCAAGTGCGACCGGTTAAACGGACATCCGTGGCAATATTATTTTTCAAACGAAACTCAATCACACAGTTCAGGTCTATGTCATAGCGATTGCTACTGCTTGGAATGGGTACAGCAGCACCGCTACCTAGACCCATTGCAGGATTATCAGCCATAGGTATCGGAATGCTGATTGGGCGTGCCACGCGATATGTCAAACGATCTGGTGATAGTTTTCCAGCACTGATATTCTGATAGCCTAATTGGCTTAAATTGAGTTGAGACTGAATGGTTTGGCTCGATTTACCAATAAAAGATGTTAAATAGCGCTCACGTTCATATGTTGAGCTTGTTGGCGTTGTTGTGCAGCTAGCCAATACGAAGCCGCTGAGTATGGATAACATTCCAAATTTAAAACTAAAACAATTTTGGCTTAATTTCATGGGTAAATTCCTCACGAAATAAATTCAGTTTAGTCTGATTTGCAGCTGTAACACTGTAGTCATTTTATACACGGTGCACTTGCACTTGCACTTGCACTTGCACTATGCAACTCCGCATATACGATAAAAAGTTTTAGACCTTATATTGTGTCTGGAAAGCGAATGAAGGTCATGGAATGGTTTATAAAATTTGTCTTAGGTATGCCTGTATTAATGTGTTGCACAATTCAGTGTTAGCAGCATATTTAAATGTGGTTAACAATTTTCAATATTCTGCATCGTGGATTTATTTAGAATGCTAAGACAGCCTCGTGAATTAGATTTGAAGTTATTGCAAACAAGAATAAGCAAGGAGAGCAATATGAAAAAAATGGTGATCATTTTGGGTTGTATGTGGATAAGTGGTGCGGCATTTGCGGATAATTGTGAACAAGCCAGAAATGTCTATGATGATGTGTACTGTACCAATAAGCTATATGCTAGCGCAGACACAGAACTCAATAAGAATTATCAAACTTTACGTGGAAAATTATCTGAAAATCAGAAAAAAATTCTGAAAACATCTCAATTGGCATGGATTCGTGAACGTGATGCGCAGTGTACAACGGATACAGGTATTGATGTGCAATGCCGTTTGACAACGACTCAAGATCGAAATAATTGGCTCCGTGAGCGCTTACGCGAATGTACTACGATTGGATGTAAAACCAATATGTTGAACTAATTCAACTGCAATTTGATAGACAAGGGCATATAAAAAAGCCACCGTATTGGTGGCTTTTTTTCGTCGTTTAAAAATTCACGTGTACGATATGTGAATGGAACTTAGTTTTAATAAGAAGTAGCCTTTTTACTTTAAAATCGAGTGGTTTGATACACCATAAATAGGGCATGACCTGTAGTAAGGTTTTGATTTATTTAATGATAAAAATTCTACAGGATTAACATGCCTTGCCAATGTACTGGATCGATTCCACACGGTTGTCACGAAGTATGAAATCAATTTGACATTTCATATCAATATTTAGACTACCGTTGGATGGTGTAGGAATCGGTGCACCCATAGTGATGCTTGTGCCTAGATTTGGCGTACCCATTGGTATCGGCATCTTGCGTAAAATGGTATAGCTGAGTTTGTCTGGCGTTTGTATCGGTGCTTCTGAAACTTTATAACCGAACTGAGTTAAATTAAGTTGTTGTCGAACTTGATCTGGCGACTGTCCAACATAGTGTTGTAATGACTGATTGATTTTGTTTTGACTGGTTGTGGCACAGGCAGCACAGAGAATTGGAGCGACGAGTATAAGAATTTTACTGTTAAATTTCATTGTTATATGGCTTCAATGTATTGAATTTTTATGATTTTCAACTCTAAATCAAAAACATACATTGAGTCAAATTTTCATCAATTATTTAAATCAAGATTTAAAAAAAGCCACTGATAAGTGGCTTTTTTGCTTCGCTAAAACTTAGCGTGCACGATAAGTGATACGACCCTTAGTTAAGTCATAAGGTGTCATTTCTACTTTAACACTGTCGCCAGTCAAAATACGAATATAGTGTTTACGCATTTTACCAGAGATGTGGGCAATCACTTCATGACCGTTTTCTAAACGTACACGGAACATAGTATTAGGAAGCGTCTCGGTGACAACGCCTTCGAACTCGATGAGTTCCTCTTTATTGGCCATAGCCTACCTAAAAGAATAAATTGGAAAGGCGCAAATTATAGTCAATTTATTTGCAGAATACAAGCCGTAAAAGGCTTTGAACTGATCGACTGTCAGTAAAATAAGCGAACACTACAGTTAAACTTTTTCTACAAAAAAAGCTGAGGAACTGTTGTCAGTTTGGTCAATCGCAGTTAATCTAATTTCAATCTTTTTAAGTATAAATGAAGTACATACAAGGAAGGTTTTGGAGTGGGTCAGCTAACTGATGCATCTGTAGTGTTGCGTTTAGGGTATCAAGCAATTCGACGTGCAGGATTACCAACAGAAGAAATTTTAACAAAAGCGGGTGTGGCATTAAATCAGGTTGAAACCAATGACCGTACACCTCTCAATGCACAATTTGCATTTTGGGTGGCAGCAGAAGAGGTCAGTAAGGACCCTGATATTGGTTTGCATCTGGGCGAGCATTTACCACTATATCGTGGGCAAGTGATTGAGCACCTGTTTATTTCATCCGAAAATTTTGGTGAAGGCTTAAAGCGTGCTTTGGCTTATCAGCGCTTAATTAGCGATGCTTTTCATGCGCAATTGGTGATTGAGGATGATCGATGCTATCTCACCAATGGTCATCAGCCTTGGGCAGAAAATATCGTCAATCGGCATTTCTCTGAATGTGCGATGTCAGGTGTACTTCGTTTCTTCAAGTTTCTTACTGAAGGGCGTTTCCAGCCGATTTATATTGACTTTAACTTCAGTCAAGGCGCACCTGATGATGAATATTTCCGTGTGTTTGAATGTCCTGTGAGCTTGGGGCAAAAAGAAACGCGTCTGTACTTCGATCCTGCCATTTTAGAATATCAATTGTGGCAAGCTGAACCTGAGCTATTACAATTGCATGAACAGTTGGCAATCGAGAAGCTTCAAGAGTTAGCACGTTACGACTTGGTTGGTGAGGTGCGTCGTGCCATTGGTTCGACGTTGGAAAGTGGTGAAACTACTTTGGAAACGGTAGCCGCACAGTTAAATATTACGCCGCGCCGTTTACGTACACAGCTTTCAGAGGCAAATACCAGCTTCCAACAAATCTTGTCGGATTACCGCTGTCGTTTGGCGAAAAAGCTTTTGGCGAATACCAGTGAGAGTGTTGAGCGGATTGTGTACTTAACCGGCTTCTCTGAACCGAGTACATTCTATCGAGCTTTTAAACGCTGGACCAATGAAACGCCAGTGGAATATAGAAAGCGTAAACAGCGTTAAAGTTGATCTTAGATAAAATCCCCCCCTAACCCCTCCTTTAACAAAGGAGTGGAGCTTCGCTTATTTTCAAAAGAGACTTTTCTAAACCCATTTTAAAGGTGAGGGATTGCTCCTCCCTTTTTAGAAAGGGAGGTTGGGAGGGATTTTCTATTCAGGCATATTCAACCAATGTGGACCAAGCGGTGTTTGAGGTAATTCAAATTGTGCAGGATAGTCTGCATGAATAAAATATAGCCCATCTGGTGGAGCCGTAACCCCTGCTGCTTTACGGTCTTCAGCTGCAAAAATTGCGTCAATATGGTCAATCTCATACATGCCTTGACCCACTTCAAGTAAGCATCCCATGATATTTCGAACCATATGATGTAAAAAACCATCTGCTTGAATATCTAGCACTAAATAGCAGCCGTGCTGAATTAGACGGCAATGACTCACATGGCGTACGGGTTGATTGGACTGGCAGGCAGCTGCACGAAAGCTTTCAAAATTATGAGTGCCTTCAAATTTAGCTGCGGCAAGTTGCATTTTTTCTACATCAAGTTTGGCATAGACATGCGTCACTTGCTTATGCAGTAAAGCTGGGCGTTGGGCATTGTTATATACCACATAGCGATAGCGACGTGCTTGTGCTTTAAAGCGAGCATGAAAGTCTTGATCCATTTCTTTAATCCATTGGATAGAAATATCACGCGGTAGTTGACTATTGCTGCCCATGAGCCAGCCACGAATCGGACGAATGGCGTGGGTGTCAAAATGTGCCACCATATTGGTGGCATGCACGCCTGCATCAGTACGACCTGCGCCATGTAACATAATCGGTTCATTGGCAACTTTGCTGAGCACGGTTTCAATGGTTTCTTGTACGCTCGGTACACCAGGTTGCTGTGTTTGCCACCCTTTGTACTGCATACCGCAAAACTCAATCCCAATTGCAAAACGTTGCATAGTTACCTCAAAAGACTTAATCGTTCCAATGCGTAGCCCAATTTGCTGCGCTGCCGTATTGTAAATACATTTTTAAGCATTTGGCATATAGATCTGCATGTCCCATGCAATTGCTGAGAAAGAGGCCACTGTCTTGAATCCAAGAACTGACAGCATAGCGCTGGTCAATGCCACCAAAACTGACTTGCGTACTCAGTACAACAGCACAGCCATGTTGTTGAATTTCTTTTAAGGTATTAATGAGGTCAGCATTTACAGCAATATTTCCTGTACCAAAACCTTGCAGGATAAGTACATGTGGCAAATGAACAAGGAGGTTACGTAGGTTTTGAACTTGTAATTCGGGTGAGAGCGGCTGCCACATGATGCTTAAGCAGTTAAACTGAGCACTTTGTGCTAGATCTGACTCTTGTACGATATATGGTGCTAAAACTTGCTGAATTTCATGATTGGCATCTAGACCCTCAAAGGCACGCAGTTCAGTCGTGTGTACCTTTAATGCAGATTGACCATGAATAAGTTGATGGCGAAATGCCAGATAAACACCAACAGATGATTTCACCACGGCATTTAAGGCGAAATTTAAGTTATCAATGGCATCGGTGAATTCCCGCGTATTATCGCCTTGAATATTGAGTAAGGGATATTGACTGCCTGTGAGCACAACATGTGCAGATTGCCCGATAAATTGAGCTAAGACTGCACTGGCATAGCTTAAGGTGTCTGTGCCATGAATGATGACGAAATGTTGATATTGCTTTAATTGTAGGGCTTGAATTTGCTGAATCAGCGCTAACCAGTCCGATGCTGTACAGGCACTACTGTCACGAATGGCAGGGGCGACAAAACAGTCGATATGCATGTCGAGGGGCAGCACATGTGATAATTTTGGCAGAAAAGTATCTGCGGGCATTGGACTAAGTGGTTCACCGATACAACCAAACGTTCCACCCATATAAATTAAAGCAATTTTTTTCATCATAAAAAAAGCAGCCATAGAAGACTGCTTTATTTTAAAGTGCTTTACGTTAAGAAGCGATTTGATTCAGTAACTGTTCTGCTTGTTGGCGTTGTTCAGCAGAAAATTCAGCTTCCTTTTCTGTCAATAATTCACGTGCAGCTTCATATAGACCGAGTTTGATATATTGCTCAGCCAATTCAATATTTAACGCAGCTTCATTGATGTTAACCAATTCAGGGAAAGATTGAACCAATGGATCATTTTGATCTGTCGCTGAGGTGGTCTGTGCGCTGATACCACTAATATCAAAATTGACACCCGTAGAGGCAGGCGCTGCTGGTTTTTCATTGAGCGTATCTAAATTAAAATCAACGCTAGGTGCGGCAGCTTCTTCAGTTTTAGCGGTATCAAATGAGCCTAAATCAAAATTCAATGCAGGTGTTTCAGCAGCACTTTCTTCTTTGGCTGGAATATCTGTCGTAAATGAGAAATCTAGGGGCTCAATTTTTTCAGCAACTTCAGTTTCTACTACAACATCTGTAGGTTTATCTGCAGCTGGCGCAAAGTCCATTGAAAAATCGAGAGGCTTGATTTCGCTAGTAGCTGGAGTTTCAACAGGTGTTTGGTCTTCTTCAATTTTAGGTTGAACTGAAAATGAATCAAATTCTACAGCTTTACTCTCTACGACGTTTGCTTCTGGTGCAGGTGTTTCTTCTGTAATTTTAGGTGTAGAAGTGAAATTAAAATCCAGAGGTTTAATTTCTTCAACTTTTGCTTCAACTGGTGCAGGCGTTGTATTGTCAATTAAAGCATCAAATGCAGAGTTACTTTGTGCTGCGACAGGTGATTCTTCAGTGACTAGCGAAACGAAAGTGACTGCATCATCTGTTACATTTTGAGAGTTTTCAAACTCAGCTTTTTTAGCCTCAGCTTGCTCAAGAATGTCATCTAATTCGAGTGAGCGGATATGACTTAAAAGTTGGCTGATTGCAAATTCATCTTTTTGCAGAATATGAATATCAAGGAGATAAAGATACAGCTCATGCTGAGAATTATCACGTTTTAAAGATTGGTTGATTTGTGCTTCAGCAGAGAAGAAATTACGTTCTGCGATCAACATTTCAATTTTATTACGTGTTTCTGCAGTTAATGCAGTTGTCGGCTTTTTCTCGACTAGCGAACTTTCAACAACCTGAGTTTTATTTGCTGTAACTTTTGATGATGCAGCTGATTTTTTAGACTTGGTTGGTGTAGTTTTGGTTTTATCTGATTCTTGCGTTTTTTGGCGTTTGTTAAAAATCACCAAAACGATCACTAAGATCACTAATGGAATCACATAAATCAGCATGTTTTAACCCCTTGGAGATAGAGTGATAAAAGTGCACTCTTCCCTATAAAATCATCATGTGTAACGTTTTAGTCTATTGGCTTCGTTTATCTGCTTGTTGAGCTTTCAATTGTTGTTGCAATTGAGCTAGACGCGCATTTAATAGTTGAATTCTGTGATCCTTTTGATTTAGTGCCAATTCTAATTGAGTTACGTTTCTCTGTAATTTAACGGTTTTTTCACGAGATGTCATAACTTTTAATGATAACTCGTTCGATGTTTTGTTTTTTTCTGCCGCACTGTTTGCAGAAGCTGGAGTTGAATCTTTTGCTTTCTCTGCGACTAAGCTCATTTCAGCTTGGTTCAAACGGTACTTGGTCTTGCCAGATTGATTTGATGGGGCTTTTGCAAGTTCAGCTGCAGAGATTTTTTCTGGCTGTTTTGATGGCTTTGCCCCATTTAAATTTAAAGCCGCACCGCGACGTAAACGATTCACATCACCTTGAATAAATGCATGTTCATTGCTGGTTTTGATTTGTTTCATTACATCTGAAACTGGGCGGTTTTGTTCGGCTGCAATAAGAGAGGCAATTCCCCATAAGCTTTCATTGGATTGCACGACATATTTCGTTGTTGTTTGTGCCGCTGTTGGTACAGATTCGGGTGCCCGTGCAGAAAGTGGCGTTTGATTTACTGTTTTTTCTAGGCCTTTAGCAGCCACTTCTTCAGCATATTTCTTGGCCAGTGGGTCTTGCGAAACAGAAGCAGAAGACATCTGATTTGATTTCGATGCTGTATTGGCTTGTGAAGGGTTAACTGCTGCTGTTTGAGTTTGTGCTGGTGTTGCTACGTTATTTGCTGCACTGTTTTGATTAGGGACAGCAACGGAATAGTTCTGTACATGTGCTGACGGTTCAATCGCAACGGGTGTGGATGACGTTGGAAGTTGTGCCAATTTGGGTGGCATTTTTGAGCTTAATAATAATGGTGTTTCTGTTGAAATAACTGGTTTCGCAGTATACAGCGTACTTACGGGTAAATTTAAGGCAATATCTTTTTCATTGACGATAATTACTGGTGCTAATGGACGCTCGTTACTTCGTGTGATATTGGCATTTGAACTCGGTGTACTACGTTTCAGTGGCGTTTTAATCGCCTGTAGGCGAGATGCATTGCCTTCTTTGATATTTACAATGAAATTGAGTTCAGCATCTGTGACTGGACGTGAAGAGGTGATGGTAATCACACCATTGCCTGCGCCATCACGGCGAGTAAAAAAGTTCAGATGGCCTGGTGGTTGGTGACCTGTACCCATGCTGTGTAAATCTTCTGCACTGGCTAAACTTGCATTTAGGGGTACAGATGTATCTGAATTGCGAAAATGGATCTCTGCATACAGCAACTCCCCAGGTGCTGACTGTACTTGGACAGGATCAATATTGATCGCATGAATGTTTTGAGAAGCAATAACGGCTAAAATGGCGATCTTTAATTTGTTATATACGGTCATCTTAATCTTTAGCTCGAATATATGTCGCATGGCGAAAATTATAGATTAGCGACTTGTCGCAGAATTGTAAAATACTTACACGATAGTTACATAAAAAAGCCGATCAATTGTGATCGGCTTCTTATTCATAGATTTAAAAATACTTAAGCATTTTTATAATCGATCAGAATTCGGAGCATACGACGTAAAGGTTCAGCCGCACCCCAAAGTAATTGGTCACCTACGGTAAATGCACCTAGGTATTCTTTACCCATGTTGAGTTTACGTAGACGGCCTACAGGTACAGATAAAGTCCCTGTTACTGCAACTGGAGTGAGGTCAGTCATCGACGCTTCACGTGTATTTGGAACCACTTTAGACCAGTCGTTTGCACTTGCGATGATATCTTCGATTTCATCTAAAGGAACGTCTTTACGTAGTTTCAAAGTCAACGCTTGTGAATGGCAACGCATTGCGCCAATACGAACACAGTGACCATCGATAGGAACGATTTGTTGGTTGCCCAAGATCTTGTTGGTTTCAACTTGACCTTTCCATTCTTCTTTCGACTGACCGCTTTCAAGTTGTTTGTCGATGTAAGGAATGAGTGAGCCTGCTAAAGGCACGCCAAAGTTTGCAGCTGGGAAGCCTTCACCACGTTGTAATTCTGCAATTTTAGAATCGATATCTAAAATTGGAGAACGTGGATCATCCAACAAATCTTTAGTGTTGTTGTAAAGGTAGCCCATGCCTGAGATCAATTCACGCATATTTTGCGCGCCTGCACCTGATGCAGCTTGATACGTCATCGATGTTGCCCATTCCACAAGATTGTTCTGGAATAGACCGCCTAAGCCCATTAACATCAATGAAACAGTACAGTTACCGCCCACGAAAGTTTTCGTGCCTTTCACTAAACCGTCTTTGATCACGTTCATGTTGACTGGGTCAAGGACGATAATCGCTTCATCATCCATACGTAGGGTAGATGCAGCATCGATCCAGTAACCGTTCCAACCTTCAGCTTTAAGCTTAGGGAATACTTCAGTCGTATAATCGCCACCTTGGCAGGTAATAATGACATCCATTTGCTTCAGACTGTTAATGTCTGATGCATCCATAAGTGCTGGGGCAGTCTTACCACCAAACGCAGGGGCTTCACCACCTGCATTACTGGTAGAGAAATAAAACGGCTCAAAATGAGCAAAATCGTTTTCTTCAACCATACGTTGCATAAGGACGGAACCAACCATCCCGCGCCAACCGACCAGACCTACTTTCATGTCACTTTGCCTCGGTGCGTTAAAAAATAAAAGGGGGTTCGAGTGTACCAAAAGGGCGCATAACTGCAAGCGCTACATAATGAAAACACCAATAATATTGTGCAATATATCTTGTTTATGTTACATGCAAAACTGATATAAATTTATGAATCAATAAAAAATTAAGAATATAAAAGGAGGCAGCATGATTTGGATTGAAATATTCGCGGGTATCGTCATATGGCTGTCTTTTTGGTCGTTAATCCCACGAGATGAATGGTGGTTTCGCGGCTCAGATTTTCCCCGCTTGCAGATTTTAGCAGTGGGGCTGGTGGCTTTTGTTTTTCTAATCTTTTGGAATGCAGAATGGGATTGGGTGCGGAAGCTAATTTTAATTGGCCTGATCGCAGCTTTGGCTTTTCAGTTGAAAATGGTCTTGCCTTATACCTTCTTTTGGAAAAAACAAGTCAAGCAGGTCAAAGCATCACAGTTAAATAAGGATAAGCAGATATCACTGATTGTTTCTAATGTACTGACACCAAACACGAAATATCATTTACTGATTGATCTCATTCAAAAGCATCAACCAGATTTGGTGCTCACTTTAGAGACCGATCAAACGTGGCAAAATGAACTTTCGGTGATCGAGTCGGATTATCCTCATCGTGTACCTGTACCGCTTGATAATCTATATGGGATGCATTTGTACAGTAAGTTGGAATTGACTGAAACCGAAGTCAAATTCATCTTAAGTGATGAAATTCCTTCTATTCATACACGGGTGACTTTGCCTTCAGGTAATCAAGTTCAATTGTATTGTTTGCACCCGAAACCGCCGAGCCCAACTGAAGCGAAAGACTCAACTTTACGTGATGCCGAGCTGTTGATTGTGGGTGATCAAATTAAAGATATTGATGAAAGTTGTATCGTGATGGGAGACTTGAACGATGTCGCTTGGTCACGTACCACTCGATTATTTCAACGCATTAGTGGTTTACTTGATCCACGTGTTGGACGACATTTTGTGAATACTTTTCATGCTGATTTTCCTCTATTGCGTTGGTCTCTAGATCATATTTTTCACAGCACCGATTTTGCCTTAGTTCATATGGAGCGATTACCCCATATGGGATCAGATCATTTTCCTGTGTATGTGGTTTTGCAAACTGGACGCGTATTCGATCAGATTCAGGAAGAGCTAGAGCAAACGGATGAAGATGAGCAAGAAGCGCAAGAAGCCATACAAGAAGGGATAGAAAAGGCTGAAAAAGAAGAGAAAACTGTCACAGATGAAATTGCCCGTGACTATAAAAATGGGGGCGAAAGTGTCTAGTAATTGTTGATTTAAGAGAAAAGTGTAAGAAATGGCTTACAAAGCTTTCGGCTTCTGACGAATGGTCAGGTCAACAGTATTGACTTATTCTTTGTTCATCGGCAAATGGAATGGGAATGGAATATCCCACTATGGAAGACGAAGCCGTTGGAAGCATCACGGATAGGATGCAGGTAAGGAAAGCCAATATAAAATAAAAAATACTTGTGAAAGCACAACCTCATAGACCCGAGTTTTGCAGGATGCAGAACTCGGGTTTGCTTTATTTGCGCGGTCGATATTTTGCTTTTCTTTTCTGTATTTTCTTTATATCCTGAGCTCAAGAAAAAAATATATCCAACAAAAAATGAATTTAAGAGAGCTTCTATGCTGTCCGAATGGCACCAGAAATTATTACAGATCACTCATTTATCTAGCGACGCTTTTTCTATTTATCTGGGTTTAATTATTTTCTTTCTTGTCGCGTTTTGTCATCAGCGGCAGTTGAAATCTAATTATGCGATTTGGGCGGTGCTCATCGTTGCTGTGGGTAGTGAGCTGTTTAATGCCCGACATGATATTTTAGATCGTGGCTATTGGCGTATTGGTCAAAGCTTGCAGCACATTGTACATATGCTGCTGTTGCCATTGTTGTTATGGTTCATGGCACGTTATCGCGTGTGGAAGAGTTAGATGACAATCCTCCTTCTATGACACTCTGGTGAGTTCATAGACGAAAGAACATTCATTCACTTTATTTTACGATCTGTTGATATACAGCCAAAGTTTGATCACACATCTCTTTTAAGCTGAACGCTTGCACAGGTTCAACCTGCTGAGGTGTATCGATATGCTTTTTCACAGTCGCTTGCAATGCGCTTTGATCATCCACCGTAATTAAGCCTTGTGGATAGAGTCGTGACAAAATTTCTGCAACTCCGCCACGGTTCCAACCAATGACAGGCGTACCAACTGAAAGCGCTTCTAATGCGGTACGACCAAATGTTTCCGCTTGACTAGAAAGCGATAAAACCACATCACTAAAAGCTAACCATTCACGAATATCTGAGCGGTGACCGACAAAGGTTATGCGATCTGCTAAATTTTTAGCCTGTATGTTGTTTTGCATTTCTTGTAAATAGGCAGCTTTTTTCGGATCGGCTCCACCCACCACAATGGCATGCAAGTTCGGGTATTGGTGATGCAACTGCTGCATTAAGTCAATGAGTGTTTCATGCCCTTTGAGGCGAGTAATACGGCCAGGCAAGCAAATCAGAAATTTATTTTCGAGTTCAGGAAAATCTTTGAAAGTTTGATTTAACCATTGCACCGAAGGTTGATAACCATGTGGAAATGCCGCAGAGTCGATGCCACGATAAATTCGCACAATATCTTCTGGCGGGCAGTTTTTATAGTTGTCTGTGATGTATTGCACCACGCTATCAGATACGGCAATGACTTTTTCCGCTTGGGTCATAATCTGGCTGTAGCGGTTAATGGAATAAAATCCATGTACAGTCGAAATCAAATGGGGGCGCTTGGCAGCTGGAATTCCTTTGAGTGCGAAATGTGTCAACCACGCAGGCACACGTGAACGGACATGCACGATATCGGGTTGCTGCTGTTGAATCAGTTTTCGTAAAGGGCAAATTTGCCACAAACTTGATAGTGCTTTTTTATGAATAGGCAATGTCAGGTGTGTTGAGCCTTCGGCTTCAAGCTGGCTGACCATGCGGCCACCATTCGACACCACTAATGACTCATGTCCTGCTGCAACCAATGCGCGGGCAATTTCTAAGGTTCCACGTTCAACACCACCACTGTTGAGTTCAGGTAAAAGCTGCATCACTTTCATAATATTTCTCTTTTAATTATCCGGTGAGTTGAACTCAGTAAATTTTTTCATAGCCTTGAGGGCGAGTTTTAAAACGGCGATGGAACCACATGTATTGGGTTGGGGCGATACGCAGTTGGCGTTCAATAATTTGATTGACACGAGTTGCATCAGCAACTTCATCCTCACTTGGAAAATGCTCTAAAGGTGGTGAAACGATGAGACGGTACTGCGGATTTGAAATATCACCGTCACGATAAAAATACAGCGGAATTGCAGCGGCTTTTGAGATTTTCATTAGACGACGATGCGCAGTCACTGTTGCCGCAGGTGTACCGAAAAACGGTGCCATGACGCCTTGTTTAAGTCCAAAATCTTGGTCTGGACTGTACCAAATCGCATGGCCATTTTTCAGGTTGCGAACGAGCCCACGCATATCATCATGGTCAATTTGCTTGGCGTAAATGGTTGCTCGACAACGTACAATCAACATATCAAGCAAAGGATTATTTTGCGGACGATATACCACATCAGGTTCAAAGAATTGAGCACATAAATAGCCACCCGCATCCAGTAGGGTTGAATGTAAGCCTAATAAAAGAATACCTTGGCCCTTGGTCTGTGTATTTTGGATATGTTCTAAGCCTTCAATTTGGACCCGATCTTTAAACCATTGTGGGCTGTACCATGCGTTTAAAGTTTCAAAAATGCCGATCATTTGATCTATGAAGACTTGTCGAGCATTGGCTTCAACCTCTTGCGCGCTCCATTCAGGAAAGCACACTTCTAAATTACGAATTGTAGTTTTACGGCGTGATTTGAGATTGTTAAAAGCAACAGAGCCGAAAAACTGCCCAAGTCGATACTGAATCGCCCACGGTAAAATTGCCAAAATCATTAGAAAGATAATGCCAATCCAAATTCCCCAATACTGTGGAAGTAGGAAAGACCATTGAAACTGACCAGGTTGATATTTGGGCTTTTGACTCATAGGGCAAAATCAAAGATTGAAAATTAGCATGCAGTTTAACATGAAGCTGAATTGAAAGAGAAAGTTCAGCTTCATGCTAGATTTACCTAGCCTTTGACTAAACCGCCATCGACGATGAGGTTTTGCCCAGTGACTGCACGAGAGTAGGGTGAAAGAAACATCATGACGGCAGCGGCAAATTCATCGGGTGTGGTCACCGTGCGAAGGGGAGTCGACGCTGCAATCAGATCAAAGACAGCATCAGGTGTCGCTTTACTGGCATCGGTACTTTGTAATAAGCCGCCAGAGAGCATATTGACGTTAATACCAAACTCGCCTAATTCATGTGCTGCGGTACGTGTAAAAGCCAATAAAGCCGCTTTTGCTGCGGTATAGTCATGGTAAGGCACAACAGGGTTCTGAACCAAATTAGTGCCTATATTCACAATACGACCAAAATGATGATCTTTCATATTTGTCAGTGCTGCCTGTGTGGTATTCAGCGCAGCAACCACAGCACCATCAAATTGTTGTTGTAAAGTCTTCGCGGTGAGTTCTTCAATTTTTGGGCGCGCATCGCCATTAAACTGAAAATGTATTAAGGCATTGTTTATCACAGAGGTGATTGCCTTACCAAAATGCGCTTCTGCGGCAGCAAATAGCTGTTCAACTTGGATTTTATCTGTCACATCGGCTTGGTAGCTAAACACTTGTTGCGGATATTCAGCCGCCAGTTGCGTTGCCATTGCTTGGCTAGAAAAATAATTTACGACCACACGTGCGCCTTCCGCAATGAGTGCTTGGCTTATGGCTAAGCCCAATCCACGTGCACCACCTGTGACTAAGACAATTTGATCTGAAATTTGCATGCTCATGCCTTATTGTGAAATTAAATGTCACCATAACAAGCTTTGATTAAAAGCCCAAGCCACGACGAGGATAGATTTTTCCACAAGATGGTGGTCTCTATTTTGCGAACATTTAAGATGAACTGAGGAGCTTTTTTTGCAAGATACGTTGGCAAATATATTCTACGCCATAGGCCGTGATACAGCCCACAAGACAGTACACGATTCTTAATAAAGCACCATCAAGGGTATGATGCCCAAAGTCATATACTGAGACTATCATAAAACTAGAGAGGGCAATGCCAGTATATTGTGTGGCACGACAACTGACACAAATGAGCGTGGTGAGAAAAATCCCTAAAATAAAAAACAAGTACTCTAAGTTGATGTAATACATGTGTAAAAAACTGGCTTTAGTCATGCCGAGCCAAATTAAAATCCCAACAATCGAACCAATAAAATTCCCAGTCACTTGGCTATAGTTAATTTTCTGACTGAGATCATGTTGAATGGTGAAAAAAGCCGTCAGTGATGCCCAGAGAAAAAAGTTCGTATCTTTGTCTTTATCAAAAATTAATGCCAAAAATACAATCAGTACTGCACAGCTTAAAATTTTTATCACGTACACAGTATTGGTTAAATCTTTTTGATGCATATGAAACACCTATTCGGATGGATTAGATTTTCAATTTGTTAACGCTGATTTTGAATCAGAATAGTGAAATAGACAGTTTGGAGATATTAAGATTTTAAGATAAGGAAATGAGATCTGGCTTAAAAAAGTATTATTTTTATTTCATTTTTTTGATTTAAATGAAGTTCAGTTCATGCGCGAGCGAAATCACGCATGAACTGATACTTCAAAAGAACGAGAACGATTCGAGATTAGCCTTGCGCCATAATTTCGAGTTCTTCAAGACGTTCCATTTTTTCTAGCATTTCATCATCAATTTCTGCAAGACGTTGAGATGCTTTGGTCGCAGCGTCTGCATCGGTGACGAACCAAGAACCATCAGCCAGTTTTTCAGAAAGGGTGGCTTGTTCTTTTTCCAACGCTTCAATTTCACTTGGCAGTTGGTCGAGTGCACGTTGATCTTTATAGCTCAGTTTGACCTTCTTGGGCGCAGCTGCCGCTGCAGCAGCTTCGGCTTTGGCAATGGCTTTTTTCACATCACTTTTTTGATCAACCACATTTTGGTCTGGGCGTTGTTCAAGATAGTCTTGGTAACCACCGATGTATTCGTCAATATGACCTTTACCATCGAATACCCAAGTTGAGGTCACGACATTGTCCATAAAGGCACGGTCATGCGAGATCAATAATAAAGTACCTTTATAGCCACCGAGCATTTCTTCTAAAAGTTCTAAAGTCACCATATCCAAGTCATTGGTCGGTTCATCCATGACAATCAGGTTTGATGGTTTAAGGAGTAGTTTTGCCAAAAGAATACGGTTACGTTCACCACCTGACAGTGCTTTGACTGGTGTACGTGCACGCTCTGGAGAGAACAAGAAATCTTGTAAGTAGCTGTAGATATGACGACGACTACCGTTCACATCCACATGGTCAGAACCTTCTGAGACGTTATCTTTGACTGACTTTTCAAGGTCAAGTGCATTACGCAATTGGTCAAAGTAAGCGACTTCAAGCTGGGTACCCGTTTTTACGCTACCGCCATGTTCTTGCTCACCTAAAATGGCTTTGATCAGTGTGGTTTTACCGACACCATTGTCACCAACGAGGCCAATACGGTCACCACGCATTACCAGTGCCGAGAAATCTTTAATGATTGGATCATTGTTACCGAATTTAACGCGTAAGTTTTCGATTTCAAAGACCACTTTCCCTGAACGCTGTGCATCTTGGGTTGCCATGCTCACTTTACCTTGTTGTGAGCGACGCGCACGTGATTCTTCACGTAGCGCTTTTAAGGCACGAACACGACCTTCGTTACGTGTACGACGCGCTTTAATACCTTGGCGAATCCAAACTTCTTCTTCAGCCAATTTTTTATCGAACAGCGCATTTTGCTTTTCTTCCGCTTCCATTTGCTGTGCTTTAAGCTCTAAGTAACGTGAATAGTTACCGTCATAGCTACGTAAAACACCGCGATCTAATTCGACAATACGGGTCGCAATGTTGTCGACAAATGAACGGTCATGCGAGATGAACAATAATGTTAGATTGTTTTGATCGAGCAGGAATTTTTCTAACCATTCGATACTTTCAACATCCAAATGGTTCGTCGGTTCGTCGAGCAGTAATACATCAGGTTGAGTGAGTAGTGCACGCGCAAGAAGTACACGACGTTTACGACCACCCGACAAATCGGCTAAATCAGCTTCAGGGTCTAAGCCCATTTTGCTTAAAATAGAATTTACTTTCGTTTCAAGCGCCCAGCCATCGTGCTGATCCATTTGATGTTGTAAGTTACCCATGCGCTCACACGCATCCATATCGCCAAGTACGCATGCTTCGCTTGCTTCATGGTATGCACGAAGCACTGAGGCAGCTTCACCTGCACCATCTGCTACAATATCAGCTACACGGCCTGAATCCATCGGCACGTCTTGCGCCAACATGGAAATGGTAATGCCATTTTGTAGAGAAATTTCACCGCCATCAGGCAATAAACTTCCCTCAATCAGTTTAAGTAAAGTAGACTTACCTTCACCATTACGGCCAATCAAACACACTCGTTCGCCACGTTCTAGACTGAAGTTCGCGCCATCGAGTAGGGCAGGTCCGCCAAACGCAAGCTGGACGTCCCTTAAAGTAATATAGGCCATAATGTTTCCTGAAATCTTATATGAGGAGTGTAAATTGACTACACAACAAAATCTTGATGAACAGCCGTCATTTTCCGCACCCATTGAAGATTTGCAAGTCCGAATTGCATTTTTAGATGATTTAGTTGATCAACTGAATGATCAAGTGGCGCGTCAAAATGCCGAAATTGCTGATTTAAAGAAACAAATGCAAATGTTATATCGTCGAATCGAATCGGCAGATTTATCTGAAGGCATTGCTGCATTTGACCCAATGACCAATCGACCACCACATTATTGATCTCTCACGTACTCTGTATTTTCAAAAATACGCGTACTTACATTTAGGTCGTAAATTTATTTGACCTTTTATGCCGTGACAGGTCTAATGCACCGCATCTGTTGATCCGAACTGATTATTCAACCTTATGACCGAGAAAGTTGTCCTGCTGGATTTGGAAAATAACCCACCTACGGCAAATTTACTGCGCAATATCATTGAACATTACAGCACTTTGTATGTGTTTAGCTGCAGTGGAAAATTTGAATATGCACTGGAAGATCTCACTGAAGTTGCAGGTTGGATTGGCAGTGGTCAATTGGTGGTTTTAGATATCCCTGAAACGCCACAAAAAGAATTTGAATATGCGGTGATCGTGGGGCAACTCATGGCATTGATGGCGCCTGATGCGCACATCGAAGTGATTTCAGCCATGCCCGAAATCGAATTGTTAATGGAACAATTGCATGGCTCAGATCTCAGTGCACATCTAATACAGATTGAGCCTGAACAACAAGCTCCACAAAAATTAAAATTTAAAATTCCAGATTTAGACACGATTCGCAACAAGCCTGATTTATTGCTGATTAAACAATACTGTGATGCTCTGGAAAAACTCAGTGGCAAACCCAATAGCTTGGAAAAACTGAAAAACTCACTGATCAATATTTTGCAAATCTCGGTGGAAAAAGCGCAGCATTTGGTCGGCATGCTGATCAATTTAAAAATCGTCAAATGCTTTGAAGAACAAATCTCAATCCGAAAAAAAGTACTGAAACAATGGGTTCAACTTGATTTAAATGCAGACCAGACCAATGTTGCACCGACATTGACCGACCTTTCTGCGTTTTCGGCGTCCTTAAGTGAATCTCTCAATACCGATGATACAGAGTCGGTAATTCATGCTGCACAGCAAGGGCTTTTTAAAAATTTTAGCCAAATTGACCCAGTGCAGATGGAAGTGATTCGTAAATTGCATGAATTAAAGTCAGATAAGCCTAAAGACATCTATGCTTTGCGTGATTTGTTGGAGCAAATGTTCCCGAAATCAGATGTTCGATTATTGCTTAAGGAATTGATCGAAAAAGGATATATCTACTGGAATGGTCACGAAGTGCTGTATAGCCACGAGATGTTCCTCAATTAATTTTATCGCGCGAACTTGCGTTTTATATTGAGCTTATGCAACTCTAATATAGGAATATAAAGGTTGTGCTATGGAACATACTGGAATTTGGATTACCGTTTTTATCGTGGTGTTTATTCTTGGGTCTATTTTTGGACTTCGGGTCAACCCTAGAGAAAAAGCGTTGGGCATTATGCGTGAGAAGGCTCGTAAAATGGCACTTCACCCACGTTTAGTGGCCGCACCAGCATGGACTAAAATTCCAATGGCTTCTGAAAAACGTGCCAGCATGGTGGCGTATTACAGTGTGCTGATTCCAGAGGCACGTTTGCCTCTAATGCGCGCTTTGGTGGTGGATAATAAACTTGAACTGGTGCATGGTGATGACAAGTTTAAGGATTTACCCATTACTTTAAAGGGCATTTATGCTATTGATATGCAGGCGAACTGTGTAGGACTCTATTGGGATGAAGAAACCGACCTTAGAGCTACACAGCTAGATGATATGAAGGCATTTTTACATTCATTGGCTGAACTTTAAATTTTAAAATACCTATTAAACAGGAATGATGGTTAACTATGGCGAACGCTCCTCGGTCCACATCTAAAAGTACCACAGCAAAATCTTCCGATGCTGGGAAAAAGCGTGCGTTAGTGATTGTGGAATCGCCTGCAAAAGCGAAAACAATTAATAAATATTTAGGTTCGGATTACATCGTTAAATCATCGGTGGGTCATGTCCGTGACTTACCTACGGGTGGTTCGAGTAAAACAGCAGAGAAAAAGCCTGCAACACGAACCAAATTAACCGATGCTGAAAAAGCTAAAAAAGCACAAACAGCGTTGGTTAACCGTATGGGTGTGGACCCTGAAAATGACTGGAAAGCCCACTACGAAGTGCTTCCAGGTAAAGAACATGTTGTTGCTGAACTGAAAAAGCTTGCATCGCAAGTTGACGAGGTTTATCTCGCAACGGATATGGATAGAGAAGGGGAAGCAATTGCTTGGCATTTAAAAGAAGTGATTGGTGGGGACGATTCACGTTATCAACGTGTGGTGTTCAACGAAATTACCAAAAATGCGATTCAAGAAGCCTTTAAACATCCTTCTCGCCTCGATACAGATAAAGTGAATGCGCAACAAGCCCGTCGTTTCTTAGACCGTATTGTGGGCTTTATGATCTCGCCATTGTTGTGGGAAAAAATTGCCCGTGGCCTTTCGGCAGGTCGTGTACAGTCGGTTGCAGTTAAATTGGTTGTTGAGCGTGAGCGTGATATTCGTGCTTTCATTCCAGAAGAGTTTTGGCAAGTTTTTGCAGATACCAAGTCGAAAAAAGACGATATCCGCTTAGAAGCTGTGAAACAAAATGGCAAGACTTTAAAACTGCACAATAAAGCAGAAACAGATGCTTTATTAAACTTGATTAAAGATGCCGACTATACCGTTTCAGCACGTGAAGATAAGCCCACCAAGGTCAATCCAAGTGCGCCATACATCACGTCTACACTGCAACAGGCTGCAAGTACACGTTTAGGTTTTTCGGTGAAGAAAACCATGATGTTGGCACAGCGTTTGTATGAAGCGGGTTTCATTACCTACATGCGTACAGACTCTACATTCTTAAGTGATGATGCAGTCAGCATGGTGCGTGGTCATATCGAATCTGAATATGGTCAAAAATATCTTCCTGCAAAACCGAACCGTTATGGTAACAAAGCGGGTGCACAAGAAGCCCATGAAGCGATTCGTCCATCAAATGTTGCGCTCAAAGGCGACCAACTTGCCGGTGCTGAACGTGATGCACAGCGTTTATATGACTTGATTTGGCGTCAGTTCGTGGCGTGTCAAATGACACCTGCTGAATATTTATCATCGACTATTTTAGTGGATGCCAATGGTGTGGAACTCAAAGCCAAAGGTCGTACTTTAGTATTTGATGGTTTCACCAAAGTTCGCGGTCAAAATAAATCAGATGATGACGTGCTCCTACCTGCGGTTAAAGTCGGTGAAGTACTGAAACTTGAAAAATTAGATCCATCGCAACACTTCACCAAGCCACCTGCGCGCTTCACTGAAGCATCTTTGGTGAAAGAGCTTGAGAAGAAAGGCATTGGTCGTCCTTCGACTTATGCTGCGATTATCTCAACCATTCAAGATCGTGGTTATGTAAAACTCGACAACCGTCGTTTGTTCGCCGAGAAAATGGGTGAAATCGTGACAGATCGTCTCGATGAAAACTTCAATAACTTGATGAACTATGCCTTTACCGCAGACCTTGAGGGACAGCTAGATAAAGTTGCAGATGGTGAGCGTAACTGGAAAGAATTGCTGAATAGTTTCTATGGCGATTTCAAAACACGCTTAACCACAGCGCAAGGTGAAAACGGCATGCGCCGTAATCTGCCAGTGGAAGTAGCTGCAGTTCATTGTAAAGAATGCGACCGTCCAATGCAGATTCGTACCGGTACAACGGGCGTATTCTTGGGCTGTTCAGGCTATAACCTGCCGCCAAAAGAGCGTTGTAAGGGCACATTGAACTTAACACCAGTTGAGTCATTGGCCGCACTTTCAGATGATGACAGTGCTGAAACAGCCGATTTGATGTCGAAAAAGCGTTGTCCAATTTGTGAAACAGCCATGGACAGCTATGTGATTGATGGCGGTCGTAAGCTACATATCTGTGGTAATAATCCAGATTGTGCCGGTTTTGAACTAGAAGAAGGTGAGTTCAAAATTAAAGGTTATGATGGCCCAACCATTCCTTGCGACAAGTGTGATGGTGAAATGCAGTTGAAGACGGGTCGTTTTGGTCCATACTTTGCCTGCAATAGCTGTGACAATACACGTAAAGTATTGAAGAGTGGTCAACCTGCGCCACCGCGTGTTGACCCGATTAAAATGGAACACTTGCGTTCTACCAAACATGATGATTTCTTTGTTCTTCGTGATGGTGCCGCAGGTTTATTCCTTGCAGCCAGCAAGTTCCCGAAAGTACGTGAAACACGTGCACCGAAAGTCGCTGAACTGCGTAGTGTGGCTGAACAGCTTGATCCAAAATATCAATTTATTTTGCAAGCGCCCGATGTTGACCCTGAAGGCAATCCAACCGTGGTGAAATTTAGCCGTAAGAATCAAGCACAATATATTGGTTCAGAAACAGCGGAAGGCAAACAAACCAAATGGTCTTTAGTCTTTAAAGATGGCAAATGGGTTGAAGCTTAAGCTTAAATTCATCAAATAAAATTGAAAAATGCTGGCGATTGCCGGCATTTTTTATATGATGAACAAACGTAAATCAGTCTCTTAGAGTTTTAAATGATCCCGATCCGTTCCATTGCTGTCTCTGCTGTATTGCTGTCCAAGCAAAATGGGCAGTTTAAAATATTGCTGATGAAGCGGGTGAAAGGCAATTTTTGGTCGCATATTTCCGGTCATATCGAGCAAAATGAAACGGCGGCTCAAACGGCAATTCGTGAAATTGAGGAAGAAACAGGGATCTACATTAGTGAACTTTACAGTGCTGATTATCTAGAACAATTTTATGAACCCAACATGAATGTGATTGAAATGGTACCCGTGTTTATGGCGTATTATTTGTCTGAGCAACCTGTGATACTGAATGATGAACATAGTGAATATGGTTGGTTTAGTTTAGATGAAGCATGCTTAAAAGCAGAATTTAGCGGGCAGCGTCAGTTATACGCTCACATTTGGGGAAATTTTGTGCGTCATCAACCTTCTGCGCATTTAAAAATAAAAAAACAGCATTGAGTTTAAGCTATGTGGAAAAAAATTCGAGTACTGTGCCTGCTGATCATATTACTAATTGTCGCGGTCAATGCATGGAAAGATAAGAATCAAGATTGGAGCAAACCGATCTTTGTCTTGTTGCATCCAATCAATGCCGATGGTTTGCCATCAACTCAAGCTTATATTCAAACTTTATCTGAATCGAATATGCGTGAAGCCCAACAATATCTACAAAATAATGCGCAAAGTTATCGAGGGCAGCCGACCTATTTTTATTTCAAATTAGGCTGTGAGCTTAAAGCTTTGCCACCCAAAGTACCCAATGAGGCTGGCATCTTAGACGTTATATTATGGAGTTTGAAATTCCGTTTTTATGCATGGCAGCAATATGAAAGTATTGATGGTGCGCCAAGTGTGACTTTATTTTTAAATTATTATGATCCTCAGCACATTAAAATATTGAAGCATTCTACTGCTTTGGAAAATGGTCGAATTGGTTCTGTGAATCTATTTGCTTCAGCCAAACAGTCAGAGCAAAATAAAATTGTCTTAGTACATGAACTACTGCATGCTTTTGGTGCGACAGATAAATATGATTTAGCTACAGGTCAGCCGCAATTTCCAATTGGCTATGCTTACCCAAATCAGCAACCGTTGTTTCCACAAGCCAAAGCAGAGCTAATGGCAGGCTATATTCCAACGTCAAAAACCACCAGTAAAATGCCAGAATCTTTGCAGCAAACTGTCATTAATGAAGCGACAGCACTAGAGGTGGGTTGGAAAAAATAATGTGGATAAAGCAGTTTTTATCCGCAACTTAAATGAGTTATGTGGATAATATTTGCACTTTCCTTACATTTTTATTCATAATCACTTTGCATAATCAAATCAATAACAAACAACTTGAGAAAAAACATGAGAACAGTAGGCAACGATTTAGTTCGCAGTCAGCTCCATGAAAACCGTAAGTGGTATCTCGGTTTAGGGGCTTTATTGGTGATTTTCGGTATCGTCCTTTTGGCTGCTTTGCCCTTTGCGACGCTCACCGTGATTTATATTTTTGGTGTGCTGATGATGCTCGGTGGCATCATACATTTCATCGCAGCATTCAAAATTTTTGAAGGTGGTTACCGTTGGTTTTGGGCTTTGTTTGGTGTGTTGTATTTAGCCGCTGGTTATTATGCTTTCACCACACCCGTAAAAACTGCCATTATTTTAACCAACTTGCTGGCGATTGTTTTAATCATTGCTGGTGTCATTCGTATCTTTAATGCATTGTTATTCCGTGCATTTCAGGGCTGGGGCTGGACCTTGATTTCAGGTATTTTAACCTTAATCACTGGGGTCGTCATTTTGCTGTCGCCAGATGCGCCATTTTGGGTTTTAGGCTTGTTCTTGGCAGTGGATATCTTGTTTCAAGGGGTAAACTACTTGACCTTAGCATCGTATATACGACGCGAGGTTCCCAAAAGTTCAGCTGAACAATAAACTTGATAAAAAAGAGCGCGATATGCGCTCTTTTTTATTTTTGCAGCTATTGATTTTCGGCTTAAGGTTTTACGCTATAGCGGCTACTAATCGCAATACGATTCCATGTATTAATCACAATTGCTAGCCATTCAACTGCACTGATTTGATCATCCGTTAAAAATGGTAGGGCATCTTCATAAACTGCATCGGGAACTTGGCCTTCGGCCACCAAGGTAATGGCTTCAATCAAGCTTAAGGCTGCACGTTCTTTTTCATCGTAGTACGCAGTTTCACGCCATGCATTCAGTAGGCTAATACGCTCAAAGCTTTCACCTGTTTTAAGCGCATCTTGTGCATGCATACGAATACAAAACGCACATTCGTTGATTTGTGATGCACGTAATTTGAGTAAATGAGCTAAACCTTCACTCAGGCCAGCTTCATTTATTTTTTGCATGGCAAGAACATCAAGCTCTGCGACTTTTTTATACAGTTCAGGTGCAGACTGACCTAGGTTGATTCGTGACATTTCGAGCCTTTCTGATGTTTTTAGATATACCTGCTATTTTAAAACCGTTATGGTTGAGGACAAGTTTTATTTTGAGCATTTAAATGACTACTTTTGTTCTTGCACCTGATTCATTTAAAGAAAGTATGAGTGCTGAACAAGCCTGTGCTGCGATGCAACGCGGCATTGAAAGAGTTGATCCGCAAGCAAAATGTATTCTAGTGCCCATGGCAGATGGTGGCGAAGGCACAGTCGATGCTTTGGTTGCTGCCTGTGATGGGAAAAAGCTTGAGATAGAGGTAACAGGTCCTTTAAGCCAACAAAAAGTGAAGACCTATATCGGGCTGATTGATGATGGTAAAACTGCTGTTATTGAAATGGCAAAGGCCAATGGCATCCATTTATTGCGCCCTGAAATGCGCGATCCGATGCTGACTTCGACATTTGGTACAGGAGAAATGATTCGTGCTGCGCTAAATTTAGATGTCTCGAAAATGATCATAGGTCTAGGCGGAAGTGTGACCAATGATGCAGGCGTAGGGATGGCTCAGGCGTTGGGGGCGAAGTTTTTCAATGCAGCTGGACAACAATTGTCAGTGTGTGGTGGAAACTTAGATGAAATTCAGACGATAGATCTGTCACAACTGGATAAGCGCTTAGCTCAGACAGAAATCCTTATTGCTAGTGATGTGAATAATCCACTTTGTGGTGAACAGGGAGCATCTTATGTCTTTGCACCGCAGAAAGGCGCAACATCTGAAATGGTCAAAATCTTAGATTGGAATCTCAGTTATTTTGCTGATTTGGTGAAACAACAATTAGGAATTGATGTTGCACATAACGCAGGTGCAGGTGCAGCAGGCGGTTTGGGCTTTGGTTTAATGGCATTCACAGGTGCTCAAATTCAATCAGGGGCAGGGCTAGTCATTCAAGTCACGAAGCTTGCGGAAAAAATTGCACAGGCGGATTATGTTTTGACAGGGGAAGGCAGTATTGATTTTCAAACTAAATTTGGTAAAACCCCTTGGGCAGTTGCACAGGTTGCGAAACGTTTTGATAAGCCCGTGATTGCTTTTGCAGGAAAAGTGGGTGATGACATTAAGCCTCTATTTGCAGAAGGTTTTACTGAAATTATTGGCATAAATCCGCCAGATTGTAATTTGGTGGATGCATTAAAAAATGCAGAAAGGCATTTGGAAACTACGGCAATGAACTTGGCTTTCGAGATTATGAACCAGTTGCATACAGCCTCATTAGACATGCAGTAGACAGAATAATTTTTGTAGGCATTGCTTTACTTTTCAAGGATGAAAAGTAACAAAAATCCTTTGTTGGATTGAGGGCACTTCCTTGTACCCCAACCCAACTGACGGCATCCATGCCGTCCTAGTCGTGAATTTAGATGAGTCGTGACAGTAACAAAGCAGTTCTGCATTGCGCTGAAAATATATCCTCACGTTTGCTTATCAAGTTTTCTAAGGATAGCTCTGTTAAACTAACCATCTTCCTAGCGCGATGAGACACCATGAGTTTAGCCAACCTGATTGATGAATTAAATCCTCAACAAAAACAAGCAGCAACAACAGAAGCACAACATAGCTTGGTTTTGGCAGGGGCAGGTTGTGGCAAAACCAAAACGATTGTGGCACGCGCAGCATACTTGATTGATCAAGGTGTGCCTGCCAATCAAATTCAAATTTTGACCTTTACCCGTCGTTCTGCGAGTGAAATTGTCGCTCGTGTTGAATTGGCATTGGGTGATCAAGCCAAAGGACTACGCGCATCAACTTTTCATACTTTTTGTATGTATCTATTGCGCCGTATTCCAAAAGCCTTTGGTTTAGAACAATTTTCAATTATTGATCGTGATGATCAGTTGATGATGTTCCGCTTAATTCGCGGTCGTGATGATAAGAAAAATCCCAATCATTTGCCTAAGCCGAAAGAACTGTGCGACCTATATTCTTTTGCTCGCAATACCCGTCAAAAACTCAGCATTGCCATGGAAAAGCAAATGCCAGAGTACTTTGCTTTAAAAGACCAAATTGCCGACATTATGAAAGAATACGAAGCTCGCAAACGTGCGCGAAGCTTTCTTGATTATGATGATATTTTGGCGATTGTGGCGAAAGCATTAGCGGAATCTGAGGGTCTAGTGGATTATGTGGCATCCATTTGTCGTCACATGCTGGTCGATGAAATGCAGGATACCAATCCATTGCAATGGGCATTATTGGAGCCGTTAAAAGATCGGGTGAGTCTATTTTGTGTCGGAGATGATGCGCAGTCGATTTATGGTTTCCGTGGTGCGGACTTTGAAAATATTCATCACTTTAAAGAGCGCGTGCCTGATGCGCAGATTTATAAATTAGAAAAAAATTATCGCTCAACCCAAGAAATTTTAGACCTGTCGAATTGGTTGCTTGATCAATCTGAAATTAAATATGACAAGCATCTAGATGCTTATCGTGGCGATGGTCTCAAACCGAAAATGCACATTTTCCCCAATGAGTTCGATGAGGCCAAATGGATTGCCATTGATATCAAAGAACGGCATTACCTTGAAGGCAGTAAATGGTCAGATCACATGGTTCTGGTGCGTTCAAGTTTTGCAGCGCGGCATATTGAAGCGGCGTGTATTGCTGCAAATGTGCCTTATCGCTTTATTGGCGGTATGAAATTATTAGAAACAGCGCATGTAAAAGACTTGTTGAGTGTATTACGTGTCGTTGCCAATCCTCTTGATGATATTGCGTGGATGCGCTTTTTAACCTTGTGGAATGGCGTGGGCGATGTCGGTGCGAGTAAGTTATCTCAGCAGATTTTACTTGAGCCAGAAATGCAAGCCATTGCGACGAAGTTGGAAAGATTTGGCAAAGTCCCTGACCAAGCCATTTTGATGATGAAACAAATGTCTGTGCTCAAAGACCAAGTACAGGAATGTGTCAGTTTAGGTGTGCAGGCCATTTCAGAACAACTTGCGGAAAATTATAAAAAAGATTGGAATCGTCGTCAGGGCGATTTTGATTTGGTTAAACAATTGGCATCGAAACATACACAGCTCAGTGAGTTCCTTGAAGAGTACGTACTTGACCCTGTTTCAATTTCAGAAATTGAACGCCAATCTGATAGTGATGTGGTGACTTTGATTACCATTCATTCGGCGAAAGGGACAGAGCAAAAAGTATGTTATGTGGCGAATGTGACACCTGGGCAATATCCACATGCACGTGCGCAAGGTGATTTTGATGAAGTGGAAGAAGAACGCCGTGTCTTGTATGTAGCATTAACACGTGCACAAAATGAATTGATTTTGACTAAGCAAAACTTAAATCATTGGGCGCGTGAAACTGTCGATGAGCAGGGACGTCAAATTGAAAGTTATTTCTTGAATGATTTAACGCGCAATCTGTGTACTTTAGAAACGCATTACAAAACGCGTCAGCAGACGGTAAAAAGTGCATTAATTGAAAGAAAATCGATTAATTTAGATTTTGGTATCGATCTCGATTAAAATAGATTTTTGACGTGATTTAAACGCAAGTTAAAAAGCACAATAGACAAATGCTTTTTGATGATGCTGTCTATTTGGAAACATAAATGAAAATTTTAGTACGTAACTTAGAGCGTTCAATTACTGACGCTGAATTGGTTGAATTGTTTAAACCGTTTGGCACTGTAGAATCTGCTGTCGTGGTTATGGATGCAGTAACAGGAAAATCTAAAGGCTTTGGCTTTGTTGAAATGCCAAATGGCCGAGAAGCTGTGAAAGCAATTAAAGGTTTGAATACTTTGAAAGTTAAAGGTGCTGGCATTCGTGTAAAGTCTGCGGATGAGAAGCCGAAAGCCTAAATAAAAAGGAGCAATGATTGCTCCTTTTTTTATACGTGGTTTAAGGGTGAATTAAAAATAAAAAGATCGACTTTACGCTACACATGTTCATGGAAGGACGAGAACAATGAAGACTGAATTTCAGGCACTGTCAATTGTTGTGCCAAGTGGTACACGCATTACAAAAGGTTTGAAAACGTTAGAAGTGCGTTCTTGGCTGCCAGAACAGTTGCCACTAAAAAATCTAGTGATTGTCGAAAATCAGCATTATTTAAATAAAGATGGCGATGAAGAGCTGGGACATGCGGTTGCTATCGTGGATGTTGTTTCGGCGCATCCATGGCGTCCAGATGAATTTGAGGCGGCTTGTGCAAACTATTGGGCTGAAGGTTATTTTGCTTGGGTGCTGGAAAATGTTCGAGCCATTGATCCACCACTAGCTGTTGTTGCAAAACGAAACATCTATACAGTTTTGCTGGAGACAAGTGATAAGCGGATTTTATGAAGATGAATGAACATTGGCTTTAAATAGGTTGCGTTATATTTAATCGAAAATACATTCACATTTGATCATTTAAGTTTTAGTAAATAGATACTACATGCTGAAAAAATCAAAAAAATGGCGAACTGAGGCGGAATAGGATTGTCAAAAGTGTCTTCGGCAATTACTTTATAAGGGCCAAAATTTTTAAACACTCTGGAATTCATCCTTATGTCCCGTGTTGCCCGCTTTCATGCCGATCGTACTAATCAAAAACTTTATTTTGCGCGTTTATCGTGCCAGCAAGCAGAGCAGACGGAGCATGTTCAACAAGCCCAAGCCCACCGTGAAGCTGCTGTTTTTCATTTGCAAGGTGCGGTTCTCGCTTTTCTTCAGGAACTGGTTCGTTATTACCGTTTGAATGATCCTGCACCGACCTTAAAGTCTATTGAAACGCTAATGGCCGAAAAAGGGCAGGTATCGCCTGAGGTTACTGTGATGCAACAACTGTCGAAACAAGGGTTTATTGCAGAGCTTAAACGTGCTTATCGCTTTTGTCAGTATGCACCTGAACCCACTGCACCTGAACCAGAAGATGAAACTTCATCTAATTTGATTATTAAAGTGACGCAAACCCCACAGGCTTGGTTACCTGACACTGCAATTTTACGTGAGTGGCATCGTGATTTGACGCAATTGATTGATGGCTTTCGTAATGAAATGGTGGAATTTTAATCTGACCATTGGTACTTGAATTTCATCCATTTAACCCGATATAAGATTATCTAAGTTATGCAAAGTGCAGATGCCTTTGTCACCATGTTGCGCATGGAGGATATATGTCTATAGAACAATTGAAAGAATTATTTGGGAACCAGGAAGCGATTCTTGAGCTGGTTCAATTGGAAGGTGGTGAATTGGCATTACGTAATGCAGGTTCAGAACAAGATCCGCTTGTCACCATTCAATTTAATGAAGAATTGCGCAATATCTTGGGCGACCAAATGAATGTCATTGCTCAACAAATGATTCAGGCTGCACTCTTTGGTTTGTTGGAAAAGCAAGTAGATGAATGGCATGCCGAAGTCGTCGATGAAAAGCCTAAATTTATGAGCTAATCACACTCACTAGCGAAAAAAACGCACCTTAAGGTGCGTTTTTTTGTGCGCTAAGTTGGCTTAAACTTGAGCCAAATCAGCTGGGGAAATAAACATAGAACCCAAAAAGACCACGAAAAGTCCAATCAGCTGTAAGAAAAACGGATTTTTAGCATCTTGCCAATATAAGATCAGAAAGACGATTGAAATAGGGCTTAGCAGTAGACAACCCAAGCCCCATAAAATACTGGTTTTAAATGCTGCAATTAAAAAGCCGATAGCCCCAATAAAAATTATGACAAAGCCTAAATACATCATGAACATGTGTTGCGCTCTTCTTATTTGATGTGAATGAATCGTTTATGTTTTCAATATTTTATAGAAATAGATTTTAAATTCAATTATGTATGAAATGGTATGTCAATTGAATGTGATTGACCTTAAATTTTACAGTTTAAAAAAGGCTATATATTTCTATATAGCCTGTAGGATATTTAAAATATTGCACAGCAATACTCTAAATGTGTAGGTACAAAATATTAGTGGGTTGGTGATTGGTGATGAGCAATTTGGATTTGATTCAAAATATAATTGCTCATATTTTTCGCCATTTCCTCTTTGGCATAGTAGACCTCGCCAATTTCTTCACGACGAATCACTTCGGCTTCTTCCTTACTTTCTGCGCAGACCAAAACTTGAATGGACGGATTTAAGGTTTTGGCAATATCCACGATTTTATGAATATCTAAAATGTCCATCGGGGAAATGACCAGAAGTCGTGCATGTTGGATATGCGCTTGAATCAATACACCGGGTTCGGTTGCAACACCTGATACGGCAGCAATGCCTTTTTCACGCAGATTTTCTACAATTTCACGGTTTTCTTCCGCAATCACCACTTTAATGTTTTCATTCATTAATTCACGGGTAATTCGACGTCCTACTTCACCGTGACCAATAAGTACCACTTGATCGCGCAGGTAATCTTGTGAGACCTCATCTGGCAGCATTGCCAATGGGTCACCACTACGTTCCAGTAAACGTGCCAAATTCGAGCGCTCACGAATCAATTTCTGTGTAGGCTCAATCGCGGAGAAGACAAAGGAGTTGAGTGTAATGGAAATTAATGCACCTGCAAGAATCAGGTTTTGACCTTCCATTGACAGTAAGTTAAGCGATACGCCTAAGGTCGCCAAGATGAAAGAGAATTCCCCAATTTGTGCCAAACTTGCGCCAACTGTTAATGCTGTGTTAATTGGGTAGCGGAAGAATAAAACCAATGCCATTGCTGCGATGGTTTTACCAATCATGATGATGGCAACCACAATCAGTACATGCAGTGGTTGTTCAATCAAAATGCGCGGGTCAAACAACATCCCCACAGATACAAAGAATAAAATCGAGAAAATTTCACGTAGTGGCAGGGTTTCCTCTTCAGCACGATGGCTAAAGTCTGACTCTTTCACTACCATGCCTGCGAAGAATGCACCGAGCGCCATGGAAACGCCAAATATTTTATAAGCACCAAAAGCAATGGAAACAGCCGCAGCAACGACGGTTAAGGTAAAGAGTTCACGTGAACCTAAACGCGCGACAACTTGCATAATCATTGGAACCAGACGTTTACCAATGATCAGCATAAAGGCAATAAAGCCTGATACTTTGAGCAGAGTAATCCCAAGGGTGAGCCAGATGTTTTCATCTGCGCTACTTTCAGTGAGTGGTTGTCCACCAAGCAACACCGCTGTTGCAGGGAGTAAGACCAGAACCAAGACCATGACCAGATCTTCAACCAAGAGCCAGCCTACAGCAATTTTACCATTCACGGAGTTAAGCAAGCCTCGGTCACCGAGTGCCTTGAGGAGAACCACCGTACTTGCGCACGATAAACTTAAGCCAAAGACCAGCGCTGAACCCATGCTCCAGCCCCATAGCATGGAAACGCCCATACCCAGTAAGGTCGCAACGGCAATTTGTAATACTGCGCCCGGAAGCGCAATTCGTCTAACTTGCATTAGGTCGCTGAGGGAGAAGTGCATACCTACACCAAACATCAGGAACATCACGCCAAGTTCTGCCAACTGGTTGGCAAGGTGGATATCGCCGACGACACCCGGTGTATTCGGGCTAATTATAATACCGGCAATTAAATAGCCGATGAGGGGAGGAAGTCGAAGACGAGCGGCTATATAGCCAAAAATTAAGGCAAAGCCAAAGCCAACGGCAAGTAATATTATGAGTTCTACATCATGAGGCACTAAAAACTCCTTAAGCCTTACGTTAAGGGTAAAAAAGACAAGCACAAAAAATGCCAAGAGGTATGCTGAAAGTTTAGCAATTTGAATAAAAAAAATGCAAAAAAAAAACGACCCAAATAGGTCGCTTTTTTCAAAAAACTAAAATTATTTGATTTTAGCTTCTTTGAAGATTACGTGTTGACGGATTTTTGGATCAAATTTTTTGATTTCCATTTTTTCCGGCATAGTACGTTTGTTCTTAGTGGTAGTGTAGAAATAACCTGTACCAGCAGAAGAAACTAGGCGAATTTTATCACGCATGTTCGTAGCTCCTTAGATCTTTTGACCTTGAGCACGTAGGTCAGCAACAACCTTTTCGATGCCCAATTTGTCGATAATACGCATACCTTTTGTAGTTAGACGAAGACGTACGAAACGTTTTTCGCTTTCTAACCAGAAACGGTGGTGATGCAGGTTCGGCTCGAACCGGCGTTTAGTTTTGTTGTTGGCGTGTGAGACGTTGTTACCAACGACTGGACGCTTGCCGGTAACTTGGCAAACCTTAGACATGGTGTAACTCCATTGATTTAGCCAACAGCAAATCTGTATGGCCAGTCAAAAAAAACATTGAATTCATTCAAGGGGCGTTTTATACCAAAAATGCGCTTAAAAGACAAGCGATTTTCCACAAAACGAAGCATCAACTAGTGTGATCGTTCATGCCTTGATCGTTTATCGAAGAAGTATCTTCGAAATCAGTTTGTGAATCGGCTTATTAAACGGCGGCAGAATGAATTTCAAACTATAGAGTTTTGGATTCGACATTACCGAACGTTCATGCGACAAACTGAAGAAACCTTCTGGACCATGATACTTACCCATACCCGAGGCACCAACACCACCAAATGGTAGGTCATCCTGAGCAACATGAGTTAATACCGTGTTTTGTCCGAAATGTCCTGAATGGGTACGTTGCGCGACATAGTCGGCACGCGCCTGATCAAAGTCGAAGTAGTATAATGCAAGTGGACGTGGTCGGCTATTAATAAAAGCAATAACCTCGTCTATTTGATCATATTCCATGATTGGCAGGATCGGACCAAAGATTTCGTGCTGCATAATTTGCATCTCTGGCGTTACACCAGTCAATACCGTTGGAGCAATTTTACGTACAGCATCAACATCTTCATTTTGTGGGTTAAAACTGATGATTTGTGCGCCTTGATCACGCGCGTCTTCTAAATAACCCTGCAAACGGTTGTACTGTTTATCATTAATAATTGAGGTGTAATCTTGATTGTGGGCAATACTTGGGTACATCTCTTCGACACACGCTTGGTAGTGGTCTAAGAATTCAGCGGTTTTTCCACGTGGCAAGAACACATAGTCTGGAGCAACACAGGTTTGACCCGCATTCCAAAGTTTACCAACAGCGAGTCGCTGTGCGACATCGGCAAGGTCAATCGATGGATGAACCAAGACTGGTGATTTACCACCAAGTTCTAATATCACGGGGACAAGATTTTCTGCTGCTGCAGCCATCACGGTTTTACCCACGTTGGTCGAACCTGTGAAAATCATTTTGTCAAAAGCCAAATGACTAAAGTCATCTGAAATTTTACCGCCGCCATTCACGACCGCGACCAATTCTTGTGGGAATCCTTCAGCTAAGGCTTTTTCAAGCACAGCGCCAAAAGTGGCTGATGAACTCGAAATTTTGATCATGGCATGGTTGCCCGCAGCCAAAGCACAAATTAAGGGACCAATTGAAAGTAGCAGTGGATAGTTCCACGGTGTGATAATGCCGACCACACCTAAAGGTTGATATTGCACCCAAGCTTTTGCAGGTTGGTGAATAATTCCGACATGGCGTTTTGACGGTTTCATCCAATCGGTTAAATGCTTGCTATAATATTTAATATGTTCAAGACATGTCAGCAACTCACCAATCTTGGTTTCACCCACCGAGCGGTTACCGTAGTCTTGATTAATTGCATCAGCAAATTGATCTTGATACTTAACTAAGATACGCTTAAGCCGAGCCAAGCGGTCTATACGCTCTTTTGCTGTCGGCAATGGGTAGCGTAAATAAGCTTGTTTCTGCTGTGCCAGCATATCGTTGAGTTGCTGGTTATCAAAAGAATGTGGTGTCATTGAAGTTGTTTTTGTTTGACTATTCATGTCGCACGACCATATCTAAATTTAGCGATTAATTAATTTTTAGAGCAAATACTCTAAATAGTCAAGTTACTTTATGTGTTAGGGTTCTAATACGTTGAAATAATGGTTGTTTTAGGATGTCTCACACCAAAACTTTAAAAACGAAAGAACGTATTTTGCAGCTGAGTTTGCAGTTGTTTAATGAGCGTGGCGAGCGTTCAGTGACAACCAACCATATTGCAGCTGAGCTCGGAATGAGTCCGGGCAACCTGTACTATCATTTCCGTAATAAAAGCGAAATTATTAAGGAACTGATGGAACAATATCAGCAAGAGACGCTGGAAATGCTTGCACTGCCAGATGATCGTTTGCTCGATGCCAATGACAAAATTCGCTATTTTCAAGTACTGAGCAGTCAATTATGGACATATCGTTTCTTGCATCGTGACGTCTATCACTTGGTGGAAAATAACGAAGACTTCCGCAAAATGTATCCACGTTTTGCAGGGCAGGTCATGCAACAAGGTCAAAAAATTTATAGAGCCTTTGTGAATGCAGGTCTCATGCAAATGACCGATTCAGAGATTGAGGCATTGACCATCAATTTATGGATTGTACTGACCAACTGGACCAACTTCCTTTATATGTCTGGGCATATTACCGATTCAAATACCTTGGAAGAAAAATGGGTTTGGCAAGCACTGCGTCAAATGGTGTTCTTAGAAGGTGCCTATTTGCGTGGTGAAAGCCGTGAAACCTATGAGCGCCTATTGGAAACTTTAGGCCCTTCGGACTTATTTGCTAGCCTTTCAAATGCAAAGCATGTGGATACTGAATAAGCCTATTTAGTCTGACCGAAAAAAGGGTTAGACTACTCGGCTCTTTTTTCAATTTAACTGATTAGTGATATAAACCAACATGAATATGTCGACCGCTAACACAGCACGCTTACTCATTACCTGTGAAGATAAACCGGGGATTGTGCAAGCTGTATCGAGCTTTTTGTATCATCAGGGAGCAAATATTACCGCACTTGATCAATACGCGACTGAAGCTCAAGGGGGGCGTTACTTCATGCGTGTTGAGTTTGAACTGGATAATTTGCAAAGCCGTAAAGAAAGTTTAACGCAAACTTTCGCAACGAATGTATCTGAGCGTTATAACATGCACTGGCGTTTGGCTTTGGTTAGCGACGTGAAAAAAGTCGGTATTTTGGTGTCTAAAGTTGACCATGCTTTACTTGAGTTGTTATGGCGTCATGCGCGTGGTGGGCTGCCATGCGAAATTACCAAAGTGGTGTCAAACCACGATGCACTTCGTGAGTCTGTAGAAAATTTTGGTATTCCATTTGAAGTCGTGCCAGTAAACAAAGATAACAAACGCGAAGCATACGAAAAAATTGATGAATTGATGCAAGGCAATGACTTACTTGTATTGGCGCGTTATATGCAGATTTTAGACGAAGAATTTGTGCAAAAATGGGAAATGAAAGTGATCAATATTCACCATTCATTCCTACCTGCTTTCGTTGGTGCAAACCCATACAAACAAGCCCATGAAAAAGGCGTCAAACTGATTGGTGCAACGGCACATTATGTGACTGCTGACCTTGACCAAGGGCCAATTATTGAACAAGACGTTGAGCGTGTGAGTCATGACTTTACTGTTGAACAATTACGTGAATTGGGTCAAGACGTAGAACGTAATGTATTGGCACGTGCAGTGAAGTGGCATCTTGAAGACCGAATTATTGTTGATGGAAATAAAACGGTCGTATTTCAATAATTCACGATAAATAAATCGGTCAAAAAGGCATACTTTAGGTATGCCTTTTTTGTTTTATGATTTAAAAAAGTCATTAAAACGGTCGAATTAATAGTTGCAAATGAAAACACTTCTCATTTATTATTGCGGTACTTTAATTGTGCTAACCGATGAGCCTGATTGCATTTTCAAAATTGAATTGCAGTCGCTTCTTCAAGGTAACTGATTTTAATGAGTCAATCTTCCGCTCCAATGATGCCTTCTCCAAACTCGATGAAAAAGAAAATCGTCACTGCAATCGCCGCAGTTGTGATTGGACATGCTGGTGTATTGTGGGCGGTGAGCAATATGAAAACACCTGAACTCAAGCCTGTTGAAAAAGACCCGATTAAGGTGCGTTTTGTGAAGATTGTGGAGAAGAAACCAGAACCTCCGAAACCAAAACCAGAACCGAAGAAAGAGCCACCGAAGCCTAAAGAAGTCAAAATTGTTGATAAACCACTCCCACCACCACCGAAAAAAGTGGAAAAAGTGGAGCAGGTGAAAAAGAAAGACGCACCTAAACCGACGGTTAAACCGGTACAGAATGTGCCTATTACACCTGTTGCTTCCACTGTGGTTTCTGAAACCAAAGTGGTACGTGTTGAACCTACACCTCCAGCACCTGTTACACCGCCACCAGCACCTCCTGCACCGCCAGCGCCACCGGCGCCGAAAAGTGTCAGTATTGGTAACGGGGTAAGTTGGGTGAAAGCGCCAAATGTCCAATTTGACGAAGGTGAATTAAAAGCATCATGTTCAGTTGAAGTGGCAATTTCAGCGAGTGCAGAAGGTAAAATCGAATCTGCAACAGTGAAAAACTCAACGTGTGGTGCGGCAGTTAATCGTAAGGTGACCGCTGCTGTGAAACGCGCACGTTTATCCAAATATATAGATAATGGTGTGGCGACGCCGACACGTGTCGACCAACCATTTAACTTTAAACTTAAATAAGATTCCGGCTAACCCATTAGGAGTTCGAATATGAACTTTTCAGTTTATTGGCAACATGCAGATGCAGTCAGCAAAACACTGTATTTCGTGTTACTTGCAATGTCGATTGCGACTTGGACGATCTTCGTGCTGCGCATTATGGGCACGCGTCAGTTAAAGCAAGTGGCATATACTCACCTTGCAGATGCACTGAACAAACTGAAAGCGAAATTTGCGCCTCTAGGTTTTGAACAACGTAAAGCAGTGGCAGAACAAGCTTTGCTACGCCAAATTTCAGTTGAAAAAGCCAATGCTGAAAAAGGCGTATCAGTTTTAGGTACGATTGCTTCGATTGCACCATTCGTTGGTTTATTTGGTACCGTATGGGGTATTTTCCATGCCCTTGTTGCTGTCGGTAAGAGCGGTCAAGCAGGCTTGGCTCAAGTTGCAACACCAGTGGGGGAAGCCCTAATCATGACTGGTCTCGGTTTGGCTGTCGCAATTCCTGCGGTATTGGCATATAACATCTGTGTTCGTTTTAACCGTACACTTTCAAATGAATTGCAAGACCAAGCACATGGCTTATTAATTGATACGATGTTGCAACAAGAATCTGCTGCAAAGAAAGATGATGTTAAAGCAACTCAGCAAAGTTTAGCTGGAGGTCAAGCTTAATGGCTTTTCAATTGGGTGAAGACAACGATGCTGGCATGAATGAGATGAACCTCATTCCGCTCATCGATATTATGTTGGTATTGATGATCATCTTCTTGGTGACAGCAACTGTGGCTAACCCATCAATTCCATTAACTTTGCCACAAACGACTGCGGAAGTGATTGATCTACCACCTGAAAGTGTAACGATCAGCATTAACTCAGCAGGGGATATTGCTTGGAATGGCGATATCGTGAGCCTTGAAGATCTAGACAGCCGTTTAAAAGCTGCAGGTCAACAAGAGCGTAAACCTGCCTTAGTGTTAAAAGCAGATAAGGAATCACGTTATGACACTGTTGCTCAAGTGATGTCGCGTGCGAGTGGAGCCGGACTCAGCGATATCGCATTTGCCAGCGATAACTAAGATTTTTATTGGTTAAAATAAAAAGCGACCTGATTGGGTCGCTTTTTTTATGTTCTTTTAAGCCGCTTATTCAGATTTTATTAAATCTTGGAATTTACTGCGTAACTTCATTAGTTTCGGCGGAATCGAAAAATTGCAGTAGCCTTGATTTGGGTTACGTGCAAAGAAATTTTGATGATACTCTTCAGCTGGATAGAAGGTTGGCATGGGACTCAGTTCAGTCACAATATCAAGACCTTCGGCTTTAAGTTCTTCAATGCGCTGTTCAGCTTGCTGCTTTTGCATCTCATTTTGATAGAAAATCACTGAACGATATTGAGTCCCCACATCATTACCTTGACGGTTGAGTGTGGTTGGATCATGCGTGGCAAAAAATACATCAAGCAATTGTTTGAAGCTAATCTGAGCATCATCAAAATTGATTTGGATCACTTCTGCATGCTGCGTGTTGCCTTCGCAGATTTGCTTATAGGTTGGATCTAAACTTACACCGCCAGCATAGCCGCTCACAACTGAATCGACACCGCGTAACTGTAAAAAAACTGCTTCGACACACCAAAAGCATCCACCACCAAATACGGCTTGTTGCATACTTAAATCCTGTTTTATTTCACTGATTTTTTATATGGGGTTATAACGAAAAACTGCAATATACGTCTGTATAGTTATCATGGGAAATGGTTGTAAAAAAGTTTTTTTCATTCACTGATCAGTAATAAAAAAGTCTGCCGTAGCAGACTTTGAGTAAATTAACGGGGTTGAACCGCACTTTCATATTGGATCAGCAAGTTACCATGTTTATCCAACAATTTTAAAGTTTTGCCATAAACTTGATAATGGGTGACTTTCGCAAGTGCAGCATTGTATTGTTGATCAAGCCCATGGTTGTCCCGACATGCCATTCTGGTGCCTGCCAATGGTCCAAAGGTTAAAGTATCTTTGCCTGCATTGTATCCCCCCATAATGCGGTTACAGCCATCTGCACCTGAAACACGGTATTCAGCATCAAACTGAAGACTTGGGATATTTTGGGCTGTGGGCGCAGTCTTAATGGGTGTATTGCCAATTTGCGTGGCAATCCATGTGCGGTTCTGTAATTGGCTTAAATTTGAGGTGACATTTTGATCTTGAGTCGGCATGGTTTCACACCCCACCATGATTAAGGCTGTGCTGAGTGTTGCAGCAACAAATAATTGTTTTAACATAAAATTCTCTTTATAAATGCACTCAAACTATCTAAACAAATATTCAGATCAGACACCAGCCAAATTTGTATCAAGATTTAATATTTATAAATGGCTAGAAGTATTTTCAAGATGTGAATGCGGTAAACCTTGGCGGATCAGCTGAGAATATTGCGAACTACTCAGCTTATCGTGTTGAGATACCCGTGGGTTAACATGGGCTTTTTGGTACCAAGTTTTCATATCCCATTTAGGGTCTATGGCATGTAAGTCGTGTAAATAATTGGGCAAGTAGCCAGAAGCAAACAAGCGATAATCCGTTGGCAAATGGTAGGGTGAAACGGCTTGTACCATGTCAAAGACTAGCGTGGTGCAGTTACTGGTCAGCGTGTTATACCACTTTGGCTGCTTTTGGAGTTCATCGGCTTTATGAAGATATTCAATAAATAGTGCTTTCATTTCCGCTTTAGGCATATTGACTGGAAAGAAATAGACTTGTTCACCACGTGTATTACTCCGCGTGTAAATAATATCTTTTTCATCTGATGCAATTAGACTCAGTTCATATTTGCGAAAAAACCCACCAATTGCAGAAAACTCTTCATTGTTTTCTTTACGAATTTCAATTGAAAAGGTAAGTGGTTGTCTGTCACTAAAATCAAAACTGACGAGGGTATGGGCTATTTGTGGTCCCATCCAATAAGAGGTGACAATATTGACCCCATTAATTTTATTCAAGTCATATTCGCGTGTTTCCCAGCGCGGCGTATATGTCCCATCCGAATGCCAAGCAAAATTCCGCACGTTGTGTAAACGAACAAAATCGCCTTGTTTTTCATAATGTAGTATTTCGGCGACTTCAGGATTCCAATCTCGGTTTTGTTCGGGTTGCATGCCAAAATACCAAAACAAACTACAAATAAATCCGATGATATAAATCAGCACGTCTTTACGGCGGCTAAAAAAATGTTGGCTGATATAAATGCCTAAAATACTTAAGGCGAAGGCAATCCAAATACCAATAATGATGCGGCTACCTAGCCAGCCAGCAGGGGCTTGCACCCATAAGGCTGCGCATAACCAAATAGAAGAGCAGATGACGAATAGGCTGAATAAAGCATGAAGCATATTCAGCCCAAGTTTTTTTAGAATTTTTCGTGTGTCATGCTGCTGCATCATGATTCTTTAACATTGAATTTTTCTTTATTTTCGGTATGTTGCAAACTCAAAAGCAATCCCAGTTTTGTCGTCAATATGTTGTTCTGACGCAATTTTATTAAACTCAACAGGAATGACAGGATAGTGCGCATCACCTTGCACATCCAATTCGACGTGAGTGAGCTCAAGACGATCGGCTATAGCAAGCGTTTGGCTAAAAATTTCACCACCACCAATAATAAAAATGCTTGTAGGTTTTTCAGAACTTGCTACATCAGCAACGGCTTGGCTTAATGCATCTTCAATCGTGTAGGCAACTTTAGTACCTTCAAAAGACCATGATGTATCACGGGTAATGACCCAATTGACACGTTTAGGTAGGGTGCGTCCCATCGATTCGAGGGTTTTACGGCCCATCACCACCACACCACCTTGGGTGATTTCTTTAAAATGTTTTAAGTCGGCAGAAATATGCCAAGGTAAGTCATTACCTTTACCAATACAGCGCTGTTGATCCATTGCCACGACATGAACGACTTCTAAATTTTGAAACACCATACTACTTACTCAAAACCCAATAAAAAGTGTTCCTATTAAAATGCAAAATCCCACTTTTCGCAAAGTGGGATTTCGGTTTTTTCAGGTTCGAATTTAAAAATTAAACCGCGACTGGCGCTTTAATTCCAGGATGTGATTCATAACCCACAATTTCAATATCTTCAAATTTAAAATCAAACAGGTCTTTAATTTCAGGGTTTAACTTTAATTGACACAGACCGAGCGGCTCACGGCTTAATTGGAGCTGAGCTTGTTCAAAATGGTTGGCATATAAATGTGTATCACCACCCGTCCAAACGAAGTCACCAACGTCAAGATCACAAACTTGCGCAATCATATGAGTCAGCAGAGCATAGCTGGCAATATTAAACGGCACACCAAGGAAAACGTCAGCACTACGTTGATATAACTGGCACGATAATTTTCCGTTATGAACAAAGAATTGGAACAAAGTATGGCACGGGGGTAAAGCAACATTGCCTGCTTCATTCGGGTTCCAACCAGATACGATTAAACGACGTGAATTCGGGTTGGTCTTAATTTCATTGATCAACCATTTGATTTGGTCAAAACCATCTTTTTCGTATAAGCCATCGGCTTTTTTGGTGGCACCAAAGTTACGCCACTGATGGCCATATACTGGACCAAGTTCGCCTTCAGGACGACCAAAACGCGCAGTTTGTTCTGCTGTTGACCATTCATCCCAAATAGACACTTTATTGTCTTGTAAATATTTAACGTTGGTATCGCCTTTTAGAAACCACAACAATTCAATCACGATAGAACGGAAATGTACTTTTTTTGTGGTCAATAAAGGAAAGCCTTTAGAAAGATCGAAGCGCATCTGATGACCAAATACTGAACGCGTGCCCGTACCGGTACGGTCGCCTTTGTCGCCGCCGTTGTCGAGTATGTGTTGTAACAGGTCTAAATATTGGCGCATGTCTCTCTCATGATGGGTGGATTTCTTGAGGCACATATTAGCCTGTTTTTGATATCGATGAAACAACTCTACTCAGTCTTAGAAGTTGAGTTAAATAAAGTACTGAAAATTGAAAAATGTTCATGAACAGCCGCTGTGCTTTTTTTTATTTTTGCTGAAAAATACGAACTCCATCGTCTCGTTTTGCTGTATTTTGCGCTTTCATTTAACACAAACAAGTTGCAGGCACAAAGTGTAACATTGTGATGAATTCGACATTTTATAAGCAAATAACAATGAAAAAAGCTAGATAAGATTGATTAAAAAATAAACTAAAATTCTTTTTTGTAATTCGTTTTTTACATTGTAAATTTAAACATTAAGTCAATGAATTTTTAAATTATTTTATTAGTTTTAAAAATAATCAAACAAACTGGAAAATGGATGTGTGTTTAAGAAATCTTACATTTTTTACATGAAAAAACATTTTTTAGGGGTTACTATCACTGCCGATGTTAAAACTGTAATGCCTATTGAGAAGGCGGGAGTGTGTGTTAAAGAATGGCTTATGATCACAATGTAAACTTGAGTGAAGTACATGCTCCAGTCCAAGCCAATATCATAATTCGTTCTCAGTCGGGCCGTAATTCGGGTAAGTCCAACACTTCTACATCCAATCAAAATACTGCATCAAAAAGCGCGATTTCTCGTAACGGTCAACGTATCGATATTGATCGTTTAACTGGATTTCTTCAAAGTGTGACACGTCAATCGAGTAGCCAAAAATGTGCGCGTAGTGTTCGCCTCGCTTTAGAATCTGCTGGTGCGCGTTTTAATAGTCATCCAATTGCCGCAGCAGACTGGGGCAATACACTGCAAAAAATCGGTTATCAAAAAATTAACTTGTCTTTTGACCGTCCGAAAAAAGGCGATATTTATATTATCGACCGTAATCAGAACAGTCGTTATGGGCATATTGCAGCTTATTCAGGTAGCGCTTGGGTGTCGGATTATCGTCAAACAGGTTACGCGGTTTATCGCAATCCAAATGTGAAATATACCTATTACCGTATTGACCAGTAACGCACTAAGAATTTTTCCACGACTCTAGCCACATATTTAGTGTTGTACAAAAGGTTTAATGATCAAACCTTTTGCTGCGCCGACTATATATCGACACAATAAATAAGCCAAGGGCTGCAAAGCCGACACATTGTAGTGCTAAGAAAACGCGCTGCTGATTTGGTAAAAAATACATCAATACGATTAAGCAGATGAATGGCAGGAAATCCAATATTCCTCTCAATATTGGATTTAAGGCCAGAGTTGTCTTACTTTTCCATTCATATAAAACATGTGTCAGTACGCCTATGGCAATGCTTAAACCTGTAAATATGGGGTCCAATTGCTTTTGCTCGGCACAGAGAAAAACCAGCACACAAACACTGATTGAAATCACCAATTTAATTTCACGTGTACAGCGGCTGGAATACCAAAATTGAAGCATATAAGCTTATCCTTTTGGTGGGGTCTGGTTATTTTGATTCAGCAATGAGAGAGGAGAAAGCAAGCAAATGGCTAATGCCATAAAGCCAATGCCTTGTGCACCCGGAATTAGAATTTCACCTTGATTCATATGGACAAAAATAAGTGCTAACAGTAGAGCAATGGGAATCCAAGTGAGCAGTCGATAGAGTAAGCCCGTTGGATTTTTTGCGGCAAAATGAATTTTACAGTAGCGGCAAATCAAGAAAATGACGCCTGTTCCTAAAAACATCAAAATTGCATCGAGTTTTAAGGGTTCCATCCAGTACAGCACAGCAGTCAATACTGCCATTGCGATAAAAAATAAGACTTTCTTTAAAACAGCAACCGTTGGATCGAACCAGAATTCAAGCATGAGTCTATGTGAGTAAAATAAGCAAACTAAACTTTAGCACAGTTCAGGCTGGCAGTTCAGTGTGTACATGCAGACAAAAAAAGCGAGGACTGTGCCTCGCTTAATGTTGAATCGATTATTAAGTATTTTTTTGTGGACCCCAGTCATAGATTTTTTTCTGGTAGGCATACCACATGAGCCAAGCACCAATCAGAATCATCGGCACAGTCAGGAACTGACCTTTACTCATCCAACCAATAAAAAGTTGGCCATTGTCTGGCTCACGGAAGAATTCCACGACAAAACGTGCAATACCGTACCCAATAAGGAATAGTGCAGATACTGCGTAGCGTGGACGAGGTTTAGAACTAAACCACCACAGTACGATAAACAGAATTAAGCCTTCGCACAATGCTTGATAAATTTGTGATGGATGGCGAACCAATTGCAGTGGATCGTTCGGGAAAATCATCCCAAATGCATAGTTAGGATCGGTTACGGCACGACCATACAGTTCACCGCCAATAAAGTTACCAATTCGACCAAACATTAGACCTGTTGGTACGCAGGGTGCAATGAAATCTAGGGTTTGGAACCACGTCATTTTGTATTTTTTACACCATAGCAGCATGGCAATCATCACGCCAAGGAAGCCACCATGGAAGCTCATACCACCCGTCCAAACTTGGAATAACCATAACGGATTGGCAAGGAACTGATCGAAGCCATAGAAAAATACATAACCCACTCGACCACCGATGACAACGCCGAGCGCACCGTAGAAAATCAGGTCAGAAACCATTTCTGCGGTCCAACTATCGCGTTGTTTCGCACGATAGGTTGCCAAACCCCAAGCAAATAAAAATGCCAGTAAATACATCAGACCATACCAGTGCACCTGTAATGGTCCCAGTGATATCGCCACAGGGTCGATATTTGGATAAGTCAGCATTGCTGCTCCTTGTCATTATGTTTTGCACAGATTTTAGCTGAAACATATGAAAAATGTTGTACATTCAATGTGTAAAGATTTTGAGAGTCGATTATGTGCATTGTGGCTTTTGCATGGCAGGTGTTAGATGAGATGCCGCTTTGTTTAATTTCCAATCGCGATGAGTTTTATCTACGTCCGACAGCAAGTTTAAGAGCATGGGACAATAGTCCAATTATTGCGGGTCAAGATTTGCAGTCAGGTGGTACATGGATGGGCATTACCGCAGCTGGGCGCTGGGCAGTCATTACCAATTTTAGAGATGGTAGGGATCAAAAGCAGTATCCAACTTCGCGCGGGCATTTAATTCAAGCTTTTTTAGAATCCGACCAGACTCCAATCCGTTTTACGCAGGCACTAGAACTGCGCCAATGCGACTACGCAGGGTTTAATATATTTCTGGGTGATGCACATCAAGCGGTGTACATGAGTAACCGCGGTGAAGCGCCGCAAGTGCTGGCCAAAGGCGTTTATGTCGTATCTAACGGCTTGATGACTGAACATTGGGAAAAGACCCGACATTTGCGCAAGCGCTTTACTCAAGAGTTTTTGCCAATGTTGCAAGCGCGGCAGCCGCAAGCTGATATTGATGCCGCGGCGTGGGATATTTTGGAAGATGAACGCAAGATAATCCCTGAACTTTTACCCAATACAGGCATACAGGTGGAAATGGAGGAGTTGCTGTCATCGACCTTTATTCAAAGTCCAGTCTATGGTACGCGTTGCTCGAATTTGCTTTGTATGGGAAGAACTTCATGGTCTTGGCAGGAAAAACAGCAACAGGGCGAACAGCAAGGGCAAATCACCCAGATAGAAGTACAGTTAAAGCCATAAAAAAAAGCCGACGAATCGTCGGCTTTTTTTATAAATGTTTTATGCGGTTTTTTGCGTTGGCTGAGCTTGTTCTACTGCTTCGCCAGCAATCACACCGCCATCTTTACGGGTGATGACAACGGTCGCTGAGCGAGGGCGTGAAGTCGCTGCTACATTGGTTTGTGATGCAGGCCAGTGGCTAGTCGGCTCAGCATAGGATGCTGAATCTTCGCCCGGATGTTGCACATTAATAAAAATCGCTTTGTAATCAGGTGTCATCGTCACACCTGTGATTTCACATTCTTTAGGTCCAGTCAGGAAGCGACGTAAGTTTTCGTCATTCAGTTTTGCACCCACAATGGTTTCTTGACCCGATGATGTCGTGGCTTTTGTTCCATCACCGACTTGACCCGGTAGTGCAGCAAGCATCATACAGTTGGTGGTATCGGTATAAGCACCGTCATCGGTTTGAATCCATAACACACCACGTGGGTCGAACCACATACCATCTGGTGAGGACAAGTCATTGTTGTCATTTAGACTTGATAAGTTAATGTTGCTCGCCATTTTTGCTTCAGCGCCAAACAGGTAAATATCCCAAGTAAAGCTGAGCGCTGTGGTTGTATCACCATCTTCATGGAAACGGATAATATGACCGTTGACGTTGCCTTTACCACCTTCAGGGTCGGTGTAGTTACGTGGGTTGGCCGCATCTAGTGCATGCGTGGTACCACGGTTCGAGTTATTGGTAAGGGTTACATAGACTTCACCATTTTCAGGATGCACAGCGACCCATTCAGGACGGTCCATTTTGGTAGCACCGACAGCATCTGCGGCAAGACGTGCAAAAGTTAGGACATCTGCTTGTGAGCTAAAAGGATAAACGGTGTTACTTTGGTTTAAACCATTGATGTTATAGCTCAATTCAATCCATTGACCTTTGCCGTCATTGTTGAATTTGGCAACGTATAACTTACCGTTGTTCATGTATTTGTCGCCTGCAGCATAGCCACCGTTGACATCTTTTTTATTCCATTTTTGGTCTGATACAAATTTATAGATGTATTCACCGCGTGAGTCATCGCCCATGTAAAATGCGAGGTTGTCACCTTCACGTAAGCGGCTTGCACGGCAGTCTTCATGTGCAAAGCGACCAAGTGCAGTACGTTTCACTGGATTTTCACGACGATCAAATGGATCAATTTCGACAATCCAACCAAAGGTATTTGGACCATTACGGTAATCTTCCGCTGCCTGAGTACCTGTGACATTCGCTGACCAACGGTCATATAAATCTTGTGACTCATTACTTCCAATAGCAGTTTCCCAACCATAGCGTGAGTTAGCACCAGCTTTTAGTCCATAACGGTTGAGTGCCACAATTTCAGCAGGACTACGTTTTGCATCATCTTCTTTCGCACGAGCGAAGTAACCAATGAAGTTTTCTTCTGCTGTCAGGTAAGTGCCCCACGGCGTATAGCCATTACCACAGTTATTGTGTGTACCACGGGTTTGTTGGCTAGCGGCTGAGAACTTAGTGCTGACTAAACTTGAGCCTGCGACAGGGCCTTTAAAGTCCATCACAGTCGATGCCGTAATACGACGGTTGAAGGGCGAGTTCAGCACCAGTTTGACTGCTTGAGTCTTGCTGTCTTTTTCAATTTGAATGACAGAAACACCGTGTGCATTGACTTCACGGATCACTTCATCTTCAGGACGACGACCATCCACTTTAGTTGGGCCTTGCGGGTGTAAGAAGGTCGGATTGATGTATTCATGGTTCATCACCAACAAACCTTGGTCTGACTGTTTGGCATCATAACGTCCAGAAGTGGTATTTAAACCAAAGAAGCTCATACCGTCATGGCAGTCACCAGAGCGGAATTGGAAGCTCGGGCCAGATGGGACATTGTTATCATCCCACGCTGAGTATGCAGGGTTAATCGAGTCACCCATCGCATATAGCACATGCGCTTGATAGCCTTCAGGAACAGTCACGATATCATCTAAATTCTTTTTCACAGGTGTAAAATTGAACTTGGTCGGTTTTTGATTTGGATCAGTGACAGGTGGTTTAGTATTGCTATTTGAATCTGAGTCATTGTCATCATTACACCCCGTTAATGAAGATGCCAATGCAAGTGCGACGGCACCACTCGCAGTCTTGGTAATCAAGCTACGGCGGCTGATGCGCTGTTCTAAAATGTCACGAAAATGAAGGTTATCCGAAGTGTTGTTATCAAGTTCTTGATCTTCGTTATATGGCATGTTTGTCATGAATTTGAATCCTGGCAAAGGTGTGCTGGGTAAAAGTTGATCACATAAAACTATCGATAAAATATGACAATGCTTTGAAGCTAATATTGCAAACTGATGAAATAGGCGTTTAGATTTCACAGTGTGAAAATTGCAAAACGTTAAATGGGCACATAAAAAAAGAGGCTATTTCAGCCTCTTAGGTGTAAAACTCACCAAAATTGTCGAAACATAAGCCAATTTAAGTTGCAGTTGCGCGTCGTTTCTCAATCAGCTTGCCAAAAAATAAGCCCAACTCGAATAGCATCCACATTGGGATGGCTAACATGATCATCGAAAGCGCATCGGGTGGCGTGGCAAACATGGCGACAAAAAAACAGCCGACGATAATAAAACGACGCTTCTCCACCAAGGTTTGAGTAGACACCACCCCGATCAAAATCAAAATTAGCGTGATGATCGGAATTTCAAAGGTCAGCCCAAACACTAAAAAAAGCTTTAAGCAGAAACTTAAATAACTATTGATATCCGTCATCGGGGCGACCGTTTCAGGCGAAACACTCATAAAAAAATGTAGGATGGACGGCAGGGCAACCCAATAGGCAAAGGCAATTCCGGCATAGAAGAGGACGATGCTGCCGAATAATAAGGGCATCGCCAAATGCCGCTCTTTTTCATACAGTGCAGGTTTGATGAAGGCCCAAAGTTGATAAATCACGAAGGGCATCGCGAGCATTAGCGCGACAAAGAAATTCAGCTTAAATGGCGCCATAAAGGTGGCGGTCACATCCGTTGCAATCATGGATGAAGTCATCGGCAATTGAGCACGCAGAGGTTCTGACATCAATTGATAGCTTTGATTGGCAAAGGGCAATAAACAAAAGAACAGAATCAAAATGAGTCCTGTAATTTTGATCAAATGCCGACGCAAAATCACCAAATGTTTGGTGATCGGCATTTCTTCCAAATCAGGCACAGTGTTCTGTGAATTATTCAGTGAAAGATCTGTCATACGGCCACCTGATATTCTGCTAATGCATCGGTCGAGCTTAATGTGGGAGCTTGGTCTGTTTTAATCTCGTGCTTTTTTTTCATTTGGGGTGTAGCCACGGCAAAGATCGTGCTCTGACCACGTTCGATGTACTGATAACGTGGGGATAAATTTTTATTGTCAGGTAGGACGGCTTCTTGTTGTTTTTGCGCAGTCTGTTCTATGGGGTGTTGCGTTTGTTGCAATTCATTCATCTGAGCCTGCATACGCGCTTCGAGCTGTTGAATACGTTGCATTTCTTTTTGCATTTCTTCACGAAGTTCGGACATGCGAAGTTCACGGTCAATGTCTGTTTGCACGTTACTGATCAGTCGTTTAACTTTCCCGTACCATTTACCTGCAAAGCGGATACCTTCAGGCAGTTTTTCTGGGCCGAGTACGATCAGCGCAATAATGCTGAACACCAGTAATTCGCTAATACCAATATTAAGCATTATGACAACTCCTTAGCTTTGAACTGAGGAATTGGTTTTATTTTGAGCTTCATGCTCTAGCGTGCGAGGCTCATTAAGCTGTGTATTTGCTGCGTCTTCATCACGCATCGATTTTTTGAAATCTTTGACCGCGCCGCCGACATCTTTACCCAAGTTTTTTAGCTTAGAGGTACCAAAGAGTAAAATCACCACAATTGCAAAAATCAGTACATGCCAAATCGATAGTCCAGCCATCTTGTTATCCTCTTGTTGGTTTACACAACATTTCAGCAGTTCGACATGACAGTGCGGTGACCACAATATTGCAATTTAAAGACACACCTCAATGAATCACATTCAGTGTTACTATGCAGGCAGTAATTTTTGAGGGTAATTCAGTGGCATTTCTTCTTCCAATTTTTGGATTTTTATGCGGACTCGGATTAGCCTCTATCTCAGGTACTTCATCACTTAAGTCCATATTTTCGAGTCTTTTAGCCCGTTGTTTTATTCCTTTTGTCATTATTTACAACATGGTGTTTTACCAAGCGGGTAGTTTGGCGCTCATGCTCTTTAGCTTTGGCGTTGCCATCATCATGTTTTATCTATTTCGATGGATTCTCAAAGATAATTTACGCGCACTCTGTGTCAGCTATATCAATTTGGCGTGGCTCGGCTTTCCATTCGCTTTGGCTTTATTTGGCCCTGAGATCAGTGCAGCGATGGTGGCCTTATATGTCGGTGGCTCAGTTTTTGGCAATATGTGGGCAGTCACGGCGGTGAGCACTGAAAAACTGCCTTGGTCGAGTATTGCTAAAAAAGTGG